>DATAWT010000047.1:0-82562 GCA_036267075.1 Solirubrobacteraceae bacterium
CTGCTGCGCGCGGCGCTCGAGGGGGGCGTTCCCTACGTCGGGCTCGTCGCCAGCCGTCCGCGCGGGTCGGGCGTCATCGCCGAGCTGCGCGCCGACGGCGTCGCCGGCGAGCTGCTCGAGGCGCTCGACGTGCCGGCGGGAATCGACATCGGCGCGCGCACGCCGGCCGAGGTCGCCGTCTCGATCCTCGCGAAGCTGATCGCGGCGCGGCGCCAGAGCGGCTGGTCGGCGCCGAATGCGGGCGGGGTGGCGACAGCCGTTGATCCGATCTGCGGCATGGCGGTCGCGACAAACGGCTCGACTGTCTCGCTCGAAATCGACGGGGAGCGCTACTTCTTCTGCTGTGAGGGCTGCCGATCGCAGTTCGAGGCGCGCCGGCATGCGGGCGCCGGCGCGTGAACGGCTCCTCGCCGGCTGACGCCGACCACGGGGTCCTGCCGCGATGAGCGTGCCCGAGGCCTACGGCGGCGCCGCGGAGATCGGCGCGCTCGTCGAAGACGTCGAAACGCTCGCCCAGCGCCTCGCGGCCGTCGACTACCTGGTCGACGAGGGTCTCGCCACATCGATGTTCCTCAGCCTGCGCCTGCCGCAGCCGCTGCTGCTCGAGGGCGAGCCCGGGGTCGGCAAGACCGAGGCCGCCAAGGCGCTCGCGGCGATCCTTGACACGCCGTTGATTCGCCTGCAGTGCTACGAGGGGATCGATGTCGCCGAGGCGCTCTATGAGTGGAACTACCCGCGCCAGCTGCTCTCGATCCGCCTCGCCGAGGAGCGCTCGGGGGAGCTCTCCGAGCAGGAGCTGTTCGGCCGCGACTACCTCATCAGCCGGCCCCTGCTGCGCGCCCTCGAGCACCCCGGGCCGCGGCCGGCGGTGCTCCTGATCGATGAGATCGACCGCGCCGACGACGAGTTCGAGGCGTTTCTGCTCGAGCTGCTCGCCGAGGCGAGCGTGACGATCCCGGAGCTCGGCACGATCCGCGCCACCCACCCGCCGGCGATCGTCCTGACCTCCAACCGCACGCGCGACCTCCACGACGCCGTGAAGCGGCGCTGCCTCTACCACTGGATCCCCTACCCGACCCGCGAGCGCGAGGTCGACATCGTCCGCCGCCGCGTGCGCGGATCCTCTGAGACCCTCGCCGTCGCCGTCGCGAACGCCGTCGCGGCGATGCGCGACTCAGACATCCAGAAGCCGCCCGGCATCGCCGAGGCGATCGACTGGCTTGCCGCGCTGCGGCTGCTCGGACTCGAGCGGCTCGACGTCGCCGCCGCCGATCGAACGCTCGGCTCGGTGCTGAAGTACAGCGAGGACCAGGAGGTCGTTCGCGCCGCGGGGCTCGAGCAGTTCGTGGGCGCCGGTGACTGAACGCGCGACGCCGCGCGTCGAGCTGGTCGAGCTCGACCTGCCGCCGCTCGCGGCTGCACTGAGCCGTCGCCTGCACCAGGTCGGCCTGCCCGCGACGCCGGCGCGCGCGGCGCAGTTCGCGCGCTCGCTCGAGGTCGTTCGGCCGCTCGCGCGGCGGCGGCTCTACCATACGGCCCGTGCGGTGTTCGTCTCCGACCGCTCGCAGATCGCCGCCTTCGACGCCGTCTTCTTCGAGATCTTCGGCGAGAGCGTGGCCGCCGAGGGCGCGCCTGAGGGACCAACCGCGCCCGCCGCGCCCGACGCTCGCTCATCGCGCCGGCGCGGGGACGGCGACGATCAGAGCACGCCGCGCCAGGAAGGTCAGCCGCGAATCGCGGCGGAGATCTTCGGCGAGCGCCCCGGGGCACGTCCCGAGGAGGCCGAGGAGGAGGTCGAGGTGCCGGCGCTCGCAAGCGACGAGGAGGCGCTTCGCTCGAAGAGCTTCGACGCGCTCGAGCCCGGCGAGCTCGCCGCTCTCTACCGCCTCATGGCGCGCCTCTCGCTGGCGCCACCGCCGCGGCGCACGCGCCGCTACGTCGACGGTCGCCACGGCGGCAGGATCGACATGCGGCGCACGCTGCGCGAGAGCCTGCGAAGCGGCGGTGACCCGATCGCGCTCGCGCACCGCCGCCGCCGCGTCTCGCGCCGGCGGCTCGTGATGCTGTGCGACATCTCGGGCTCGATGGAGCCCTACGCGCGCGCCTACCTGCAGCTGCTGACCTGCGCCGCCGGCGCGGGGACCGGCGCCGAGGTGTTCGTCTTCGCGACGCGACTGACGCGGCTGACGCGCGCGCTCGCGACGCGCAGCCCCGACCAGGCGCTGCGCCGCGCGGCGGCGGCCGCGCCCGACTGGTCAAGCGGCACGCGGATCGGCGAGGCGCTGCGCACCTTCAACGACCGCTACGGCCGCCGCGGAATGGCGCGCGGGGCCGTGATCGTGATCCTCTCAGACGGCTGGGAGCGCGGCGACCCCCAGCTCGTCGGGCGCGAGATGGCGCGCCTGGCCCGGCTCGCCCACCGGGTGGTATGGGTCAACCCGCGTGCCGCGGCGTCAGGCTTCTCGGTCGCCGCGGGCGGGATGGTCGCTGCGCTGCCGCACTGCGACGCGCTGGTCAGCGGCCACAGCTTCGAGGCGCTTGGCGAGGTCATCGAGGCGATCGCCGAGTCCGGTCCGTCGCGCGAGCGCTCCGAGCGGCTGGAGGGCCCGTCCGAGGAGGCTGACGCGTGGCCCAGCGCGACCCCGGTAGCGGGCAGCTCGGTGGCGATGCCGAGCGGCGATCGCCCGTCGCGCGGGCGCACGACGCCGGGGTGGAGCGCATGAGCGGCGACGCGCGGCCGAAGGTCTGCATCTACCCGGGCTGCGAGCGCCCGGCCGCTGCGCCCGACCCGCGCGGCGGGCCGCAGCCTGCCTTCTGCGACCTCGAGGGGCACAACGCGCTGAGCGCCCATCAGGAGCGGCGCCGCCTCGAGCGCGAGCGCGAGGCGGGTGCGCGATGATCCTTCGCACAAACGCCGAGAGGGGAGGTAGCCGTGGCTGACGAGGCCTACCGCGCAGTCTTCCTGCGCGTCCATCCGACCGGAAAGATGGTGCTGAGCCTGACGACCGAGCCCGATGGGCAGGAGGCGCACTACGCGGCGATCGTCGCCGAGGAGCTCGGCGTGCCGCCGCTGGACGTCAAGGTCGTCAACGCCGACACCGATCGCTTCGGCACCGGGCACGGCTTCAACACGAGCCCCTCGGCCGGCGCGCCCGCGGCGGTCGCCTCCGCCGCGGGCAAGATCCGCGACAAGGCGCAGCTGCTCGCCGGCGCAGCGCTTGAGCAGGCGCCCGAGGCGCTGCGCTGGGACAACGGCGCGTGGGGGGCGGACTCGCAGGCCTGCACGATCGCCGACATCGCGCTTTATGCGCACGGCAGCGGGCCGCTGCCGGCGGGCGTCGAGGGCGGCCTCGACGCGCAGACCGTCTATCGCGACTGATCCAGCGAGCCGGCGAAGCGGACCTCGACCTCGTCGGCGACCTTGAGCGCGCCGAACAGCGTCGAGTAGGGCTTGATCCCCCAGTCGGTCTGGCGCACCGTCGCGCTGCCGTGGAGGCGTCCTGAGCGATCGAGGCGCAGATCGACGGACAGCGGATGTGTCGCGCCGGCGACCGTCAGCTCGCCCTCGAAGCGCAGGCGCTCGGCGTCCCCGCTACAGCCGCTCGAGCGGAACGCGATGTCGCTGCCGTGCAGGACCTCGTCGCCGATCGTCTGCTCGATGTTCACGCGGTCGTCCTCGCCGAGCTCGGTCATCCCGCCGGTGCCCTCGCGGACGTGCAGCGAGCTGCTGTCGGCGCTGAGCTCGAGGCGGCAGCGCGAGACGTCCTCTGCGAGCTCGAGCGTGGCCCGCCAGGCGGCGACCTCGAGCAGCAGGTCGTGGCCGACCTTGGCGACGGCGCCGGTTCGTCCTGTCTTGACGGTCAGGGTCCCGTTTGACGGGCCCAAGCTGTGGCTGCGGTGAGTCGACACGCGGCGGCCCTATAGTACGCGCCGATGGCGGTCCCGCTCGAGCACCCGTTCACGACGGCGAGACCGATCGAGGAGAGCTTCGCGACGGTGCTCGACCTCGAGCGCGTCATCCCCTGCGTCGAGGGCGGCAGCGTGATCGAGCGCACGAGCCCCGACCAGGTCAATGCAGAGATCGTCGTTCGCATGGGGGCGATGTCGCTGACGTTCGCGGGCACCGTCGACGTCGTCGAGCGCGACGAGGCGGCGCACCGGGTCGTCCTCGCCGTCAAGTCGCGCGAGACCGGCGGGCAGGGCCACGCCAACGCGACCGTCGAGTTCGTCCTCTCAGACGGCGGCGGCATGATCAACACCAACGCTCAGATCACGGGCAAGGCGGCCTCGATGGGCGAGGGCGTCGTGTTCGGCGTCCTCGACGCGATGATCAGGGACTTCGCCGGCAAGCTCGGCGACCTCTGAGTTGGCGACGATCACGATGCGGGCGATCCGCGAGGGCGAGGTGCCCTTCGACGGAGGCACCGCACGCCAGGAGGACGCTGCGCGGCCTGTCTTCCGCGGCAACGGCGCCGACGACTACGCCTGCGTCGAGTGCGCCAACCTGCTCGCGACGGGCATGCATGCCGAGCAGATGACGAAGAAGGTGCGCGTGCGCTGCGCACGCTGCGGGACCGTCAACGTCGCCGTCACGGGCGACTGACTAAGCCGATTCGACGCGTAGCGGCGGCGTGCGCCGCGCCGGGCCCGCCCAGCGGTAGATCGCGAGGATGATCGCGATCGTGAAGGTGACGGAACCGGGCACCCACATGACCCCGGCCGCGATCTGCTGGTCGGTGATCGCCGACAGGGCGCCGTGGTGGGCGAGCTTCGCGACGTAGTAGGCGTAGAGCGGGTGCGGCGCGAGCGCCAGGATGATCGCGAGGATCCAGCTCGCGATCATCGCCGTCGTCGTGTAGGCCAGCCGCCGTGGCCAGTCAAGCGCAGTCGCGAACGGCGGAATCGCGAGCGCGTGGTTCCAGAACAGCAGCGCCGAGGCGACGAACGTGACGTGCTCGAGGTCGTGGATGCCCTGATGGCGCAGCGCCAGGTCGTATAGAGAGGGGATGTGCCAGAAGGCGAGCACCGCCACGAACGTGACCCACGCGCTCCACGGCCGCGCGAGGAAGCGAAGCGGCGCCGCCCAGCGTGCGCCCCGGACGTCGTGGACCAGCGCCATCCGCGCGCGCGCCGGGAGCGCCCGCAGCATCCGCGGCATCGGCCGCGCCGCGACGAGCAGCGGCGCTGCGACCGTCAGCAGCAGCACGTGCTGGACCATGTGAACCCAGAGGAATTCGTCCGATTGCGCGTCGATCGGCGAGTTCAGGGCGGCGATCAGGGTCGCTATGCCTCCCCACCAGGCGCCCGTCCGCCAGCGCCCATGGGCCGGCAGGCCGCGACCGCCGAGCCACCACACGACGAGCATCACGACGAGGATCGTCGAGGTAGGGTCGACCGACCACTGCGTCCACAGGGCGCTAGCGAGCATGACGCGCGTCCATGGGTGCGCAGCTTACGCCCGGTAGCCGCAGGTGTTCGCAAGGACGCCACCGGGCCGCCACCAGTGAACAACTCTTAATCTTTCTTTTAGATACCTCTCACTGCATCTCTATAGAGTCGTCGCGTCGGCAGTCCGAGGGTCCGAGGGAGGGGTCCGGGTGCGCACGAGGGTCATAGCTTCGATCGCAGCAACCGCCCTTCTCGGCCTGCTGATCGGTCTCTACATCGGCGTCTGGGCAACTCAGCAGCCCGCCCCGATCGCGGCGACGTCCTCGGGCAAGGGCTCGGCGAGCCTGACGCTGCAGACCGACGCCGCCGTCGGCCCGACCGAGAGCCCGCAGCATCCGGACTGGGTCTCCTACCTCGTGCGAAGCCACGGCCGCTGGATCCACAGCACGATCTTCACGGTGCCGGCCCACTCGCTGGTCCACGTCACGATCTATCAGTTCGACGGGGACTCGGGCCTGCGCAACCCGTTCCTCGCCGAGGTGGAGGGGACCGTCGGCGGCACGGAGACCCTCGACGGCAAGGCGATTCGCTCGATCGACCCCGACGCCGCCTCGCATACGTTCGTCGTTCCCTCGCTCGGCCTCTTCGTGCCGCTGCCGGGCGTGCCCGACAGCGCGAAGAACCCCTGCGGCTATGGGCCGTGCGCGCTCTCCTACGACCACGAGACGATCACCTTCACCTTCCGCACCGGCGGCAAGGGTCGCTATCGCTGGCAGTGCTTCGTGCCCTGCGCGGCAGGGACGCTGTTCGCCTTCGGCGGGCCGATGCAGACGCTCGGCTACATGGACGGCTTCCTGGACGTCGCGTAGGCATGGCGCAGCCGAACCACTTCCGCCGGTTCATGGCGATCTGGTTGCTCTCGAGCGCCGTGATCACGCCGGTCTCGATCATCCTGCTAGCGCCCGTGATCCCGCCCGGCAACGCCTCGGTTCAGGCAGCCGGGCACGTCACCGACAACGAGGTGCTGCTGGCGATGTCGATCCCGGTCCTGCTGCTGGTCGTGATCTATCTCGTCTACGCGGCGATGTATTTCCGGGAGAGCTCCGGGGCCGTCAGCGAGGGACCCGCGATCCGCGGTGACTCGCGCGTTCAGATCGCCTGGATCGTGATCACCACCGCGCTCGTGCTCGGCCTCGCGGGCTACGGCTCGGCGGAGCTGATCAACGATGGCGCGGGCTCGGGCCAGGGCCCCAACCCGGCCTTCCCGGCGGCCGGCAAGCCGCTCAAGGTCCAGGTCATCGCGCAGCAGTGGATGTTCACCTATCGCTATCCGAGCTACGGCGGGATCGAGACGCCGCACCTCGTGATCCCCGACAACCAGCTCGTCCAGTTCAACGTCACCTCGATCGACGTGATCCACTCCTTCTGGGCCTACCAGCTGGGCGTCAAGGCGGACGCGAATCCGCAGCAGAACAACATCGCCTACGTCACGCCGACCAAGCTCGGGTCGTTCAGCATCCGCTGCGCTGAGCTTTGCGGCATCTGGCACGGCTACATGTACGACACCGGCCGCGTCGTCACGGCGTCCGCGTTCCAGAGCTGGATCAATTCGCAGCAGAAGAAGTTCGCCCCGATCGCGAAGGAACTGCCGCCCTACGCGACGACCTATCTGCCGACGCCCTCCGGGAGGGGTACATGAGCGCGACCGCAGTCTCCGCGGGGGTTACCGTCCAGCGGCCTGTCTGGCGGCGGCTGATCGGCTTCAACCTGCTGACGGCGGTCCTGCTCGGGATCGGCGGCTACTACCTCGGCTGGTTCCTCGGCCACCAGGTCAAGGGCCCGAGCTACTACTACGAGGCCGACGTCGACGAGAACGACGTCTCGCTGATGCTCGCCTACATCCTCGGCGTGATCGGCTTCCTGATCGGCCTAGGCTTCCTCAACTATCCCGTCGCGCGGATGTTCGGCCGCCCGGCGTCGCTGCGTGAGAAGGAGGCCGAGGGCCCGAGCCGCTACTTCGGCCTATGCACGGACCACAAGGTCGTCGGCATGCAGTACCTGATCGGGATCGGCTTCTTCGTGTTCATCGGCGCGCTGAACGCGATGCTGATCCGCGTCGAGCTGCTGCACGACACGTCCACCACGTTCGGGCCCAATCAGTACCTGTCGCTCGTCGGCATGCACGGCACGATGATGATGGGAATGATGACCTCGGGGATCCTGGGGCCATTCGCGAACTACTTCGTGCCGCTGATGATCGGCGCCCGCCGCATGGCCTTCCCGCGCATCGAGGCGCTCACGTTCTGGCTGCTGATGGCCGCCGGCTTCATCCTCGTATCGACCGTTTTCTTCGGCGGCTTCCCGACCGGCTGGACAGGCTACGAGCCGCTCAACGACCAGGCGGTCATGGGCATGGACTCCTACATCTGCTTCTTCGCCCTGGTCGGCACCTCAATGACGCTGCTCGGCCTCAACATGATCGCGACGATCATCACGATGCGCGCGCCCGGCCTGACCTGGTCGCGCCTGCCGATCTTCGTCTGGTCGGTGATCGGCACCTCAGCTCTGATGGTGCTCGCCGCGCCGACGCTGATCGCCACGCTGCTGATGGCAACCTTCGACCGCACGATCAGCACGTCATTCTTCGTCTCCGCCGGCGGCGGCAGCTCGTTCCTGTTCGAGAACCTGTTCTGGTTCTTCGGCCATCCGGAGGTCTACATCCTGGCCCTGCCCGGGTTCGGGATCGTGCTCGAGCTTCTGCCGGTCTTCGTCCGCAAGCCGCTGTGGGGCTACCGGCTCGGAATCGCCGGCATGCTCGGCGTTTCGCTGATGAGCTTCTTCGTCTGGCAGCACCACCTCTTCGTCAGCGGCATCAACTCCGACCTGCGGCCCTTCTACATGCTCTCGACGGAGATCATCTCGATCCCGACGGGCTTCATCTTCCTGTGTGTGATGGGCACGCTCTGGCGAGGGCGGGCGCGATTCACGGTGCCGATGCTCTTCTGCATGGCGTGGGCGTTCAACTTCCTGCTCGGCGGGCTCTCGGGGGTCTTCCTCTCAGACGCCCCCTCAGACACCGATACGCACGGCACCTTCTTCGTGATGGCGCACTTCCACTACACGATCGTCGGTGGCCTCGTCTTCACCTTCTTCGCCGCGATCTACTATTGGACGCCGAAGATGACCGGCCTGAGCCTCAACGAGCGGCTGGCGAAGGTTCACTTCTGGACGATGTTCATCTTCTTCAACACGACGTTCACGCCGCTCTTCGTGCTCGGCATGAAGGGCATGCCGCGGCGCGTCGTGGCGTACGCGACCAATCTCGTGCCGCTGAACCGCTGGGTGTCGATAAACGCCTTCCTGCTCGGCGCCTCGATCCTCGTCTTCATCTTCAACGTCGTCTACTCCCTGGTGATCGTGCGAAAGCCCGCGGAAGCGAACCCGTGGCACTCAAAGTCGCTCGAGTGGCAGACGCCGACCCCAGTGCCGGTCAACAACTTCGAGCAGATCCCGGTCATCACCAGCGACCCCTACGACTACGGTGAACCGCTCACGCCGCGCGCTGAGCCGGTACCGGCGGGAGGCTGAGCATGGCCGAGGCAGCAGGCAGCGCGGAGCTCGCCCAGGTCCCGGCCGTACCGCTCGGCGTCGAGATCCCGCCCGAGCCACCGGAGGTCGGGAGCAGGCAGCTCTTCCTCGGCGGGCGGATGCTCGCCGGCTCGGCGCTGTTCTTCTTCATGGCCTTCGGCTTCGCCTACTTCTACCTGCGCTCGCTCGACGTCGAGCACATGTGGAAGCCCAAGGGCGTGAGCGCGTCGGAGGGCTGGGGGGCCGCGATCGTGATCGTCCTCGTCGCGAGCGGACTGCTCGCCGTCGCCGCCGGGCGGATGATGGGCAAGGGCTCGCGCGCGCCGCAGGCGGGCTGGCTGAACGTGGCGCTGCTCTCGCTGCTGCTCGGGCTCGCGGCAGTCGTGCTGCAGTGCATCGAATGGTCGACGCAGAGCTTCGGCCCCGCCTCCGGCGCTTACGCCAGCGTCTTCTGCGGCTGGACGGCGCTCTACACGCTGATGGTGCTCGGCGCCCTCTACTGGCTTGAGATCCACATCGCGACCGAGTTTCGCGCGCGCCGCCATCCCGCGCCGCACAGCGACATCGCCGACCCCGATCGGCTGATCCAGCCCGGCCTCGATGCCGCCGTCTTCTTCTGGAGCTTCACCGTCGGCCTCGGCATACTTGCCTGGGCGATCCTCTACCCGATCTCCTCCTAGATGCCCGTCGCCATCCTTCCCCTCGCCGCTCACTACCTGACCGCCTCGGTGCTGACGCTCGTCGTGCCGCTCGGCCTCCTGGGCGTCGTCAGCCTCTGGTACGTGCTGATCTGGCGCCGCGGCACCGACGACCGCTGAGCGCATCACAGCCGCGCCGCGGCTGTGAGATGCTGCGATCATCGACGGGCTCGCGCAGACAACGCTGACCGCGCTGCTGGAGCGGACCGGTTCGAGCTCGCCGGTCCCCGGCGCCGGTCCCGCCGCCGCTACGACCTGCGCGCTGGCGGCCGCGCTCGTCGAGATGGTCAGCCGCGTTTCGCTGGCCAAGGAACCGAGCGACCCGGCGGGCATCGAGACGCGCGCGGCGCGTGCCGCTGAGCTTCGCGACCTCGCCGTCACGCTTGCCGAACGCGACATGGAGGCCTACCGCGCCGTGCTCGCCACCGCTCGCACGCGTGGCGAGCACGGTCACGCCGCGGCGCTGAGCGAAGCGCTGTCGGCTGCTGCCGATCCGCCCGCGGCGATCCTCGAGGCGGCTGCTGAGGTGACCCGACTCGCCGCCGGGGCTTTCGCCGCCGCGCGGGGCGCGGTGCGTGGTGAGGCGGTCACCGCCGCGATCCTCGCCGAGGCCTGCGTGCGGGCCTGCCTTCGGATCATCGCCCTCAACCTCGGCCGTCGCGCGGATGATCCGCGGCTGCAGCGAGCGCGTGAGCTCGCCGCGGCCGCTGCAGAGGATCTCGCGAGCATGGAGCGCTGAGGTGGCGCTCACCTACCGCGAACGGCCCGCCGCGGGCGGCGAGGCCAGTGGCCTTCTGATCCTCCACCACGGCCGCGGCGCCGACGAGTCGGACCTGCTCGGCCTCGGCGAGGCGCTCGATCCGCAGCATCGCTTTCACGTCGTGACTCCGCGCGCGCCGCTGAGCGTGCCCGGCATCGGCGGCGCGCACTGGTATCTGGTTCCGCGCGTCGGCCATCCCGACCCCGGAACCTTCAACTCGGCGGTGGCGGAGCTGGCCGCGCTCCACGATGAGCTGTGGGAGCGCACCGGGATCGGCCCCGCCGCGACGCTGCTCGGTGGCTTCTCGATGGGGACCGTCATGAGCTACGCCCTCGGTTTCGGGCCGGGCCGCCCGGTGCCCGCGGGAATCCTCGCCTTCTCGGGCTTCATCCCCGAGGTTGACGGCTTCGAGCCCGATCTCGCGAGCCGCCACGGACTGCGCGTGTTCATCACCCACGGCCGTGCCGACGCGGTGATCGGCGTCGACTTCGCCCGCGCCGCCCGCGACACGCTCGCTGCGGGTGGACTCGAGACGGACTTCGTCGAGACCGACACCGGTCATCAGATCGGCGGCGTCGCGCTCGCGGCCGCCCAGCGCTGGCTCGAGCAGACGCCGCTCAGTCGCTGAGGTGCTCTTCGTCGGCCTCGCCGTTGACGGAGTCGAGTGGCTCTTCCGCGTTCTGCTCCGCGTCGCGGATGATCCGCATCGGCGAATGCTCGTCGCCGTGCGAGGCGTGGTCGATCAACTCCTGCTCGGCTAGCTCGAACCCCTCGGACTCGCCGCCTCCGCCCTCCTCGACGGCGCGGCGCTCCTCGGCGTGGCGGCGTGCGCGCCCGGCATCGAACTGCTGATCGTCACTTTCGCTCATGCGACGACTCTAGCGACCGCGGCGCCCGACTTGCGGAGCGCCGCCTCGAGTTGCGCGGCCGCCGCGAGCAGGCGGTGATCGGCGTGTTGGGCGCCGACGAGCTGAATGCCGATCGGTAATCCCGCGGGCGTCCACGCGCCGGGCAGCGCGAGCGCGGGGCAGCCGAGCAGCGTGAAGGGCCTGCACAGCAGCGGGTCGCCCGTGCTCTCGAGCCCCTCGGGCGGCACGCCGAGCGTGCTCGGGGCGATGACGGCATCGAGTCCGCGGATGCGGTCATCGAAGCGCCAGCGTTCCTCGTCGGCGAGGCGCCGGGCGGCGAGATAGTCCTCGTCTGAGACCTCGCGGCCCGCGGCGATGTAGGAGCGCAGGAGCTCGCTGACCAGCTCGCCGTGCCAGTCGGCCTCGGCGCCGAGCGAGGCTGCCGTCTCGACGCGCTGGATCGTCAGCTGCGCGCGCACGAGATCGTCGAAGGGCATCGTCACCTCCTCGACATCCGCATCGCGCGAGATCAGCTCGACGACATCTGAGACCGCGCTTCGGGCCTCAAGGTCGAGGTGATCCCAGCCGATCTGCGCAAAGCCGAAGCGAAGTCTTGCGCGCTGCTCGGCAGCCGGCCCTGCCGGTCGGCTCGAGCGCTCGCCGGCGAGGCCCGCCGGTGCCGCGGAAGCGGCTGCGAAGGCCAGCTCCACGTCCTCGACGCTGCGCGCGAAGAGGCCGGCCGTGTCAAGCGTCGCCGACACGGGTAGCGCGCCGGCCAGCGGGACGACTCCGAACGTCGGCTTGAAGCCGACGATGCCGCAGTAGGAGGCCGGTCGGATGACCGAGCCGGCGGTCTGCGTGCCGACGCTGAGCGGCGCCATGCGTGCCGCGACGGCCGCCGCCGAGCCGCTCGAGGATCCACCTGGGGTACGCGACGGATCGAGCGGGTTGCGGGTGTCGGTCGGCTCCATGAAGGCGAGCTCGGAGGTCTTCGTCTTGCCGATCACGATCGCGCCGGCGGCGAGCAGCAGGACGACGAGCGTCGCGTCGGCGCGCGGCTGATAGCCGCGGTAGATCGGCGACCCGTACTCGGTCGGAAGGCGCGCCGTCGCGAAGATGTCCTTGACCGCCACCGGCACCCCGAGCAGCGGGAGCCGCGCGGCCTGCTCCGGAGGCAGGTTGTCGAGCTCCGCGGCGCGCTCGAGCGCAGCCCTCCCGGCCGTTGCGGTGAAGGCGTGAACCTCTGGGTCGCGCGCTTCGATCTCGCGCGAGGCAAGGCTTGAGACCTCAACGCAACTGAGCCGGCGCTCGCGGATCAACTGCGTGATCGCGGCCGCGCCAAGCTCACTGTAGGGCGCTGGCACGACACCCAGCTTAGCGGCGCTCCGCGTGCGCCTCGGGCGCGCGCGAGCTCCGCCGCTCCGTCGGTCGTTGCCAGCGAGCCGGGTGTTCGGCGTGCGCCGCGCGTCGTCTACGATGGCCCGTCGCGGCGTGCACGTCGACCCCTACATAGTCCTCGGAAGCGCCGTTATCGGCCTGCTCGTCGGCATGACCGGCGCGGGTGGCGGCGCCCTGATGACGCCGATGCTGATCCTGCTGTTCGGCGTCACTCCGTCGACGGCGATCTCGAGCGATCTGGTCGCCGCCGTTGTGATGCGCCCGATCGGCGCGGCCGTGCACTTCCGCCGCGGGACGGTCAACCGACGGCTCGTCGGCTGGATGGTGCTCGGCTCGGTGCCGATGGCGTTCCTCGGTGCCTACCTCTTGCATCTGATGGGCGACAGCAAATCGGCCCAGACGAACATCGACAGGGTGCTCGGCGCGGCGCTGCTGGTCGGCGCGAGCGCGATGGTGCTGCGCTACCTCCTCGACCGCCGCAGCGGCCAGAAGCGGCTCGGCCTCGTCGAGCACGTCACGCCGCGCCCGCTCGCCACGGTCGCGATCGGCATGCTCGGCGGCCTCGTCGTCGGTCTCACCTCGGTCGGCTCAGGCTCGCTGATGATCGTCCTGCTGCTGTTCCTGTACCCGGCGATCGGCGCGAGCCAGCTGGTCGGCACCGATCTCACCCAGGCCGTCCCGCTGACGCTCGCCGCGGCGCTCGGGGCGCTCGCCTTCGGCCACGTCGAGTTCGGCGTCACCGTGTCGCTTGTGATCGGCAGCGTGCCGGCGGTGTTCATCGGCTCGCTCGTCTCCTCGAGCGCGCCGGACCGCTTCGTCCGCCCCGCGATCACGTTCGTGATCTTCGCCTCGGGCCTCAAGTACATCGGCGTCGCGACGACCGCGCTCGGCTGGATCCTCTGCGCGGTGCTGCTGGGCGGAGGCGCCACGTGGTTCGCGATCACGCGGCCGCTGGCTCGCTCCTAGGCGCGCTTTGGGTACCCAGCGACGCGATCGGCGCGAGCCCTGCGGATGGGGTGTGCGGATCGGTCGGCCGGGCTGCCGCGGCATGCCCCAGGCGCGCCGTTCCGGCGCATCGCGGCGGCGTTAGGATCGGCGACGATGCACCGGTGACCGCCGTCGCGCTCGGTGTTGTCCGCGCGCTCGACTTCCTGGCGATCGCGCTCATCGCCGGGTCGCTCGTGTTCGGCCGTGCAGCCGCCTCGGTGCTCGACGAGGCCATGCGCTCACGCGTGCGCGCGCTGATCATCGCCGGCCTCCTGCTCGGCGCGGCGGCGAGCGCGGTCGCCGCCGCGCTGGTCAGCGGAGCAAGGCAGCAGGCCATCTGGGTCCTGCAGGCGGGGCTGCTCGCGGCGTCGCTTGCAGGCTGGCGGCTCCGGCGCGGCCGGCACGCTCGCCTCGCCGTGCTGACCGTCTTCCTGGTCGCGACGCCGGCGCTGTCCGGGCATCCCTGGAGCGACACCGCGTGGGCGTTCGTGCCGAGCAGCGTCGTCCACGTCGCCGCAGCGAGCATCTGGATCGGCGGCCTGGCCTGCCTGGTCTTGGTGTTGCCACTCGCGCGCAGGCAGATCTTGCCGGGCGAGCGCACGAAGGCTCTGGCGGGCCTGCTCGGCGCCTTCTCGCCGCTTGCGCTGGCGTGTCTCTGCCTGCTGGGCCTGACGGGGCTGATCCAGGCCTACGTCGCGGTGCGCACGCTCCACGCGGTGGCGAACACGACCTACGGGCAGCTCGTCGCGGTGAAGACCGGCCTGCTCGGGCTGCTCGTCGGCCTCGGTGCGGTCAATCGCGAGCGCGTGATCCCGGCGCTTCGGCGGCTCGGCGGCGCGGGCGAGGCCTCCGGGAGCGCCGCGACGCTGATCGCGCGCACGACAGCGGGGGAGCTCGCGCTGCTCGCCTGCGTGCTGGTGGCGGCCGCGGCACTCGCCGCGTTCACGCCGCCTCAGGCGTCGCGCGTGCGCGTCCGCCAGGCGCCGACCGCAAGCCAGGTGCACAACCAGAGCGCGAGGATCACGACGGCCAGGCCGGCTCCCATCGTCACGCCGTTGTTGTCAGGGAGCTGATGCCCGGGTTTGAGGGCGCCGAGGGCGATGTTGGGGATGATGTCGCGCGCCGAGCCGAGGAAGGTGATCATCGCGAGCAGCCGTCCGGCGATCACCTGCCAGCCGATCAGGGCTGTCAGCGAAGCCGCGCGCGAACCGGTCAGCGACCCGAGCCCGACGGCGATCACGCACAGCACCGCCTGCGCGAGGCAGACCCACAGAACCGAGTTGATGAGGTAGCTCGCGCCGGGCGCCGGCAGCCCGCCGCTCAGTCCGACGCCCGCCGCGATCGAGATGCCAAGTGCCACGAAGCAGAGCCCCATCGTCACGATCAGCGCCGCGGGGACGCGCACGGCGAACAGCCAAAGCCGCTCGCGACCCGTGACGACGAGGTCGCGGAAGACCCCGCTCGCGAGATCCGTCGTACCCGCCTCGGTGCCGACGAGGATCGCCGAGAGCGCGCCGAAGAAGACGGACAGGAGCACCGTCGCGCGGTTGAAGTTGTCGACGCCTCCGGCCGGACCGTAGCGGCCCGGCTGGGCGACGTGCTGGATCTCCTGGATCCCGAAATAGAGCACGATCACGCCGACGGTGAAGAACGCGGAGATGCCGACGATCGAGCGCCGCCGCCAGACCTTGACGAGTTCGGCGCGGACCATCTGGATGAAGATCGTCGCTGTCATGCCACGCTCTGCAGCCGGGAGGTGACCTCGAGGAAGCGCTCCTCGAGGGTGCTTCGCACCGGCTCGAGGCGCGACACCGATATGCCCGCCTCGACAAGCAATGTATTCAGCTCGGCAGCGAGGTCGGCGCTGCGCAGCGTCAGCCGCAGGCCGCCGGGCTCGCGTTCGGCGTCAAGCACGGCGTTCGAGCCGGCGAGCAGCTCGAGAGCCCGGTCGCGGTCGTCGCATTCGATGATCAGCTCGGCGCGGCGGGCGCGCGCAAGCTCGGCGATCGGTCCGGCGGTGACGATTCGCCCGGCGTCGATGATCGCCGCCGCCTCGCACGTCTTCTCGACCTCGTCGAGCAGGTGCGAGGAGAGGAAGACGGTGCGCCCCTCGCCGATGAACGCCCGGATCATCTGGCGGAACTCGAGGATCCCGGCCGGGTCGAGGCCGTTGGTCGGCTCGTCGAGGATCAGCAGTTCGGGGTCGGCAAGCAGGCAGCGCGCGACGCCGAGTCGCTGGCGCATCCCCTGCGAGTAGCGCGACACGAGCTCGTTCGCGCGCTCCGTCAGTCCGACCCGCTCGAGCGCGCCGTCGATGCGGGCGAAGGTCTCGGGGCCGCGGACGGCGGCGAGCATGCGCAGGTTCTGCACGCCCGTCAGATGGCGATGGAAGCTCGGCTCCTCGACGATCGCGCCGACCCGCGAGAGCGCCTCGCGGCGCTGCGCCGGCACGGCGAGGCCACGCAGATGCATCGTCCCCGCATCGGGGCGCGTCAGGCCGAGCAGCATCCTGATCGTCGTCGTCTTGCCGGCGCCGTTGTGGCCGAGGAAACCGTAGGCGCAGCCGCGCGGCACGCTCAGTGAGACGCCATCGACGGCGACGCGCTGGCCGAAGCGCTTCGTCAGGCCGCTGGTCTCGATGATCGCGGTGTCACTCATCGCGGTGCAGTCTGCAGCGCGCCGCGCTTGCTGTCATCGGGCCGTCGGATGATCGGGCCCTCCCGCCCGCGGTGGAGCGAGCCGCCGATCATCCGCCCTCAGACGGAGGCGCCGGGCGCGATCAGCCCGCTCTCGTAGGCAAGCACGACGGCCTGCACTCGGTCGCGCAGCCCGAGCTTCATCAGGACGTTTGAGACGTGCGTCTTGACGGTCGCGTCGCCGACGACGAGAAGCTCCGCGATCTCCGCGTTGCTGAGGCCGCGGGCGAGCAGCTCGAAGACCTCCCGTTCGCGCTCTGTGAGCTCGCCGAAGGCCGCCGGCGCCGTCGTCGCGCTGGCCGGAAGCCGGCGCCCGACGCGGTCGAGCAGCCGGCGCGTCACGGCGGGGGAGAGGAGCGCCTCGCCAGCTGCGATCACCCGCACCGCGTGAACGAGCTCCTCGGTCGGGACGTCCTTGAGGATGAAGCCGCTGGCTCCCGCGCGCAGTGCGTCGATGATGTAGTCGTCGAGGCCGAAGGTCGTGAGGATCAGGACCCGGTGGCCGGTCAGCCGGCGCGTCGCCTCGATGCCGTCGAGAACCGGCATGCGGATGTCCATCAGCACGATGTCGGGGCTCAGCCGTCGCGCCATCTCGACCGCGGCAGCGCCGTCGCCGGCCTCTCCGACCACCTCCATGTCGCCCTGGGCCTCAAGCACGGCGCGGAAGCCCGCTCGCATCAGGGGCTGGTCGTCGGCGATCAGCAGGCGCAGCTTGTGAGCGCTCACAGCGGAAGCACCGCCCGGACCGACCAGCCTCCCGCGCCCGCTCGGCCCGTCTCGAGCGTGCCGCCGAAGAGCGCGACGCGCTCGCGCATCCCGACGAGCCCGTGACCGGCTCCGCTGTCGTCAAGCGCGCCGGCGCCGTCGTCGATGACGCACAGCTCGAGGGCGTCGAGCGCGTAGCGCACGCTGACGTCGGTCCGCCGGGCCCGCGAGTGCCTGACGACGTTCGTCAGCGCCTCCTGGACGATCCTGTACGCGGACAGATCGACGCCGGCCGGGAGCGGGCGTGGCTCGCCTTCGACGGCTAGCGCGACATCCAGTCCCGCGCCGCGAGCGCGTTCGATCAGGCTCGGCACGTCGCCGATGCCCGGTGCGGGCGCGAGCTCCGGGCCCTCGTCGCTCTGCGGGCGAAGCACGCCGAGCATGCGGTGCATCTCGGTCAGCGCCTCGCGTCCGACCGTCGCGATCCGCGCGCCGGCCTCGTCGCGCTCGGCGCCCTCGAGCGCACCGAGTGCCTGGGCCTGGACGACCATCAGGCTGACGCCGTGCGCGACGACGTCGTGGAGCTCGCGCGCGATCCGCACGCGCTCGTCGGCGACGGCGTGCTCGGTCAGGAGCTGCTGCTCGCGCTCGAGCTGGCTGGCGCGATCCTGCAGCGAGGCGATGTAGGCGCGCCGCGCGGCCAGGTACAGCCCCGCGGCGATCGCCATGCCGGCGGCGACGGCTCGTGAGAGGAGCGGCTGGTAGGTCGTGACCGCCGGGCTGTGCAGCGCATAGCTGCCAAGCAGCCCGCCGAGGCTGACGAGCGCTCCCGCCGCGACGCCGCGGCGGTCGCAGCGCAGCGCGACGTTGAAGGTGGCGACCAACAGCGGCAGCACGGTCGCGGCGCCGTCGCCGGTCGCAAGCGCGATGACCGCGATCGCGACGAGCACCGCAAAGGCGCGCCGGCCGCGGACGGCGAGTGCCGCAAGCGCGATCACGGCGGCGGCAAGGCTCAGCGCGGTCGCCTTGTCAAAGCGCGGGCTGTGGTTGCGCCCCGCGAGCACGATCGCGATCACCGCGACGGCCGCAAGCGCCGCGAGGAGGCCTGCTCCGGCCGCTCGGCTGCGGAGTATGCGCGGCACCTAACAAGGGTAGCCCTACGGGAGCACGCGGCGCATCGCCCGAACGGCGGACCAGACGCTCACCCGAGCGGCGGAGCGCGAGGCGCCGCTATGGTTGCGTCCGTGTCAGACGCCGTCAGCACAAAGGTCAGCGAGCTCGACGACTCGCGCGTGCACCTCGAGGTCGAGGTTTCGCCGGAAGAGCTCGTGCGCGCGCTCGAAGCGACGGCCTCGAAGCTCGGTCGCGACCTGCGCCTGCCGGGCTTTCGCAAGGGCAAGGTGCCGGCGCCGGTGGTGCTCGGGCGGCTCGGCCGCGACGCCGTGCTCGACGAGGCGGTTCGCGATCGCCTCGGCCGCTGGTATGCGGCGGCGATCCGCGAGGCCGCCGTCACGACGGTCGGCGAGCCCGAGCTGTCGCTCGGCGAGCTGCCCGCCGACGGTGAGCCGCTCCGCTTCACGATCGAGATCGGCGTGCGGCCGGTCGCAAAGATCGCAAACTGGCGTGGCCTCGAGGTCGCTCGCCGCGAGCCGGCGGTCGATGAAGCCGATGTCGAGCGACAGATCGAGCAGGTCCGTGAGCGGCTGGCGCGGCTCGAGCCGGTGGAGCGCCCGGCCGCGCGGGGCGACTACCTGATCATCGATTACAGAGGGGCCATCGACGGCGAGGCGATTGAGGGCGGTGAAGCGCGCGCGCAGCTGATCGAGCTTGGCGGCGGCAACCTGATCCCGGGCTTCGAGGAGGGACTGACCGGCGCCGGCGCCGGCGAGGAGCGCACGCTCGAGCTGCGCTTTCCCGACGACTACAACGCCGCCGAGCTCGCCGGTCGCGACGCGATCTTCGAGATCACCGTCGGTGAGGTGCGCGAGAAGGTCCTGCCCGAGCTCGACGATGACTTCGCGCTCGACGCCGCGGGCTTCGACACGCTTGAGGAGCTCCGCGAGGATCTCCGGGAGAAGCTCCGCGAGGCCGACGAGGCCGCCGTCGAGCGGGAGTTCCGCGAGGCCGTCATCGACGCGGCCGCCGATGCGGCGGAGGTATCGGTGCCAGAGGCTCTCGCGCACGCGCGCGCGAGAGAGGCATGGGATGACCGTCTGCACGCCCTGTCGCATCGCGGCGTCAGCAAGGAGGCCTTCCTGCAGATCGCCGGCTCGACCGAGGAGGAGATGATCGAGGGCGCGCGTCCAAGCGCCGAGCGGGCCCTGCGCGCCGAGGCCGTGATCGCCGCGATCGTCTCCGAGGAGGGGATCGAGCCGACCGACGAGGAGCTGCTCGAGTCGCTCGAGCGCAACTCCGAGCCCGGCGAGGGCGGGCGTGCCGAGGATCCGCGCAAGCTGCTGACGCAGCTGCGCCGCGCGGATCGCCTCGAGGACCTCCGCGCCGACGTCGCGGCGCAGCGCGCCCTTGATCTGCTCGTCTCCTCCGCGGTCGCGATCAGCCCCGAGCGGGCGGCCGCGCGCGAGAAGCTCTGGACGCCCGGCTCCTGAGCCGCTAAAGCGGCTCACACCCCTTGGTAGACTGGCCCCGGAGGCGGTGCTGCTTTGCACTTGCCGGGAGGAATCGAGCCAGGCAAGCGAAACAAAGCGAGGACCATGAGCCCACTGATCCCGATGGTTGTCGAGCAGACGTCGCGCGGTGAGCGCGCGTTCGACATTTACAGCCGCCTGCTGAACGAGCGGATCATCTTCCTCGGCACGCCGATCGACGACCAGATCGCGAACCTGATCGTCGCGCAGCTGCTGCACCTGGAGAGCGAGGACCCCGAGAAGGACATCTCGCTCTACATCAACTCGCCGGGCGGATCCGTATACGCGGGTCTGGCGATCTACGACACGATGCAGTTCGTCAAGCCCGACGTCCAGACGATCTGCGTCGGCATCGCGATGTCGATGGGGGCGCTGCTGCTCGCCGGCGGCCAGCACGGCAAGCGCATGGCGCTCCCGAACGCCAAGATCCTGATCCACCAGGTCAGCTCGAGCTTCCAGGGGCAGGCGACCGACATCGAGATCCATGCCCGCGAGATCATCGACGTCCGCCGGCGCCTTGATGAGATCATCGCCAAGCACACCGGCAAGCCGGTCGAGGAGGTCAAGACCGACACCGAGCGCGACTACTTCATGAGCTCGGAGGAGGCGACCGCCTACGGCATCATCGACCGGGTGATCACCGAGCATTGACATGGCCCGCCCGACGGACTCCAACGAGCAGCTCCTGTGCAGCTTTTGCGGAAAGTCCCAGCGGCAGGTCAAGAAGCTGATCGCCGGTCCCGGCGTCTACATCTGCGACGAATGCATCGATCTCTGTAACGAGATCATCGACGAGGAGCTCGTCGCCCCGCCGAGCTTCGACATCTCCGATCTCCCCAAGCCGCGCGAGATCTACGACGTCCTCGACGAATACGTGGTCGGCCAGGAGAACGCCAAGCGCACGCTCTCGGTCGCCGTCTACAACCACTACAAGCGCGTCCAGATGATGGCCGCCGACGACGCAGAGATCGAGCTGCAGAAGTCCAACATCCTGCTGCTCGGCCCGACCGGCTGCGGCAAGACGCTGCTCGCGCAGACACTCGCGCGGATCCTCAACGTCCCCTTCGCGATCGCCGACGCGACGGCGCTGACCGAGGCCGGCTACGTGGGCGAGGACGTCGAGAACATCCTGCTCAAGCTGATCCAGGCCGCCGACTACGACGTCAAGAAGGCCGAGACGGGAATCATCTACATCGACGAGGTCGACAAGATCGCCCGCAAGGCCGACAACCCCTCGATCACGCGCGACGTTTCGGGCGAGGGCGTCCAGCAGGCGCTATTGAAGATCCTCGAGGGCACCTCGGCGTCGGTGCCGCCGCAGGGCGGGCGCAAGCACCCCCACCAAGAGTTCCTGACGATCGACACTACGAACATCCTCTTCATCTGCGGCGGCGCGTTCGCCAACCTCGACCGCGTGATCGAGCGGCGGATCGGCCACAAGGGAGTCGGATTCGGTGCGGAGATCTCCTCACGTCGCACCAAGGACGCAGGCGAGATCTTCGAGCGCTGCCTGCCCGAGGACCTCGTCCAGTACGGGCTGATCCCCGAGTTCATCGGCCGCCTGCCGGTGATGTCGGCGGTCCACCAGCTGACCCACGGTGACCTCGTCGCGATCCTGACCGAGCCCCGCAACGCGCTCGTCAAGCAGTTCCAGCGCTTCTTCTCCTTCGACGGGATCGAGCTCGTCTTCTCAGACGACGCCCTCGTCGCAGTCGCCGAGCGCGCGCTCGAGCGCGAGACGGGCGCGCGAGGACTGCGCTCGATCATCGAGGAGGTCCTGCTCGAGGTCCAGTTCGAGCTGCCCTCGCGGCGCGATGTGAAGAAGTGCGTCGTCACGCTCGAGACGGTCGAGCGAAACCTGCCGCCGACGCTCGTCACCGAGGCCGTCGCCGAGGAGCCCGCGGCCGGCGAAAGCCTCGAAGAGACCGGCTGAGCCGGGCGCCCGCGCGGGCGCCCGCGCGGGCGCCCGTAGACTTGGCGGGGCAGATGCAGGCAATGGCAAAGGCAGCTGATCTCGACGAGCTGCGGGCGCGCAAACGCTTCGAGCCGGGGGCGGTGGAGCCTGCGCTGATGCGCCAGTGGCTCGACTCCGGGCTATTTCATCCGGCGCCCGAGGGCGACGCGTCGGAGAACTACTCGATCGCGATTCCGCCGCCGAACATCACCGGCGGGCTGCACATGGGGCATGCCCTCAACGGCACGATCCAGGACGCGCTGATCCGCTTCCAGCGCATGAGTGGGCGGCGCACGCGCTGGATCTTCGGGACCGACCACGCGAGCATCGCGACCCAGCGCCAGGTCGAGAAGGAGCTGATCAGCCTTGGCACGAGCCGCGAGGAGCTCGGCCGCGAGGGCTTCCTCGAGCGGACCTGGTCGTGGCGCGAGCGCTACGGCGCGACGATCGTCGAGCAGTACAAGCGCCTCGGCGCCTCCTGCGACTACGGCGACGAGCGCTTCACGATGGACGCCGCCTACGCGCAGGCCGTATCGCTGGTCTTCGTTGAGCTGTTCGAGCGCGGCTACATCCACCGCGACCACTACATGGTCAACTGGGATCCCGGCAGCGGCTCGGCGATTTCCGATCTCGAGGTCGAGGAGCGCGAGGAGACCGACACCCTCTACCGCATCGCCTACCCGCTCGCCGACGGCTCAGGGGAGATCGTCGTGGCGACCGTGCGCCCGGAGACGATGCTCGCCGACAGCGCGATCGCTGTGAACCCCGGCGACGAGCGCTACGCCGCGCTCGTGGGCCGCGAGGCGATCCTGCCGCTTGTCGGTCGCCGTCTGCCGGTGATCGCCGACGAGTACGTCAAGACCGACTTCGGCAGCGGCGCGCTGAAGGTCACGCCGGGTCACGACCCCAACGACTTCGAGATCGGCCGCCGCCATGGTCTTGAGCAGCACTCGGTGATCGGGGAGGACGGGCGCATGACAGCGGAGGCGGGGGAGGGCTTCGCCGGCCTGACGGTGCTCGAGGCGCGGGCCGCCGTGGTCGCTGGGCTCGAGCGTGATGGAGCGCTGCGCGGCAGCGAGCCCTACACGCACTCGGTGCCCTACTCGCACCGCTCGGGCGAGCGAATCGAGCCGCTCATCTCGCTGCAATGGTTCATGCGCATGGACGAGCTGGCGGCGCCGGCGATCGCCGCGGTGCGCGACGGCCGGGTCCGCTTTCATCCCGAGCGCTGGGCTTCGGTCTATCTGGACTGGATGGAGAACATCCGGCCCTGGTGCGTGTCGCGGCAGCTGTGGTGGGGCCATCGGCTGCCGGTCTACTACTGCGACGCCTGCGAGGAGACCTACGTGGCGCGGGAACCGCCGGCCTCCTGCGGCGCCTGCCGCGGGCCGCTGCGCCAGGACGACGACGTTCTCGACACCTGGTTCTCAAGCGCGCTGTGGCCGTTCGCGACCCTCGGCTGGCCTGAGCGCACCGATGCGCTGCGGGCCTTCTACCCGACCGATGTCGTCGTCACCGGCCGCGACATCATCTTCCTTTGGGTCGCGCGGATGATCATGATGGGGATCGAGTTCGCCGGCGCGATTCCGTTCTCCGACGTGTACGTGCACACGGTGATCCAGGCTCCCGACGGCCGGCGCATGTCGAAGTCGCTTGGGACGGGAATCGATCCGCTCGTTGAGATCGACCGCTCCGGCGCCGATGCCGTCCGCTTCGGGATGCTCGCGATGTCCTCGACCCAGGACGTCCGCTACAGCGTCGAGAAGATCGAGCAGGGAGAGCGCCTCGCCAACAAGCTCTTCAACGCCGCGCGCTTCGTCATCCTCGGCATCGGGGAACGCGGCGGCGCCGCCGCTCCGCGGCCATCGGCCATCGAGGATCGCTGGATCCTCTCGCGCCTCGGGCGCTTCGAGGCGGAGCTTGACGAACGGATCGTCGCCTACGACTTCCCGCGCGTGGCCCTCACGCTCTATGACTTCGTCTACGGCGAGCTCTGCGACTGGTACATCGAGCTCGTCAAGACCCGGCTGGGGGACCCCGATCTCGACGCGACGCTGCGCCACGTCCTGCGCCGGACGCTGATGCTCGCCCACCCGGTCATGCCGTTCGTGACCGAGGAGCTGTGGCGCTACGTGCGCGTGGACGGCGAGGGGCTCCTCGCCGGCGCGACGCGCGAGGCGGCCGAGCTGGCGCTCGACGAGGAGGCCGAGGCTGCGCTGGGCCGCGTTATGTCGGCGACGCAGGCGATCCGCAACTGGCGCGAGCAGGTCGCGGTCAAGCCCGGCGTGGCGCTGTCGGCGCGCATCGAGGCGGCGGGATACGAGCAGGAAACCGGGCCGTTGCTGGCGCGAATCGCCCGCCTTTCGCTCGACGGCGACGGGGACGCGATCGCGGTCGCCCACGTCGCGATCCCAGGCGGCGCGGTCGCGATCCTCGAAGGCGTCGATCTCGGCGCGCACAGCGAGCGCCAGGCGCGCGAGCGTGATCGCCTGCAGGCCGAGATCGACCGGCTGCGGGCAAAGCTCGCAAACGACGCCTTCGTGCGCAACGCGCCACCGGCGGTCGTCGAGGGCGAGCGGGCCAAGCTCGCCGCGCTCGAGGCCGAGCTCGAGGAGCTGCGATGACACTGCCCGAGCCGCGCGAGGACTGGAGCGCCGAGGAGGCGGAGCGATACCTGCTCGCCCGCGAGCGCTTCGGGATGCGTTTCGGACTCGACCGGATGCACCGGCTGCTGAACGTGCTCGGCCTCCCGCGCGTCTCCTATCCGACGGTGCACGTGGTCGGCACCAACGGCAAGTCCTCGACGACGCGCATGATCGCGGCGCTGCTCGCGCGCGAGGGACTGCGCGCCGGCTGCTACACCTCGCCGCATCTGCTGAGTTATCGCGAGCGCACGCAGATCGACGGCGTCGACATCGCGCCCGAGCGCTTCGCGCGGGCGATCGCGCGGGCCGTCCACGCCTCCGAGCTCGTCGACCGCACGGCCGCCGACGAAGGCGACGTCGTCACGCAGTTCGAGCTCTTGACCGCTGCCGCGCTGTGCGAGTTCGAGGCCGCGGAGGTGGACGTTGCGGTGCTCGAGGCCGGGCTCGGCGGCCGCTACGACGCGACCAACGTCGTCGACTCGCGCGTCACCGTCCTGACGAATGTCGGGCTCGAGCACACTCGCTACCTCGGGCCGACCGTGGCCGACATCGCCCGCGAGAAGCTCGACGTCGTGCGTCCCGATGCGACGCTGGTCGTCGGCGCGGGCACCGAGGCGGACGCGCTGGCGCTTGCTCGCCAGACCGCCGCCGAGCGTGGCGCGGCGCTGTTGCTTGCGCCCGAGGACGTGGCGGTGAAGCTGCGCGCGGGCGGTGGCTACCAGCGCCGCAACTTCGCGGCGGCGCTCGCCGCGGCGGAGGCCTTCCTGGGGCGCGACCTCGACGCGGGAGGCGTCGCCGAGGTTGCCGCTGCGATTGTCATCCCCGGGCGCTTCCAGGTGCTCGAAGGGTTGCCTGTGACGCTGCTTGACGGCGCCCACAACGACGGCGGAATCGAGGCGCTGACGCAGTCGCTGCCCGGCTTCGCCGCCGGGCGCCGTCTCGTCGCGGTCGTGTCGATCCTCGACGACAAGGACGCCGCGCGGATGCTCGCGCGGCTGCTCGGCTGCTGCGACGCGGTCGTCTGCACCGCCTGCTCGAGCCCGCGCGCGCTGCCGGCCGCGACGATCGCCTCGCTCGTCGGGCAGATCGGCGGAGCCGCCGCGACGCTCGTGCCCGGCCCGCACAACGCGCTCGCGCGCGCCCGCGAGCTGGCCGGCGCGGACGGCGTCGTCGTCGCGACCGGGTCGATCTATCTGATCTCCGATCTGCTGCGTTCGCCGGGGCAGCGAGGGTCCGCGCTTTGAACGACGACGACGGCCCGTCACTGCTCGTGATGGTCGGCGCGGTGGCGCTGGTGGTCGCCACGGTGATCCTGGTTTTCGTCGGCCTCGGTTACCTGTTCGGCCGCCTTTTCCTGTAGTAGCGACCGCTACACTCGCCCGAAGTGCCTGCGCCAATCGGCTATTTCGGGATCTCCAACAACGGCGTGAATCTCGCCATCAACCTGGTGATCCTGTTCCTGGCGATCGTCTGGCTGGCGATGATCTACTGGACGCGCGCCGACGCCAAGCGGCGCATCAGCGACCCGGTGCTCGTCTTCTGTGCGACGGCTGCCTCGCTGTTCCCGTTCGTCGGCACGATCGTCTACATGATCGTGCGCCCGCCGGAGTTCCTGGAGGACACGCGCGAGCGGGAGCTTGAGATGGCCGCCGCCGAAGCACGGCTCTCGCAGCTGTCCTATCTCGCATGCCAGCAGTGCGGGCAGGAGGTGGACAAGGACTTCCTGATCTGCCCCAACTGCCGCAGCAGGCTGCGCGACGCGTGCTCGAGCTGTCAGCGACCGCTCGAGATGAACTGGAGCGTCTGTCCGTATTGCGAGACGCCGGTGGTCGGAGGTCGCGCCTCTCGCCGGCGCCGCGAGGCCCTGGCCGGCGACCTTCCGCCCGCGCCGTAGCGCCACCCGACCCCTACCCTCGAGGAGACCCTCTGCGATGGAGCGAACGCTCATTCTCGTCAAGCCCGACGCCTATGGCCGCCGCCTGACCGGCGAGATCATCGACCGCTTCGAGCGCAAGGGGCTTCGGCCGGTCGCGCTGCGGGTGATGACGATGACCCGCGAGCTCGCCGAGCGCCACTACGCCGAGCATCTCGAGAAGCCGTTCTTCGGCGAGCTCGCCGACTTCATCACGTCCGGCCCGCTCGTCGCGATGGTCCTCGAGGGACCGTCGGCGGTGACTGCGGCCCGGCAGGCGATCGGCGCGACGAACCCACTCGAGGCGGCGCCCGGGTCGATCCGCGGCGACCTGGCGATCGCGACCGGTGAAAACCTCGTCCACGGCTCGGACGCCGCCGAATCCGCCGAGCGCGAGATAGGAATCTTCTTCCCGGAGGGCGTCTGAGCGGGCTAGTCCTCGCGTCGCGCTCGCCCCAGCGCCAGGCGATCCTCGCCGCGCTGGGTGTGACCTTCAAGGTCCGTCCGTCGAGCTTTGAGGAGGCCGAGCAGGGCGAGGCGCACGAGGTTGCGCTCGCAAACGCTGTCGGCAAGGCGCTTGAGGTGGCGCGCGCCGGGGGCGAGACGGTGCTCGGCGTCGACACGGTCGTCGCACTCGACGGGCGCCTGTTCGGCAAGCCGGCCGACGCGACGGAGGCGCGGGCGACGCTGAGCGCTCTGGCGGGACGCACGCACCTCGTCGTCAGCGGCGTCGCAGTCGCCGGCGAGGGTACGCCGCGCACCGCCACGGCGGCGACCGCGGTCAGCTTCCGCGAACTCTCAGCCGCCGAGATCGAGTGGTACCTCGCCGGCGGCGAGTGGCGCGAGCGCGCCGGGGGCTACGCGATTCAGGGCGCTGGTTGCGCGCTCGTCGAGCGCATCGACGGCGACTGGACCAACGTTGTTGGGCTGCCCGTCGCGACACTGCTCGAGCTGCTCCCCGCGCTGCTGACGCAACATTGCGTTCAGGGTGACGGATAAGTGTCAAATGCAGCGGTTATGCGGGGCTTCGCGTGCCGCGGCGTCGGTGGGCCGCTACACTGCGTGGCCAAGTCGGGGGGCCTCCTCCGTACAGCCGTCCCCCGCTCGGCGCGATAGCTGAACGGCGCGGCGAAGGTGCCGCGGCCCGCGTCTTGTCACAGCCAGAGATGGGTTTCTTCAGCTACATGACCGGGTTCGGCGGCCGCGACATGGCCGTCGATCTGGGCACGGCCAACACGCTCGTATACGTCCGCGGGCGCGGCATCGTCCTATCTGAGCCGAGCGTCGTCGCAATCGACTCGCGGACCGGCGAGGTCCATGCCGTGGGCATCGAGGCCAAGCGCATGCTCGGCCGCACCCCGGGCACGATCTCGGCGATCCGTCCGCTCAAGGACGGGGTGATCGCCGACTTCGACGTCACCGAGGAGATGCTCCGGCACTTCATCCAGAAGGTCCATCAGAGCCGCTTCGCCCACCCGCGGGTGGTCGTCTGCGTGCCGTCGGGTGTGACGGGCGTCGAGAAGCGCGCTGTCGAGGAGGCGTGCCTGTCGGCCGGCGCGCGCCAGGCCTACCTGATCGAGGAGCCGATGGCTGCGGCGATCGGAGCCGGTCTGCCGGTCGGTGAGCCGACCGGCTCGATGGTTGTCGACATCGGCGGCGGAACGTCCGAGGTCGCGGTGATCTCACTCGGCGGCATCGTCGTCTCACAGTCGATCCGGATCGGCGGGGACGAGCTCGACGAGGCGATCATCAACTACGCCAAGCGCGAGTACAAGCTGCTGATCGGACAGCAGACCGCGGAGGAGCTGAAGCTTGAGATCGGCTCTGCCTTCCCGATGGCCGAGGAGCTCCAGGCCGAGATCCGCGGCCGCGACATGGTCTCCGGGCTGCCCAAGACGATCGTGCTGACAAGCGAGGAGATCCGTTCGGCGCTCGAGGAGCCGCTCGCGCAGATCATCGACGCGATCAAGGTCACACTCGACCGCACACCGCCCGAGCTGGCCTCGGACATCATGGACCGCGGCATCGTCCTCGCCGGCGGCGGAGCACTGCTGCAGGGCCTCGACGAGCGCGTCCGCGACGAGACGCAGATCCCGACGCACCTGGCCGAGTCGCCACTCACCTGCGTGGCCGTCGGCTCAGGCCGCTCCCTGGAGGAGTTCGAAGTCATCCATCGCACCAACCGCGCCGGCCAAGGCTCAAACAACGGCCGGCGCCGCCGACGCTGATGCGCCCCTCAACCCACCTCTTCTGCCCGTGCGAGACAAGACCGTCCGTCGACGTCGAGCGCTGCTTGCGCTCCTCGTCGCCCTCTCCCTGATCCTCATCAGCGCGAGCTTCGGCGGCTCGGGCGGGGCTCTGCACACCGTGCAGAGCGGCTTCCTCGACGTCGTCTCCCCCGTGGAGACGGGTGCGAGCAAGGTCCTCACGCCGGTGCACGACCTGATCCACTGGGTGGACGACGTCTTCCACGCCTCGAGCCAGCGCGACACCTATCGCCGCGAGCTTGCCGCCGCCGATCGCAAGATCATCGCCTTGCAGGCGGGCGCGCAATCGCACTCTGACACCACGAAGCTCCACCGCATCGACTCAACCCTTCAGCTGAGCCCCGACGGGCCTGTCGACGCGAGCGTGATCGAGCAGCCGGACGGCCTGTGGGTCTCGAACGTGACGATCAACGCCGGCAGCGGCTCCGGGGTCCACGTCAACGACCCGGTGATCGACCCCGACGGCGTGATCGGCACCGTCACCGCGGTCGCGCCGTCCTCGGCGATCGTGACGCTGCTCAACGATCCGAACTCCGGCGTCGCCGCGCGCGACAGCTCGAGTCGCGAACTCGGGCTGATCGTCCCCGAGTCCGGCAACAACGGGGCGCTCGAGATGCAGGACGTCTCGCGGCCGAGCGAAGTGAGCGTCGGCGACCTGATCGTGACCGCCGGCGAGCGCACGACCCAGAACGCGTCGTTCTTCCCGGCGGGCATCCTGATCGGCAAGGTGACGTCGGTCAGCGCGACCAACGACACGGTCACCGTCTCGCCGGCGGCGGATCTGACGTCGCTTGGAACCGTCCAGGTGCTGACCTCGGTGCCGGCGCCGTGAACGACGCGACCAACCTCGTCCTGCGTCTCGCAGCGCTCGCGTTCGTGTCGGTCCTGATCCAGGTCGCGGCGGTCGCCCAGATCCGGATCTTTGGCGTCAATGCCGATCTCGCGCCGCTCGTCGTCGCGAGCGCCGGCTTTTTGACCGGCGCCCTGTCGGGTGCGGCGTTCGGATTCGGGGTCGGGCTGTTTCTCGATCTGGCCTTCGCGCAGACGCTTGGGGTGTTCGCGCTCGTCTTCACGCTCGTCGGCTATGGCGCCGGGCGCGTACGCGAGCTGCGCGCGCCGGAGGCGCCGTTCACGCCGCTGCTGCTCGGCGCCGCCGCGACGGCGATCGCGGCGGTCGGCTACGCGATCCTCGAGATCACGCTCGGGGCGACCTCGCCGGTCGGCCTGCGACTCGTCCGTGACATTCTCCTGGGCATCGCGCTCAACTCGCTGATCGCCGTCCCGGTCTACTCGCTGGTGCGCCGCTGGCTGATTCCGGCGCTGCCCGAGGATCCGCGTCGGCGCCGGCGGCGCGCCTACACGACCGGCGGCCTGAGCCCGCTCTCGCGCCCGTGATCGAGGCACCGCTCCAGCGCCGCACTCCGCTCCCGCCGCAGCTGACGCGCCGCGTCAGCGTGCTCGCCGTCGTCATGTTCGTGCTGTTCGGGATCCTCGCCTTCCGGCTTTGGTACCTGCAGGTCCTGACCGGCACGCAGAACGCCGCGCGCGTCACCGCGAACGTCGTCCAGCCGATCTCGCTTCCTGCTCCGCGCGGGGCGATCCTCGCAAGCGACGGACAGGTCCTCGCGAACTGGCGTAACGCCACGCAGGTCGCGGTCATCAAGGACGATCTGCCAAGCGGCGCCGCGCAGCAGACATCACTCTTCAAACGGCTCGGCCACGTGCTCGGATTGCCGTGGCGAAAGATCGAGCAGACCGTCAACAGCGGCAGCATCGCGCCGGGCTACGCGCCGACGCCGATCGGCTACGTCGGCGAGCACACGCTCGCCTATCTCGGCGAGCGCAAGCGCTACTACCCCGGCGTGATCGAGCGTTCGGTGCCGGTGCGCTACTACCCGCAGGGCGACATCGGCTCCGTCGTGCTCGGCACGGTCGGTCAGATCTCGAGCAAGCTCAGCGACCCCGCCAACCCCGAGCTCGGCACCGCGCACTTCAAGGGCGTCTCGGCCGGGTCGATCGTCGGCCAGTCAGGCCTCGAATGGACATACCAGCCCTACCTCCAGGGGAGTCCCGGTGTCGAGAAGGTCGACGTCAACGCGAGCGGCTATCCGACCGGTGCGAGCACCGTCACCGCGGCGACGCCGGGCGACCAGCTCGTCACCTCACTCGACCTGGGACTCGAGCGCGAGGGCTACATCGCGGTGCGCCAGGCGATCGCCGCTGCCCACCTCAACCACAACCCGGCCGTGGGCGGCTCCTTCATCGCGATGAACCCGAGAACCGGGCGTGTTCTCGCGGTCGGGTCGCTTCCGACGTACAACGCGAACGCCTTTGCGACCCCGATCAGCGAGAGCGCCTACGCGCGCATCAGGCATTCCACGGCGCTCAACGACAACGCGATCGACGGCCTCTATCCGACCGGCTCGACGTTCAAGCCGATCGCCGCGCTCGGCGCGCTGAAGGCGGGGATCATCACGCCGCAGACCTCGATGGGGGCCGGGTCGTGCGTAAGGATCTCGACGAAGAACTTCTGCAACTCGGGCGGCGCCGACTACGGAGACCTCGATCTCGAGAACGCGCTCACGGTCTCAGAGGACACCTACTTCTACCGCGTCGGTGCACAGTCCAACGGCGGCGATGCGATCCAGAGCGAGGCGCGGGCGCTCGGCCTCGGGCGAAGTCCTGGGATCGATCTGACGGGCACGCCGAACGGCGGCGCTCAGGGCATCGTGCCCGACCGCGCGTACGTCAACGCGACCAACAAGCAGTACTGGGCGCAGTTCTGCCAGGGTCCCGAGGGCGTCCCCGGCTCGCGGCCCAAGCCCCGCTACGCGAGCAACCAGCTCGCCGTCACCGGCTGCGCCCAGGGCTATTTCGAGCTTTGGACGATCGGCCAGAACGTGCTGTTCGCGACCGGCCAGGGGTTCCTCTTGGCCACTCCGCTGCAGATGGCGATCGCCTACTCGGCGATCTTCAACGGCGGGAAGGTCTGGCAGCCGCAGATCGCCTCCCAGATCCTCAGCCCGTCCGGCGCCCTCGTCCAGCAGCTGCCGGCGCCGCAGTTCAAGCACGTCGCGATCGATCCGGCCGCGCAGGCCGTCGTCGCCGCCGGGCTGCACGCGGCGGCCCAGTCGCCGCTCGGGACCTCCGACGCGGTGTTCGGCAGCTTCCCGCGCACCGTCTACGGCAAGACCGGCACGGCGGAGCACCAGGGAGCGCACGGACTGACGGCCGATCAGTCCTGGTATGTCGCCTACGCCCCGGACGCCAAGCGCCCGATCGTGATCGCCGTCACGATCCCGCTCGGCGGCTTCGGCGCGGCGGCGGCGGCCCCGGCGGTGCGGCTGATGCTCTCGCAGTGGTTCGGCATCAAGAAGCAGTTCCTGGCCGGGACGAGCCCGGACCGCTGATGGTCGGCAACGCGATCCAGGCGCCACAGCAGGGCCGCGAGGCGGACGCGCTCGCGCCGCGCCTGCCGCGGATCGGCCTCGATCCGCTGCTGCTGCTCGCGGCGATCGGCCTCGGCGTGATCTCGCTCGTCACGCTCGGCGGAATAAGCCACGCGCAGATGGTCCGCCAGGGCGTGTACCTTGGCGTGGGCCTCGTGATCATGCTGGCGATCTCGCGCTTTGACTACTCACGACTGCGCGAGCTCAAGTGGGGGCTCTACGTGCTCCTGATCGCCGCGATCCTCGTGGTCCTGGCGCTCGGGCGAAGCATCGGTGGGATCTCGACGCGCTCGATCGCCGTCGGCGGGTTCTCCTTCCAGGGCTCTGAGATCGCGAAGGTCGTGCTGATCGTCTTCCTCGCCGCTTTCGTCGTTGACAGCTCGCGCAGGACCTCGAGTCGCCAGCTCGTCTCGCGCGTGATCCTGCTTGCGCTCGGCCCGACGATGCTGGTGATCGCCGAGCCCGACCTCGGCTCAGCGCTGGTCTTCGTCTCGGCAGCCTTCGCGATCCTCTACATCGCCGGCGCTGACTGGCGCCATCTGACGGCGGTCTTCGCGCTCGGCGTCGTGGCGCTCGCGGTAGTGCTCGTCGCCGGGCCGCTGGTCGGCTTTCACACCTACCAGGCCGATCGTCTGACGGCATTCCTTGACCCGGGTGCCGTCCCCGCCAAGCAGATCGCGCCCGCCCTTTACCAGCAGCACGAGTCGGTCATCGCGATCGGCGCCGGACAGAAGTTCGGCCTCGGCCACGTGGCTCCGACCACCGCTGCCAACTTCGTGCCGCTGAACTCGACGGACTTCATCTTCGCGGCGCTCGCGGAGCGTTTCGGCTTCGCCGGTGCCGCGCTTGTCCTATCGCTGTACGCGCTGATGATCTGGAGGACGCTGCGCATCGTGGCGGCCTCCAAGAACCTCTTCGGCGCGCTCATCGCCGCTGGAATCGTCGCCATGCTCGTCTTCCAGGTGTTCGTCAACGTCGGCGTGACCGAGGACATCCTCCCGGTCACCGGCGTGACGCTCCCGCTTTTGAGCTATGGCGGTTCCTCGGTGCTCACCACATTCCTGGCGCTCGGCCTGCTCCAGTCGATCTATGCGCAGGCGCGCATCGTCGCTGCGAGCAAGGGCCGCGTCATCAGCATCTGACAGAAATGGAAAACACTCGTGAAAAAGCAAGTACTTGTAAGCGTCGACCGCGGCGAGACCCGCGTCGCGCTGCTGGAGGCCTCCGGCACGCCTGGAGCTTCGAAGCGACGGGGAGGGGGCGGAGCTGATCCCGGGCGCGGCTATCGCGTAGCCGAGCTCTACCTCGAGCGGCGCGGCGCGCGCTCGATCGTCGGCAACATCTACAAGGGCGTCGTCGACAACGTGCTCGTCGGGCTCGAGGCGGCGTTCGTCGATATCGGGCTGGACAAGAACGGCTTCCTGCACGTCGACGAGATCGTCCTCCCCGGCGTCGAGGCGCCGCGGCGCGGTCGGGGCTCTGGCTCTGACGCCCAGGACATCTCCTCGCTGCTCAAGCCCGGGCAGGAGGTCGTCGTCCAGGTCGTCAAGGACCCGCTCAAGACGAAGGGCGCGCGCCTGTCGATGGAGCTGACGATCGCCGGCCGCTACATGGTCTACACACCGACTGGCGAGGGCGTCGGCGTCTCGCGCCGACTCGAGGACTCCGAACGCGAGCGCCTGCGGCGCGAGACCAAGGGCCTTGACCTGCGCGGCGGCGGGGCGATCGTGCGGACCGCTGCGCACGGAGCGGTACGCGCCGACTTCGAGCGCGAGCTGCAGTACCTCTTCAAGCTCCACGAGGTCCTTGAGAACCGCGTCCAGACCACGAAGGCGCCGGCGCTGGTCTTCCAGGAGGCCGATCTCTCGGTGCGCGTCGTGCGCGACGTCTTCTCAGAGCACTTCGAGCGCGCGGTCGTCGACGATCCCGACCAGCACCACCGCCTCGTGTCCTTCTTCACCCGCACCGCCCCCGAGCTCGTCAGCCGCGTCGAGCTCTACCAGGGCGAGCAGCAGCTCTTCGACGCCTACAAGGTCAACCCGGTCATCGATCAGATGATGGGCCGCCGAGTCGATCTCGCAAGCGGCGGCTATCTGATGATCGACTATGCCGAGGCGCTGACCGTGATCGACGTCAACACCGGCTCGTTCATCGGACGCGGCAAGGGCGCTCGCCTTGAGGACACGATCACGAAGACCAACCTCGAGGCGGCGGAGGAGGTCGTCAACCAGCTGCGCCTGCGCGACATCGGCGGGATCATCGTCATCGACTTCATCGACATGGCTCGCGCGCGCAATCGCGACGCCGTGTTGAAGACCCTGCGCAAGGCGCTCGACGAGGACCGCACGAAGACCTTCACCGCCGAGATTTCGCGTCTCGGCCTGGTCGAGATGACGCGGCAGAACGTGACCGAGGGGCTGCGCGAGATCATGAGCCGCGAGTGCCCGACGTGTCACGGCGAGGGCGTCATCCTCTCCGAGGAGACGATCGCGATCGACTTCGAGCGGAGGCTGCGCGAGCTCGCGGCGTCCTCGGAGGACGAGGCGTTCCTCGTGCAGATGAACCCCCGCGTCAGCGCCCAGTTCACCGGTCACAACGCGCGCGTCCTGCATGCGCTCGAGGCGCAGACCGGCCGCTACTTCCATTTCGAGGGATCGGAGGGACTGACGCTCGATCACTTCGCCGTCACGCTCCAGGGGCGCCGCGAGGAGGTCGAGGAGCGCGCGGTTCCCTTCCGCGTCGGCGAGGAGGTGCTCGTCGAGATCATCGAGCCGCACATGTACGCAGCCGACGACGCGGTCGCCAAGATCGACGGCTACATCATCTCGGTGCGCGGCGGCGGCCCGCTCGTCGGCCAGAAGCTGATGGTGCGCATCGAGGAGGTCGGACGAACAGCGGCGGTCGCCGCGCCGATCGACGCGCCGACCGACGCGCCGACCGTGACGGCGGCCGCCGAGCCCGTCGATGACGTAGAATCACGTCCTCGGCGCCGCGGCCGCAGAGGCGGACGGCGCCGTTCTGCTGAGGCGGAAGAGCCGGCAGGACTCTGAGAACGGACCATGTACGCAATCGTCAAGACCGGGGGCAAGCAGTACCGCGTTGAGCAGGGGCAGACCCTGCTCGTCGAACGCCTGCCCCAAGACGAGGGCGCGACGGTCAACCTCGAGCCGCTGCTGCTGCGCTCGGACGAGACGATCTTCGACGCGGCCGGTCTCGCCAAGGTCGAGGTCCAGGCGAAGATCGTCGGTCATGAGCGCGGGCCGAAGCTGCGCGTCTTCAAGTTCAAGCCCAAGCGCGGCTACAAGCGCCGCACCGGTCACCGCCAGGAGCTCACGCGCCTGGAGGTCACCAAGATCGGAGCGCGCGCGGCACGGGCGTCCACGCGCGCCGCGGCCGAGCCTGCCGCCGAGAAGCCCGCCGCTGAGAAGCCGGCGACGGCGCGCCGCAGCAGCGCCGCGGCGGATACCGCCACGAAGGCTCCGAGCACCCGCGCCCCGCGTCGAACGACCGCAAAGAAGGACGACGATGGCTCATAAGAAGGGGCTCGGCTCGAGCCGCAACGGCCGTGACTCGGCCGCCCAGCGCCTCGGCGTGAAGACGTTCGCAGGACAGAAGGTCAGCGGCGGCGAGATCATCGTGCGCCAGCGTGGGAGCCGCTTCAAGGCCGGCGAGGGCGTCGGCATGGGCAAGGACGACACGCTCTACGCGCGCGCGGCCGGGACCGTGCGCTTCTCGGTTGGCCGGCGCGGGCGTGTCGTGTCGGTCGACCCCGCCGAGTAGCTTCCGCATCGGCCCGCGCAGGGCGCGTGATGCTGTACGACAGGGCTCGCATAGAGGTCGCGGCCGGAGCCGGCGGAGACGGCTCGATGAGCTTCCGCCGCGAGGCCCACGTGCCGCGCGGCGGACCAGACGGCGGCGACGGCGGCCACGGCGGCGACGTCCTGCTCGAATGTGACGCGGCGCTCCGCGACCTGCAGGGCTTCCGGCGTCGCACGCGCCTGCGCGCAGCGAACGGAGGCGGGGGAGGGGCGTCTCTGCGCCACGGTGCCGCGGGAGCGCCGCTGATCCTGACGGTGCCGCCCGGCACGCAGGTGCAAACCGACACGGGTGGCAGCTTCGACCTCGTTCGCGGCGGCCAGCGGGTCACGGTCGCGCGCGGCGGTTCAGGCGGCCGCGGCAACAAGCGCTTCGCAACGCCAACGCGGCAGGCGCCTCGCTTCGCCGAGCGGGGCCTGGCGGGCGAGGAGGTATCGCTCGAACTTCGCCTGAAGCTGCTCGCCGACATCGGGCTCGTCGGGCTGCCGAACGCGGGCAAGTCGTCGCTGCTGTCGCGAATCACGCGCGCAGCGCCGAAGATCGCCGACTACCCGTTCACGACGCTTGAGCCGGTGCTCGGCACGCTTGAGCTCGCCGAGCGGCAGCTGATCGTGGCCGACATCCCCGGGCTGATCGAGGGCGCGAGCGCAGGAGCCGGGCTCGGCCACGACTTCCTCGCCCACATCGAGCGCACGCGCGTCCTCGTCCACGTCCTCGATCTCGCGCCGCTGGACGGCTCGGACCCGGTCGCCAATCACGCCGTCGTCGAGCGCGAACTCGAGCAACACGATCCGCGCCTGGCGTCGCTGCCGCGCGTGCTCGCCCTCTCGAAGGCCGATCTGGTCACCGAGGACGTCGCGAGCACCGCAGCGGCCGACTGGCGCGCTCGCCTTGGCGACGCCACGCCGGTTTTCGTGACCTCCAGCGCCACGCGGCTCGGCCTCGACGCCCTCGCAGCCGCGCTCTTCGAGCAGGTCGATGAGGAGCAGCCGGAGCCGGAGGAGCCCGCTGAGGAAGCGATCGCCGAGCACGTGACTTTTCGCCCGGCCAGCGGGCGCGGGTTTCGCGTCGAGCACGGCGAGGACGGGGTGTTTCGCGTGATCGGGACCGGCATCGATCTGCTCGTCGCCCGCCACGACCTCGACAACGACGAGGCGCTCGCCCACATCGAGACGCGACTGCGTCAGATCGGCGTGCTCCGGGCGCTCCGTGAGGCGGGCTTTTCCGCCGGCGACGACGTCGAGATCGGCGGCGTCCTCTTCGACCTCGACGCCTGAGCGAGCGGCTAGGCTCAGCGAGCATGGCCCGCACCGTGATCAAGCTCGGCTCGGCGATCGTCGCGACCGACGACGGTGAGCTGCGCGCCGAGGTGCTCGAACGGATCTGCGCCGCGGTCGCCGCGGCGCGGGACGCCGGTGAGGAGGTCGTGATCGTGACCAGCGGCGCGATCGCGCGCGGCACGCGGATGCTCGGACTCGCCGGGCGTCCAAGTGCGATCGAGGAGCTCCAGGCGGCAAGCGCTGTCGGCCAGGGGCGGCTCTATCGCGAGTACGACGAGCTGCTAGCCGGCCACGGCGCGCTGGCGGCGCAGGTACTCCTGACCTTCTCCGACGTCAGCACCCGGACGAGCTACCTCAACGCGCGCCAGACGCTCGGCAAGCTGCTCGACTGGGGTGCCGTCCCGGTGATCAACGAGAACGACACGACCGCGACCGACGAGATCACCTTCGGCGACAACGACTTTCTGGCTGCGCAGGTCGCGATCCTCCTTGGAGCCGACCGCCTGGTCATCCTCACGAGCGTCGACGGCCTCTATGACTCCGACCCCCGCAGCGACGCGGCAGCGACGCTGATCGAGCGAGTCGATGACTTCGCGGCGCTCGAGGAGCTCACGATCACCCAGACCACCTCGGCGCACGGCTCGGGCGGGATGCGCTCGAAGGTCGTCGCAGCCGACATGGCGACCGCGGCGGGCATCGCCACGGTGATCTGCAACGGTGAGCGCGAGGGCGTCCTCGCCGCCACTCTCGCGGGCGAGCCGCGGGGCACCTTCTTCGCGCCGCGAAAGCAGCGCTACTCGAGCTTCAAGCTCTGGCTGCGCTACGCCAAACCGAGCCGCGGAACGATCGTCGTTGACGCCGGCGCGGCGCGTGCGCTGCGCGAGGACGGGACGAGCCTGTTGCCGGTCGGCGTCGTCGAGGTGCGCGGCAGCTTCGACGAGGGCGATGCCGTTGACGTCGTCGAGGCCGACGCGCTGATCGGCAAGGGCATCTGCAACTACGCTGCCGAGGATCTGCGTCAGGTCGCGGGGCACAACTCGGCCGCCGTTCGCGAGCGGTTCCCGCGCGCGGTCGAGGAGGCCGTTCACCGGGATTACTTCGTGCTCGCGTAACCTTTCGCACATGGCCCTCGTGACCGAATCCGTCGAGGCGGTATGCGCACAGGCGCGTCGCGCTGCGCGCAAAATGGCGTCGCTTGAGACGGTCGTCAAGGACGCCGCGCTCGAGGCGATCGCTCAGGCGCTGGATGGCAATCGCGACGCGATCCTCGAGGCCAACGCCGCCGATCTCGCGGACGCGCGCGACGCGGGCCTATCGGATGCGCTGCTCGATCGCCTGCGCCTCGACGAGCGCCGGCTCGCCGCGATGGCGGCGGGCGCTCGCGAGATCGCCGTGCTGACGGACCCGGTCGGCGAGCTGCTTGAGGAGCAGGTGCGTCCCAACGGCCTGCGGATCAAAAAGCTCCGTGTCCCGCTCGGCGTCGTCGCGGTGATCTACGAGGCGCGGCCGAACGTCACGATCGACGCGGCGGCGCTGTGTCTGAAATCGGGCAACGCGATCGTCCTGCGCGGATCCTCGAGCGCCGGACGGTCTAACGCGATCCTGGCGGCAGTGGCTGCGGCGGCGGCCGAGGCCGCGGGCGTGCCCGAGGGCGCGATCTCGATCCTTTCAAGCGGCCGCCGCGAGGAGCTCGCCGAGCTCGCCAGGCAGGATCGCTATGTCGATCTGATCATCCCGCGCGGTGGGGAGGGGCTCAAGGCGGCACTGCTCGAGCACGCGACGGTCCCGGTCATATACGCGGCGTCCGGCAACTGCCACGTCTACGTCGACGCCGCCGCTGACCTCGAGCGGGCGCAGGCGATCGTCTTGAACGCCAAGGTGCAACGGCCCGGCGTCTGCAACGCCGCGGAGACGCTTCTCGTCCATGCCGCGGTCGCCGACGCGTTCCTCCCGGCTGCGCTTCAGGCGCTCGGCGAGGCCGGGGTGGAGCTGCGTGTCGACGAACGCGCCGCGGCACTCGCCGGCCCGGTCCCGGTCGTCGCGGCGCTCGCCGAGGACTGGGACACGGAGTACCTGGCGCTGACGCTCGCGGTCGGCGTTGTCGACTCACTGGACGCGGCGATCGAGCACATCGCCGCCCACGGCACCGGTCACAGCGAGGCGATCGTGACAAGCGACCGTGACTCGGCGCGGCGCTTCGAATCCGACGTCGACGCGGCCTGCATTTACGTCAACGCCTCGACGCGTTTCACCGACGGCGGCGAGTTCGGCATGGGCGCCGAGATTGGCAACTCGACACAGAAGCTGCACGCACGCGGGCCGATCGGATTGCGTGAGCTGTGCGCCGCCAAGTATCTCGTCGAGGGCGACGGGCACGTTCGTAGTTGACGGCTGTCGGCATCCTCGGCGGGACCTTCAACCCGCCGCACCTCGCCCACATGGTCTGCGCCAGCGAAGCCAGGGCCCAACTGGGGCTCGATCACGTGGTGCTGATTCCGGCCGGCGTGCCACCCCACAAGCCGGTCGAGAACGAGCCCGGCGCCGAGCATCGCCTCGAGATGTGCCGCCTCGCGATCGGCCCTCACGGCGGCTGGTTGTCAGTCAGCCGGATCGAGATCGACCGCGACGGCCCGTCGTTCACGGTCGATACGCTTAGACAGATCCATGCTGGCGCCCCAGGTGACGAGCTGACCTTCATCGTCGGAGGCGACATGGCCTGGTCGCTGCCGAGCTGGCGGGAGCCCGAGGCGATCCTCGAGCTGGCGACCGTGGCGGTGGCCGAGCGGGCAGGCGCGCGACGCGAAGAGGTGCGTGATCGCCTGGCCGCAGTCGCAGGAGCGCAGCGGATCCAATACATCGACGTTCCGCGCCTCGACATCTCCTCCTCGGCGCTGCGCAGCCGCGTAAAGGAGGGCCGGCCGATCGACTACCTGGTCGCCGACGACGTCGCGGCGTACATCGAGCAACGGAGGCTTTACCAGTGAATTCGGAGCAGCTCGCGGCGGCGGTCGCCGCCTACGCGGACGACAAGAAAGCTTCCTCGATCGTCGAGCTCGATCTGCGCGGAGTGATCGACTACACCGACTTCTTCGTCGTCTGCTCGGGGTCAAGCGACCGCCAGGTCAAGGCGATCCACGACGCGATCCACGCTGGCTGCAAGGCCGACCTCGGCACACTTCCGGCGCGCGTCGAGGGGCTGACGCGCTCGCAGTGGGTGCTGATGGACTACCTCGACGTCGTCGTCCACATCTTTACGCCGGAAGTGCGCGAGTTCTACGCGCTGGAGCGCCTCTGGGGCGAGGTTCCCTCGCGCGAGATCGGCGCAGCGGCGGTCGCCGGCTGACGCTCTGCCGCCGGCGGCGCCGGCGCTCCGCAGCGGAGCAGAACGCGAGCGGCGATTGCTCGCGGCGGCCGTGTAGGCGATCCAGAACGGCCTCGTCTCGGCGGCGTCCAGCGCCGGATAGGCAGCGTCGCACCGCGCGTGCCAAGTCGTCCAGATCGCCCATCCTGCGGGCCTAAACGGACGATGCCTCTCGGCGAATGGCCCGTAACCTTCGCCCTTGGCTTGCCGCCGCCGGAGCGGTCTGCACGCTCGCCTGTGCTCCTGTCGCGGCTGCCTCGACGCCCGCCTCCTTCTACGTCCCGAAGAGCGCCAAGGCGCACTGCCGCACGCACTACACCAAACAGTCGGTGAAGATCCGCGTCCGCCGGCACCGGCATTGGATGAAGATCAAGCAGCTGCGCTGCGTGTACACGGGAAACGGCGGAACGTCGACCACGCTCAGCTTCCCGTCGAACCTGCCGACCGCTGCGGTCACGGTGACGGCGATCCCGACGGCCAACGGCGACGCCTTTGCGACCGTGGCCAATCAGGAGATCTCGGTCGGCGCCGCAAGCGGCGTGCTGGACAACGATGACGGCATCGGCCTCAGCGCCCAGCTCGCCGAAGGTCCGGCGCACGGAACCCTGACCCTCTCAAAGGACGGTTCGTTCACCTACACGCCCGCAAGGGGCTGGTCCGGCGTCGACCAGTTCTCCTACCGCGACTCCGACCTCGCCGGGGACGCCTCGGGGACCGCCACCGTGTCGATCGCGGTTTCGCCGCTCGCCACCTCACCATCGGCCTACCACGTTGCGGGAGGCGCCGTTCTCAACGTCGTCGGCCCGGGGCTCCTCGCCGGCGCGGTCGGGGACGGACTCCAGGCGGAGCTCGTGGGCGCGCCATCGGATGGCTCGGTGAGCGTCGCCGGCGACGGCTCGTTCACCTACACGCCCGACAGCGGGTTCTCTGGCGCGGACGGCTTCAGCTTCGACGCCGTCGATTCCGCCGGCCAGCACACGGCCAGCGTCGCCGTGACGATCCTGGTCGGCGCCCTGCCCCCGAACGTGGTGCCCGAGAGCTTCTCGGGGGCCGTCGGCAACACGCTCTTGCAGGAGGGCGGCACCGCGCTCGCCGGCCCGGAGATCTACCGCGGCGGCTCCGCCCTGGCCGGCGACAGCGACCCCAGCGGCGGCAGCCTGTCGACAACCGCCGGCGCGATCGCGACCGCCCACGGCGGGACGGTGACGATGAACTCAAACGGCACCTTCAGCTACCAGCCGCAGCCGGGCTTCCGGGGCTCAAGCGACAGCTTCAGCTACAGCGTCGACAGCAGCGAGGGGATGAGCGCCACGGCGAGTGCGACGATCAACTTCGCGGGCTCGACCGTCTGGTACGTCAACCACGCCGCTTCCTCGGGCGGCGACGGCAGCTCGAGCGCTCCCTTCCAGACCGTCGACGCCGCAGGCGCTGCCGCCGCGGGCGGGGACACGATCTTCGTCTATGGCGGCACTTACAACACGCCGATCACGCTCGGGTCGAGCGAGACCCTCGAGGGCCAGTCTCAGGGGCTAGAGGTCGGGTCGGACTGGATCGTCGTGCCAGGGGGCTCGAATCCGTCGCTTGACGACGGCGTCGTCATGACCAATGCCGACACGCTAAGCGGCGTCAACGTCACGAACGGCGCGGGCGCCGCGGTGACGGTCAACAACGCGAACACCTTCTCGATCCCGGCGACGGTGACGATCACGGGCGGAAGCGGCGACGCCCTGGACGTCAGCGGTGGCGGTGCGACGGGGTCGGGCGCCACGGTCGGAGCGGCGATCACCTCGACCGCCGGTCACTCCGTCTCGATCCAGAACTTCAGCGCCGGAACGATTCTGTTCACGGGCGCGATCACCGACAACGGCACCGGCCTGGATCTCGTCGGCAACACCGGATCGACGATCAACCTCAGCGGCCTGATCAACGCCTCGACCGGCAGCCATCCCTCGTTCGTGGCGACCGGGAGCGGCACGATCTCGGCCAAGGACACGCTCGACACGCTCTCCTCGACCGCCACCCCCGCGCTCGACGTCGAGTCGACCACGATCGGGGGGCTCGGCCTCAACTTCCTTTCGATCAGCGCCGGCGGTGGCGGGCCCTCGGCAAACCCGGGAATCGTGCTCGACAACACCGGCCAGGGCGCGTTCCTGATCGGCGGGCAGAACAACGCCGCCGGTTCCGGCGGCACGATCGCCAACACGACCGGCGCGGCCGCGATCTCGCTGACGAACACGGGTCCGGTCTCCTTGAACGCCGTCGACCTCACGGCCAACAGCGGCAACGACATCGACGCCAACGCGGTCGCGGGGCTTTCGGTCCTGCGCAGCACGCTGAGCGGTGGCGCGATGGGCATCTACAGCCATGGCGACGACGGCTCCTCCTCGGGCGCCCAGCAGGCCTTCGACATCGAGCAGGACGCGATCACCGGCACGCTGGGCAACGCCATCGATTTGGCCGACGGCGGGTGGAGCAACGGCTACATCCTGAACGACACGATCGGCGCAAACGGCACGCTCGGGTCTGGCTCGGCGACCGGCGACGGCATCGTGCTGGATGCCTCGGGCACCGGCGAACTGGACGCCGCCATCAACCAGGACTCGATCTTCGACCTCGGTAGCGGAGCGGGCATCGACGCCAGCGCCACCAACGGCGGCGATCTCGAGTTGTCGCTGACGAGCTCGCTCGTGAACATGGACGGCAGCGGCTCGGGCGACGGCCTCGACATGAGCGTCGACAGCTCGACCGGCGCGCGCGCCTGCCTGAATGCCGACGCCAACGGCAGCGCCCGCAACGCCATCACGGCGGCCAATACGACGGCCGCAAACGCGATCACGCTGTCGACAGCCGGCGGCGTATTCGATATCGCTGGGCTCGGCATCAGCGACCCGATCACGGTGTTGAACGCCGCCAACACGCTCACGGGCTCCGGCACGGGAATCGCCGTGGACTTCAGCGGCATCTTCTTGCCGACGAGCGCCTGCGACGTGCCGCAGTCCCAGAGCGCCAATATCTAGAGGTGCTCGCGCAGCACCGCCGCCAGCTGCGTCGCGATCGCGGCGTGCGACGGCTTCATCAGGACCAGCCGAAGCGTCGTGACCTCGGCCTCGTCCGGCTCGATCCAGTCGTGGCGGCGGCGCAGCCAGTCGGTCGAGACGCGCAGCTTCGCCGCGTGCCAGCCGGCCCGCGCAAGGCTGTCAAAGGCCGCTTCGCAGCGCGCCGTGATCTCCGCGGCGCTAGTCGCATGCGGGAACGGGCAAAGGATGTCGAGCTGTGGCTCGACGACGAGCTCGAGCTCGGATCGCTCAAGCTCCGCAGCCACCGCCGTCGCCGCTGAGCGCGACTGCGCAAGCGCCGCGCCAAGCCCCGAACGCGTCAGCGGCAGCGCATCGAAGGTCGTCCACAGCGCCGCCGCGGCGGCGCCGGCACGGCTGCATTCAAGGCTGATCTCGCCCAGATGCAGCTCGCGCGAGGTGAAGTACGTGTAGGGGGAGTCGTGGGCATAGAGGCGTCCGACCGCTGGATCGGCGAACAGCACGCAGCCGCAGCCATAGGGCTGCAGGCCGTGCTTGTGCGGGTCGACGACGATCGAATCCGCGCGCGCCAGCGCCGCGAATGGGGTCGCCAGCACCCCGGGGTCGCCGCCGTCGGCGAGGAGCGCGAAGAATCCGCCGTAGGCGGCGTCGACGTGCAGCCGCGCGCCGTGCGCGGCGCAAAGCGCGGCGATCGCGGCGACGTCGTCAAGGGCGCCGAGGCTCGTCGTCCCAAGCGTCGCGACCACCGTGCCGACATCACCCGCGGCGAGGCGGCGCTCGAGGACGGCGGTGTCGATGCGCCCAAGCTCATCCTGCGCGACGCTCTCCCCGGCGATACCGAGGACCGCGCACATCCGCTCGTGGGTGTAGTGGGCGTTCTCGCCGTAGAGCACGGTCTTGTCAGGCTGCAGCTCGCGCGCGACCCACAGCGCCTCGAGATTCGCGATCGTGCCGGAGGAGGTGAGATGGCCGAGCGGCGACGGCAGGCCGAACAGCGTTGCGATCGCGGCGACAGCTTCGCGCTCCATCTCTGCGGTCGCCGGCCCGCCGTCGAGTGCGTGGTTGTTGGGGTTGAGCAGCATCGCCGTCGCATAGGCCGCCCAGGCGAGCGGGTGGGGCGGCTTGAGCATCTGTCCGACGTAGCGCGGCTCCCCATAGGGATATGTGTTGGCGAGACGCTCAGTCAGGCGCGCTAGTGACGCGCGCTCTGCCTCCGAGAGGACCGGTGAGTCCTCGGAGAGCGATCCGAGCGAGGCGAGCGCCTCGGCGCGCTCTGAGAGGCGCGTCGTCAGCTCGGCCTCCAGGCGCACCTCGCGCGCGTCCATCAGTGGCGATCCGGCGCGGACATGGCGTTCATTCTTCCCGACGCCAGAAGCCTTTGCTCTTTCAGATGGGATTACTGTCATACAATGAGCCGCGTGGCGATGGGCGAGGGCGACCGCTTCGATGAGGGCCTGCGTGTCCGTGGTGAGGTCCTCGGGGCCGAGCACGTGCAGCGCTCGCTCGACACCGCATCGTCCTTCTCGCGCCCGATCCAGGAACTGGTCACTGAGTACTGCTGGGGTGGCCCGTGGGCACGGCCCGGACTCTCGCGGCGCGATCGGAGCCTGCTCAACCTCGCGATGCTGACGGCGCTCGGGCGCTCGCACGAGCTGGCGATCCACGCGCGCGGTGCGGCCACCAACGGCTGCACGAAGCGTGAGATGCAAGAGGCGCTGCTTCAGGCGACGATCTACTGTGGCGTCCCGGCCGGAATGGAGGCCTTCCGCATCGTCGACGGCGTCCTCGAGGAGCTCGAGAGCAAGGGGATCACCGTCGCCGAGGGTGACGATGGCGGCGGCTGAGGCCGCCGACGCGAAGGGCCTCTCGCCGACACGCTACGAGATCCTCGCGATCCGCTACGGCTCGCTGACCGCTCGCAAGAGCGAGCTTTACTACCGCCACGCCTCCTACGGCGAGCCGGATGCAGACGTCGAGATGGCCTACTGGTTCTGGGCGCTGCGCGACGGAAGCGAGACGATCCTCATCGACACCGGGTTCGCTCCCGCTGCCGGGGCGCGCCGCGGTCGCACCTGCCTGCGCGAGCCGCTCGACGCGCTGCGCGACGCCGGCATCGAGCCCGCGGACGTCTCGACGGTGATCGTCACGCACATGCACTACGACCACATCGGGAACCTCGCCGCGTTTCCGCAGGCGCAGCTGACGGTGCCACGCCGAGAGCTTGAATTCTGGACATCGGCGATAGCCGCGCGAGCACAGTTCGCAGCGCACGTCGAGGAAGCCGAGGTCGAGGCCGTCGCGGCGGCCGCGCGCGACGGCCGCGTACGGTTGCTCGACGGCGTCGAAGAGATCCGGGCAGGGATCAGCGCCCACTGCGTCGGCGGCCACTCGCCAGGCCAGCAGATCACCCTTGTCGAAACGCAGACCGGCACCGTTGTGATCACCTCCGATGCCGTGCACTTCTACGAGGAGCTCGAGCTGGACCGGCCTTTCGGCGTGATCGCCGACCTCGAGGAGATGTACGCCGCCTTCGACCTTCTGCGCGGCCTGGCGGCCTCAGGCGCGGTACTGGTGCCCGGACACGACCCCCAGGTCGCAGCGCGGTTCCCCGCCTTGGACTCCGGTGCAGCCGCGCTGGCGGTGCGCGTCGCATGAACGGAACTGAGTCCCGCAGCCTGATCGAGGGAGGCGTGTGAGCACCGAGCGCAAAAAGAAGCTCCGCGAGGAATTCATCGAGTCACGCGGCTACTGGAACGCGATCTGGGACGGAGTGCTCGAGATGGACGAGGACTTCTTCGAGGCCTACGTCAACTTCTCATCGGTCCCGTGGCGAGCGGGCCCGCTCGAGCCGAAGGTCAAGGAGTTCGTCTACATCGCCGTCGACGCTGCGGCGACCCACCTCTACGTGCCGGGAATCCGCGCGCACATCAAGCTGGCGCTGTCCTACGGCGCGACGGCGGCCGAGATCATGGAGGTACTCGAGCTGACGGCGACGCTCGGAATCCACGCCTGCAACATCGGCGTTCCGATTCTGCTCGAGGAGCTCGAGGCGGCCGGGACGCCGATCTCGCGCGAGTACGACGAGCGCCAGCTCGAATACAAAAAGGACTTCGAGGCCAAGCGCGGCTACTGGAACGACTTCTGGAACGAGATGCTGCTGCTCGACGCCGAGTTCTTCGCCGCCTACACGCAGTTCTCGTCGGTCCCCTGGGTGAGCGGGACGCTCGAACCGAAGGTCAAGGAGCTGATCTACACCGCCTTTGACGTCTCCGCCACCCACCTCTACGTCTCGGGACTGCGTCAGCACATCCGCAACGCACTCGACTACGGCGCGACGCGCGAGGAGGTCCTCGAGGTCATCGAGCTCGCAAGCGTGATCGGAATCCACTCCGCCACGGTCGGGGTGCCGATCCTGATCGAGGAGCTCGCGACTGCCTCGTTAGACGGCGGCGCGACGTGACGGCACGGGCGAAGTCCGCGCTCGTCGGCCCGCGGCTGGCGCGATGAGCACCGGCGCGCGGCACGTCGGGATGGTCGGCCTCGGGAACATGGGCGGGCGGATCGCGCGGCGGATCCGCGACGGCGGATTTGCGATCAGCGGGTTCGACGCCGACGCCGAGGCGGCGGCGCGAGGTGGGATCGAGGCGGAGGCCACGCTCAGCGCGCTCGCCGAGCGCGCCGATGTGGTGTTCCTTTCCCTGCCGGACAGCACCGTGATCGAGAAGGTCGTCTACGGCGAGGCTGGCCTCGCGTCGGCCGCGCGCGACGGGCAGATCGTGATCGACCTCAGCACCGCAGATCCCGCGTCGAGCGTGCGGATCCACGCCGACCTCGCCGCCAGGGGCGCCGAGTTCCTCGACGCCGGGATATCGGGCGGCGCGGCCGCTGCCGAAAAGGGGACGCTCGCGATCATGGCCGGCGGTTCGGAAGCGGCGCTTGCCGCGGTGGATGCGATCCTCGCCACCTTCGCCGCGAACGTCTACCGGATGGGCGGCCCGGGCTCAGGCCACACGGCCAAGCTGCTCAACAACTTCCTGAACGCGATCAGCCTCGCGGCGACCGCCGAGGCGATGGTCGCCGGCCGCGCTGCGGGGCTCGACCTCGCGAAGCTCCTCGATGTCCTGAACCACTCCTCGGGTGTCAACTTCGCGACCCAGAACCGCTTCCCGCGGATCATCGAGGGCGACTATCTCGAGGGCGGGCTGACGAGCGAGCTGATGGCCAAGGATGTGCGCCTCTACCTGGGGCTCCTGCGCCAGCTCGGCGTCACGAGCTTCACGGGGCCGAGCTGTCTGGGCGCCTTCGACATGGCGAGCGCACTCGGCTACGGCAAACAGATAAGCAACCGCGTCGTCGACGCGATCGGTGACGCGGCGGGCGGGGTTCGCCTACAGGACTATGAGCGAGGAGGATCGCAATGAGAATCAGCAGAGGACGAGAGGACAAGCCGTCGGAGCTGCGCGGGCCGACGTTCACCGGGCGCGTCTGGGCTGACGCGCTGCTCTCGACGAGCGGTGGCGTGACGGTGAACACCGTCTTCTTCGAGCCGGGCGCGCGAACACACTGGCACCGCCACGAGGTTGCGCAGGTCCTCCACGTCACGATCGGATCCGGCTGGGTTCAGACCCGCGACGGCGAGGGGGCTCCGCTGACCGCCGGCGACACGGTGCATCTGTCCGCGGGCGAGGAGCATTGGCACGGGGCGCTCGAGGACAGCTTCATGTCTCACCTGGCGGTATCGATCGGCGAGACGCGGTGGCTCGAGCCGGTCGAGGACTCCGACTATTCGGGCGCGCTGGGCGGCTAGACGGTGGAGCTCGTCGCCGGCTAGGCGTTGTAGGCGATCATCGCCGCGCCGAACAGGAGGCAGTAGATGGCAAACGGCGTGAGCGTCCGCGAGCGGAACCAGCGTACGAGGAAGCGCACGGTGAAGAGCGCGGCGACCGCCGCCACCGCGCAGGCGACCAGCGCCTGGCCGCGGACGCCGGCGCCGTGCGGTCCGGTCAGGTCGCCGATCTTGACGATCCCCGCGCCGAGGATGATTGGCGTGGCGAGGAGGAACGCGAAGCGGGCCGCGTCGCTGTGGTCGAGGCCGCGTGAGAGGCCGGCTCCCATGCAGACCCCGTCGCGGCTGATGCCCGCGACGAGCGCGGTCGACTGGGCGATGCCGATGATGCCGGCCTCGCGGAAGTCGAGCGTATCGAGCTGGCGGCCGCCGTCGGGCTTGGCGCCCTCGCGGAGCGCAAGCTCGCGCACCGCCGCGCGGCGGCGCGCCTGCTCGGCTCCGAGCAGCAGGAACCCGTTGACGACGAGGAAGATCGACGCGATCTCGGGCTTGGCGGTGATCGTGCGGAGGGTGTGCTCGAGCGCCAGGCCGAGCACGGCCGCCGGAATGCTCGCGACGATGATCAGCCAGGCGAGGCGCTCCGCCGGGGTGCTGATCCTGCGTTTGACGAGCGTGCGGAAGAAGGCGGTCACGATCTCGACCCAGTCGCGCCAGTAGTAGGCGAGCAGACCGAGCGCCGAGCCGACGTGCAGCAGGACCACGAACGCCAGCCAGAAGGACTCCGGTTCGGACTGCGCGCGGACGAGGTTGTGCCAGCCGAACAACGTCGGGAAGAGGACGGTGTGCCCGAGGCTTGAGATCGGAAAGAGCTCGGTGACGCCCTGCAGGAGACCGAGGACGACCGCCTGGAAGTAGCTCAGCGGGCTCGACGAGGCGAGCGCGAGATGGGTCACCACCGAAGGCGCGCGGCCGGAGGCGTCACAGCGCCCAACCTAGCAGTCCCTGCGTCAGCGCAAGCCGCCACGCGGTCGGATTCTTCGCTCTGCGCTGCGCGGATGGGCGCTTTCTCACAGCGCTCTAACGCGGTCTTTAGCGCCGGCGCGAACACTCGGATGGCGATGACAGGCGCTGCCGAGCCACGCCGCGCAGTTGCCCGGCGCTTGATCGGCGGCGGCACGGCGGGCAACGAACAGCTCACCGCGGCTACGGGCGTGGTGCTGATCCTTCTGCTCGCGGCTCTCGGCGTGACGATCGTGCGGATCGGGGCGCTGCTGGGCGCGCACATGTTCATCGGCCTGCTCTTGCTCGGTCCGGTCGCGCTGAAGATGGCAAGCACCGGATATCGGTTCGTCCGCTACTACGCGCGCGTCCCCGCCTACCGCGCGAAGGGGCCGCCGCCGGACGCCCTGCGCGCGATCGCCCCGCTCGTAGTCCTCTCGACGATCGTCGTCTTTGGGACCGGAGTCGCGCTGCTCTTCGCAGCGCCTTCTCAGAGCGGATTCCTGCGAACCCTCCACAAGCTGAGCTTTATTGCCTGGATAGCCGTCACCGCCCTGCACGTCCTCGGCCACCTCGTCGAGTTGCCGGCGGCGCTGTCAGCCGATCGCCGCCTCCCCTATGACGACCACGGTGCCGGGCGGGGAGCGCGCCTCCTCGCTCTGGCGGGCGCGCTCGTCGGCGGCCTCGTGTTGGCGCTGGTCCTCGAGAGCCGCTTTGCGGCGTGGACCGCCTTTCACCACCACTGAACTGCAGGCAGGTCGATGGCGACCGAGCACGTGCCATGATCCGGGCGCGATGCTTCATCTCAACCGTGCCCGGGCGGAGTCGTTCGGATCGGCGGCGAAGCTGTATGACCGCGCGCGCCCGAGCTACCCGCCGGCGCTGATCGACGATCTGCTGCGCGACGGCCCCCGGCGCGTTCTGGATGTCGGCTGCGGGACGGGGATCGCGTCGGCGCTTCTCGCCGCGCGCGGCTGCGAGGTGCTCGGCGTCGAGCTCGACCCGCGGATGGCCGCGGTGGCTGCCGCGAAGGGACTCGACGTCGAGGTCTCCCCGTTTGAGTCCTGGCCGGACGCCGGCCGTCGCTTCGATCTCGTGATCGCGGCGCAGGCATGGCACTGGATCGATCCGACGGTCGGCACCGCGCGTGCCGCGGAGGTCCTCGCCGCGGGCGGTCGTCTCGCGGTCTTCTGGAACCTCGGCGAGCAGCCGAAGCACGTGGGGGACGCGCTCGCGGACGTCTACGCGCGGCTCGAGCCGAGCCTCGAGCGCGAGGGGCGCCCCGCGCAGCGCATCGATGAGGCGGTCGCGACCTTTTCCGCCTGCCCTTTGCTCGGAGCGCCAGAGGAGCGTGAATTCACCTGGCATGAGACCTACGACACGACCGGCTGGATCGAGTGGCTTGCGACCCAAAGTGACCACCGCACGCTCCCCGAGAGACGGCGCGAGCGGCTGCTTGAAGCCGTCGGCGAGGCGATCGAGGCGATCGGCGGCTCGTTCGTGATGGAGCACCGCACCGTTCTCGCCAGTGCTCCCCGTCTCGCCTGACGCGGGGCCTGGACAAATGACCCATAGACGCCCGATTCGTAAAGCGCCCTCGCGCGTGCGACGACACCAGATGCGAGGCCGCTTTGATGAAACGCTTCGCGTCGATCCTCCCACTCCTGCTCGTGCTCGCCCTTCCGGTCGCGGCGAATGCGGACGGCCTGCCGACGTCCCCAGCTGCGAGCGCGACCCCCGGGGTGGGTGCGACGCCGTCGACGGTGACCGGCGTCACCAACGTCAGCGCGGCGCGCATCGTCAGGCACGACCTTCGTCTGGCGAGCGAGTTCTGGGCGATCGAGCAGCCGACGCTCGGCTCCCCGTGCCTCGCCGACCAGGTGTTTGTCACGCAGATGCAGGACGGCATCGGCGACAACGGCACGATCGTCCCCGCCGCTGACGTCTGGGCTGAGACGGCTCTCGCTTCCTGCACGATCGACGTCGCGCCCGTTGCCTGGGCGCTTGGCATCTCGGGCAACTCGAACACCAAGTACATGCTGTGCGTGCTGATCGCCCACGAGTACGGTCACACGCTGGGTCTTCCCGACACCGAGGCGGTGCCGATGATGAGCAGCAACTGGGCGCGTCGTGATGACCCGCTCTGCGATCGCGCCGTCTACGGCTGGCGCTGGACGCTGCACAAGGACCGCGAGTGGATTCACGCCAACCACCACGGTCTTCGCATGGCCCGTCGCGCCGCTCGCCGCCAGGCGCTCGTGGCCGCCGAGGTGACGGCCGCAACGAGCGGACAGTCGTCGCCGAGCGCACCGACGACGGACTCGCTGCCGGCCCCGCCGACAGCGTCAAGCGACCAGACGCCCGCGCCCACGGCGCCTGCCGCCCCGCCCGGCTCCTAGCTCACGAGCTCCACGCGAACTGGCTCTGCCAGTCGACCTCGCCGTAGAAGCTCGGCCAGACGTTGGCCTCAAAGATGGGAGAGATGACGCGCACCGGGCGTGAACCGACGCTCGGCAGCAGCCACAACGAGTCGTCGGCGACGTAGATCAGCGAGCGGCCGTCGGCTGACCAGGCGGGCGCGGCCGCCCCGACGCTGCCCGGGATCTCGCGCGGGCGGCTCGCCCCACGCTCGAGAATCCAGAGCCGGTGCGTGCGATACCAGTGGTGGACATCGGACTGCGCGATCGTCGAGTTCTGGGTCGACGCCTGAACGTAGGCGACGCTCCCGCCGATCGATAGCGCGGGGTCGAGCGAGAGCTTCCCAGCCGTCGTTGGAATGGCCCTGCAGCGCGCCGAGCACAGCCATGCGCTCTTCGTCAGCCAGGCGTAGCGGTTCGGCCCGCGCGTCAGCGCAAACGCGCCATCACCGAGCGACACCGAGAAGCCGACCGTCGTTCCGACATCGCGCGGCTGCGCTCCGGGCCGCGTCAGCTCGTAGACGGGAAGGCCGTCCGCCGCCAGCGAGCTCGAGTCGTCGGCGAACATGCGGAAGAGGATGCCCCGCCCGGCAGGCAGCACGACGGCAGAGCCCCATTCGCCGCCTTCCACACCGCCCGCCTTGGTGAACGAGACGCGGTTTGAGAACCAGCGCGTCTGCGTCCCGCGGAGCGTGTGCGAGACCTCGAGGCGCTGAGTGGCGCTCCAGGAGCCGTTGGCACCGTTCCGCCTCGAACGGTGAACGAAGGCGTATGCGCTGCCGTCGGGCGCCCAGGCAACCAGATCCGCCGGGACTCGGCCGGTGGCGCGCAGGGCGCCGGACGCCGTGATCTGCCACACGTGTCCGTCCGCGATCAGGCGGCCGTCGGGGAGAAAGCCGCTGATGCCACCGTTAGGGATCGGGCGCCCGGCGGTGCCGTCGGCGCGCGCCAGCCAGAGCTGGTCGTTGCCCGCCGGCGTCGAGACGGCGAACGTCAGCCAGCGCCGACTGGGTGAGAACTGCGGATCTGACGGCCGGTCGCCACTTGGCGAAACCGCTCGCAGCTGCCCGCTCGCTCCATCCAGCACCCACAGGCGCCCGCGCGAGACGAATGCCAGATCGCCGTGACCCGCGAAGGCGCGCGGGTCTGCGAACGGCCGGCTCGCGGTCTGCGCGATGACGCCCGGCCCGCGTCGCGCGCGCGCGTCGACGATCGCGAAGGCGACCGCCCCAACGCCGATGGCGGCCGCTGACGCGGCGACCCAGCGGCGCCGGCGACGCCGGCGCGTCCTCTGCCGCGCCTCTTCGAAGAGCGCCTGCGCGGCCTCTTCGCTGAAGGTGCTCTCGCGTTCGACGACGCTCAGGGGAGGCCCTCGATCATCGCCATCAGCTCGTCGCGGCGGTAGCCGTGGCGGCGCGCCAGCGCGATCAGCGCCCGCGCCTGGTTGAGGACCGCGGTCCGCTCTGGTGTCCCCGCGACGGTTACGCCCCGCCCACGGCGAAACTCGAGCAATCCCTCGTCGCGCAGCAGTCGCAGTGCGCGCAGGACGGTGTTGGTGTTGACATCGAGCTCGGCCGCGAGGTCACGTGCGGGCGGGAGGCGCTCTCCGGGCCGCGCCTCGCCGTCGAGGATCGCACGGCGGATCTCGGCTGCGACTTGCTCGAAAACGAGCGTTGATTCAGCGCGATCGATCTTCATGACGCCAATATAGCTAGCACCATGTGGTGCCGTCAACCGCGTCAGGCCGCGTGCGCCACCGAGCCGCCGAGGTACAGGGCGCCGATCTCCGGATGCTCAAGCACCTCGCGGCCGCTGCCGCGCAGGCGCACCATTCCGTTCTCGAGCACGATGCCGCTCGTTGAGAGCTTGAGTCCGGCGCGCGCGTTTTGCTCGACCAGCAGGATCGTGCGTCCTTGAGCGTTCATCACGGAGACCGTTTCGAAGACCGCGCCACGCGTCTGCGGATCAAGTCCCATCGAGGGCTCGTCGAGGATGATCAGCTTGGGATCGAGCATCATGGAGCGTGCGAACTCGACGAGGCGCTGCTGGCCACCGGAGAGGCTCCCGGCGCGCTCCTTCGCGCGCTGCGTGACGATTGGGAAGAGTTCCGCGACGGCCGCGAGGCGCTCGGCGACGAGCCGGCGGTCGCGGATCGTGAAGGCGCCCATCTCGACGTTCTCGCCGACCGTCATCTGCGGGAAGAGGCTGTGCACCTGCGGCACCAGCGACACCCCGCGGCCGACGATCTGGCGCGGGCTGAGCCCGTTGAGCCGCTTGCCTTCGAAGGTGATCTCGCCGAGGCGCGGGCGAAGCAGCCCGCTCACCGTCGCAAGCAGCGTCGACTTGCCGGCGCCGTTGGGCCCGACGATGCACGTGATCCCGCCCTCGGGAACCTCGAAGCTGACGTCCTTGAGGATGTCACCGCCGCCGTAGCCGGCCGTGACGCCGCTGATCGTCAGGATCGGCGGGCGCGCGGGCGCGTCCGCCCGCCGCTCGCCGATTACCTCGACGCGGCTCGCCGCCGTGACGCCACCCTCGTCGACAGCACGACCGGCGTCCGCGTCGGCGTCCTCATCGACGCCCTCGCCGCCGAGGTATGCGTCGAGTACGGCGGGGTCCGCGCGGACGACGTCGGGGCGATCGGAGATCAGCGTCGAGCCCTGGCTCAGGACGGTGACGGTCTCGCACAGCGACATCACGAACTCCATGTTGTGCTCGACGACCAGGAAGGTCTTGCCGGCCTTGTTGAGCTCGCGGATGCGCTCCGCCAGATGCTTGATCAGCGTCGGGTTGACTCCGCCGGCCGGCTCGTCGAGCAGCAGCACCGCCGGGTCGGCGACCAGCAACGAGGCGAGCTCGAGCAGCTTGCGCTGGCCGAACGAGAGGTTCCCGGCGGGCTCGCCGGCAAGCCGCGCGATGCCGACGAACTCGAGCAGTTCGATTGCCCGCGAGCGCTCGGAGCTTGAGCCGGCGCCGCGCACGAGGCTGCGCATCCAGCCTTCCCTGCGCTGCGTCGCAACGAGCATGTTCTCGAGCACCGTCAGGCGCGCGAAGATGCGCGTCAGCTGGAACGTGCGTCCGATCCCCAGCGCGAAGACGCGCTCCGGGGAGGAGTTCGTGATCGCCGTGCCGCCGAAGCGGACCTCGCCCTCAGTCGCCCGCTCGTAGCCGGTGATGACGTTGAAGAGCGTCGTCTTGCCGGACCCGTTGGGGCCGATCAGGCCGGCGATCGATCCCTGTTGGACCTCGAGGTGGCAGGTCGCGAGCGCCTGCACTCCGCCGAAGGCCTTGGAGATCCCCTCGACCTCGATCAGCGCGCTCACGGGGTGGCCCCGGCGACGTCGACCCCGAGTCCGCCGGCGTCCTCGCCGCCGCTGCGCCGACTCGCCGCGCGCGCACGGCGCGAACCGACGAACTGCGCGAGGCTCGGGATGACCCCCCGCGGCAGCAGCAGGATCACGAGCAGGAACAGCCCCCCGTAGATGATCAGATAGAGGCTCGAGTTCGAGAACTGCTCGGTGAAGTACTGCTGAAGCGATTCGAGCACGAGTGCGCCAAGCAGCGGTCCGGCGAGCGTGCCGAGCCCGCCGAGGAAGGCCATCAGCGCGATCGCGATGTCAAACAGCGGGTCGAAGGCGACCTGCGGGTAGATCACGCCGAGGAAGTAGGCGTACATCCCGCCGACCATCCCGATCGGGATCGCTGAGAGCGCGAACGCGGTGAGCTTGACCGGCCAGACGCGAACTCCCATGCCGCGCGCGCGGTCCTCATCGTCGCGGATCGCCATCAGCTGCAGGCCGAAGCGCGACCGCCGGACCGCCCAGGAGACGATCACCGTCAGCACGAGGATGACGAGGGTCATGTAGAAGAACGGGCGGTTGTAGGTGTAGGGCGACCACAGCGGCGTGTTGACCTGGATGCCCGAGGTGCCGTTGGTGAATGGAAGGTTGGTCGCGAGCAACTGGAAGACGAAGAACATCGCGATCGTCACGACGACGAAGGTGTGCCGCCTCGTGCGAAGCGCGATCAGTCCGAGCGGAATCGCCACGGCGCCGGCGACGAGGCCGCCGAGAGGCAGCAGCGCGAACAGCGTCCAGCCCGTCGGGACGTGCCAGTCCTGCGCGGTCAGCGCGAAGGTGTAGGCGCCGGTTCCGAAGAACACGGCGTGGCCGAGCGCGAGGTAGCCCGAATAGCCGCTGAAGATGTTCCAGGCGGCGGCCGAGACCATGAAGATCAGTGTGAAGACGGCGATCGACGTCGTCGTGACGTCGGTGAAGACGAGCGGGAAGACGCCGACCAGTGCGAGCGCGACGAGCCACAGCGGCCATGCCGGCAGGCGCCGGCGGCGAGGCGCCGGCTCGAGTGCGCCTGCGGCGCTCATTGAGCCCGCACGGCGCGGCGGCCGAACAGGCCGGTCGGGCGGATCGAGAGGACGACGACGAGCGTGGCAAAGAAGACGAGCGGCGCCCAGATCGGCGACCACGCGACCGACACGACGTCATAGATGACCAGCAACAGCACCGCCGAGGCCATCGCACCGCCGATGCTGCCCATCCCGCCGAGGATCACGATCGCGAGCAGCCGCGAGATCAGGTCGTATCCACTGCCGGGATTGAAGGCGTTCGTGGCGCCGAACACCATCCCGCCGCAGGCCGTCACAGACACACCGATCCCGACCGAGATCATCCGCGTGCGATTGACGTTGATGCCGATCAGATCAGCGGCCGTGCGGTTCTGAAGCGAGGCTCGCACGCCGCGGCCGAACTTGGTGCGGTAGAGCATCCAATAGAGCGCGGCGAGCAGAACGATCGCCATCGCGAAGCCGAGCAGGTAGATGTCGGCGAGATAGAAACCGAGGATGTGTACCGACGAGTTGACGTAGGAGGCCTGCAGCTGGACGTAGTCGACGCCGTAGGCGATCGTCAGGACGCCTTCGATGATGATCGCCACCGCGTAGGTGATGAGAATCGACATCGACGTTCGATCCTGTTCGCGAAGCCGGCGCATGAAGCCCCACTCGAGCGCGACGCCGAGCGTGAACATCGCCGGGATCGTGATCAGCAGGCCGAGGAACAGGTCGATCCCCGCCCGCGCGGACAGCGAGTAGCTGAGGTAGCCGCCCAGGATCACCATCACCCCCTGGGCGATGTTGACGATGTCCATGACGCCGAAGATCAGGCTGAGACCGGCGGCCATGAGCGCATACACGCCGCCGGTCAGCACTCCATCGACTACAGCCTGTGCGAGGTCGGTAAACGACAAGCGCTTACGACCCGCCCATCAGATGCGACGCGCCGTCGATCACGAGCTCCAGTTCGGCTTCGGCAGGATCGGCTTCGCATTGCCCTTGCCGCCGATCGGGATCGTCGGCACGAGGTTGCCCGACTGCCACTGGAACGTCGTCGCCGAAAGCGCCGTGTTCTCACCGGGGCCGTTGAACTTGACCGGACCCTGGACGCTGTTCAGCGTGACGCCGCTGTGCAGGTAGGCGATGATCTTGGCGTTGTTGAAGCCCTTCGTCGCCTTGACCGCCTGGGTCAGCACCTGGCCGACCGAGTAGGCCTCGGCGACGTCGGCGTTGACGCCCGAGGCGTTACCGCCGTACTTGGCGATGTACTCCTTGACCATCGCCTTGCTGTCGGCCTTGGGCGAGCCGCCGTACCAACCGTTGGGCACGAAGATCCCGTTCTCGTTGCCCGTCCCGACGGCCTTCACGAACGCCGCGCCCTGGTCGGGACCGGCTGTCGCGATGAAGAACTTCGGGTTGTAGTGCTGCTGGATGAACGCGTGCACGAACGCCGAAACGGTCGGCACGTCGACCGATCCGAGCATCACGAGATCCGGCTTGTCGCGCGCGATCTGGTTGGCGATCGATGAGAAGTCGGTCACCTCGGCCGGGAAGACCGTGCTGTAGACGTTCTTCACGCCGGCCTTGGTGAGGATCTTCTCCGCCGGCGGGAGCTGTGGCTCGGTGAACGGGTCGTTGGAGGTCGGGTATGCCGCCGTCTTCGGCCGCTCGCTGGCGGGCAGCGCGGCGACCCACTTCGCGAATGCCGTGAGGTTCAGCGCCACCGGGACGCTGACGTCGAAGACGTTGTGCAGTCCGTTACCGAATGCCGCGGGCGCGCCACCGGCGCCCTCGACGAATGCGTAGCCGTAGCGTTCCGCGACCTTCGAAGCGGGCACGGTCAGCAGCGTGCTGAACGGGCCGAGGACGAGCGCGTCCTTGTCGGAGCCGATCAGCTTGTTGTAGTTGGTGATCACCTGCGCCGGCTGGCTGGCGTCGGAGATGATGTCGAGCTTGATCTGCTTGCCCAGCAGACCGCCTGCGCGGTTCTGGTCGGCGGCCCACAGCTCGTAGCCGCGCTGGAAGGCCACACCATCCGTGGAGAAGTCGCCAGACAGTGACAGCGACGCTCCGATCGTGACGGTGCCGCCGGAGGCGGCCGATCCGCTGCTGGAACCGAAGAAAGCGACCGTCAGCACGACGGCCAGCGAAACGGCCGCGGCCGTTGCAATTCTCCTACTCCTCAACACGTCCTCATCCTCCCCTGCTCAAACTGCGATGGTGGGCGCCCAAACGGGCTCTTCTTGCCAATGCAATCGTTTGCGGTGGCCACTATAAACTCCGCCCCGCCGGGCTGTCAACGTGAGCGCGGTCGGCCGCGTCGCGGTCACGCCGAGCCCTGTGGCAGTGGTCTCCGCTCACCCCCCGGAGGCCGCCACAGCGTCCAGTGTGACAAAAGCGGCGGACTCCGGCGACGGTTGAAGGGGCCCTTACGGACGCTCAGTCGAGATTCTCGATGACCTCGTTGGCGCGCGACCAGAGCCCCGGCGGCACGGCGAGCCAGATCTCGCCCCGACCGTGATCATCGAGCGGGTGGTCGGCGACGCAGGCCGCCTCGATGCCGAGGTTGCGGAGCTGGTCGCGCCACGCCACGGCGGTGTCGCGGTCGCCGAATTCGGCGACCGTCTCCCAGTCCTCAAAACGCGGGTCCGAGATCGCCACCGCCTGCTCGTGGCTGCGTCTGAACACCGCTAGGCGGAGGTCTCGAGGGCGCCGCCGGCGGGCTCCCACCCGATCGCCGGACCGATGTGGCGGGCGAAGGTCTCAAGCAGCCGCGCGTTGTAGTCGACGCCGAGCTGGTTCGGCACGGTGAGAAGCAGCGTGTCGGCGGCGGCCACAGCGGCGTCGCGCGCGAGCTCGGCGGCGATCGCGTCGGGTTCGCCGGTGTAGCTTCGCCCGAACCTTGCGAGGGTGCCCTCGAGGTAGCCGACCTGGTCGGCTCCGTCCTCTTGCGCGCGCGCCCCGAAATACATCCGGTCGATGTCGGTGGTGATCGGGATGACGCTGCGGCTCACCGAGACACGCGGCTCACGCTCCCAGCCGGCGCCCGCCCACGCTTCGCGGAAGACCCCGATCTGCTCGGCCTGGAGCTCGTCGAACGGGACGCCCGTGTCCTCGACCAGAAGGGTCGAGCTCATCATGTTCATGCCCTGTTCGGCGACCCACCTGGCCGTGGCGCGCGTTCCAGAGCCCCACCAGATCCGCTCCGAAAGGCCTTCCGACTGCGGCTGTATCGCGAGCATCGCGGTCCCGCCGCCGGCCCCAGTATCGGCGCGCGCGACGCCGGCGCCGGCGATCGCGGCTCGGAAGAGCTGCGTCTTGGCGCGCGCGAGATCCGCGTCGCTGTGGTCATCGCCCGGCACGTAGCCGAACGTCTCCGAGCCGCGCAGCGCCGGCTCCGGCGAACCACGGCTGAGCCCGAGCTGCAGACGCCCGCCGCTGATCACGTCGGCAGCCGCGGCCTCCTCGGCCATATAGAGCGGATTCTCGTAACGCATGTCGATCACCGCGGTGCCGATCTCGACGCGCGAGGTGCGAGCGCCGATCGCCGCGAGCAGCGGAAACGGCGAGGCCAGCTGGCGCGCGAAGTGATGGACGCGCACGTAGGCGCCGTCGATCCCGATCTCCTCCGCCGCCTCGGCGAGCTCGATCGTCTGGACGTGGGCGTCGCGGGCGTTCTGGGTGTGCGAGCCCGGCACGGGGCCCCAGTGGCCGAACGACAGAAAGCCGACGCGCTTCACCCGCCCATCCTATGAAACGGGCTCCGCGGGGCCGAGCGGACGCCGCTACGCCGCGGCGCGTCCGCCGTGGCGGCCGTGCTCGCCGGGGCGCCCAGGGCGGCCCGCGGCGGCGGCGTGGATCGGTTGCGCCGCAACGGGCCGTGGCCGCACCACGCGAAGGGGAGCCTGCGGTCTCGGCGGGAGCAGGCTCTGCGGCACGCGTGCGCGGGGCGGCCGGCTCATCACGAAGGCGACAGTTCCGGCCACGGCGAACGTGAAGAGCACGATCAGCGCGACCACTACGACGAGGGACTGCCCGAGCGACATGGTGTCCTTTCTGGCGGCACGGTTCGCGCCGCCCGATCGACAACCGCTGCTCGCAGTCAGAGCGGGGAACGCCATCAGGCGTTCGGCCGCGAGAGCGCGTCGGTTCCGTCACATTGGCTACCCGCCACGGCGGCGGGGAAACGCTCAGCCGCCGTTTTGTGCCGACGTCGTCGGCTCGAGCGCCTCGGGCGGTGATATATCGCCGGTGCTGCCGGTCGCGCTCGTCGCGCCCGTCGCGCCCGCGTTCAGCAGCGCCTGCGGAGGATTTGGCGTGTAATAGGGCTGCGGGAAGGCCGGATCCTCCGGCGAGATCCCGCGATTGAAGGGTCTCAGCGCGTTGGCCGCGTCCATCGCGCGGCGCGGGGTGTCGGCGGTGATGTCGACGTCCATCTTGTCGGTGTAGATCTCGATGTTGTCGCCGCCGTGGTAGACGACGGCTGGCACGCCGTGCAGCGTTATCCAGCGCTGCGGGCCGAACGACGCGTCGGAGTGGGGGGAGTAGATGTTGGTGGTGATCTTCAGCGGCAGGCGGCAGCCGTTGTCATGCAGTGTCCCGCGACTTCCGCAGTTGCCATAGAACATCTGGAAGCCGACCGCAGAGTAGAAGTCGAGCGGGGTCGTGGCCTGCGTCAGCGGCGCGCCGTCGAGTTCGCGCCCGGCCCACCACACGGTGTAGGACTTGTACGCGCGGGCGAGGTCCAGTGAGGCCGTCGAGATCGGCTGCACCTGGTGGGTGGTGCACGCGGCGGTCAGCATCGCCGCAGCCGCTACGACGAGGACCGCAATCGATCTGCCCGGCCGGCGCATCGCCCCTGATTATCGCGCCGAGGCGGCGCGGGCTCGGGCCTGGTAGTACCTGCGTCATGCAAGCTTCGGCGCGTAGGCCGACCGCCTAGCCCGTGACGGCGCGCGGGCTGATCCTGCTTGCACTCGTGGCGCTGGTCCTAGTCGCCGCGCCGGCGGCGGCGAGCGGGCGTCACGAAGCCCACGCCGCGATCGTCGGCGGCGCAGCGGCTGCTCCCGGAGCGCTTCCGTGGCTGGCCTACATCCACGACGCACAGGGCGGCGGTGCCTATGAGTGGTGCACGGGCACCGTGGTCGCGCCGAACCTGGTGCTGACCGCCGCGCACTGCGTCGAGGACGTCTCGAGCGCCGCGGTCTCTCCAGCGTCGAACTTCACGGTTGTCACGGGCAGCGTCGACTGGAGCGACACCGCTCACGCCCAGGTTTCGACCGTCACCCAGGTCATCCCCGATGACACGACGGTCGAGACGAGCGCGAACGGCATCAACGTCGTCGGCGACGCGGCACTGCTCGAGCTCGAGACCTCAACGACCGCTCCGGCCGTCGCTCTGTATGACGCAAGCAACGCTGCGCTGGTCGCGCCAGGAACGGTCGCGACGATCGCCGGCTGGGGACTAACCAGCCCGAGCGCGGCGGCCGGACCCGGGACCCTCCAGAAGGGGCAGACGGTGATCCAGGATCCCAACTGGTGCTTCCAGGAGCAGCAGGCCCAGTTTCAGACGAACTCGCAGCTGTGCACGGTCGACGCCCCGTCCTACGCGACGAGCGCCTGCAACGGGGACAGCGGCGGGCCCCTGCTCGTCGATTCCGCAGGCACCTGGATCGAGGTCGGGATCACGAGTACCTCAGACACTTGCGATACCCAACGCCCGGACATCTTCACCCGTCTCGACACCGTCCGCCCGTGGATCGAGGGCTGGATCGCGGCGCTCCCCCCGCGACCGACGGGGCAGAACGCCGGCGCATCGACGCCCGGGCAGACCCCGTCGGCGCCCGCCGCCGCCACGAGCGCCGGCATCCCCGATCGCGGCGTCTACAGCGGCAACTCCGCCCAGCGCTCCGGGCGGGTCTCGGTCACGCTCGCCTCAAACGGCCTGACGGCGCTGCGCGTGCGCTTCAACCTCTCCTGCCCGCGCGGATGGCGCGGGCCGCTCAATGCGGCCGCGACAATCAGCGCGCTGGCGCTCAAGCGCTCCCACGGAGCGTGGAGCTTCTCGACGGCGTTCCGCGACCACCGCGGCTGGCATTACACGGTCGCCGGCGCCTTCTCGACCTTCGGCACGGCCCGCGGGACACTCAGCGTGACGACGCGCAACGGGCGCTGCGCAAGCAACCTCATCGACTGGCGGGCCGCCATCCACGGGGGTTAGCCGATCTTGTCCTGGCGTGCACACGTTGCGCCGGAGGCGACCTTGAGTGTCTATGTTGCTCGTCGATGACCGGCGCGGACCTTGTCGAGGCGGCAGTCGCGTTGCGGCCGCAGCTCCTCGAAGAGCAGGCCGAGACTGAGGCGCGCGGCTATTACTCCGACGGGCTCCATCGGGCCTTCACGCGGGCTGGCTTCTACCGGATGCTGGTCCCCTCCCGCTACGGCGGCCTGGAGGTGGATCTGCCGACCTACTACAGGGTCGTCGTCGAGATCTCGCGCGGCTGCCCCTCAAGCGGCTGGATGCTCGCACTCGGCTCGGCGCACGCCCTCCAGGCCGCCTCCTACTGGCCTGCGAGAGCTCAGGATGAGCTGTTTGGGGTCGAACAGTTCATCGCCTGCGCGAGCTTTGGCTTCGAGGACGCCACCGCCACGCCCGTGGACGGCGGCTACCGCGTGGCAGGAACCTGGCACTTCTGCTCGGGCGTTCCATACGCGACCCACCACATGGGCCTGGTGCCAGTGAGCGGAAGCGAGGAGCCGCTCGTCGTCGCGATCCCCCGTGAGCACTTCCGGATGCTTGAGAACTGGGGTGACCTGATCGGTCTCAAGGGGAGCGGATCGCACAGCGTCACCGTCGATGGGGCCTTCGTCCCCTCCCACCACGCGATCACGCTCGGCGAATGGCTCGCGATCGGGGTCTCGAGCACCCCGGGCTATGAGCTGCACGGAAACCCCCTCTACGGAGGCTCGTTCATGGCCGTCGCGCTTGGGGAGCTCAACTCGGTGCAGGTCGGCAACGCCCAGGGCGCAATCGACGAATACGTGCGGCTGATGCGGCGCCCGACGCGGCGCGTCGCCGGAACGCCCGGGGAGGATCGCGCCCATGACCCCAACTATCAGCGCGTGCTCGGCCTGGCGCTGTCCTACACCGACGCGGCGAACTCGATCCTGGTCCACTGCGGCGAGCTGTTCCACGAATACGCGCGCGAGGCGATGGAAGGGGGCAGAACGTTCGACTCCGAGCGCACGTTCCGCATCTACGGCCAGCTGATGACGGCGCACAAGCTGTGCTGGGAGGCGGGCGACATGGTCTTCCGCGCCGGCAGCACATCCGGAGCCCGCGACGGGGCGCGCTTGCAGCGCTACTGGCGCGACCTGTGCGCCTTCCGCACAAACGGCGTCCACCAGCATGATTTCCAGGCCTCGGCGATCGCGCAGGCTCATCTCGGCTTCCCCGTTGGCTTCTTCGACCAGTGAGGAAGCTCATTTGCGATCCCGAGGGGCTGGTCGATCAATCGCTCGCGGGCCTCGCGCGGACGCACGCCGACCGCGTTCGCCCGGACGCCGCGCCCGTCATGTCCTGAGCGCGTTCACTCCTCGCCCGGCTCGGCGAATGAGCCGTAGCGGCCGCGGAAGAAGACGAGCGGCGCGTTTGCGCCCTCGCGCGTTCCGAGTTCGTCGACGGCGCCGACGACGATCAGGTGGTCTCCACCCTGATGGATCGCGTCGATCGTGCACTCGATCCAGGCAACCGCATCGTCGAGCGCTGGGCCGGACGGGCGCGGATGCCACGCGATGCCTGCGAAACGGTCGACGCCCCTGGCCGAGAAGCGGCGCGAGGCCTCCTCGTGGTGGGCGCCGAAGATGTTCACGCAGAAGCGTTCGCTGTCGCGAATCGCCGGCCACGTCGTCGAGCTCTTGGCGGGACAGAAGAGGATCAGCGGCGGATCGAGCGACACCGACGTGACGGAGTTCGCCGACATCGCGACCGGGCCCTCAGCGGCGTTTGCGGTGATCACGGTGACACCCGTCGGGAGGTGACCGAGGACCTCCCGGTAGCGCTTGGCGTCGAAAGGGAGCTGCACGGGTTGGCGGCTACTTCGCGACCATGAGGGTCACGGTGCTGCCGCGCGTGGGCAGCGCGGCCCCCGCGCGCGGGTGCTGGGCCGTCACGCGCGCCAGACCGCGGCCCCTGCCGGCAACAGCGTGGGTCACGAGTCCCACCAGCGGCGGCGGTCCGCTCGAGAGCATCAGGCGCGCATCGTGGGGCGAGAGGCCGACGAGGCTTGGCATCTGCCGTGGCCCGACCGTGGTCAGGGTCAGCGCCCCGCCGCGCACGGCGAGGCCGTCGATGTCGCGCCCGCCGAGTGGCTGGGCCAATGTGACGGTGATCGCGTGGCCGATGACGATCGCCGGGCAGGCGACATCTGGCGGCAGGGTGTTTACCTGCGCGCTCAGCGTCACATCGACGCTCGCGCTCGTCTCGCTGACGGTCGGTGTGACCGAGACGATGCCGCACCCTGTGACGTGGGTGTTGTCGTAATAGATCTCGAGCGAGCGCTGATTCTTGCCGACACCCGTCAGCGTGCCGATTACCTGCTCGGTCACCGTCGCCGGCGCGGCGCCGACGGCCGCGCCGGCGGCCAGCGCGATGATCAGCGCGACGCCAGCTGCCACGAGCAGGGTCAGCCTCCTTGCGCGCACCTTTCAATGGTAGATCAGCCACGATCGCGGTCCATCCGGTTGGCGGAATTCGTGGGATGAGTGACCTTGGCGCCAAGCCCTGTGGGCGCGAAGATGTCGGACATGGGAAGCGCACGGCGAATCTTGGTTGTGGCGGTCGAGGGCTGTCAGTCGCTTGACGTGCTCGGCCCGGTCGAGGTGTTCACCGAGGCCGCGCTTGAAGTTCCGGGCGCCTATCGCGTCGAGGTGATCGCGCCCGGCGGTGGCGACGCGATCACGATGGAGAACGGGCTGCGCCTCGGCGCAGCATCACTTCCCGAGCCGCCGCCGCGGCACGACACGCTGATCGTCGCGGGCGGCAGCGGTGCACGCGCGGCGGTCGCCGACGCGGCTCTCGTCGACTGGATCCGCCGCGCGTCGGGGCGGGCACGGCGCACGGCCTCCGTCTGCACCGGCGCCTACCTGTTGGCCGCCGCGGGCCTCCTCGATGGGCGTCGGGCGACGACGCACTGGGCGTTCTGCGACGACCTCGCCGAGCGTTATGAAGCGGTCCGAGTCGAGGCCGACCCGGTCTTCATTCACGATCAGGGCGTCTGGACGTCGGCCGGCGTCACGGCTGGCATCGACCTCTCGCTGTCGCTCGTCGAGTCAGACCTCGGGCCGCGGGCTGCGCTCGCGGTGGCGCGCAATCTCGTCGTGTTCTTCAAGCGGCCCGGCGGCCAGTCTCAGTTCAGCAGCGCACTCGCGGCGCAGCAGGCGGCGCGGCCCGAGCTGCGCGAGCTCCAAGCCTGGGTCGCCGGCAACCTCGACGCCGACCTGAGCGTCGGCGCGCTGGCCGAGCGGGCGCTGATGAGCGAGCGCTCGTTCGCTCGCGCGTTTCACCGTGAGGTGGGCCAGACGCCGGGCGCCTATGTCGAGGCGCTTCGGATCGAGCGCGCTCGCGACCTCTTGGAAGACGGAGCGCCATCGCTTATGGCGGTCGCGAGGGCCTCTGGCTTCGCCAGCGCGGAGGTGCTGCGGCGAGCCTTCCATCGCCGCCTCGGCGTGTCGCCCGCCGACTATCGCGAGCGCTTTCGGCTCAACGTCTGAGGAGTCGCGCAGTGCATATGTAGCGCCTATGTACGATTCGTAAGTCCTGCGCCAGCGAGAGGAGACGACGATATGGCAGCAACCGTGACGGAGGCGGCACCCGACGTACTGCGCGGCGGGTCGCGCCAGATGCTGATCGGAGCAGACTGGGTCGACGCGGCGTCCGGTGAGACGTTCGACACCCTCAATCCGGCGACCGAGGAAGTGCTCGCCAAGGTGCCGTTCGGTGGCACGGAGGATGTGGATCGGGCCGTGCGGGCAGCACGCGCCGCGTTCGCCGACGATTCGCCGTGGCGGCAGATGTCGCCGAGCGAGCGCGGGCGAATCCTGCATCGGATCGGCGATCTGATCTATGAGCACGGCGAGGAGCTTGCGACGCTCGACTCGCTCGACAACGGCAAGCCGGTGGCGATGGCGCGGATCATCGACGTGCCCGCCTCGGCGGACATGTTCCACTACATGTCGGGCTGGCCGACGAAGATCGAGGGCAACACGATCCCGTGGTCAAACCAGCCGCCCGATCGCCTCCTCGCGTTTACGCTGCGTGAGCCCGTCGGCGTCGTCGCCCAGATCATTCCCTGGAACTTCCCCCTGATCATGGCCGCGACCAAGCTCGCGCCGGCGCTTGCGTGCGGCTGCACGATCATCCTCAAACCGGCGGAGCAGACGCCGCTTTCGGCCCTGCGGCTCGGCGAGCTGTGCCTCGAGGCGGGCATCCCGGAGGGCGTCGTGAACATCGTGACCGGCGACGGCACGGCAGGCGCGGCACTCGCCGCCCATCCGCACGTCGACAAGGTCGCCTTCACAGGATCGACGGAGGTCGGCCGGCTGATCGTCAAGGCGGCTGCCGGAAACCTCAAGAAGGTCACGCTGGAGCTCGGCGGAAAGTCGCCGAACATCGTCTTCGCGGACGCCGACCTCGAGCGAGCGATTCCTGGGTCGGCTACGGCGATCTTCTTCAACGCCGGCGAGGTCTGCGCGGCCGGCTCGCGTCTGTACGTCGAGCAGCCGATCTTCGACGAGTTCGTCTCGGGCCTCTCGGAGGAGGCCAAGAAGATCAAGCTCGGCAGCGGTCTTGAGCCCGACACGACGATGGGGCCGCTGGTCTCGAGCGAGCAGCTCGAGCGTGTCACCGGCTACATCGAGTCAGGCATCAGTGACGGCGCGAACGTCACCATCGGAGGCGGCCGTGTCGGGGAGAAGGGATACTTCGTGGAGCCCACGATCCTGACCGCGACGAGCCCGTCAATGAAGGTCGAGAGTGAGGAGATCTTCGGCCCCGTAGTCGCGGCGATCCCGTTCAGCGATCCGGCGGAGCTGGCGTCCAACGCCAACGGCACGACCTACGGGCTGGCCGCCGGCGTCTTCACCAACGACGTGCGCAAGGCGTATACGACGGCGCGCCGACTGCGCGCCGGAACCGTCTGGATCAACACCTGGCACATGCTCAACTCGGCTGTGCCGTTCGGCGGTTACAAGCAGTCGGGCTGGGGCCGCGAGATGGGCCACGACGCGCTCGAGGGCTACCTCGAGACGAAGTCGGTCATCACCGACCTCAGCTGACGCCCTGGGACGACCGGAGACCGCCGGCGCGCGCCGGCGGTCTCCGGTTCCCTTTTTGCCGGGCGCTCTACGTCTCAGCCGAGGAAGGAGTGGAACGCGCCGAGTGCCTCGGGGAGCTTCGGCGTGAACGGCTTGAACGTGTACGGCTTGTTGGTGTCGAAGCCGGCCTTGCCGGCTGCCGTCTTGTCGAGGAACGGCGTGAGAGCGGTCACGGCCTTGCTGATCGATGTCCACTCGAGCGTCCGCTCGTAACCGTTGTTGTTGGGCGGATCGGCGGCCTCGGCCTTGCCCTGGACGCCCGTGATCGCCTTGATCGGGCCACCGTCCTTTGCGGAGACGTCGCCCGCGAGCACCCGTCCGAGCGTGCGATGGTCGCTCTCGATGCCCATGATCCGCGCCGCCGTGACACGGAGGTCCGCGGTGCTGAAGTCGCGGACGCCGACGAGGTAGGCGGCGATGAAGGCATCCTCGAGCGTGACGAGGATGTCGAGGGTCGTCTGTGCGTCGGCGAACATCTTCGCCGGGTAGTAGAACGTCGTGAAGGGCGACGGCTTGCCCGTGACGCCGATCTCCAGAGCGTAGTGGGACATCTCCTCCTGGCGGGCTGCGACCAGGTAACCCTGATCGTCGTCCGGGAGGCGCTTGAAGAACGGCGAGGTGTTGATGATGTTGGTGTACGTCGTGACGGCCAGGGCCTCGGCGATCGCGGCGGCACCCAGGATGCTGAGATCGCCCGCGGTCGGCCCGCTTGCGGCGGCGGCGGCGAACGAGGGCACGAGCGCCTCGATCACGCCTCCTCCGAGCAACGCGCCAGCGCCGACCGCTCCGGCACGGCCAAAGAACTGACGTCGGTCGAGGTGCTTGGCAACTGGACTTTCGGACATGTGCAGATCTCCCCTTTGTTTCGCTACAGCTGGTGAGTAGGACTTCCAGCTGCTCTACGGGGAGGGGGCGTCCTTGGATCACCAGGCCGCCGTCGGCGCTGCGCGCCGTCGCGCGCAGCTTGGCGGCCGACGATCCTGCGTCGCTTCACCCGGGTGCACGTTGGGCGTGGGGGCTCGCCGCGCCATCGCGCGGCGAGCCGCCCGCCGTGTTTCCGGTTGGCGAGAGGAGAGGTTTCTGCGCCGCATCGAACGCTAAGCCAGGGCGGGAGACCCGAGCTTGTCCGCTTGGCCAGCGATTTGACCGCGAGCTGCGCCATCAGGGCTGGGAATGCCGCACCGCGCGCGCGGGACTCGCGGTCGTTGTGCTCGTACCGGTGAAGCCGTGTTCGCTGGCTCGTCTGAGCCGGTCGGGCTTCGCGCGAGGCTCCTCGTCTAGAGGAAGTCGTGGCCCGTGAAGACGTACAGAAACGGCACGAACGGCACGATCGACACGACCGCCCAAAGTAGCTTCTCCGCGAAGCGAAGGTCCTTTTGGAACCACACGGTGCACCAGATCAGCAGGACCGCGATCGGATGAAGGATGCAGCAGATGACCTCGACGATCTTCTTCACGCGACTGATGCCTACCCGGGTACTCACGCGGCTACTCGCGCGAGGTGCTTTGGTGCGCTCCCTCTCCGGCCTGCCGAGCGGACGGCCACGGGGTACCGCGATCTGGGTCGCCTCCCGAACGTAAAAGCGCCGACCCGTTAGGGCCGGCGCTACCTCGACCAGTTCCTTGGGAGAGGGGGAGGAGGTACTGAGAACGTTAGCAATCCGAACTATTTGATCGGGCAAGCGCTGTTGGCGTGCAGGCGCGGCTTCTCGTCCTCCAGGAGTGTCCGCGTTGCCAGTCACAATCGCCTGAGCGGGCGTGGCGGCCCGATGTTCCGCGGGGGATGCGTGCGGAAGGAGAGAGCCGGTGGCAGTCATTTCGTTGAAGCATCCTCCGCGCTTGCGGGGCCGGCGGCGATACGTCGACCCTCGGGTGCGAGCACTTCACGGCCTGCTCGATCAGGTCCTCGAAGCTGGCGTCACCGTTGGCGAGGTGGAGTCAGAGCTCGCCACGATGCTCCGCTGGGCGAAGCGTCGTCGCCGCGCTGCAAGCCCGCCCCGCGGCGGCTAGGAGCTCTTCCGCTAGACAGCAAAGGCCCCGCCGTGGCAGCCCTTTCGTGTACTGCTGCCGCCACTGAAATCGCCCGGATTTGCTGGCTGTTTCGTGTGCAGTGGTGGGCTAGTGATAGCTCAGCTGGACGGCGTGTGTTCGCGTACGGTTCGCGCTACGTCCTGACTCTGGCGCTCAGCGGCCGATATCCAATGATGACTCGCGAAGAGAAGCTCCGCGCACTCGCCGAGCGCTACGGCTGGGAGCTCACGGGCGCGATGCCTGCAACCGTTCGGCGCGGCTCGCGCCTTGGAAACGCACTCGAGGAGGCGTGGGAGGTCAGCAAGCCCGATGCCGTCGCCGGCACCCTCACCGGGGAGGCGGCCATCCTCAACGGCCGCGAGTCGCATCTGCTCTTTTGGAGCGAGCACGCCCAAACGCTCCGCGAGTATCTCGAGCCGGACTAGCCCTCATCGCGTCGATGATGCTTGGGAGGCCTCGTCTCGATGCTTCGCGGCGATGTGCCGCGCCAGGTTCTCCTGCCGGACGCGTTGGCCGCAGTAGGGACAGCGTACGCGCGTGATTACCGACATAAGCGAGAGGAACGAATCATTCGAGCCAGGGCGACGAGGCCACGGCGCGTGGAGCCCGCCGTGTGTCCGAAGCACGGCGGGCTCCCCTGCCTGTGATGTTCGTCGGGATGGTTTGGCGGGAGGTGAGGAAGGTTCCACACGCCGCCCTGCAAGCTACGCAGCGGAGCAGTTCCGGCGTTTGTCCGAGTGGCTAGGGATTCGTTGGCGCTCTACGCCGCGCGGGCCGCTTGGCCCGAGCTCCGTCTCGGACCCTAACGAGTCAGTTTGGCGATGATCTTCCGGCGCTCGCGCGCCATGCCGAGCCGAGCGTCGTCCTGCGCCGCCTTATCGCCATCGGTTGCGAGAAGAGCCAAAGCACCCGCCATGTCGTCTCGGTCGAGAAAGTCCGAGACGCGCTCAGCGACGCGCAGTAGCTCCCGGGCGTGCAGGTCCGGGTCAGAGGGCATTGCGCGACCTCTATCGGCACTTGAGGCAGGAAGCCCAAGCGTCGTCCAATTCACAAGGCAGGAGAGCCATGAGTATGGAGATCCCACGATGGGAGCAGGACGCCCAGGGCTTCTGGCCGGCGGCGAGCGGCAGGAGTCCGTAGCGTCCTGCGACGAGCTTGTCGGCGGTGGAGTGGAACCGTCGCCGTCAGGACGCAGGCGCAGGGATCACTACCCCGACGCGTGAGAGCCCTGCGGGTGCCCCTGAGCCGTGCGAAGAGGTGTCCGAGAGCGTCGAGGAAGTAGGACTCGACCACGACTGCGAACCTGAGGAAGTAGGACACAAACCCGCTTCACGGTGCGCCGTATGTAGGACACCCCCTGATCGGCTGCAGACCCCAGGCGACGGTCTGCCGAAGATGGCGTTGTTCGGAAGGCCGCGCAGCGGGTGAAGGCGGCAGCGTGACGGCTGAGTTCCTCACCGTCGATCAGGTCGCCGAGCTCGCGCAGCTCAGCCCGTGGACGATCCGCCGCGCGATCAACGCCGGCGAGCTTCGCGCATTCACGCCTCGAGGCCACGTGCGTATCACACGGGTCGACGTCGACGCGCGGCTCGCCGGCACGGCGACGTCGACCCGATCGCGACGCGCCGCAGCTCTACACGCGCCGGAGGCGTACGTTCCGCGGCAAGGCTCGTGAGCGTTCACAAGGTCACGTCGCAGGGAAAGCAGCGCTACCGAGTTAGGTGGCGCGAGGGCGGCCGCAACCGCCGGCGTACGTTCGGCCGCAGCCGCGCTGCCGACGCGTTCGACGCTCGTGTCAGGTGCGAGCGCCAGCTTCGTGGCGTGGACCACGTCGTTGGCACGGACACGACGCTCGAGGACTACGTCGGCAAGTGGTGGCACGAGGTTGCCGAGCAGACGCTCAACCAGCGGACGCTCGACCCGTACGCCGTGGCGCTCGACCTTCGCATCGTTCCGGGCCTTGGCGGCGGCTGAGAGCATTAAAAAGGCCTGCATTTGCAGGCCTTTCGTGTAATGGAGCTAGTCGGGCTCGAACCGACGACCTCTTGCATGCCATGCAAGCGCTCTCCCAGCTGAGCTATAGCCCCGCGCGGTGCGAAGCCCGATTCTAGCGAGCCCCAGCGCGTCCGCGCGAAAGCGCTGACGGCCACCAGACGCGGCCCTCGATCTCGAGCACGAGCGCCGGCACGAGCACCGTGCGTACGAGGAAGGTGTCAAGCAGGACGCCGAAGGCGATGACGAGGCCGACCTCGGCGAATGCCACAAGCGGCAGCGACGCGAGCGCCGAGAACGTGCCGGCGAGGACGATGCCAGCCGACGTGATCACCGCGCCGGTCACCGAGAGCGCGCGCAGAACACCCCGACGCGTGTCCCCAGACGCAGACTCCTCGCGCGCTCGTGCCATCAAGAAGATGTTGTAGTCGCAGCCGAGCGCGACCAGGAACAGGAAGCTGAACAGGATCAGGGACGGGTCCTCGCCGGCGTAGCCGAGGATGTGAGAGAAGACGAAGGCCCCCGCCCCGAGGGCCGCGGCGTAGGAGAAGATCACCGTCGCGACGAGCAGCACCGGCGCCACGATCGACCGCAGCAGCAGGCCGAGGACGACCATCACGACGATCAAGATCAACGGCACGACGACGCGGTCGTCGCGTGCCGCGGCGACGTGGAGGTCGCGTTGCTGGGCCGTTGCGCCGCCGACGAGCACGCCCGCTCCGCCGGCCGCCTTCGCGATGCGGCGGATCGGCGCGATCAGCGACATCGCGTACTGGCTGGTCGGATTGACCGACAGCGCCGCGGTAAAGATCGCGGCGCCGGTGACGGAGCTGACGATCGTCGCGCTCAGCGCCCCGCTCGCCCGGCTGACGCCCGGCGCCCGTGCGACCGCTTCGCGGACGGCCGCGACGTGCGCCTTGGACGGCACGACGATCTGGAGCGGTGAGCTCTCGCCGGCCGGGAAGTGGCGCCCGAGGAGCTGTTGGCCGACCTGGGACTCGACCACTCCCGTGAACGCGTCGCTACCGGAGAGGTTGGTGTCGAGGCTCGTCAGTCCGATGCAGAGCACCGCGAGCACGGCGATCGTCGCCGTGGCGATCGCGCGGTGACGGCGCCCGACGCGATCGGCGACACGCCGCCACGGCCCGTGCGTCTCATCGGCGCCGCTTGAGCCGACGCGCGGGATGAACGGCCAGAACGCGCGGCGACCCGCGATCAGAAGCAGCGCCGGAAGGAACGTCAGCGTCGCGAGCATTGCGAGCGCCACGCCGATCGCCGATATCGGACCCAGTCCGCGCGTGCTGTTGACCTCGGCGGAGAGGACGCACAGCAGCGCAAGAATGACCGTCATCGCGCTCGCGAAGATGACCGGGCCGGCGCGGCGCAGCGCGATGCGCATGGCATCGCCGCGGCTCTCGTGCCGGCGCAGCTCCTCGCGGTATCGCGCCACCAAAAGCAGCGCGTAGTCGGTGCCAGTACCGAACACGAGGACCGTCAGGATCCCCGCCGACTGGGAGTTGATCGTCACGCCGAACTGGGTCAGGACGTAGCCGAGGCCCTCGGCGATCGCCTCGGCGGCGCCCACGGAGAGGAGCGGAATCGCCCAGAAGATCGGACTTCGGTAGATCAGGATCAGCAGCGCGAAGACCAGCGACACCGTCACCAGCAGCAGCTTGCTGTTGATCGACTTGAAGACCTGGCTCGCGTCGTAGGAGACGCCGCCCGGGCCGGTCACCTTCGCCGCAAGGCCTGCCGGTGCGCTCGCGTGGACGATCCGCTTGATCAGCGACACGTCGTGGTCAAGCGCCTTGGTCGAGCCGTGCAGGCGAAGCCCGAGATCGAGCAGCGCCGCTTCGCCGTCGCGCGATCGCACCGGTGCCGCGGGACCGAGCGTTCCCCGCGGGAGCTCAGCCGCCATGCTCGCGCGGTCCGCCGCGATGACGCCGACGTCGGCGGGCGAGAGTTTCGCCGCGTCGCGCGCGAAGACGACGACCGTCTGCGTGATCTCGCTCCCGCCGCCCGCGGCCTTGATCGCGTCGATGACTTGCGAGGACTCTGCGTCACCGGGAAGGTAGGAGGTCGTGTCGTTGCGCTGCGAGCTCTGGAAGCGACCGGCGACGGACCCTGCGGCCGCCGCCGCGATGAGCCAGGCGGCGACGAGCACCCATTTCGCGCGGCGGCGGCTTGCCAGCTCGAAGACCGCTCCCATGCGGGGGCAGAGGATATGCCAGCCGGTGGCGTGCTCCCTCACGACTGAGCCACCAAATAGTCTGGAACGACGATGAGCGAACAGCGTTACGACCCGTCTGAGATCGAGCCGCGCTGGCAGGCGATCTGGGAGTCGGAGCACACCTGGGAGGTGCCCAACGACGACTTTCCACAGACGACCTACGTGGTCGAGATGCTGCCCTATCCGAGCGGCGAGCCGCACGTCGGGCACCTCAAGAACTACGCGATCGGAGACGCCGTCGCTCACTACCGCCGGCGTACCGGCGGACGCGTCCTTCACCCGATCGGTTACGACGCGTTCGGGCTGCCGGCCGAGAACCACGCGATCAACACGGGCGTTCATCCGCGTGAGTCGACGGCGGCGTCGATTCGGGCGTTCCAGGTCGACTTTCGCCGTTGGGGGATCTCGTTCGACTGGTCGCGCGAGTTCGGCACGCACGAGCCGCGCTACTACCGCTGGACCCAGTGGATCTTCCTGAAGCTGCTCGAGGCCGGACTCGCCTACAAGAAGGAGGCGGCCGTCAACTGGTGCCCCAACGACGCCACGGTGCTCGCCAACGAGCAGGTGATCAACGGGCATTGCGAGCGCTGCGGGGCGCAGGTCGAGCTGCGCCAGCTCGAGCAGTGGTTCCTGCGCATCACCGACTATGCGCAGCGGCTGCTCGACGATCTCGACACGATCGCCTGGCCCGAGCATGTGAAGACGATGCAGCGCAACTGGATCGGGCGCTCCGAGGGGGCCGAGGTGATCTTCCGCTGCGAGGCGCTCGGAATCGACTACCCGGTCTTCACGACTCGGCCGGACACGCTGTTCGGCGCGACGTTCTTCGTGATGGCGCCCGAGCACCCGGACGTGCTGCGGCTCGCCGCGGGCACGGCGGATGAGCGTGCCGTCCACGAGTACGTCTCGAACGCGTTGCGCGAGTCGCCGCAGGAGCGTGGCGCCGCGGGCACGGCCAAGACGGGCGTCGCGCTCGGCCAGAGCGTCACCAACCCCGTCAACGGCGAGCAGATTCCAATGTTCGTCGCCGACTACGTGCTGATGGAGTACGGCACCGGCGCGATCATGGCGGTGCCCGCCCACGACGAGCGCGACTTCGAGTTCGCCGCGGCGTTCGGGCTTCCGCTGCGCCGCGTGATCGAGGACGCGGCGGGCGGCGAGCTGCCCTACTCAGGCGAGGGAGTGCTCGTCAACTCGCAGGATCGCTTCGACGGGCTTTCCAACATCGAGGCCAAGACCGCGATCATCGACTGGCTCGAGGAGGTCGGACGCGGGCGCGGCGCGATCCACTTCCGTCTGCGCGACTGGCTGATCTCGCGCCAGCGCTACTGGGGCTGCCCGATCCCTGTCGTCTACTGCGCGGAGCACGGCCTCGTCCCCGTCCCGGAGGAGCAGCTGCCCGTCCTTCTGCCGGACGTCGAGGATTACGCGCCAAAGGGCCGCTCGCCGCTTGCCGCAGCCGAGGATTGGGTGGCGACCACCTGTCCGGTCTGCGGAGGGCCGGCGCGGCGCGAGACCGACACGATGGACACCTTCGTCGACTCCTCGTGGTACTTCCTGCGCTACTGCGACGCCCACAACGACGAGGCGGCGTGGGATCCGAACGTGCTCGCGCACTGGATGCCCGTCGACCAGTACATCGGCGGCGTCGAACACGCGATCCTCCACCTGATGTACGCCCGCTTCTTCGTCAAGGCGCTTGCCGACCTCGGCCACCTCTCCTTCCAGGAGCCGTTCGCGGCGCTGTTCACGCAGGGCATGATCACGCGCGACGGCGCGAAGATGTCCAAATCGCGCGGCAATGTCGTCTCGCCGCGCGAGATCATCAGCCGCCTCGGCGCGGACACGGCGCGCTGCTACATCCTCTTCATAGGCCCGCCCGACCAGGACGCCGACTGGTCAGACGACGGCGTGGAGGGGATGCATCGCTTCCTCGCACGCCTCTGGCGCCTCGCCGCGAACGCCGCGGCGAGCACGCCTGCGGAGGAGCTTCCGCGTGAGCCGAGCGCCGCCGAGCTCGAGCTGCTGCGCAAGGCGCACTGGGCGATCGAGAAGGTCACCTCCGAGCTCGCTGGCCGCTTCGCCTTCAACACCGCGATCGCGGCGATCATGGAGCTGACGAACGAGTGCAACCGCCTGCGCGATGCCGTCGGCGGCGCGACGATCCGCTTCGCGGCGTCGACCGCCGCCTCGCTGCTTTTTCCGTTCGCGCCACACACCGCGGCGGACGCCTACGACATCCTCAACGCTCGCCGCGTCTGGGAGGAGCCGTGGCCCGCAGCCGATCCGGCGTACCTCGCTCGCGACGAGTTCGAGCTCGTCTGCCAGGTCAACGGACGCGTCCGCGACCGGGTGATGGCGCGCAGCGACTCAAGCGACTCGGAGCTCGAGGCGCTCTGCCTGACGGCACCCAACGTCGGCGCCCACATCGACGGCAAGGAAATCGCGAAGGTCGTGGTCGTGGCCGGCAAGCTCGTCAACGTGGTGGTGAAATGAGGACGTGTTGGCCGCGCTGAGGGGTGGTCTGGGCAAGTTCAGCCATGCGGACCGAGTGCTCGCCGCGGGCGGGATCGCGCTCGTGATCGGGCTGCTCGTCTTCCCCTGGTACTCGGTCAGCGTTGCCGGCGTGCTGGTCAGCGGTCCGGCGACGAGCGCTCCGGACGGGTTCTGGGCGGTGCTCGCGCTGCTCGTCGTGATCGCGGTGGTCGCCGACCTCGTCTACGTCCGCTTCAGCCCGGCGACGACGGTCGTCAGCGGCAGATTCGGACGCGATCGCACGCGCCTCGTCGGGGTCGCGATAGCGGCGGTCCTCCTGCTCATCAAGCTCCTCGCGCAGACGAGCTTCCTCGCCTGGGGCTTTTGGGTCAACGTGATCCTGCTGATCGTCACCGCCTGTGGCGCGTGGCGAACGACCGATGGGCTGACGGTGGCCGCGGCGCCGCGACGAGGGAGCCGGACGCGGCGCTAGGGGCGCTTCCCGCGCGGGAAGAATTTTGCGAGAACGGCCAGCCGGGGAGGGATGCCGCGGGGGGCCGTCGTAGAAGAGACTCCATGGACCTCTCGAGGCTCAGCCGCGAGGACTGGACGGTCGGCGCCGGCGGGCTGCTGTTCGCGTTCGGCCTAATCGCCTTCCCGTGGTCAACCGTGACAGTCGGCGGCTACTCGCTGTCGCTCGCGGCGACCGCCGGCGCGGGCGGTCTGTGGGCCGACCTCGCGCTGATCGTCCTGTCGGCGGTGATCGCCGACCTCGCGCTGGCGCGCCTCAGTCCGCAGACGAAGGTCCCGACCACGCAACTCGGGCGCGAGACGACACGGGCGGCGGCGTTGGGCGTGATGGCGCTCTTGATGTTCACGCGCCTACTGGCCCACACCGGCCACTACGGCTGGGGCTTCTATGCCGACGTGATCCTGCTCGTGGCGGTCGCCTCCGCTGGCTGGCTGAACGCGCAAGGCCACGCGACGCCCTCGGCTCCCCGCGCGCGCGCGTGGAGCGCCCCGCGGCGGGCGAGCCGCGCCGGTCAGTAGTCTCCTGGCGCGTGGCGAGCTACAAGCCGGCGTACCTGATCTGCGGCGATGACCACGGGCGGATCACCGAGCGACGCGCGCGGCTGCGCGCCCTCGCCGAGGCCGATCCCGACGCGACGCTCGAGCTGATCGAGGGGGTCGAGGCCACGCCCGCGGCTGCGGCGGCGCTGCTTTCGGCGATGACGCTTGCGATCGGCCGCCGCTTCGTGATCATCGACGGAGCCGAGCGCTGGAAGGAGGGCGAGGTCGAGGAGCAGCTCAGCGGCCCGCTCGCGACGATTCCCGACTGGACGACGGTCGCCTTCTTCGCTCGCGAGGAGGGTCGGGCCAAGGCGCCGGCCGCGCTTCACCGCGCCGTTCGCGCCGCCGGCGGAGATGTCGCGACGGAGACCGCCGTCAAAGAGTGGGAGCTTCCGGACTGGGCGCTGCGGCATGCCGCCGAGACAGGCCTGACGCTCGACAAGCAGGCCGCCAAGCTGCTCGTCGCGATCGTCGGGACGCGGCAGGCGCGCCTCGCGCGCGAGATCGAGAAGCTCGCGCTCGAGTGTGGCGACGGCGCCAGGCTCGATGCCGACGGCGTTGCCGAGCGTGTCGGGCGAAGCGCGGAGCGCAAGGCGTGGACCCTCGCCGACGCGGTCGTGGCGCGCGACAGCGCTGCGGCGACGCGCATCTACCTGACGCTTCGCACCCAGGGCGAGCGCGTCGAATCCCTGATCTATTGGGTGACCCGCCGCCTTCGCGAAGCGCTCACCATCGCGCAGCGCCTCGAGCAGGGAGCGTCGCCGGCGAGTCTGAAGGGTGAGCTGCGAATGCCGCCGCGCGCCGCCTCGGCGTTCATCGCCGACGTCTCGCGGACCGACACCAGCGCGCTTCGTGGCGCTGTCTGTTCGCTCTGCGACCTGGAGCTGTCAAGCCGCGGCGGTTCGACGCTCGACGCCGACACGCTCGCGCTGCGCACGCTCGCCGCGATCACCGCGGCCTGAGCCGCGGGCTACTCGGACGCCGCCGGGGGGCGCAGGATGCGAGCCGCCCGTGACTTCTTGCGTGCGCCGGTATTGCGATGCAGCGCGCCGGTCTTGATCGCCTTGTCGATCTTCGAAACCAGCGTGCGGTGCTCGGCGGAGGCCGTTTCCGCGTCGCCGGCGGCGACAGCTTCCTCGAGGCGGCGGAAGTAGGTCTTGATCGCCGAGGTGTGGCGGCGGTTCTCCAGCCGCTCGCGCTCGGCGCGCAGGATCCGCTTCTTCTGAGAGGCGATGTTGGCCATGGAAAAGGGCGGCGGTGGGGACCGCGCGGCGACGTACTATAGCGGCGTTGGCCGCCTCGACCCCCGCAGCAAGGCAGGGCCGCGCGGCTGCGGCAGGGCATGTCGCGCGCAACACCGCGATCTTCTCGATCGCGACGGGGCTCTCGCGGATCGCGGGCCTGATCCGCGAGATCGTCGCTGCGCGCTTCTTCGGCACGGGCTCCGCCTACTCGGCGTTCACGATCGCCTTCCAGGTTCCGAACCTGGTCGCCAACTTGTTCGCCAACGCCGCGCTGTCGGCGGCGTTCGTCCCGGTCTTCACCGAACTCCTCCAGGAGGGTCGGCGCAAGGAAGCGCTGCGGCTTGCCTCGACGGTCTTCTGGATCATGCTGATCGCGCTCGGCCTGATCACCGCCGCGTTCATACTCGCGGCGCATGTCGTGATGCCCGTGTTCATCGCCGGAAACGCCGTCTCCGGTGCGCTCACGGCCGGGCTGGCCCAGGTGCTCTTCCCGGTCGTCCTGCTGCTCGGGCTCAACGGCCTGCTCGTCGGGATCCTCCAGTCCTACGACCGCTTCGGCATCGCCGCGATCTCGCCGCTGGTCTGGAACGCCGTGATCATCGTCGGCGTGATCGTGCTGCACTCGAGCATGCACTCCGATCACGGCATCTACGCGTACGCGATCGCGATCCTCGCGGCGACCGTCGTGCAGCTGATGATGGCCGGAGCGGCGCTGCAGCAGATCGACTACCGGCTCGGCTTCCATGTCGACTGGCACGACCCGCGCGTCAAGCAGGTCTTCGTGCTGATGCTGCCGGTGACGATCGGCCTTGGCATCGTCAACCTCGACCAGCTGATCAACTCCGTCTTCGGCACGCTCGTGCACACGACGCCGGGCGGCCAGGCGCCGGGCGCAATCAACTACGCCTTCCGCATCTACATGCTGCCCCAGGGCATGTTCAGCGTCGCCGTGGCGACAGTGCTGTTCCCGACGATGAGCCGCCAGGCGTCGCGGCGTGACGGCGGCGCGATGCGGCGCGCGCTCGCGATCGGAATGCGCCAGATCAATCTGCTGCTGATCCCCTCGGCGGCCTTCCTGATGGTGCTCTCGACGCCGGTCGTGCGGCTGATCTACCAGCACGGAAGCTTCAGCTCGACATCGACGCACCTGACGTCGATCGCGCTGTTCTGGTTCGCGATCAGCCTTCCGTTCGGGGGCATCAACCTGCTCCTCACGCGCACCTTCTTCGCGCTCAAGCGGCCCTGGATCCCGACCGGCCTGGCGGCTATGAACATCGTCGTCGATATCGTCGTCTCGGTCGCGCTCTACAAGCCGCTCGGGATCGCCGGACTGGTGCTCGGCACGGCGGTCGCAAACGCCGTCATGACCGGCCTTCAGCTGCGCCGCCTTCGCACCGGCTTCAACGGCCGCCTGGAGGGCCGCCAGACGACGATGATCACGGTTCGAATCACGGCCGCCGCTGCTCTGCTGGCGGGCGTGTCGTGGGCCGTCTGGGACCTGCTCGATCATCTCCTCGGGCGCACGATCGGCGCGCAGATCGTGTCGGTTGGAGCAGCCGCCTGCGCGGGCGGCTTCATTTACACGCGCGCCGTGCTCGCGATGCGGATCCCCGAGGCCCGCCAGGTGCGCTCGCTCGTACTCGGCCGCCTCGGCCGCGCATAGAGTTCGCTGCCGTGCGTCTCGAGGCGGTCGTATTCGACAACGATGGTTTGCTGCTCGACACCGAGGGCGCCTGGACGCGCGCCGAGGTGGCGCTGTTCGCCGCCAACGGCCGCGAGTTCACCGCCTTCCACAAGCGCGAGCTGCTCGGCTCATCGCCGCAGGCGGCCGCCGTAAAGCTCGAGGCGCTGCTCGACGCGCCCGGACGGGGCATCGAGCTGATGCACGAGCTCGGCGTGCTCGCCTACGAGCAGATGAAGGTCGGCGTCGAGCCGCGGCCGGGAGCGCTCAACCTGCTCGAGTGGCTCGTCGAGGCCGAAATGCCGTTTGCCGTGGCGTCCAACTCTTCGCGCCGGATGGTCGAGCGCGGCCTTGAGACGGCGGGGGTCGATCCGAACCTCTTCACGACGATCCTCACAGCTGATGTCGTCACTGAACCCAAGCCAGCGCCAGAGATGTACCTGGCTGCCTGCACGGCGCTCGGCAGCGAACCGGCGCGGACGCTTGTGCTCGAGGACTCACCGACCGGCGTCGCCGCCGGCGTCGCGGCGGGCTGCTACACGGTCGCGGTGCCCTCGACGGACGGCGTCGATCTCAGCGCCGCGGCGCTGATCGTCGCCTCGCTCGATGCGCCTGAGCTCAGGCGGCTGCTTGACCGCTGACGCCGAGCGCGTCGGCCTGCGTCTCGAGCGCCGCGATCACGAACGTCACGTGGTCGTCGAAGGGGACGTCGAGTGAATCGGCTGCGCTCTGGAGCTCCGCGCGGTTGACGGCGGCGGCGAACGACGGCTGCTTGAGCTTCTTGCGCACAGACTTGGGCGTCAGGCCGTGCATCCCCTCGGGGCGGACCATCGCGCAGGCGATCAAGAAGCCGCTCAGCTCATCGACGGCGTGGAGCGTGCGCTCCATCGCACTCTCGCGCTCAACGCCCATGTATTCGGCGTGCGAGGCGATCGCGCGGACCATCTCCGGCGGCGCATCGCGGCGCTCGAGCTCGGCCATGATCGAGCGCGGGTGCCCGACCGCTGCGTCGTCCATGTCGGGATTGCGCTCGTAGTCGGCGTCGTGCAGGAGCCCGGTGACGCCCCACAGCTCGACGTCCTCGCCGTCGCGGGTCGCGTAGGCGCGCATCGAGGCCTCGACGGCAAGGCAGTGGCGGCGAAGCGGTGGCGCCTGAACCCACTCGTTGAGCAGCTCGAGGGCCTCGTCTCGGGGGATCGCTCGCGACATGGCAGTGGTCAGCTCCCGGCAGGGCAGGCGCGGATCGGCCCGTAATCTACTTCCTGGATGGCCGACCAAGCCCACATTCGCAACTTCTGCATCATCGCCCACATCGACCACGGCAAGTCGACGCTCGCCGACCGAATCCTCGAGCTGACGCACACCGTCGATGCCCGGTCGATGCGCGCGCAGGTGCTCGACACGATGGAGCTCGAGCGCGAGCGCGGCATCACGATCAAGGCGCAGGCCGTGCGCGTCAGCTACACCGCGCGCGACGGCGAGACCTACCAGCTGCACCTGATCGACACGCCGGGGCACGTCGACTTCAGCTACGAGGTGTCGCGCTCGCTCGCGGCCTGCGAGGGCGCGGTGCTCGTCGTCGACGCCTCCCAGGGGGTCGAGGCGCAGACCCTCGCCAACACCTACATGGCCGTCGAGGCGGGGCTCGAGCTGATCCCGGCGCTCAACAAGATCGATTTGCCGGGCGCCGAGCCGGAGCGGGTCGCTGAGGAGATCGCCGAGCTGCTCGGCGAGGACGGTTCGGAGATCCTGCGCATCTCGGGCAAGACGGGGGAGGGGGTCGTCGAGGTGCTCGAGCGCATCGTCGAGCTCGTGCCGCCGCCTTCGGGCGACCTCGATGCCGCGCCCCGAGCGCTGATCTTCGACTCCGAATTCGACCAGTACCGCGGCGTCGTCGCCTATGTCCGCGTCGTCGACGGCACGTTTCGCAAGGGCGAGGCGATCCGCACGATGGTCGGCTCGGCGGCGGCGGAGATCGACGAGATCGGCTTCTTCTCGCCGGCGATGCGCCCGGTCGACGAGCTGCGGGCGGGCGACGTCGGATATCTGATCACGGGCATCAAGGACGTCACGCAGCTGCGCGTCGGCGACACGCTGACGACGCGGGCGCGGCCGGCCGCGGAGGCGCTTCCCGGCTACCGGGAGGTAAAGCCGATGGTCTTCTGCGGGCTTTTCCCGATCGACTCCGAGCGCTTTCCGGAGCTTCGCGAGGCGCTCGAGAAGCTGACGCTCAACGACGCCGCCCTCTCGTGGGAGCCGGAGAGCTCTGACGCGCTCGGCTTCGGCTTCCGCGCCGGGTTCCTCGGGCTCCTGCACATGGACATCGTGCGCGAGCGGCTCGAGCGCGAGTACGGCCTGGAGCTCCTGATGACGATGCCCTCGGTCGGCTTCGAGGTGACGCTCACCAGCGGCGAGGAGGTCGAGGTCCACAATCCCTCCGACATGCCCGACCCGGCGCGGATCGAGGAGATCCGCGAGCCGAT
>DATAWT010000048.1:0-4901 GCA_036267075.1 Solirubrobacteraceae bacterium
GCCTCGACGCACGCGTCGCAGTCGATGCACTCATCGGGATCGATGTAGAGCATCTCGACGGCGTCATAACCCGGCTCCTCCGGCGTCGGATGGATGCAGTCGACCGGGCAGACCTCGACACAGGAGTTGTCCTTCGTGCCGATGCACGGCTCGGCGATCACATAGGCCATGGGCTGTTCGTTGTCCTTGTTTCGCGGGGTTGGTCGGCCAGCGTGAATTCTATGCGCCGGAGTCGGTTGCGCGGAGGGATAGTCTGGATCGATGCTCCTGCTCACCGGCGCGACCGGCCTCGTCGGCAGCGCGCTGCGCCGCCGGCTGATCGAAGCGGAGGTTCCGATCCGCTGTCTCGTGCGCGACCCGCGGCGCCTCGGGGAGGACCGCGTCCGGGTGCAGATCGCCCTCGGCGATCTCGCCGACCCGCCGTCGTTCAGGAACGCTCTGCGCGGCGTCGACACGGTCGTCCACCTCGCGGCGACGATCCGCGACCAGCCGCAGGGATCGATCGAGGAGCTCTCGGGAATAGCGACCTGGCGCCTCGTCGAGGCAGCGCAGCGCGCCGGCGTCGAGCGCTTCGTCTTCTTCAGCGCGCTCGGTGCGAGCACGCAGAGCCGCGCCCGGCTGCTGCGCGCGAAGGCGCTCGCTGAGGATGCGGTCCGCGAGAGCGACCTGCGCTCGACCGTCTTCGCGCCTTCGATCATCTACGCGCCGGGAGACCCCTACATGACGCTGCTGGCACGGATGTCGCTGCTGCCCTGGGCGATGCCTTTCTCCGGTCGCGGCCGCGCCTGCTACGCGCCGGTCTGGGTCTCAGATGTCGCCGACTGCGTGATGAGCGCGCTCGGGCGCGAGGGAGGCGGCGACGCGCGCTACGAGCTGGCGGGACCGGAGGTGCTCACGCACGAGCAGATCGTCCGACTCGCGCTTGCCTCGTTTGGCCGCCAGCGACGGCTGATTCATATCCCGACGCCGATCGTGGCGCAGATCCTCCGCATCGCTGAGCGGTTGATGGGCCCGGACGCGTTTGCGACCTGGGATGAAGCGGAGCTGATGGAGGTCTCGATGCTCCCGGCCAACGGCTCAGCTGACGTGGCCGCGCTCGGCGTCCCGGCGCGCACGATGTCCTCGGTGCTGGCGCTCAGCTGACGGTCGGGCGCGCGGTGTGCGGGGGGCCGGCCGCCTCGAGCGCCGCCGCAAACGCCAACAGGTCGCCGTCTGCCGCCGGGCGACCGACGAGCTGCACTCCGAGCGGCAGGCCGTCCTCGCCTTCGAAGAGCGGCAGCGAAAGGGCGGGCAGCCCGCTGAGGTTGAAGATCGCCGTGAACGGGGTGAAGTAGCCAGAGTGGCGGAAGGTCTCCCAACCGTGGGGCGAGGAGGTGTCGAGTGAGCCAAGCGGCAGCGGCCGCTTGGCGAGCGCCGGCGTGATCAGGATGTCGTAGGGCGTGAGGCTAGCCACGAGCGCCCGCATCGCAAACTGCAGCTGCGCCTCGATCAGCTGGTAGTCGACGGCGCCGATCTGGGATGCGCGCTGGAAGATCGCCCAGCTCATCGGCTCGACATCCGAGCGCATCGGGGCAGTCTGGCCGACGGCGATCGCCGATGAGCGGATCCCGACGGCGACCTGGACCGCGAAGTAGTCGAGGAAGTTGGCGACGAGGCCCTCCGCCTGCCAGGGCGGGTCAAACGCCTCGACGTGGTGTCCGAGCGACTCGGCGAGCGCGCAGGCGCGCTCGACCGCGCCCGCGCTGAGCGGGTCGACCTCGGCGTCGGCGATCGGCGGGCGGGTCGTGAAGGCGACGCGCAGGCCGGCGGGGGCAATCGCGGCGGTCTTGGCGAACGGCTCGCCCGGCGGCGGCGCGCTCGCGGCGTCACCGGTCACATAGCCCGCGAGGATGTCGAGCAGTGCCGCGGTCTCGGCGACCGTGCGGGTCAGGACGCCGTCGATGACGAGCTGCGAGGCGCCGAGGTCGGGCGCCGTCGAGACGCGGTGGCGGGTTGGCTTGAGGCCGACGAGTCCGCAGCAGGCCGCCGGGATTCGCAGTGAGCCGCCACCGTCGTTGCCATGCGCGAGCGGCACCATGCCCGCGGCGACGGCCGCTGCCGACCCGCCGGAGGAGCCTCCCGGCGTGAGCGTGGGATCCCAGGGGTTTCGCGACGGTCCGTATTCGAGCGGTTCGGTCACCGGCAGGATCCCGTACTCCGGGGGCTTCGTCGTGCCGACGATCACGAAGCCCGCCGCGCGCAGGCGCGCGACCGCGTTGTGGTCATACGGGACGACGTGGTCGCGCATCAGCTTGCAGCCGTGCGTCAGGCGCAGCCCCGCGACGGCGCGGTTGTTCTTGATCGCGATCGGAACGCCGGCGAACGGGCGCGGGTCGCCGGGACCGATCGCAGCCGCTGCTTCAAGCGCCCCATCGCGGTCGACCTGGATGAAGGCGCCGAGCTTTGGATCGAGTGCCTCGATGCGCTCAAGCGAGAGCTCGGCCAGCTCGCGCGCCGCGATCGACCCGTCGCGGACGAGCGCCGCGAGCTCGTCGACGGGCTTGAACATCAGCTCGGCGCTCACGGGTTCGCAGGCTACAGGCGCGGGGATGAGCACGTAGAGTGCAAGCGGTGAACGCACAGGATGAGGTGCGGTCCGGGCTCGAGGGCGTGATCGCCTTCGCGACGGAGATCGCCGAGCCCGACCGCGACGGCGGCGCCCTTCGATACAGGGGAGTCGATATCGAGGAACTGGTCGGGAGCGTTCCCTACGAGCGCGTCTGGGGGCTGCTCGTGGACGGAGCCTTCAAGCCGGGTCTGGCGCTCGGGGAGCAAATCGAGCTGCCGCTACGAACCGGCGATGTGCGCGTCGACGCGCAGGCCGCGCTGGCCACGCTCGCCACGAGCTGGAAGCTCGGCCAGATGATCGACATCGACGACCGCCAGACACGCGAGGACCTCGCGCGGGTGTCGGCGGCGGCGCTGTCGTTCGTGGCCCAGTCGGCGCGGGGAGCGGAAGCTGCGGTCCCGGAAAGCGAGCTCGACGGCGCCGGCGGTGCCGCCGAGCGCTTCCTGATCGAGTGGCGCGGCGAGGCCGATCCCGGTCACGCCAAGGCCGTCGATGCCTACTGGGTCTCCGCGGCCGAGCACGGAATGAACGCCTCGACCTTCACGGCTCGGGTCGTCGCCTCGACCGGCGCCGACGTGGCCGCGGCGCTGTCGGCCGGCATCGGCGCGCTGTCGGGACCGCTTCACGGCGGAGCTCCCTCGCGCGTCCTTCGGATGCTCGATGAGGTTGCAGCGACCGGCGACGCGAAGAAGTGGGTCGTCGACGCGCTCGACCGCGGCGAGCGCCTGATGGGCTTCGGCCACCGCGTCTACCGGGCCGAGGACCCGCGGGCGCGCGTCCTGCGGCGAACCGCGCGCGAGCTCGGCGCCGAGCGGCTCGAGGTCGCGGAGGCGCTCGAGGAGGCGGCGCTCGCGGAGCTTGCTGCGCGCCGCCCCGACCGCGTACTCGCCACAAACGTCGAGTTCTGGTCGGCCGTCGTGTTGGACTTCGCGCGGATCCCGCCGGATCTCTTCACGCCGATGTTCGCCTGCGCGCGGACCGCCGGCTGGTCGGCGCACGTGCTCGAGCAGAAGCGCGAGGGACGGCTGATCCGCCCGAGCGCCAAGTACGTCGGCGAGGGCCCGCGCGGCGTGGACACGGTCGCGGGCTAACTCCGCGAACGCAAAGGGCCCCGACTTTCGCCGGGGCCCTCCGCAAACTTCAAACGCCCGCGGGCGCTGCTTACATCATCCCGCCCATGTCGGGCATACCGCCGCCGGGCATGCCGCCGTCCTTCTCGGGCATCTCGGCAACGATCGCCTCGGTGGTGAGGATGTTCTTGGCGATCGACGCGGCGTTCTGAAGCGCCGAGCGCGTCACCATGGCCGGATCGATGACGCCGGCGGCGACGAGATCGACGATCTCGTTGCTGGCGGCGTTGAGGCCGTGACCCTTCTTGGCCTTGCGGACGTCGTTGACGACGACCGAGCCCTCGAGTCCGGCGTTCTCGGCGATCTGGCGGAGCGGCTCCTCGAGCGCGCGCAGCACGATCTTCGCGCCGGTCTTCTCGTCCTCATCGGTCAGGTCATCGAGCTTGACGGCCGCCGTCGCCTCGAGCAGCGCGACGCCGCCGCCCGGCACGATGCCCTCCTCGAGGGCGGCGCGGGTGGCCTGCAGCGCGTCCTCGACGCGGTGCTTCTTCTCCTTCATCTCGGTCTCGGTCGCAGCGCCGACCTTGACGACCGCGACGCCGCCGGACAGCTTCGCCAGGCGCTCCTGGAGCTTCTCGCGGTCGAAGTCCGAGTCGGTGTTCTCGATCTCGGTCTTGATCTGGTTGATGCGGCCCTTGATCGCTGCCGCGTCACCAGCGCCGTCGACGACGGTCGTGGTGTCCTTGGCAACGACGACGCGACGGGCGCGGCCCAGCTGAGACACCTGGGTGTTCTCGAGCTTGAGGCCCATCTCCTCGGTGATCACCTCAGCGTTGGTGAGGATCGCGATGTCCTCAAGCATGCGCTTGCGGCGGTCGCCGAAGCCCGGCGCCTTGACGGCCACGCCGGTGAAGGTGCCGCGGAGCTTGTTGACGACGAGCGTCGCGAGCGACTCGCCCTCGACGTCCTCGGCGATGATCAGCAGCGGCTTGCCGGACTGGATGACTGCCTCGAGCACCGGCAGCACGTCGCGGACCGAGCCGATCTTCTGGTTGGCGATGAGGATGTAGGGATCCTCGAGAACGGCCTCCATGCGGTCCTGGTCGGTGACCATGTAGGGCGAGATGTAGCCCTTGTCGAACTGCATGCCCTCGGTGAACTCGAGGTCCATGCCGAACGTCTGGCCCTCCTCGACGTTGACGACGCCGTCCTTGCCGACGCGC
>DATAWT010000049.1:0-23754 GCA_036267075.1 Solirubrobacteraceae bacterium
GGTCGAGTCGAACGTCGTGATCTCGTCGCCGTCCGCGCGCCCCTGCTCGTCCCCTGCGAGCACGGCTCCGATCCGGCCGACGTCGCGCTCCTCGACGAGTCCGACGACCTGCGCGAGCTCGCCGCCGTGGCTCGCCTGCTCCCAGTCGTCGCAGAACATGTGCGTCCGCACGAGCTCCCGTGCGGCGATCTCCGCTTTGCCGGGGCCGTCCGCGCCCATCAGGCTCACGTGCTGCCCCGGCCGGAGCGAGCCTTCCGTGAACAGCACCTCGTGCCCGGGGGTCACCGTGACGACGACGTCGGCAGCGAGGGCCTCCTCGCGCGAGCCGGCGACCGTCGCGCCGAGCTCGTCCGCGGCCTCACGCGCGCGAGTGGGATCGACGTCCCAGACGAGCGGCGTCCGGCCGCGCGCGACGAAGGTTCGCGCCGCGGCGCGCCCGTTGACGCCGGTGCCGATCACTGCGGCGCTTGCGGCGTCTCCGCGACCGAGCGTCTCGGCCGCGAGCACCGCCGCTGCGCCGGTCCGCAGCGCCGTCACGGCGCCGGCGTCGAGCACGGCTTCGAGCGCGCCGTTGCCGGCGTTCGAGAGCAGCACGACGCCGGACACCGTCGGCAAGCCGTGAGCCGGGTTGCCCGGGAAGGAGTTGATCCACTTCAGGAGCGCGTGGCCGTCCCCCAGTGCCGGCATCGCGCGGAAGTCGCCGGCTGGGTAGTTCGTGACGTAGGTCTTCGGCGGCATCGTCCACTCGCCGCGGTGGTGCGCGACGAATGCGTCCCGCACGGCCTCGACGGCGCGCGCAGGAGAGACGGCGATGTAGACGTCGCGCGCGCTGAAGACGGGGACGACCGTGCTCAGACGACCCGCTCCCGACGCCGGCCAGGCCGGCGCCTCCGCTCTTTGCTGAGCTCCGTCACGCCTACGCTCACAGTGCCTTGACGCCGGAGACGAGCTTGAGCACCGACTCCTTCGCGTCGCCGAAGAGCATCGCGGTCTTCTCGTCGAGGAAGAGCGGGTTGTCGATGCCGGCGAAGCCGGTCGCCATCGACCGCTTCATGACGACGACCTGGCGCGACTGGTCGACATTCAGGATCGGCATACCGTAGATCGGGCTGCCGGGCTCGTTGCGCGCGGCCGGGTTGACGACGTCGTTCGCGCCGATCACCAGCGCGACGTCCGTCTGCGGGAACTCCGGATTGATGTCGTCCATCTCCTTCAGCGCCGGATACGGCACGTTCGCCTCCGCGAGCAGGACGTTCATGTGCCCCGGCATGCGGCCGGCCACCGGGTGGATCGCGTACTCGACCTCGACGCCCTTCTTCTCGAGCTCGTCGGCGAGCTCGCGGACGGCGTGCTGGGCCTGCGCGACCGCCATGCCGTATCCGGGGACGACGACGACCTTGTGGGCATACGACAGCATGATCGCGACGTCCTCGGGTGTGACCGAGCGCACCGTTCCCTCGTACGCGGCCGCGGTCCCCGCACCCGCCTGCACCTGCCCGAACGCGCCGAACAGCACGTTCGCGAGCGAGCGGTTCATCGCACGGCTCATCATCATCGTGAGCAGCGTCCCCGACGCGCCGACGAGTGCGCCGCTCACGATCAGCACGAACGAGTCGAGCTCGAAGCCGGTCGCTGCGGCCGCCAGCCCGGTGCAGGCGTTGAGCAGCGAGATCACGACCGGCATGTCGGCGCCGCCGATCGGCAGCACGACGAGGTTCCCGAGGATCGCGGCGGCGATCAGCATGAGGACGAAGATCAGCTGCGAGTGCGAGCCCGCGACGATCGCCACGGCACAGGCGACCGCCGCCGCGGCGATCACGCCGTTGACGAGCTGCTGGGAGCGCCCGAGCGTGATCGGGCGGCCCGGCAACAGCTCCTGGAGCTTTCCGAAGGCGATGTTGGAGCCCCAGAAGGAGACCGAGCCGATGATCGCGGCGAACAGCGAGAAGACCGCGAAGTAGGTCGGCTCGCCGCGGTAGCCGCCGGTGTTGCGGAACTCCGCCCAGGCGATCAGGAACACCGCGCCGCCGCCGACGCCGTTGAAGAGGGCGACCATCTGCGGCATCGCCGTCATGCGAACCCTGCGGGCGGCGGGCACGCCGATCGCCGTTCCGAGCGCGACGCCGATCACGATCAGCGCCCAGTTGCCCTCGCCGCGGTCGAGCAGCGTCGCGATCACGGCGATCGCCATGCCGACCGCGGCGATGCGATTGCCGCGCACCGCCGTGCGCGGCCCGGTCAGCCCCGAGAGCCCGTAGATGAACAGGGCGAAGGCGACGATGTAGAGAATGCGCAGGAAGTCGGCCTGCTGGAGGAAGCTCGTCGCCAGCATCTACTGCTCGGCGTCCTCGGCGGGCGGCGGCTCGGGCTTGCGCTTGAACATCTCGAGCATCCGGTCTGTGACGAGGAACCCGCCGACGACGTTGATCGTGCCGAAGGCGATCGCGATCACGAGGATCACCTTGTTGAAGGCGCTGTTGCCGGCCAGGCCGATCACGAGCAGGCCGCCGAGCAGGACGATCCCGTGGATCGCGTTGGTGCCGCTCATCAGCGGCGTGTGGAGCGTGTTCGGGACCTTCGAGATGACGGCGAAGCCGACGAAGCCGGCGAGGACAAGGATCGTCAGGTTGGTGACGAGCATCAGGCGGCCTTCCGCGCCGCGCCGTCGCGGACCACGCACGCGCCGGCGATGATCTCATCGTCGAAGTCGAGGGCCAGCTGGCCGTCCTGGCCGAGCATCAGCTGCAGCAGCGCGAGGACGTTTCGCGCGTAGAGCTGCGAGGAGTGCTCGGGCATCTGCGCGGGAAGGTTCAGCGGCGAGACGATCGTCACGTCGTGCTCGACCGTCACCTGCCCGGGCGTCGTCAGCTCGCAGTTGCCGTCGGTCTCCCCCGCCAGGTCGATGATCACGCTGCCGGCCCGCATGCCGCGCACCGCCTCGGCGGTGACCAGGTGCGGAGCGGGGCGCCCGGGGACGAGCGCTGTCGTGATGACGACGTCGAAGCCCTTGATCGCGTCGGTCAGCTTCTGCTGCTGGGCGGCCTTCTCCTCCTCGCTCAGCTCGCGCGCGTAGCCGCCCTCGCCGGCGGCCTCGATGCCGAGATCAAGCCACGCGGCGCCCAGCGAGCGGACCTGCTCGGCGACCTCGGGGCGGACGTCGTAGCCGGTCGTCTGCGCGCCGAGGCGGCGCGCCGTGGCGAGCGCCTGAAGGCCCGCCACGCCCGCTCCGAGGACGAGCACCCGGGCCGGCGGGATCGTTCCGGCGGCGGTCGTCAGCATCGGGAAGAAGCGCCCGATGTGCTCGGCGGCAAGGAGCGCTGAGCGGTAGCCGGCGACGTTGGCCTGCGACGACAGCGCGTCCATCGACTGGGCGCGCGAGATGCGCGGGATCGACTCCATCGCAAACGCCGTGACGCCGGCCGCCGCGAGCGCGTCGAGCGTCTCGGCCCCGGTCAGCGGATTCAGGAAGGCGATGATCGTGGCGCCGGCGCTCAGCCGCGCGACCTCCGCGGTCGTGGGCGGTGAGACCTTGACGACGAGCGGCGCGCCCCAGGCAGAGGCGGCGTCGACGATCCGCGCTCCGGCCTCTTCATAGAGCGAGTCGGGGATCATCGCGCGCTCGCCCGCCCCGGACTCGACGACGACCTCGACCTCGAGCGGGGCGAGGCGCTTGACCACATCTGGAACGAGCGCCACGCGGCGCTCGTTCTCGACCGATTCTGCGGGGACACCGATGACCATGGCGCGCGGAACCATATGCGGTGCGCGCCGCGGCCGTGGCGTCAATCCAGCGGCCGGCCCGCCAGCGCCGCGAGCGCTTCGCCGGTCACCCAGACCGGCGTCTGGCCGTTGCCCGCGGCGTATTCGACCGACCCCGAGCCGCTCGTGCGCGCGCGCAGGAAGTTGAGCGGCGCGGCGGCTGTGCGGTGAAGCGCCACGAGCGCCTGGACGACCCAGGCCGTCGACTGCGAATCAGACGCGCCGCCCGGCTCGAGCGGGTAGCCGCCGTCGCGGTTCTCGTTCGCGGCGAGGAAGCCCGCGGCTCGGGCCTCGACGGCGGCCGGCGCGTGCGCGACGACGAGCGCCTCGATCGCCGCCGCTGTGTCGTCGACGTCGCTTGGGTCACCGCGCGCGGCGAAGCTGAAGCCGCCGTCGCCGTTCTGATTTCGCGCGAGCCAGCTCGACGCGGCGGCGATACCGGAGCGCTGCCCGGCGGCAGCGAGTGCGAGGATCTCAAACGCCGTCAGGTTTGCCTGCTCCGCCACCGAGCCGTCGCGCTTGACCGCGCCGCGCAGGCGCGACACCAGATCGCCGAGCGGCGCGTGCGCCGCCGCCAGCGCGACGATCGTGCGCTCGACGTCGCCCGGGCCCTGAAGCTGCCCGAGATGCCCGCGCATCCAGCTGACGGGGTCGTGAGCGTCGCGTGTCAGGCGCGAGGCGTCGACGCCCGCAGCCTCAAGGCCGATCACGACCCACGCCGTCGCGAGCTGGCTCGACGGCTGTCCCGGTTCGAGCCCGAAGCCGCCATCGGCGTTCTGCGCGCGTTCGAGATAGGCCACCGGCGAGCCGCGTGCCGCCGCCGCCTTCGCCGCCGGAACGCGCGCGCCCAACGCCACGCAGCCCAGGCCGGCGACGAGGGCCAGCGACGCGGGCCCGACGAGCCCCCACGACACATCGAGCCGCGCGCGCAAGCGCGCCAGCACGCGGATCAGCGCCGGCCCGAAGGCGAGGAAGAAGACGAGATTCCCGATCGCGTGGACGAGGTCGAAACTAAACGCCGAGCCCTCGATCACGCCGAGCTGCGCGAGCGTGTGCTGACCGGTGAAGGTGACCCAGGTTGAGAAGTTGAGGATCGCCCCGTAGCCGAACCCGGCCGCGGCGCAGATCAGCGCCATCGCGACGCGCGGGATCGGCCGCGGCCAGCGTGCGAGCGCGGCGCCGAGCAGCCCGACGAGGCCCCAGGCGAGCATCTGCCACGGCGTCCACGGCCCCTGCCCGAAGACGATGTTCGAGGCGATCGCGGCGACCGCGCCGACGGCGAAGCCGGGCGGTCCGCCGAGCGAGTAGCCCGCGATCAGGACGATGTCTGTCGTCGGCTTGACGTTCGGCAGCGCCGCGAAGGCGATCCGCCCAAGCGTCGCGAGCGCCGCGAGCGTCGCGACGGCGGCAACCGTGCGAGACGACGGCCGCGAGCGCTCAAACCACGCGAAGCCCGCCGCCAGCGCGACGGCGAGGATCGTGAAGGACGCGAGCGGCCAGCTCACGACTGCGGCTCGAGCACTGCGCCGCTCGGGCGCAGGTGGGCGATCGCCTGGGCGGCGGTGAGGATCCCGGCGTGGCCGCCGAGGACGCGGGCGGTTTCGGTCGCGAAGTACCAGCCGCCGCTCAGGAGCTCGGCCGGCGCCCCGTCGGCGATCAGGCGCCCGTCGGCGATCAGCACGGCACGAGTCGCGAACGCCGCCGCGAACTCCGGGTCGTGGGTGGCGACGATCACGGCGGCGCCCTCGCGCGAGCGGCGCTCGAGCTCCGCGGCGAGCGCCGCCTTGGCCGCGCGGTCCATGCCGCGCGTCGGCTCATCCAGGCACAGCAGCGCCGGCGGCGGCTCGCCTTCGCTGACGATCGCCAGCGCGAGGCGCTGACGTTCGCCGCCCGAGAGGTCGCGCGGATGGCGCTGCGCGGCATGCCAGAGACCGGCCTGTTCGAGCGCCGCGCGGCCGGCCTCCTCGGCGACGCGCTCGTGGACGAGGTAGTCGCCGGGGTTCTGGAGCAGCAGCGCGACGCGCCCGACCGCCTGCACTCGCCCGCGCGTCGGCTTGAGCAGCCCGGCCGCGTGGCGAAGGAGCGTCGACTTGCCGGCCCCGTTTCTCCCGAGTAGGACGATCCGCTCGCCGGCGCAGGCCTGTAGCGAAATGCCGGCGAGGATCGCGCGCCCCTCGTGCAGCTCATGCCAGACGCGGTCAAGACGCAGCACCGCCGCGGGGTCGGCGCGTCGCCGGCGCGGCGGTGGGACCTCCACGGGCGGAGGCTCGCGCTCGGGCAGAAGGCCCGCCGAGCGCAGCGCGGCGCGGGCCTGCTTGACCCCGGCGGGGGCCGGCGCCGCAATGCCGAGGCCCGCGATCAGCGCGGCCGCGGGGGTCTCAAGCTCCGGGCGCTCGCTGCGGGCCCAGGCGAGGAACCCCGCCGGTGCGGCGTCGCAGGCGAGAACCCCGCCCTCCACTGCGATCACGCGATCGGCCGCGGCGAGGCAGCGCTCGAGGCGATGCTCGGCGAGGAGGATCGCGGTGCCCCACTCCTCGTTGAGGCGGCGCAGCAGCGCGAGAAGCTCATCGCCCGCGACCGGATCAAGCTGCGAGGTCGGCTCGTCGAGCACGAGCAGGCGTGGGCGTCCCGCGAGCGCCGCGCCGAGCGCGACGCGCTGAAGCTCACCGCCCGAGAGTTCTGCGGTCGAGCGTTCGAGCAGCGCCTCGATGCCGAGCGCGAGCGCGACCTCCTCGACAGCGCGGGCGACGGCGACGGGTCCGTGTCCGTGGTTCTCGAGCGGGAAGGCGAGCTCGGCGCGAACCGTCCCCATCACGACCTGGGTCTCGGGATCCTGGAAGAGCGTTCCGACCTCGGCGGCGAGCAGCGCGGGACCGCTCTGGCGCAGGTCCATCCCGCAGACCTCCGCGCGCCCGTCGAAACGCCCGCCGTGGAAGTGCGGGACGAGGCCGCTGGCGACACCGAGCAGCGTCGACTTCCCGGCCGCCGAAGTTCCGGCGAGGACGACGAACTCGCCCTCGGCGATCTCCAGGCTGACGTCGCGAAGCGCCGGTCCGGCGGCGCCCGGGTAGGTGTAAGTGACACCGCGGAGCTCGAGGACTTTCACCGCTCGATGCCCCGCCTCTGCGTGAACGGCAGCAGCGCCGCGAGCGCGAGCGCGCCGGCGAGCACGATCGCGTGGACGGCCGAGCCGGCCTCGATCGTCGGGTAGTAGGAGAACGACGCCGGCCAGGCGAGCGAAAGAGCCGCGAGCAGCGCCGCCGAGCAGAAGAAGGCGATGTCGTGGCGTGACAGCGCCCGCGCGAGCCGGCGCGGGCGCTGGGCGCCGCCGTAGCCGCGCACCTCGAGCGTCGCGGCGACGTCGAGTGAGCGGTCGAGCGCGTTGGCCGTGACCGCCCGCACGATCGCGAGACGCCCGCCGGGCTTCGGCCGGCAGCGCTGCGCGTCACCGATCCTTCGCGAGTCCAGCGCGAGCAGTGGCACCATGCGCGTCGCGACGGTCGCCGTGAGCGCCGAGCGAAACGACACCCGGCGCATCGAGCGAAGCACCTCATCGGGGTCGATCGCGGCGCTCGCGAGCACCGCGACCTCCATCACGACGATCAGGACGAGCGCGAATTCCCCGCCGAAGGCGAGCGCCTCGGCCGTGATGTCCAGCTGCCCGAACGGGCCGCCGTTGCCGAGCCGCGCCACGACAGTCAGCCCCTCGCGCGCGACGAGCGCGTTGATCACGACGATGGCCACGGCCATCGGCAGCGAGAGCAGCAGCGAGCGCGTGACGCGGCGCCCGACGCTCGCCGCGGCGCCGGCGATCAGGACGACGATCGCGAGCGTCGCGACGACGAGCGGATTGGAGGTTGTAAAGGCTGCGAGGACGAGCGCCGCGCACCAGGCGATCGCGGCGCTCGAACGGGCGGCGTGAAGCGGCGTCGAGCGTCGCAGGTAGGTCATCGCTCCGCGTCGGGAAGCGGGATCGCGGCGTCGGCGACGACGGCGACCGCGAAGTGGCCATCGAGCGTCTGTGTGTTGAAGGCCTGCACGGCCGCGGAGACGCCGGCGGGGTCGGTGCCGGTCACGTACCAGACCGGCGGCTGGCCGTGGAAGCGCGTCGCCGCGATCAGCCCGGCCCCGGCGCCGGCCGTGGTGACGACATGCCCGTCCTGGTTGAGCAGCTCGAGGCGCCGGCCGCGATCGGTGAAGCGCGCGTAGACCCCCGAGCGCGCCGGCGGTCCGGTCAGCTGCTCGGCGGCCGGATCGGAGGTCAGCGTGTCAAGCGGGCCGACGACGACGCGCAGCGACTGGTTCGCGGCCGAGCAGAGCAGGCAGCCGAGTGAGGCAAGGATCTTCATCTGTGAGAACACCCCCTCGACGGTCGAGCACGTCTTGCGGCTTGGCTGCGTGCATTCGATTCGCAGCGGCAGGCGCTTTCCGCCGTAGCCGTCGACGAACGGCTCGGGGAAGGAGCCGACGACGGCGGGGATGCTGTCGGCCTGGCTCCAGTCGTGGAAGTCCCACCAGACGTGGTCGCCGTCGTGGAGGCGCGTCGACGACGCGCCCCTGCCGGCCTGAACGCCGTTTACGTAGTAGAACCAGGCGCTGCCCCCGCCGCCGGAGATCTTCGAGATGCTCTGGACGAAGCCGCCGCCGAAGGCCGTCGTGACCTTCGCGTTGCGCTCGAGCATGCGGATCACCGTGTCCGCGCCGTCGATCTTCGGGGCCGGGTTGCTGATCAGCGTCTGCGCCCCGAAGCCACGCGTCACAAGCAGCGAGACATGACCTGGGGCGGTGCCGGCGCCAAGCCCGCAGCCCGCGAGCGCGAGCGCGAGCGCCGCCACGCAGACGGCGACGCTCGCACGGATCGTCCTAGTGCGCCTCACTCACCCGCAGCTCCCGCCCGCGCTCGCAGCGACGCAGACGCTCGCCTCGGTTCGCACGGCGTGCGCCGCGGTCACGTCGATCGTGACCCGGCCGCTGTGGGCGAAGCTGAGCGTCGCGGCTCCTGAGGCGCTCGTCGTCGCACTCGCGCCGCCGCCGCTGACGTGCGCGCCGCTCTTCGCGCTCGGGGCGCCCTTGGCGTCGTTGTAGGCGGTGACCTTGACCGCGAACGGCTTGCCGACGACCGCCGTCGCCGCCGCCTTGATTCCGAGGACACCGTCGTTGGGCGGGCACTTCTTGCCGTAGCAGTCGGGGAAGAAGAGCAGGCTGTCGCCGGGCTTTGGGTCATAGCCGCAGATGCCGAGGCTCGCTGGCTTGTCGTTGATCCAGAACGCCCAGAACTGGCCTCCGCTGCTCGAGAAGGAGACGCCGTCGATTCCCGTCAGCAGATAGCCCTTGAACGACTTCGACCACGTCCCGACCCAGCGGCCGGCGGTCGCTTCCTGGAGCGCGCCGGCGGCGCTTGTACCGGAGCAGCTGTCGGCCTTGACGCCGTCCTTGACGACCGCGGCGGAGTTGAGACGCACGGCCGTGGCCGCGAGCAGCGTGCGTGCTGGGCCTTCGACGCGGACCGTGACCGGAGCCGAGGCCGAGGCCGAGGGCAAGGAGGATGCGATGAGCAGCGCTACGGCCGCGGCGGCCAGCAGGTACAGGGCCGCGCGGGGCGAGACGATGCGATTCATGATTGGCCAACCCCTTTCCACGAGGGTCTATGTGGGCTTGCGGTCGGCGCAGGTCTCCTGGCTTCCGGGCCGATCCTGCCGCGCCTTCCCGGCTCGCTGTGGCGAACCAGTGGCCTGCGCTTTCGCGCTTGCGGCGGACGTCCCCGGTCACAGTGGCGGGTCCGCGCCGGAATCACACCGGCTTCCCTTGCCACCGACCAATGACCGAGCCATCGTAGCGCTCTGCGACACTGAATTGCGACCGTCCGTGACGATCAACCTGACCCGCATCTACACGCGTCGAGGAGACGCCGGCGAGACCGATCTCGGTGATCGAACGCGCGTCGCCAAGGACGATCCGCGGATCGAGGCCTATGGCGCCGTCGATGAGCTCGGGGCGCACCTCGGCGTCGCTTTGACGCTCTCAGACATCCCACCGCGGACTGGGGAGTGGCTGCGGCGGATCCAGAACGACCTGTTCGATGTCGGGGCCGACCTGGCGGTGCCCGAGCGAAGCGGCGACCGCGAGCGCCTGCGAGTGCTCGGCGAGCAGGTCGAGTGGCTCGAGCAGCGCTGCGACGAGGTCAACGAGACGCTCCCCAAGCTTCACTCCTTCGTGCTCTCAGGCGGGACTCCCGCCGCGGCCTGGCTGCACGTCTGCCGGACTGTGTGCCGGCGGGCCGAGCGGCGCGTCGTGTCACTCGGCGGCGGTGCGAGCCCGCAGGCGCTCCGCTACCTCAACCGGCTGAGCGATCTGCTCTTCATCCTCGCGCGCGAGGCCAACGGCGGCGACGAGCCACTCTGGGAGCCCGGGCGCTACCGCTAGTCGTCGACCTTGCCGGATGAGGTGTAGGCGCGGATCGGGGCGCCGTAGAAGGTCTCGTTGATCGCCGAGACCCACTTGACGCGCCAGAGGCGGTGGTGAGCGAAGGCGCCACTGGATGTCCAGACGCCGCTCGCCGGGACGTTGACGCGCTTGAGCGAATGCCAGCTTCGCCCGTCGTTCGATGAGTACTGAATGAGGACCGCCTTCGGCGAGGGCTGCGAGGGCACGACGATCTTGGTACCTATCGACCCGGTCGACCCCGTGGCGCCCGCCGACCCGGTGGGTCCAAGCGGCGCGATCGGAGCGACGGAAATCGGCTTCGTCAGCGCGCCGGGGACCGTCAGCGGGCGGACCATTCCCCAGAAGGAGACGCCGCCGCCGCTTCGGGTCACGCTGAGCGGCAGGCGGAAGCCGTCGTAGGCAGGCTTCCGCCTGCCGCGGTAGGTCTCAAGGCCGGCCTGCGATCCCACGACCCGTCCGCCAACCGGGCGATCGTCGCGCAGCAGATACTGGGAGAAGGACGCGATGCGCGGGTTGCTCCAGGCGTAGCGCTCGGCGATCGCGTCGAACTCCGCCTGTTGGGCAAGCGACACGCCGACATAGGGGTTCGGCTTCGTCTGGACGCCGAACTCGGTGATGTAGACGGGCAGGTTGCGATGAATTGCGCCAGCGGCCGCGGCCCGGTTGAGCGCCGTGACGAGCCGGCCCACGGTGCTCATCGTCACGTCGTCGGACGCGGGGCTCCCGAACGGACCCCTCGAGCTGTCGTAGGGGTGCTGAGCCCAGCCGTTCGCCCGCAGCAGGCTGCAGTGGCCGATCATCCGGTAGCTCGAGTTGAGGCAGAGCACGCCACGGAGGAACGCGAGCGGCGCAGGCACGCGCTGGGTCGTGACGCCGACCGCGGAGGTCTCCCCCATCAGCACGGTCATGCCCTTGAAGTTGCCCGAGGCCTTGAGCCCCGCGTAGCCCGCGACGAACAGCCCGCGATAGATCTGCGGCGAGACCAGCTTTCGCCCGACGTATTGCGGGCGCAGGAACCCGGGCTGGTTCGGCTCGTTCCAGATCGAGAAGAGCTTAACCTTGCGTCCGTAGTGCTTGCCGACGGCGTCCATGAACTGCGCGAAGTCGCTCGTGTTCGGACGCGTGTACTTGTCGCCGGTGGAAGACGCCCAGTCCGGTACCGGCCCGGTGACCGTGAGCAGGATCTTCCAGTGCCGAACTGCTGCCGCGGCGATCAGGTAGTCGTAGTCGCCCCAGTGGTACTTGGCCGGGTTCTTCTGATTGAAGTGCGGGCGCTTTCGGTGGTTCGGATGCGGGGCGACGTTGCGCCAGTAGAGGACGATTCGGAGCGCGTGGACGCCAAGTGACTTGAGCTGGTCGAAGGTGCGGGTCCGCTGAGGCCCGGTGACACCCAGCAGGCTCCCGGGCGCCTCGAAGAAGACGGTCTCGCCGTGCGAGGCGACAGCGGCGGGGGCGTCGACCGCGCCGGTTGCGGCGAGGGCGAGGCCGCAGGTGAGTGCTGTGAGCCTGGCTCGTCTCATGGTTGCGCTGCGTGGTACCCCCGATGGCGAGCCCGTACCGCACCCGTGCGGCGGCGCGATGTCGCGAGTGTCCTGCTCGTTTATGACCCTGTACAGGCGCGAAGGTTGCGGCGATCAGGGGACTGTGGGATCCGGGGTCGCGAATGTCTCAACCCACGATGCCTGGGTGTAGGGGCCGGCCGGCGCGTGGATCCAGGAGAAGTGGATGTGTGCGTTGGCTCCGGCGTGGGCGGGATCTCCGTGTCCGGGATACCCGTTGTAACCGATGAAGCGCATCGGTGGATTGAGCACTCCGGCGCAACCTGTCGCGGCGCATGATGGGCGCCAGCCAAAGGCGCGCGCCGCAGCAAGCGCGTGCGACCAGTCACCGTCCGTTGGCACGGCGTCCAAGGCGAGCCCGAGCGGATGCTCGCCGTGATCCTGCGTCCCGTCCGAGCGAAAGCAGGAGGTCGCTTCAAGTCCGAAGGTTGAGAGGATGTATTCGACGTCCGGGACAATCCTGGCATCGCACCGAAGCGAGGTCCCGGGAAGCGTCCGCAGCCACTGGGAACCCGCGGCAACCCGCGCAATGGCTCCGGGCGCGAGCGGAACCGTGTCGTACATCGCTCGATAGCGACGCGCCCAACCAAGGACGTCACTGACGTACCAGGCGGCGTGGTTGAGCAGAAGTTCGTAAGCCGAATCGAGGATCGTCGCCGCGCGATGCGGGGGAGGAGCGGCATCGAGGCGGCGATGGCACAGGCGCTGCCCGTCGACGGAACACAGCCCGGTGGCGCTGACCTCGAGGATCGGGCCGCTGCGGTCGAGCGCCAGGTGCTCGCCCGCACGGAGCTCAAAGTCGTTCGTGAGGTAATGGCGGACCTGACTCGCGACCAACAGCTGGTGCTGGCCAGCCAGGTGCTCGTCGACTTGGAGCCTGCCGATTTCTGTCGGCGCTACGGCTGGTCGGTTGAGAAGTACCGAAAGGTCGCGCAGCGTGCACGCGGAAGGCTGCGCAGCCTCGTCGACGAGTACGACCGGGGCGAACGCTGCACGCGCCTTGAGCCGGACATCGTCGCAATGGGCTCGGGCGCCGGTCAGCCTGAGGGCATGGCGCGCGCTAGACGCCACGTGGCGAACTGCACGCGCTGCGCTCGCGTCGCGCGCGAGGTCGAGCTCCTGGCGCGGTCGCAGGCGACACCGGCTGCGGCGCCGCTCCCGATGGCCGCCTCTACCCTGACCGCCAAGACCGCGGGAGTGTGGATTGCCGTCCGGCGAGTCTTCAGCGTGCTTCGCCACCCGCTATCGGATCCTGGCGTCAGCGCAGCGAGCGGCGGAGTGGCGGGCGTCGGCGCGGTCAAGATGGGGATCGCGGTCGTGTGCGTGGCAGGAGCGGCAGGCGGCTACGCCGTTTGCTCGCATCTAGGCGTCCTCTCCCCGACGAACGCTCTGACACCGAAGACGACGGCTCCGGTCCGCCACCACGGTGCCCGGCACGTGCCGCGGCGAGTCCGGGCGATAGCCACGAGGCACGTGAGCTCATCAGCCAGCTCCGCGCGCGCAGCCTTTGTGCCTGATGCAGCGCCGCCGCGCAAGCACCGTCGGAAGCCGGCGCATCTCACAAAGGTCGCTCAGATTCGCCGCGAGTTCAGCAGCCCGCCGGCGCACAGCGCGACAGTGGAAGGGCGCGCCTCACCTCCAAGCGAAGACCCCCAACAGGTGGCGCAGATCCAGACCGAGTTCGGGTTCGAGAAGTAGCCGCTACCTCTCGACCCGCACCCGCCCCTCGAGCTGTCCTTCGACCAGCGCCGCCCGCAGCACCTTCTTGTCGAACTTGCCAACGCTCGTCTTCGGCACCTCGGCGACGAACGCGAACTCCTCTGGCAGCCACCATCCGGCGACCCGCCCACGAAGGTGCTCGACGAGCTCCTCCGCACTGACCTCCGACCCCGGCTCCACAACCACACACGCCAGCGGGCGCTCCCCCCAGCGCTCATCGGCAATTGCGATCACCGCCGACTCGCGCACGCATGGATGCGTCATCAGCTCGTTCTCGAGCTCGACGGAAGAGATCCACTCGCCGCCCGACTTGATGACGTCCTTCGAGCGGTCGGTGATCGTCACCCACCCGGCCGGCTCGACGCGCGCGATGTCACCGGTGCGAAGCCAGCCGTTGTCGAACTTCTCCGGCGCTTCCTCGTTGTAGTAGCTATTCGCGATCCACGGACCCCGCACCTCGATCTCCCCGGTCGATTGCCCATCCCACGGCACCTCGTTGCCGTCATCGTCGACGAGCCGCAGGTCGACGAACGGCACCGGAATGCCCTGGGTGGCGCGAATCGACCACTCCTCCGCAGCCTCGAGACCACTCGGCGCGCGCGCGACGGTGCACATCGGGCTCGTCTCGGTCATCCCCCAGGCGTGCAGCAGTCGCACGTCGTGGCGCTCCTCGAACGCCTGGGCGAGCGCGAGCGGCATCGTCGCCCCGCCGCAGATCCCCGCCCGCAGCGTGCGCAGATTCGGCCTGTGCTCGTCGGCGTAGCGCAGCAGGTCGGCGTAGATCGTCGGGACGCAGGCCATCACCGTGCAGCGTTCGCCCTCGATCAACTTCGCGAGCGGTTCGGCCTGCAGGTGGCGTCCGGGAAGCACGAGCGTCGCGCCGCACAGTGCCGCGGCGTACGGCAGACCCCAGGCGTTGACGTGGAACATCGGCACGACCAGCAGGATCCGGTCGTCTGTGGCGATGCCGATCGACCCCGACATCAGCGTCCCGGCGGAGTGAAGCGTCGTCGAACGGTGCGAGTAGAGGACGCCTTTGGGGTTGCCGGTCGTGCCCGACGTGTAACAGAGCGCCGCCGCCGCGCGCTCGTCGATCTGCGGGTAGTCAGGCGTCCCGTCGTCAGTGGCGGCGAGAAGCTCCTCGTAGCGCAGCGCGCGCGGGAGCTCCCCCAGCGAACCGTCGCCCATCACGACGAAATGCTCGACGGAGGTGAGCTGCGGGGCAAGGCGCTCCATGAGCGGAACCAGCGTGTCGTCGAGGAAGACGACGCGGTCCTCCGCGTGGTTGATCACGTAGACGATCTGGTCCGCGAACAGGCGCAGGTTGATCGTGTGCAGAACCGCGCCGATGCAGGGGATCGCCAGGTAGCACTCCAGATGGCGTTGCGAGTTCCAGGCGAACGTCCCGACGCGGTCGCCGGGCTCGATCCCGAGTGCGTGAAGCGCTCGCGCGAGGCGGTCGACGCGTTCAACGACGGCTCCGTGGCTAGCTCGCTGCGGGCCGTCGCCAGCGAGCGTGACGACCTCACCGGAGCCTGGAAAGGTGCGCATCCGAGACAGCACGTACTGCAGGTTGAGCTGGAAGTCATCCTGCATCAGCCCGGCCAGCATCCGCCCATCCCCTCTCAAACGCTTGCGATGGCGCAAGCATTCCAGAGAGCACCGGACGCCGACGTTCCGTGCGCACGGTCTGGGAACCTTCCCCGCGAATGACGGAGAGCCGGCGCCGCGACGCGTGGACCCTTGCCATCGCGGCGGCCGTGGTGGCAGGCGCCGCGATCCGCTTCTTGACGCTCTCGGTGCAGAGCTTCTGGCTTGACGAGGCGGTCACGCACGGCCTCGTGACGCGCTCGTTCGGCTCGATGCTGAGCGCCATCCCGCACTCGGAGTCGACTCCGCCCCTCTACTACGTGCTCGCGTGGGTGTGGGTGCGGGTGTTTGGCGCGGACGCCGCGGGACTACGATCACTCTCAGCGCTGTTCGGCACGGCGACCGTCCTCGTGCTGGCGCTGATCGCCCGGCGCCTGGCCGGAAATCGCGGTGCGCTCGCGGCGGCAGCGCTCGCGGCAACCAGTCCGCTGCTGATCTGGTACAGCCAGGAGGCCCGCGCCTACGGGCTGCTGGTGCTCCTGTGCGCAGTCACCGTGTGGTGCCTTCTGCGCGAGGACTGGCGCGGATGGGCGATCGCCGCCGCGCTCGCGCTTGCGACGCATTACTTCGCGGTCTTCATCGTCGTCCCCGAGGTCGCGTGGCTGGTGGTGCGCAAACGCGACACCCGCGCCGTTCGGTGGGCGCTTGCAGGCGTCGGCGTCATCGCGATCGCACTCTCGCCGCTTGCGATCGAGCAGGCCGGTCAGAACCGCGCGCGCTTCATCACCGCGCAGGGTCTCGGGCACCGCATCGTCGCCGTCCCCAAGCAGTTCCTGATCGGCTACGCGACGCCGCACGCGACGATCCTGACTGTACTGACGGCAATCCTCGCCGTCGGCCTTGCGCTGTTCGTGCGTCGCCGCGACGGCGGGCTCATCGCGCTGGCCGCGATCGCCGCCGGCGTACCGGTCGTGCTCGCCGTGTTCGGCGCGGACTACGTGATCACACGCAACCTGATCGCGGCGATGGTGCCACTCGTCGTGCTCGCGGCCGTCGCTTCCACGCGTACTCGCTCCGGCGCGTGGCTGGTTGCCGGACTCTGCGCGATCGGCGTGATCGCTTTCGCCGGCGTCGAGGGAAACGCCGTCTATCAGCGCGATGACTGGCGCGATGTCGCGAAGGCGCTCGGCGCGCCTACCGCGCTACCGCGGGTGGTCGTGATCAACCCATCCGATGGCGTGCCGCCGCTTGGGATCTACATGCGCCTGCGGCGCATTCCGGACACGATCAAGGCGTACACGAGCCGTGAGATCGACGTCGTCGACCTCACGCATAACCCGCCCGTGCCGAATCCGATCGCGATCGCCGACTACAGCGCATGCCGCCCGCCGCAGGTCACGAGCGTGTTCGTGATCGTGCGCTATTGCGAGACGGCGGCGAGGCCGCCCCTGCCCTATCCCAACTACGAGAACCTGACGCTGGCGGGGCGCCCGCCCTCGATCCTCGCCGCTCCCTGAGCGGCTAGCGGCGCTCGAAGACGACGATCGGGATCTCGCGCTCGGTCTTCGCCTGGTACTCGTCGTAGGCCGGCCAGACCGAGGTCATCCGCGACCACAGGCGGCTGCGCTCCTCGCCCTCCGCGGTGCTCGCATGCACCGGGATCGTCTCGGCCTTGACCTGGATCGTGGCGTCGGGCTGCGCGAGCAGGTTTTCGTACCAGTCGGGGTTCTCGGGGGTGCCGCCCTTGGAGGCGACCACCACCCAGGTGGCGTCGTCGGTGCGATGGATGAGCGGCGTCGTCCGCTCCTCGCCCGAGCGGCGGCCGGTCGTCGTCAGCAGAAGGATCTCCGTGCCGCGCCAGTGGTAGCCGTGCTCGCCGTCGCTCTCCTGATAGGCACGAACGTGAGCCGGGCCGAACAGCTCGTCGTCTGAATTGGTCATCGTCCGAGTCTAGCTCTCGGTTGTGATCGAGCCTGCGTCCGGCGGGACGTCGACCGCGTGCTGCTCGAGGCTCTCCAGCTCGACGATGTCGAGCGCCCGCTCGTTGGTCGACGCGAGCACGACGAAGCACGCCGCGCCATCCTCGAACGCGCGCAGCCAGTTCACGGCCGTGACGCACCAGCGGTCGCCTGGCACGAGCCCCGGGAACCCGTAATGCGGCACCGGCGTGCTGAGGTCGTTGCCGATGCTCTGCTGGTGCTCGAGGAACTCGGCCGTCACGACGGCGCAGATCGTGTGGCTGCCGATGTCCTCCGGTCCGGTGTTGCAGCAGCCGTCGCGGTAGAAGCCGGTCAGCGGCTCGCTGCCGCATGGCTCAAGCTCGCCGCCGAGGACGTTTCGCGCGCTCACGCCGCGCAGTATCGCGGGAGCGGCCGCGATGCGACAATCGCGGCGTGAGCTCTGAGCCGATCGTCGACGGGCCGCGCCAGCCGCATAGCGCGCCGGCTCCGCCGCCGCAGCGGGTCCACAATCTCATTCCCTTCGTCCATGCCGAGGACGTGCAGCGCTCGATCGACTTCTATGCGCACCTCGGGCTGGTGCTGACGAGCGTCAAGGACTACCGCGGGATGCCCGCCTGTGCAGCGCTGCGAAGCGATCGGGCCGAGCTGATGGTGTCCACCGACGGCGACCCGATCGACCCGGCCGCCCAAGGGGTCCTGTTCTACCGCTACTCGGCCGACATCGAGGCGCTGCGGGTGCAACTCCTCGACGCCGGGATCGAAGCGGGCGAGAGATCGAGGACGGCCCGGCCGGTCGCGAGATGGGCGTAGTCGACCCGGACGGCTATGTCTTACAGATCGCCCAGGGCGATTCGGGCCAAGCCCACTGAAGCCCGCGGCCGCGACCGAACAAGACCGAGGCGAGGCGCCGCCGCGCCGGCGGTCCCTCGGCCTCAGCGACTACGCGGCCCTCTCGACGTCAGTCGAGCTCGAAGCGGTCGAGGTTCATCACCTTGTCCCAGGCGGCGATGAAGTCGCGCACGAACGTCTCCTGCGCATCGTCTGACGCGTAGGCCTCCGCGAGCGCCCGAAGCTGCGAATTCGACCCGAACACGAGATCGACCGCTGAGGCCTTCCAGCGAAGCTCGCCCGAGACGCGGTCACGGCCCTCGTAGAGATGCGCGCCGGCGCCGTTGCCGGAGGCCCCGGAAGCCGTCCACTCTGTCCGCATGTCGAGGAGGTTGGCGAAGAAGTCGTTGGTCAGCGTCTCCGGCCGGTCGGTGAAGACTCCGTATTCCGACTTGCCCTTGTTTGCGCCGAGAACGCGCATGCCGCCGACGAGCACGGTCATCTCGGGGGCCGTCAGCAGGAGCAGGTTCGCCCGGTCGAGCAGCAGCGTCTCCGGCCGCAGCAGCTGTCCGGCCGCGACGTAGTTGCGGAATCCGTCGGCCTTCGGCTCGAGAACGGCGAAGGACTCGACGTCGGTCTGCTCCTGCGAGGCGTCGGTGCGCCCCGGCGCGAACGGAACCGTCACCTCGTGGCCGCCGTCTCGGGCGGCCTGCTCGACGGCTGCACAACCGCCCAGCACGATCAGGTCGGCTAGCGAGACCTGCTTGCCGCCGGTGGCCGAGTCGTTGAAGCGCGCCTGGATTCCGTCGAGGACCCCGATTACCTTCGCCACCTCGCTCGGCTCGTTGACCTCCCAGTCCTTCTGGGGCTCAAGGCGAATCCGCGCTCCGTTGGCGCCGCCGCGCTTGTCGGTGCCGCGGAAGCTCGCGGCGGCCGCCCAGGCGACGCTGACGAGCTGCGAGACAGACAACCCGGAGGCGAGGATCTGGCCCTTGAGCGCCGCGATCTCCTCCTCGCCGACCAACGGGTGATCGACCGCCGGCACCGGGTCCTGCCACAACTGCGCCGCCGGGACCCACGGGCCCAGGTAGCGCGAGAGCGGCCCCATGTCGCGGTGCAGAAGCTTGTACCAAGCCTTCGCAAAAGCCTCGGCGAGTTCCTCGGGATGCTCATAGAAGCGCCTGGCGATCGGCTCATACACGGGATCCATCCGGAGCGCGAGGTCCGTCGTCAGCATCATCGGAGCGTGCCGCCTCGATGAGTCGTGGGCATCGGGAACGGTGTCTTTGGCCTCCGGGTTGCTCGGCGTCCACTGATGGGCGCCGGCCGGGCTCTTCGTGAGCTCCCAGTCGTATTTGAAGAGGTTTTCGAGGAAGCCGTTGTCCCACTTCGTCGGCTCGTTCGTCCACGCGCCTTCGAGGCCGCTGGTGAGCGCGTCCACGCCCACGCCGCTGCCGGAACTGTTCTTCCAGCCGAAACCCTGCTGCTCGATCGGCGCCGCCTCGGGCTCCGGCCCGATCGCGCTCGGATCGACGGCTCCGTGGGTCTTGCCGAAAGTGTGGCCGCCGACGATCAAAGCCAGCGTCTCCTCGTCGTTCATCGCCATGCGGGCGAATGTCTCGCGGATGTCTCGCGCGGCCGACAGCGGGTCGGGATTGCCGTTCGGCCCCTCGGGATTGACGTAGATCAAGCCCATCTGCACCGCGCCAAGCGGCCCGGCGAGCTGGCGATCGCCGCCGTAGCGCTCATCGCCAAGCCAGGTGTCCTCAGGCCCCCAGAAGATCTCCTCGGGCTCCCAGATGTCCTCGCGGCCGAAGCCAAAGCCGAACGTCTCAAGACCCATCGATTCGATCGCGCAGTTGCCGGCGAAGACGAGCAGGTCCGCCCAGGAGATCTTGCGACCGTACTTCTGCTTGACCGGCCAAAGCAGACGGCGCGACTTGTCCAGGCTGGCGTTGTCCGGCCAGCTGTTGAGCGGGGCGAAGCGCTGTGCTCCTGCACCCCCGCCGCCTCGGCCGTCGGCGATCCGGTAGGTGCCGGCGGCGTGCCACGACATGCGGATGAAGAGCGGGCCGTAGTGGCCGTAGTCCGCCGGCCACCAGTCCTGGGAGGTGGTCATCACCTCGAAGATGTCGCGTTTGAGCGCCTCGATATCGAGGGTCGCGAACTCCTCGGCGTAGTCGAAGTCCGCGCCCGTCGGCGTGGCCTGGGGCCAGTTGTGGTGGAGAACCCGGAGGTCCAGCTGCTCGGGCCACCAATCCTCGTTCGTCCGCGGTCGCGCCTGCGCAGGCGTCGGTGCCGCGATTGCCGGGTTCTCAGATTCGCTGACGGTGTCGGACACCCATGCCTCCTGGTCTCTCACTGTTTCCTACCGCTCGCCATGACCTCGGTTGCGGGCAAGGCGCCGTGCTTGTGTGCCTGCTCGCACGGCCGCGGATCTGCCGCTATGCAGGGCCCTTGTCGGCGCGACGAAATCGCGGCGGCACCGGGACCTCGAGCACTCCAAGCACGATAGTCGAACCCCTCAGAGGGAAGAGTCCTGCCGAGCGTCGCCGGGCGCGAGGCGTACCGCGCCGACACGCCCGCGACCCAGATGCGCTGCTCCACCCCCCGTGCGGCACCCGCGTCGCGTCGGGGCGCCGAGCGCGCGGGCGGTCAATCGTTCTCGACCTCGTAATCCCAGATCGCCACGGGGTGTCGGCGGTCGGGAGCCCACTGCATCGTGCCCTGGCCGACCAGCTGGTAGGCGCGCAACTGAAAGCGGACGGCGTGGCCGGGCCGGAGAACCGACGGCGGACGATGCTCGCCGGGAACGAATTTCGGGACCGTGAAGGCGCCGAATTGGTTGACGGCGTGGAAATCCTTGAGGGAGATCGGTACGACGCCGCTAGCGTTGCTCATCGTCACCGTCCACGTGCAGGTCGTCGACGGCGGCTGCTCGGGCAATCCCTCGCCCGGAACGATCGGCCCGCTGACGGTGATCGTGACATGGAAAGCGCGCGCCTTGACGTCGACGGCGAGGCCCTCGACGGTCAGGGCAGGCTTGCTCGCCGCACCGCTGAGCGGGCGGTCGACCGAGACGTCGAGGGTCCGCTTCGGCAGATAGGCCGGGTAACGCGAACCGCCGCCGCATCCGGCGAGCGCCGCCGTGGCGAGCACAAGCGCGCCGAGCGCCCACAGGGGGCCGGGCTGGCGAGCCCGGCCCCCGTAGCGCTCCGCCGCCCGTTGGGCTGAGCCCATCGAGCTATGCGCCCTTGTGCTTTCGGGCGGGCCTGTGCCGCCAGCCATAGGGCTCGTGCTGGTAGGGGTAGACCGGCCTGTAGGACTCGGCCGTGAACACGTCCGGACCGAAATCGGCCAGCCCCTGCTGCGCGGCGTAGCCGACATGTCCCTCACCGTCGAGCCCGCCGCAGACCGAGCCTGCGACCAGCGTCACGTTGGTGCAGGGGCGCCCGATCATGAGCAGGTCCTCCATCGTGCGCAGCCAGCTGTAGTGGTTGTAGTAGGTGCTCGTCTTGGTACCGGGCTTGATCAGCGGGCTGATCAGCACGCTGCCGGTGTCGCCGCCACCCGGCGTGAAGTCGGTGGCGTCGAACAGCGGATCGGCGGTCATGCAGGCGCTGCTCGTCGCGGCCGCCGTGGAGCCCGTGCATCCGCTGCTCCCGACCGTCGATGTCGCACCCTCGGCGCTCAACGTGACGTTCCCGTTGTAGCCTCCCGACAGCGTCACCGGCTGCCCGGCGTCGTTGAGCAGCTGGAACGTCCCGATCCAGGGCTTGGCGTAGTTGTTGGAGGCCCCTGAGGTGCTCGCGTTCTGGCCCAGCGCGACGGGGCCGGTGTCGCTAACCGCGCCGACGAAGGTGTCCGGCGGAATCGCGTTGCCGTTGGCGTCGGTGCCTGAGACCAGGCGCCCTGTGTCATCGGCGTTGATCTTGGAGTCCGTCACCATGCTTGAGCCTGCAGCCACGAGGGCGGGCTCGCTCGCCGAGCCGGGCGATCCTGAGAGCGCCGGGCTCTCGCCGGCGAGGCCCGTCGGACGGTCGATGAACCCGGACGCTCCCGGCCCTGGCTGCAGCTGGTCGCCCGAGCTGTCGGTGACCTCCGGGTCGTTCGGCCCGGTCGGCTCCGTCGGCACGTTGACGCCGTTGAGGTTCTCACCGGCGGCGTCCGCGAGGTCGCCGTATGCGCCGTAGAGCGTGTGGGCGCCCGGATACTGGGTCCCCGTCGAACCGAACGTCGGCTGGTCGGCCGGGCCCGAGTAGGTCGAGACGTCGCCCGCCGCCGGCACGTTGTTGAAGCTGTTGCCGATCGTGAACGGCGGATTGGCCTCATCGAAGGTGATGTCGATCAGGCCGCCATCCTTGAACGCCGCCGACTGCTCGATCAGCGGGATGTAGTAGCGCAGGAAGAGGTCCGACGCGTACAGCCCGCCGGTGTAGTTGCTCGGTGTCGTCGCCTCCGGGTCGTAGGCCGGCAGTCCGGCCGGGGTGTAGTTGGGCGTGCCGTTGGCGTTGAACGCGCCGGACAGGTTGTCGCCCTGGCACGTTGCGTCGTGGGCGTCGCTGCAGTTGTTCGGCGTGATCCAGTTGAACGCCGGGACCTTGCTTGATGGAAGGCTCAGGTCGTGTGCGAGCCCGTAGGTCGGGTCGTCGAGATTCGCGACGTGGTTGCCGTCGCAGTTGGAGTCGCGGCTTCCGCTGCCGGGTCCGTCGAACTCCGGCGTGCTCGGCTCGTTGATGGCCGGCGCCGCCGGGTAGCTGACGCCGTTCTGAGTGCCCGCCTGCTCGCCGGTCAGCGAGGTGAACCACGGGAGCGGGAAGTGCTTGGCCACGTACTGGTCGGCCGGATCGCCGTTGCTGCCGGCGTTTGCCGGCTGGGCGCCGGTGAAGCTCGTGACGTCACCGCTCGGCGAGACCAGATTCGTCGGGCTCGTCACTGGGTTGTTGCTTGACGGGCCCGGGTAACCGCAGAGGCCGTCATCACGCGTCGGAACGGTGTCGGTTACCCCCGGCGTGCTGCCGGTCACGTACGTGCTCGACCCCACCGGCTGGGCGCCGCCGAGATCCTGGGCGTAGCCCTTCCACGAGACGCCGGCGGCGTTCAGCTGGTTGAACAGCGTCGGAACGTCGGTGGGGTAGGCACAGCCGTTGCTGCCGAGCGGCGCGTCGACGCCGCCGTGCGCGACTAACTGGCCGTAGTTGCCGCTGGACGAGGCGTTGGTGCTCGGCGCCTTGGTGAACGTCCCGCCCGCGTCAGCCGTGCTGTCGGTATCGGTTTTCGTGCCGACGGTTCCGCTGGTGATGATCCCGGCGTTGGCGTTGGTCATGCTCGCCGCGGTCGAGCAGTCGTCCTGGACGTCGTAGGACGGCGACTGTCCGGACACCAGCGAGATGTAGTTGTCCATGCTGAAGTGGCCGGTGCCGTAGTAGTTGGTGAGCAGCGCTCCCTGCTGGGGCAGCGTCTGCCACAGATAGCTGTTCTGGTTGAGCCCGCTGAAGCTCTCGTCGTAGGACTTGTTCTCGAGGATGATCAGCCAGACGTGCTTGACCGCTCCCACCGGAGTGCCGGTCGCTGCGATGACGCACTGGGCGGGGCCGCCGGCGCCGGTCGGCGCTTCAAGCGCGCTGCCCGCCGGGCAGCTATTCGGGCTCCCCACGGCCGAGCCTGACTCGATCCCCATCAGGACTGCGACTGCGGCACACGCCGCCAAGGCGGCGGCTGCGCTCGCCGCGCGTGCGCGACGACGTTTTGGAAGACGTGGCTTGCGACTCATCCTGCGGGCCTCCATTGCTCGCTTGAACGGGCTCAGAACTCCGGCGCGGCGAGTCTGCGCGACGCTCGCGAGCACGGCGTGGCCATCCGGTGACCGAGCTGTGAAGAAAGCGAGAACAGCG
>DATAWT010000050.1:0-10874 GCA_036267075.1 Solirubrobacteraceae bacterium
CAGCGCCGCGCGGCGCCCGACCAGGGCGAGACCGCGGTGCGCCGCGCGCAGCTCGAGGGCGAGCTGGCGGCCGAGCGCCGCGCCGGCGAGCGCGCCGAGCGCGAGCGCGCGGCGCGCGCGGCGCGGATCTCGGCCCTCGAGGAGCAGGCGCACTCAGATGCCCTGCTGGCCCCGCTCAACGAGCGCTTCGCGGCCGCGATCGACGGACTCGGCGGCGCGCTCGAGGCGACGCTCGCGCTGATCGAGGAGGAGCTTCGCGCCGACGGCGCCGCCGGCGAGGCGCTCGGGAGCGCGCTGCGCGAGTGCGCGGGCGCCGAGAGCGCGCTCCAGGGCCGGTTGCGCGAGCTCGCCGAGGTCGTCACCACCGCCGAGGTCGCCGCGCAGCAGGCGCGCGACCAGGCCGCCGACTCCGAGGCCGAGCTCGGGGCGCTCGCCGGGCGGCTCGGCCTGGAGGCGCTGCCGGCCGACGTCGAGCTCAGCGAGTCAGAGCGCGAGGCGCTGCGCGAGCGCGTCGAGCGGCTGGCCCGCCGGCGCGAGCTGCTCGGGCCCGTCAACCCGCTGGCGGCCGAGGAGTACCGCGAGGCGCTCGAGCGCGTCGAGGCGCTCGAGGCCCAGCGCAGCGACCTCGAGGGCGCGCTGCGCGAGCTGCGGCTCTTGATCCGAAACACCGACCGCGAGATCGCCGAGAGCTTCGAGCAGACCTTCGAGGCCGCCGCCGCGAACTTCGAGGCGCTCGTCGGCGACGTCTTCCCCGGCGGGCGCGGGCGCCTTCGCCTGGTTCGCGAGGACGCCGGCCCGCGGCCCGTGCTCGGCGGCGAGGCGCTGCCCGAGCCCGACTCGGAGGCGGGCGCCGAGGCCGAGGCCGAGGAGCTCGAGGATGAGGCCGCCGGGATCGGGCCCGACGAGCTGCTGGGCGTCGAGATCGAGGTCACGCCCGCCGGCAAGTCGATGAAGCGGCTGTCGCTGCTCTCGGGCGGTGAGAAGTCGATGACGGCGATCGCCTTCCTCTTCGCCGTGTTCCTGGCGCGGCCGTGCCCCTTCTACATCCTCGACGAGGTCGAGGCGGCGCTCGACGACCTCAACATCGACCGCTTCCTGACGCTGCTGCGCCGCCACAGCGCCCGCGCCCAGTTCATCGTCGTGACCCACCAGAAGCGCACGATGGAGGCCGCGGACTGGCTCTACGGGGTCTCGATGGGCGGCGACGGCGTCTCCAAGGTGGTCTCACGTCGACTCGGCGAGGCGGGTCTCACCGAGGTCGAAGCAGACGCCGCCTGAGATGGAGGAGCTGTTCCTGGTCGACGCCGCCGCGGCCGCGGCGTCGGCGCAAGCGCAGGAGCTCGAGGGCGACCCCGAGCGCCGCCGCGGTCTCATGCGGCGGCTGCGCGAGAGCCTGCGCAGCACGCGCGAGACGCTGACGCGCTCGGGCTTCGCGCGCACGCTGGCGGCCGGGGACTGGGAGGGCCTCGAGGAGGCGCTGATCCTCGCCGACGTCGGCGCCTCGACGAGCGTCGAGGTGGTCGAGGAGCTGCGCGAGGTCGTGCGCTCGGAACGGGTGCCCGAGGAGGAATGGCTCGAGCGCCTCGCGAGTCTGCTCGCCGAGGCCGCCCGCGGGGGCCCCGACGCCGAGCCTGCGGTGATCGACCTGCGGCCCAAGCCGACGGTGCTCTTGATGGTCGGAGTCAACGGCACCGGCAAGACCACGACGGTCGGCAAGCTCGCCTGGCTTCTTCGCGAGCGCTTCGGCCTGCGCGTGCTGCTCGGCGCCGCCGACACCTACCGCGCCGCGGCGACCGGGCAGCTCGAGGCGTGGGCCCAGCGCGCGGGTGCCGAGATCGTGACCGGCGAGGGCGGCTCCGACCCCGGCGCGGTGGCCTTCGAGGCGATGACGCGCGGGCGCGCGGAGGGCTACGACGTCGTCCTCATCGACACCGCCGGGCGCCTTCACAACCAGGAGCCGCTGATGGCCGAGCTCGAGAAGGTCCGCCGCGTGATCTCCCGCCAGCTCGAGGGAGCACCCCACGAGACGCTTCTGACGATCGACGCCGCGACCGGGCAGAACGGGCTGCGCCAGGCCGAGCTCTTCGCCCGCGCGGTCGAGGTCGACGGGATCGTCCTGACCAAGCTCGACGGCAGCGCCAAGGGCGGCGTTGCCGTCGCGATCGCCCGCGAGCTTCACATTCCCGTCAAGCTGGTCGGGCTCGGCGAGCAGCTCGATGACCTGCGGCCGTTCGACGCGAGCGAGTTTGCCCGCGCGCTCGTCGGTCTTGAATAGCGACGGCAGGGCGAGGGTGCGCGCCGGCGCTCGCAACGCGCCATAATCGAGCTATGGGCTCCTGGGTCCTGTGGACGATCATCGCCGCTGCCTTCACTCTCGGCGAGCTGCACACCAACTCGTTCTACCTGGCGCCGTTCGCGGTCGGAGGCGCCATAGCGGCGGTGCTGGCTGCGGCTGGCGCGGGCGGGCTGGTGGCTGTCATCGCCTTCATCGCCGCGGCGATCCTGTTCCTGATGCTGCTGCGCCCGCTCGCCGCGCGGCGCCACCGCAAGGTGCCCGAGCTGCGCACCGGCGCGGCGGCGCTGGTCGGCCAGCCGGCGCTCGTGCTCGAGCGGATCGCCAACCGCGAGGGCGTCGGCACGGTGCGCATCGGCGGCGAGGTGTGGACCGCTCGCGCCTATGACGCCGACGAGGTGATCGCGGCCGGTGAAGAGGTCGAGGTAGTCGAGATCAGGGGCGCCACGGCGCTCGTCATGACTTAGCGAGGAGCTTTTCGTGGTCGCTTTGATCGTCATCGCCGTACTCGCTGTGGTCGCTGTCGCGATCGCATCGCGGTCGATCCGGATCATTCCCCAGGCCCGTGCGGCCGTGCTCGAGCGGCTCGGCCGCTACCACCGCACGCTCGAGCCCGGCCTGACGATCATCACGCCGTTCGTCGATCGCGTGCGGCCGCTGATCGACCTGCGCGAGCAGGTCGTCAACTTCTCGCCCCAACCGGTGATCACCCAGGACAACGTCGTCGTCGCGATCCAGACCGTCCTCTACTTCACGATCACCGACGCCAAGGCCGCGACCTATGAGATCGCCAGCCCGCTGCAGGCGATCGAGCAGCTCACGGTGACGACGCTTCGTAACGTGATCGGCGGACTCACGCTCGAGCAGACGCTGACCAGCCGCGAGGGCGTCAACACCGAGCTGCGGGCGGTGCTCGACGAGGCGACCGGGAAGTGGGGGATCCGCATCAACCGCGTCGAGATCAAGTCGGTCGACCCGCCGGCGGACATCAAGGCGGCGATGGAGAAGCAGATGCGCGCCGAGCGCGACCGCCGCGCCGCGATCCTCACCGCCGAGGGCACCAAGCAGGCGGCGATCCTCACCGCCGAGGGCGAGCAGCGCGCGGCGATCCTCACCGCCGAGGGCGCCCGCCAGGCCGCGATCCTGCGCGCCGAGGGCGAGGCCAAGGCGATCGCGACGGTGTTCGACGCGATCCACCGCGGCGACGCCGACCACAAGCTGCTCTCCTACCAGTACCTGCAGATGCTGCCCAAACTCGCCGAGGGCGACGCCAACAAGGTCTTCGTGATCCCCTCCGAGTTCACGCAGGCGTTCGCCGGTATCGCCGACGCCCTGCGCCCGCCCGACGCCGGAGGCGGTCCCAACGGCGACGGGCCGGCCGGACTGCCGAGCGGCGCCGCCGCTGAGCCGCCGCTGAGCGCGACCCTCGGCGCAGACACCAACATCGAGGATCTGCTGCGCGACTCGCCGCTCGCTGATGAGTCGGCGGTGGCGGGCGTGCAGACGAGCGTCGAGGACGTGCTCAAGCACGGCTCCGACGCGGTGCCCGACAGCGCCGGCGCGCCGGCGGCACCGGGCGCCCCGGAGGCCGCGGACTCCTGAGCCGGTGAGCGCGCGCGCCGGCCCCGCGGGGGACCGGGCGCCCGCGCAGGCTAGGTTGTAGCGATGTTCGACACGCTGTCGGAGAAGCTCCAGGGAGTCTTCAGCGGCCTGCGCTCGCGCGGCGTCCTGAGCGAGGAGGACGTCAACCGCTCGCTGCGCGAGATCCGCCTCGCACTGCTCGAGGCCGACGTCAACTTCAAGGTCGTCAAGGAGTTCATCGACAGCGTCCGCGAGCGCGCCCTGGGCGCCGAGGTGATCGGCCAGCTCAACCCCGGCCAGCAGGTGATCAAGATCGTCCACGAGCAGCTCGTGGAGATGATGGGCGGCGAAAGCGAGGGCTCCGGCGTGACCTTCGCCTCGAGCCCGCCGACGGTGATTCTCATGGCCGGCCTGCAGGGCTCCGGCAAGACCACCGCCGCCGGCAAGCTCGCGCGCCTGCTGCGCACCGAGTACCACAGCTCGGTCGCGCTCGCCGCCTGCGACCTCCAGCGCCCCGCCGCCGTCGAGCAGCTGAAGATCGTCGGCGAGCAGGCGGGCGCCACGGTCTATGAGCAGGGCACCGGCGGCTCGCCCGTCGAGGTCGCGCGCTGGGCGCTCGAGCGCACCCGCACCGACGGCAAGGACGTGCTCATCGTCGACACCGCCGGGCGCCTGCACGTCGACGGCGAGTTGATGGATGAGCTCGTCGCGATCCGCGACGCCACCAACCCCAACGAGATCCTGCTCGTCGTCGACGCCATGACCGGCCAGGACGCCGTCAACGTCGCCGAGCAGTTCGCGGCCGCCGTCGACTTCGACGGCGTCGTCCTCAGCAAGCTCGACGGCGACGCCCGCGGCGGCGCCGCGCTGTCGGTGCGCGCCGTCACCGGCAAGCCGATCCTCTTTGCCTCCACCGGCGAGCGCCTGGACGCCTTCGAGCGCTTCCACGCCGACCGCATGGCGCAGCGCATCCTCGGCATGGGTGACGTGCTGACGCTGATCGAGAAGGCCGAGCGCCAGTTCGACGAGGGCGAGGCCAAGGCGCTCGAGCAGAAGCTCAAGGCCGGCGACTTCGACCTCGAGGACTTCCTGGCCCAGATCCACGCGATGCGCAAGATGGGGCCGCTGCAGGGGCTACTGGGGATGCTGCCGGGCGTCGGCGCCCAGATGCGCGGGATGAAGGTCGACGAGCGCGAGATCGACCGCCTGGAGGCGATCATCCTCTCGATGACACCCGAGGAGCGCCGCCGCCCGGACCTGATCAAGGGCTCGCGGCGGCTGCGAATCGCGCGGGGCTCAGGGACCAGCGTGCAGGCCGTCAACCAGATGGTCAAGCAGTTCGCGCAGGTCCGCAAGGTGATGCGCCAGGTCGGTCGCGGGCGCACGCCCGACCTGGGCGCGCTGATGCGCCAGCAGCGCTGAGGGGACCCCGCCGAGCGCCCGCGGGGCGCGGTCGGCTAAATTGGAGGGCCGTTTTCAAATGATCGAAGGGAAATCGTGGCTGTAAGACTCAGGTTGACCCGCGTGGGCGGGCGCAAGGACCCCGTCTGGAGGGTCGTTGTCGCCGACCAGCGCTCCAAGCGCGACGGACGTGTGATCGAGACCGTCGGGCACTACAACCCGCAGACCAATCCGTCGACGATCACGATCGACGAGACGCGCGTGCGCGACTGGCTGGCGCGGGGCGCGCAGCCGACGAGCACGGTGCGCAAGCTGCTGCGGATCAGCGGCATCGGCGCCTGACCCTGACATCGCCGTGGCGATGGATTCGACCGAGCTTCTCGAGTACCTCGCTGAAGGGCTGGTCGACGACCCCGAGCGGGTCGAGGTCGAGCGCTTCGAGGAGGGGGACGGCAGCGTCGTGCTCGAGCTCGCCGTCGGCCCCGACGACTACGGCAAGGTGATCGGCCGCGGCGGGCGCACCGCGCAGGCCTTGCGCACGGTGATCGGCGCGGCGGCTACGGCCTCCGGCGAGGGTCACCGAGTCATCGTCGACATCGTCGACTAGGCGAGACGGGGGCATCGTTGGCGTCGGCTGGCCTGGTCGGGCGGCCCCACGGGCTCGATGGGAGCTTCTACGTGATGGAGCCCAACGTGGCGCTGCTGCAGCTCGGCTGTAGCGTCGCGCTCGGGGGCAGTGAGCGCGAGATCGTGCGCCGCGCCGGTACCGACGCGCGCCCGATCGTTCGCGTGGCGGGCTGCGATAGCCGCGAGGGCGCGGTGGCGCTGCGCGGCCAGGAGCTGGTCGTCGAGTCCGCGACGCTACCGCCGCTCGGGCCCGACGAATGGTGGGCCGAGCAGCTCGAGGGCGCCCACGTCTTCGACGGCGAGCGCGAGGTCGGCGTGGTCGTGCGGCTCCTGGCGCTGCCCTCCTGCGAGTGCCTGGAGGTGGAGCGCGCGGGCGGCGGCAGTGCCCTGCTGGTGCCGCTCGTCCACGACGCGATCCGCGAGGTCGATCCCGAGCGCGCCCGCATCGACATCGACCTGGCGTTTCTGGGGGAGACGCCGTGAAGCTCGACGTCGTCACGCTCTTTCCCGACTGGTTCGAGTGGTTTCGAGCGCAGCGCCACGTTGGCAACGCGCTCGCGGGCGGCAGCACGCTGACGCTGATCAACCCGCGCGACCACACGCCGCTCGGCGGCGGCCAGGTCGATGACTCACCCTTCGGCGGCGGCGCCGGCATGGTCCTGCGCGTCGATGTGATGGACGCCGTGCTGCGCGAGCACTACGGCCTCGATCCGACGACGCTGCGCAGCCGCCGGCGCGTGATCGCGCTCAGCCCCGCCGGTCGCCTGCTCGATGACGCCCTGGTCAGCGAACTCGCACAGGAGCCGGCCCTGACCTTCCTGTGCGGGCGCTACGAGGGCTTCGACGAGCGCATCGTCGAGCACTACGCCAGCGACGTCGTCTCCATCGGCCGCTACGTGATGGCCGGCGGCGAGCTCGCGGCGATGGTCTGCATGGACGCGGTCCTGCGCAAGCTGCCCGGTGCGCTCGGCCACCCCGGCTCGGTCCTCGAGGAGTCCTACAGCGAGGCGCTCGAGGGCCTGCCCGAGTATCCCCAGTACACCCGCCCCGCGGACTTCCGCGGCTGGAGCGTGCCCGACATCCTGCTCTCGGGACACCACGAGGAGATCCGCCGCTGGCGCCTCGAGCAGGCGCGCGAGCGCGGCGCCGAGGGCGGCCGGAAGCGACGCTGAGCACGCCGCAACCGGCGGCGCGCTACGATTGCGAAGCGCGCCGGCGCCAGTTGTGCGCGCCTTCTTTTTGCCATGAGCACGGTCATCGACAACATCGAGCGCGCCCAGCTGCGCCGAGTCCCGGATTTTCGCGCCGGCGACCGGCTGCGCGTCCACTTCGTCGTGATCGAGGGCAGCCGCCGGCGGACCCAGGTCTTCGAGGGCGTCGCCATCAAGCGCCAGGGCTCGGGTGCGCGCGAGACCTTCACGGTCCGCAAGCAGTCCTTCGGCGTCGGCGTCGAGCGCACGTTCCCGCTGCACTCGCCCAAGATCGAGCGCATCGAGGTCGCTGCCCGCGGTGATGTGCGCCGGGCCAAGCTGTACTACCTGCGCGACCGCGTCGGCAAGGCCGCGCGCGTGCGCGAGCGCGGCTACGTCGGTCCCGAGGAGACGATCGAGCCGGGCCTTCTGTACGCGCCCGAGGAGCCGGCCGAGGCCGACGCCGAGGTTGATGCGCAGGCCGGTGGCGACGTCGAGGTCGAAGCGGCTGGCGAGACGGAGCTCGAGAGCGATGAGTCGGCGGCGCAGGACAGCGCCGAGGCTCCGGCGGCCGAGGTTGCCGAGGCGCCCGACGACGTCACCGAGGAGGCTCCGAGCGAGGAGCAGGCCGAGCCTGAGGGCGCGGTCGAGGATGCGGAGCCGCAGGCGGAGGCCGCTTCCGCTGACGATGCCGGCGCCGCAGAGCCCGAAGCGATCGAGGAGACAGTGGCGGGGGAGCCGGAGCCAGACTCACCCGACGAGCCCACGTGAGTCTGCGGCGACTCGCACGGGGTAACTCCTTTGTCGAGTTCGTCCTCATCGTTGCGCTCGCGCTTGGTCTCGCGTTCGCGATCCAGGCCTTCGTAGTCAAGCCCTACCGGATCCCGAGCGGCTCGATGGAGCCGACGCTGCGGATCGGTCAGCGGGTACTGGTGGATCGCATCGGCAACAACTTCTGGGCGCCGTCGGTCGGCGACATCGTCGTCTTTCACCCGCCGGCGGGCGCTCCCAACGAGGTTTGCGGCAACCAGCCCGGTCCGGGGCAGGCCTGCGATGACCCGACCAAGGGGCGCTCGACTGAGAACTACATCAAGCGGGTCGTCGGTGGCCCGGGAGACATGATCAAGATCATCGACGGGCAGGTCTATCGCAACGGCGTGAAGGAGAAGCAGACCTACGCCAGCATCGCCGGCTGCACGAAGCAGAGTCTCGACTGCAACTACCCCAAGGCGATCAAGATTCCGGCCGGTCACTACTTCATGATGGGCGACAACCGTGACTACTCCGACGACAGCCGGTTCTGGGGACCGGTCCCCCGAGCCTGGATCATCGGAACTGCCTTCTTCACCTACTGGCCGCCGGACCGCATCGGCTTCTTCTAACGCCCGCGGCCGTCGCAGCGCCCGGCGGCGCCCGACCGGCCACCGTCTCTTCACCTTCGACCGCGCGCTCGGCGTGCGCCTGGTGGCAGGCGCCGACGAGGCCGGACGCGGCTGTCTGGCCGGGCCGCTGGTGGCGGCCGCGGTGCTCTTCGATTACGAGGCGCTGACGACGCGTGAGCTGCGCTCGCTGAGCGCGCTCAACGACTCCAAGCAGCACGACCACGCGGCGCGCGAGGCGCTCTACCCGCGCGTACTCGCCTGCGCGCGTCGTGTCGTCGTCGTCTCGCGCTCGGTGCGAAGCATCGACGAACGCGGACTGCATGTGATGAACCTGGCGGCGCTGCGCGAGGCGCTGCTTGCGGTTGCGAGCCCCGGCACGCTGTGTCTGAGCGACGGTTTCGCGGTGCCCGAGACGGGCTTCGAGCAGCGGGCGATCGTCAACGGTGATGCCACGAGCGCGGCGATCGCGGCCGCCTCGATCATCGCCAAGGTCACGCGCGATCGGTTCATGCATCGCGCCGACGAGCGTCACCCCGGCTGGCAGTTCGCCACCCACGTCGGCTACTCGACGCCCGAGCACCGCGCGGCGATCGCCCGTCAGGGCGTCTCGCCGCTGCATCGGATGTCGTTCCAGTCCGCGGCGTACGAGCAGCTCGCGCTCTAGGAGCAAATCGGCGGGCCCGGCGCGGGCGCTGCTGCGGGTGTCCTGCGTGTGCGGCGCAGCGTGCCGGCCCCAGAGACGCTGCGAGCGGCCGGTGGTCATGCCGGCCGCTCGCTTCCGCATCTCAGGAGGGGGAGAGACGAGGCGAGACGAGCGTAGAGCGCTGGGGGAGGCCCGGGAGGTGTTTTTCACCACCCGCCGTGGCGGTAGATAACTGCCCCCGTTCATAGGACAACCTCTGGTTGTTGCGTGGTGAGGTTGTTTTCTTTTTCTTTCCCAGGGAGGGAGATCTCGTCAGGCCTGTGTTTCGGCGAGGCCTGAGACTGCGCAGCGCATAGTGTCGACCACCGCCGGGAGAGCGCCAGGCTCGCTTGCCGCTGAGACGGCCCGCGTGAGACAAGCGCCTCCCGGTGGTGTGAGGCACCCAGAGCGGCAACAGGGCGTTGCCCCGCTGAGGGCCTGCCTATGAGCAACCGCCACGGTACCTCTTGGTCGACGTTTTTCAAGCCAACCTCGATCGAGGAGAAGGATCTGTGGGCGCAAGCTGCGGCATCGACTGGGCCAGTGAGTGGCACGACGTGCACATCACTGACGAACACGGGAGCGTGCTCGCGGCCGAACAGTTCGCTCATGACGAGGCTGGTATCAGCGCGCTGATCGAGCTGCTCCATAGCCACCAGGTCGAGTGCGCCGCGATTGAGCGCCCAGATGGGCTGCTCGTCGGGCGGCTGCGCGCGAGCGCGATCCCGGTACTTGCGATCCACCCCAACCAAGTCAAGGCCGCTCGCGACCGCTTTCGTGCCGCCGCTGGCAAGAACGACCGCTTCGACGCGTTCGTGCTCTGCGAGCTCGCGAGAACCGACCGTCACCGCTTTCCCCCGCTCGCGTCCTCCAGCGACGAAACGCTCGCGCTGCGGACGCTCCTGCGCACCCGCGAGGAGCTGATCGACGCCCGCGGCGCGCTCGCCAACCAACTGCGCAACCACCTTCAAGCGTTCTGGCCCGGCGCGGAGCGCATCTTCGCCGAGATCGACAGCCCGATCGGCCTCGCGTTCCTCGAGCGCTACCCAAGCCCCGGTGACGCCCGCGGCCTCGGCGAAAAGCGACTCGCAAGCTTTCTCGCGCGCCACAAATACTCCGGCCGCCGCACCCCCACCCAACTGCTCACCAGGCTGCGAAACGCCCCCCAAGCCGTCGTCGGCGAACTCGAAACCGAAGCCCGCCGCGCCAGCGCGCTCAGCCTCGTTAGCGCCCTGCGCCCGATCGTTGAACAAATCGGCCAGCTCACAAGCCAAATCGCGGGCGCCGTTCGCGCCCACCCCGACGGCGAGATCTTCCTCTCGCTCTTCAAGGACCCCAAAACCATCATCACCGCCGCCGGCCTGCTCGCCGAAATCGGCGACAACCGCAACCGCTACCCCACCAACGACACCCTCGCCGCCGACGCCGGCCAAAGTCCCGTCACCATCCAATCCGGCAAACGCACCAACGCCACCTTCCGCTGGGCCTGCGACAAACGCTTGCGCAACCACATCCACGTCCTCGCAGACAGCACCCGCCACTGGCACCCCTGGGCCCACGACATCTACCAACGCGCCCGCGCCCGCGGCGCCAACCACCCACACGCCATCCGCATCCTCGGACGCGCCTGGACCCGCATCCTCTGGCGCTGCTGGCAAAACCACACCCCCTACGACCCAGCCCGCCACAACGCCCTCAACAAACTCCTCACCCAACAG
>DATAWT010000051.1:0-5470 GCA_036267075.1 Solirubrobacteraceae bacterium
GTCAGCAGGGCCCTGGTTTCCACGTTCGGCCTGATCGCGACGTTCGGCGGAATCGGCGTCGTCGTCAACGTGATCGTGGTCTACATCTTCATCCAGGTCCGCGGCGAGCACCAGCAGAACGAGCAGTACCGCGCCGAGCGCCAGCAGCGCTTCGGCTCCTAGATCAGCTCGACCGCGTCGCCGACCCTGACGGTTCCCGGCTCGAGCACGACGCCGTAGACGCCGCATGCGAGCGGCTCGGTGGTTTCGACGTCGCGGCGGTACTCACCGAGCAGCTTGAGCGTCAGCAGATCGCTCACGCCCGTCTCCGGATCGCGCTGGGTGACCGCGCAGCGACCGACATGGCCGCGCGGCTGGACGACCGCATCGCCGACGCGAACGCGGCGCCCGATCCAGTCGTCCTCCGCGTGGGGCTCGGTTCCGTCGACCTCGAGGAGCATCCGAAAGCGGCGGGCGTCGATCGGCTCCTCGAGGTTGCCCTGCTCGGCGAGGCGCTCGAGGCTGGCCGTCGAGACGATCGAGACGGCGCCGCCCTCGCGACGGTCGACGCCGCTCTGCCCGGGGTCGTTCTCGATCAGCCGAAGCGGCTGCCCGGCGAACGCCGAAAGCGCCTCAGACCACGGCCCGAGCACCTCGCGGCCCTCGACCTCGCGCGAGAAGAAGCGCACGCTCACGGCGGCGCCAGTTTCGACGACCGCGCGAAGCTCGGCCTGATCAGGGATCGAGACGGCGAGCGTCCGCTCGCCGGGGGAGTACTCGGCGACCACGGCCTGCAGCGACCCGAGCTGCTTGCCGTTGAGCATCCGGCCCTCGCTGTCGATCAGAAAGAAGCGACGGTTCTCCTCGACGCCGCCTGAGCGCAGCTCGATCTCCGAGCGCTCGATCACGCGCAGGCCCTTGACGGGCGTCGTGAGCATCGAGACGACGTGGGAATCCATCAGCCGGTCGTTTTCGTGATCGAGTAGATGCTCGCGACGGCCGCGCCGCTCGTATCGGTTCCGCCCGCGACGATGACCTCGTTGCCGGCCGAAACCGCCGCCGCGTCGGCGAGCGCGGCGGGCAGCAGCCCCGCGAGGCGGACCGCCCCGCTTGACGGGTTGATCGCGTAGACGGCGCGCGAGCGCCCGCCGGCGGCGCTCTCGCCGCCGATCACGAGGATCCTGTTGCCGAGCGCCGCCGACGCCGCCCGGTCGCGGGCGTAGCGGAGCGTCGCAAAGTTCGAGACCGAGTTGCTCGTGGGGTCGAAGCGGTAGACCGTCGCGCTTGGAACCCCGCCTGTCGCGCCGCCGATGATGTAGACGTCTCCGCCGATCGCCGTCGCGGTGGCGTAGCGAAGCGCGACCGGCAGCGTCGCGACGACCTGCGTTGTGCCGCCGGGGGTGAAGGCGACGATCGTGTTGAGCTCGGCGGTACCGGTGTAGCCGCCGATCACATAGGCGGTGTTGCCGATCGTCGCGATCGCGGCGTCCGAGGTCTCCGTCGGCAGATTGCCGACGATGTCAAAGCTCGTGCCGGTCAGCTCGTAGATCGTCGGGGTCCCGCCGCCGAACAGATAGACGTTCGCGCCGAGTGTGGCCGCGGTCGCCGAGGCCGCCGCGACCGGGAGCGTGCCCGAGGAGGTCGCGTTTGAGACCTGGAAGTTCTGGACCGTGTCGATCGGCGTCCCGGTCGCGCCCAGACCGCCCATCAACAGCGCGCCGCCGCTGCCGTAGGGCACCGCTGCGATCCGCGCAGCCGCCGTGCTGAGCGTCCCGAGCGTCGACACGGTCACGGTGTTGTGCGACACGTGCTTGGGCGGCTTCTTCGGGTGTGTCGGCGGCTTCGGCGCCTTGGCCGCGGGCGTCGAGCCGAACGGGTGCACGTGCAGCGTCTCGACGACGACGACCACGAGGGCGATCAGCGCCGCGAGGAAGAAGCCGATCGCCGTCACGCGGCGGTTGCTTCGTCGCGGGCGCCGCTGCGCGGGACGCGGCGGCCGCTCCCGGCGGGCGCCGCCATATTCGGGGTCGAACTGGCTCATGTCGCGATCCGCCTAGCGGGCGCTACGGAGTACCCCGCGCGGGTGACGGGCCCATCCCGGCGATCGTCTCCACTTCCGCCCCCTCGGCCACCTCGCGATCTCGGATGCTGCACAGTACCCCCGTAGTCGGATCCGCTCATCCTGACGACCAGCGCTCCAAGCCTGACGGTCGACTGAGCGCGCTAGCCTCGCAGCATCTGCGGGCGCTACACAAACACTGCCGAACCAGACGCGCTCGAGCGCCGCTTCGGCGTCGGCATCCCGTTCAGCGAGGGCTCGCGCCGCTACAACATCGCGCCGACCCAGACGATCATCGCGATCGTCCGCGGGGAGGACGGCGAGCCGCAGGCGCGCGCGATGCGCTGGGGGCTGATCCCGCCGTGGGCGAAGGACTCAAAGATCGCCTACAAGATGATCAACGCGCGCTCGGAAACCGTCGATCAGAAGAACGCCTACCGCCGGCTGATCGAAACCGCCGATCGCCGCGCGCTGCTCCTGGCCGACGGCTTCTACGAGTGGCTGCGCTCGGAGGACAAGCGCCAGCCGCGGATCCCGTTTCGATTCACGCTCGCCGACGGCGAGCCGTTCGCCTTCGCGGGGCTGTGGACGCCGGGGAAGCTCGAGGGCGAGGAGGTCGAGACGGCCACGATCCTGACCACCACCGCCAACTCGCTCGTCGCCTCGGTCCATGACCGGATGCCCGTGATCCTCGCCGGCCCTGACGCCGAGCAGGCGTGGCTCTCCGCCGAGCTCGACACCGCGGCGGCGAAGGCGCTGTTGGTGCCCTACGCCGCGGAGCTGATGGCCGCGACGCCCGCCAACCCGCTCGTCAACAAGGTCGGCGCGGTCGAGGAGGGTCCTGATTTGCTCACCGCCCCGGCGGGGTAGCCCCGCGCCGTGGCCGAGTTGCTCCTCTTCCACCACGCCCTCGGGCTGACCGAGGGCTGCCTCGCGTTCGCCGAGGAGCTGCGCTCGGCCGGCCATGTGGTCCACACCCCAGACCTTTACGAGGGCCGGCTCTTCGAGGAGATCGACGATGGCGTCAGGCACGCCGAGTCGGTCGGCTTCGAGACGATCATCAAGCGCGGCGTCCGCGCCGCCGAGGGCCTGCCGGAAGGCCTCGTCTATGGCGGCTTTTCACTCGGCGTGCTGCCGGCCCAGCTGCTCGCTCAGACGCGGGCCGGGGCGGCCGGCGCGCTGCTCCTCTACGGCGCCGAGCCCGCCTCGCAGTTCGGAACCCCATGGCCTGCCGAGGTGCCCCTCCAGGTTCACGCCATGGACGCCGACCCCTGGGTTGAGCTCGATCACGTCAACGAGCTGATCGCGGCGGCGCCGCGCGGCGAGCTCTTCCTATACCGCGGCGAGCGACACCTGTTCGCCGACCGCAGCCATCGCGACTACGACGAGGCGGCGGCGGCGCTGATGACGGGGCGAGTGCTCGCCTTCCTCGGTTCAAGCGGCTAGCTCAGCCGCCGCTTGAGCCACGGCGCGACCGGCGCGAAGCTCGCGCTCCAGGGCAGGACGTGGCTTCGGTGCGCGCCGGCCGGGCCGGCGATCTCGACGAGCTCGACATGGCCGCCGGCCAGAGCGTAGTTGCGGCTGCGCCGCACCGAGACGGTCGCGTCGTCGCTGCCGTGGACGAGCAGGACGGGGATCTCGAGCGGCGCGAGGGCGATCGGGTCAGCTAGCGCGTAGCGATCCGCGACCGTGTCGAGGCCTCCGCCCATCAGCCGCTCGACGGCGCCGCCGGGCGTCTCCCGCCAGGCCTGGGCGAGGTCGTTGACGCCCGCCGCCGAGACCGCCGCGATCACCTCGACGGCCAGCTGCGCCCCGGGCGCGCCGGGGGGAAGGTGCGACCGGCTTGCCGCCCAGAGCGCGAGCTGCCCGCCCGCCGAGTGCCCGTAGACGGCGACCCTTGAGAGGTCGAGGGCCTCGGGTAGCTGGCGCAGATGATCGATCGCCGCCGCCACGTCGAGGAACGTCGCCGGCCAGCCGCCGCCCTCATCGCCACCGACGCGGCGGTACTCGATGTTCCAGACGGCCATGCCGGCGCGCGCCAGCACGCCGGCCACTCCTCGCATCACGACCTTGGAGACGCCGACCGACCAGGAGCCGCCGTGGATCGCGACGACGACCGGGTGTGGGCCCGTCCCGCGCGGCATGTGGAGCTCCGCCCGCTGTGCGCGATCGTCGTCTCCGTAACGGTAGGAGCGCCCGGGGCGCAGCACGTCCACCAGCGCGCGAGCTCGCGACACGGGATCCAAAGCTACAGCCGCTAGGCTGCGGACGCCGATGCCCAGCGCCGCGCTCCCCGGACTCGACGAGTGCCTGCAGGCCGCGGCGAGGCTCGAGGGACGGATCCACCGCACGCCCGTCTTTACGTCGCGAAGCCTCGGGGAGATCATCGGCCGCCCGGCGATCCTCAAGGCCGAGCTCTTCCAGCGAACCGGTGCCTTCAAGCTCCGTGGCGCGATGAACCGCGTCGCTGACCTCAGCGCCGAGGAGCGCGCGGCCGGCGCGGTGACGGTCTCGGCGGGTAACCACGCCCAGGCCGCGGCGCTCGCCTGCGCCGAGGCGGGCGTCGACCTCGTCGTCTTCATGCCGCGCAGCGCCAGCGCGATGAAGGTCGCCGCGACGCGCGGGTACGGCGCCAGCGTCGATCTCGAGGCCGCCGACGGAGCGGAGGCGTTCGAGCGGATGCACGATCTCGCCGCGCAAAGCGGCCGTATCGTGATCCATCCCTTCGACGACGCGCGCGTGATCGCCGGCCAGGGGACGGTCGGGGTGGAGATCTGCGCGGACGTGCCGGCGCCCGGCGCGGTCATCGTTCCCGCAAGCGGGGGCGGGTTGCTCTCGGGCGTCGCGATTGCGGTGAAGGCGCTTGCCCCGGACGCCCGTGTCGTCGCGGTCCAGCCCGCTGCCACGGCTACGCTCCGCGCATCGCGCCCGCCCGAGCGCCCGAGCGCGGCGCCGGGTGGCACGCGCCAGCCGACGATCGCCGATGCGCTGACGGCGCCCGCGATCGGCGAGCTGTGCCTGGCGGCGTGCGCCGAGCATGTCGATGAGGTCGTCCACCTCAGCGAGGAGGAGATCGCCGCGGGGATGCGGTTCCTCTATGAACGAGCAAAGCTCGCCTGCGAGGCCGGCGCGGCGGCCGGCGTCGGCGCCCTGCTCGCCGGCAAGGTCTCTGACCTCGGCGACGGGCCGGTCGTCGCGGTCATCTCGGGCGGAAACCTCACGCCCGCGCTTGCCGCCTCGATCCTCGCCGGCGGCTGACCGCCGCGCGCGTCATGCTCATCCCGTGACCCGGCGCGAGATCCATTCCTGGCTGATGGACATGGACGGCGTACTCGTTCGCGAGGAGCACATCATCCCGGGCGCCGATCGCTTCATCGCCCGCCTGCGCGAGCTCGGCCGGCCGTTCCTCGTCCTGACCAACAACTCGATCTA
>DATAWT010000052.1:0-12995 GCA_036267075.1 Solirubrobacteraceae bacterium
TCGCTGCAACGTCCCATCCGCGCACATTGCGGCTTGAAAGGATCGCGAGCTCGAGGTCGAACTCCCCAACCGTCGGCATCCGCAGACCTGCGCTTCGGCGGCGTCAATCGGCGCCCGACGATCATTAACGCGCTAGGCTGCTCCCAGCCTGAGGAGGCATGGTCACGCAGTTGAGAGCACATCGCGAGAGTTATGTCCACCACCACGGTGGCCGGCGAGCCAGCACGTTCGCCGGCGCTCATTTGTCCTGCGAGATCGATGGTTCCCGAGCAGGAAGGACCGGGCGTGTCACTTCGACCCGGGCACTCTGAATATCCAACTGATTTAGCGCTTCTGTGGAGGTCGCGAAATGACTGACGGAAAGCGGACGGGACGCCCGTCCGGCGGGGGTGGAATGCGACGGGCTGCCCGATGGGTGGCGCTGTCGGCGGTGACCGTGGGGGCGGTCTTTGGAGTTATTGCGGGCACCGCAGGCAGCAGTGCGGCGGCCCCTGCGGTCGCGCACAGCAGCGCTTCGAGCCTCGGGACGAAGATCTTCGGGACGCTTCCGCCGGCCGGAACGCCGAAGCACGGGGGGACGATCGTCCAAGGCCAGCTGACCGGCCAGACACCGACCTACATCTTCCCGATCGCTCCGGGCGCCAACACCTCGACCGGAACGATCTCCTTCCTCGCCGAGCTGTTCATGCCGCTCTACGGTGGGCCGACAGGCGCGGTGCCGAAGGTGAACTACGCCCTCAGCGCCGCCAACGCGCCGCAGTTCAGCGACGGCGACAAAACCGTGACGATCCCAATCAAGCCTGGGCTCAAGTGGTCTAACGGCGCCCCAGTCGACGCCATGGACGTCGTCTTCTGGTACGACATCCTGAGCGCGGCGATCAAGGAAAGCCCGGCCAACTGGGGTCAGTTCTCCCCGGGCCTGATGCCGCAGAACGTCAAGAGCATCACGACCAAGGGCAAGTACGACGTCGTCATGCACCTGACCGGGCCCTACAACCCCGGCTTCTTCCTCAACAACAACCTGTCGGACACCGACAACGTGTACCCGCTGCCGAGCACGGCGTGGAACGTCGACGCCGCGGGCGGGCCGCACCTGAAGAACTGGCAGAACAACCCTGCGGTCGACAAGAAGATCTACGACTACCTGAACAAGCAGGGCGGCTCGGTTGCGTCCTTCGCCACCAACCCGTTGTGGAAGGTGAACGACGGGCCGTTCAAGCTGACCTCGTTCAGCGCGTCGAACAGCTCCTACACGCTTGTCCCGAACCCGACCTACGGCGGTTCGCCGAAGCCGATCATGTCGCAGGTCCAGGTGGAGACCTTCACCGGCTTCACCTCGGAGCTCGACGCGATCCGCTCCGGATCGGTCGACATCGGCGTCGGGATCGACCCGTCGCAGCTGGCTGAGGCGCCTTCGCTGAAGTCGCAGGGGATCGACATCTACGGCGGTCCGGGCTGGGGCTGGTTCGGGGCGATCCCGAACTTCAAGGACACGGCCAGTCACTTCAACAAGGTCATCGGCCAGCTGTACATCCGCCAGGCGATTGACTACCTGATCAATCAGCCGGCGATCATCAAGGGCGTCTACAAGGGCGCGGCCGTGCCGGCGTATACCGAGGTGCCGACGTCGCCGTTCTCGCCATACGCTCCGGAGTCGGCGAGCCACCCGGCCTTCCCGTACAACCCGGGCAAGGCGGTCTCGATCCTGAAGGCCCACGGCTGGAGCGTGGTGCCGGGCGGTCGGACGACGTGCGCCAAGCCGGGGAGCTCGGCAAGCGAGTGCGGTGCCGGCATCCCGAAGGGCACGCCGATCGCGTTCGTCTGGGCAAACCAGCCCGAGGCGGTTTCCACGACCGGAGCGCTCGAGGCCGAAGTGGTCGCCTCGGAGGCGAAGACGGCTGCAGGCATCGACATCAACCTGCAGACGAAGTCGTTCAACTTCCTCGTCTCCAACTACAACGATCAGAACCCGGCGGCGGCGAAGTACACCAGCGACTGGGGCGTCAACAATTACGGCGGACTGTTCACCGACTACTACCCGACGGCCGAGGGTGTCTGGAACACCGGCGCCGGGTTCAACCTCGGTGACTTCGACGATCCGATGGCGACCTCACTGATGAACCAGTCGGTGCACAGCGGCAACCCGAACGCGATCAAGGTCGAGGCCCGCTACATCCAGACGCACCTGCCGGTGTTCTTCATGCCCGACGGCGACTACCTGCTGGCGGTCAACAGCACCAAGGTCGCGGGCCCGCCCGACGGCTGGACCGTGATGACGCAGCAGCAGTGGTATCCGCAGTACTGGTACACGAAGTAATCAGCGATCTCGGAGACGGGATAGTTCGATGACGGAGCGCAGCCGCCGGTCGTGGACTCGAGGAGTTCGCGGCCGGCGGCGTGGGCACTGATGCTGAGTAACAACACCCGCAACGAGCCGCGCGGATGATCAGCTACATCATCCGCCGGCTCGTCGTCGCGGTCGTCGTCGTCCTCGGCGTCTCGGCGATCATCTTCATCCTGCTGCACTGGCTGGCGCCGACGCCTGCCTTCGACGTGCTCGGGGCCAAGGCGCAGCCACAGGCGGTCGCCTCCTGGAACAAGCTCCACGGATACGACCGCCCGGAGATCGCCCAGTTCCTCAGCTACCTGGGCAACCTGGTGCAGCTGAACTTCGGTTACTCCTACAAGCTCTCGCAGAGCGTCAGCGCGCTGTTCAGCGAAAACGCCGGCCGTAGCGCTTATCTCACCGGCGCCGCGCTGCTGCTGTCGCTGATCATCGCGATCCCGCTCGGGATCATGCAGGCCGTCCGGCGCAACACGGTCGGGGACTACACGGTCACGACGCTGAACTTCGTGCTCTACTCGATGCCGTCGTTCTTCCTCGGCTTGATCCTGATCCAGTTCCTCGCCCTGGACCTGCACGTCTTCCCGCCGACGGTGTCGGACTCCGTCACGACCGTCTGGCAGACCTTCATACACCCCGCGCAGCTGACGCTGCCGATCGTGACCCTGGCGGCTATCAACGTCGCGTCGTTCAGCCGCTACATGCGCTCCTCGGCGCTCGACAACCTCGCCCAGGACTACATCCGTCTGGCTCGCGCCAAGGGCCTCTCGGAGCGCTCGGTGCTCTTCAGCCACTTGCTGCGCAACGCCTGCCTGCCGATGATCACTCTCATCGGCCTCTCGATCCCCACGCTCCTGGCCGGCAACCTGCTCACCGAGTACCTCTTCAACTTTCCCGGGCTTGGGCTCCTCTTCTACACCGCGCTCGGCAACCTCGATTACAACGTGCTGCTCGCGTACGTGATCCTCGGCGCCATCCTGACGGTGATCGGGAATCTGATGGCCGACATCGCGATCACCTTCGCCGACCCGAGGGTTCGACTTGGCTGAGCCGATCGCACCGCTGATCGAAGGGCTCATCGAGCCCGGGGGCTATGTCATGGCCGGACCCGAGGGCGGCGAGGTCCAGGTCATCTCCAGCGGCTGGAAGCTCGCCGTCAGCGAATTCTTCGACAACAAGCTCGCGGTCGCCGGGCTTGTTGTGATCATCGCCTTCATCCTCTTCTGCTTCCTCGGGCCGCTGATCGACCCGACCAATCAGACGCTGGTCAATCCGCTCAACACCGACCTCGCGCCGGGCGGCGCCCATCTGCTCGGGACCGACGAGCACGGATTCGACGAGTTCGGGCGGATCATGCTGGGCGGCCAGTCGGCGCTTGAGATCGGGTTCTTCTCAGCGGCGATCGCGACGGTGCTGGGGACGTTGTGGGGAGCCATCGCCGGGCTCGCAAGCGGGATCGTCGACGGCATCATGATGCGGATCGTCGACATTTTGCTCTCGATCCCGCTGCTCTTCGTGGTGCTCGTGCTCGCCACCAAATACAGCGGCACCGTGATCAGGCTGAGCCTGCTGATCGGGCTCTTCTCATGGCTGATTCCGTCACGCCTTGTCCGTGGCGAGGTGCTGACGCTCCGCGAACGCGATTTCGTTTCCGCGGCGCGCGTGATGGGCGCGAACCGCCGGCGGATCGTGCTGCGCCATCTGATCCCGAACGCGATGTCGGTCGTGATCGTCAACGTGACCTTCCAGGTCGCCGACGCGATCCTGATCCTCGCCTACATCGGGTTCCTCGGCTTTGGTCTCCAGTTCCCGGCCACGTCCTGGGGCGACATGCTCGGAGGCGCCCAGAACTACGTCACCGAGGGCTACTGGTGGCTCGTCTATCCGGTCGGCGGCTGCCTGGTTGTGCTCGTGCTCGCCACCAACCTGGTCGGGGATGCGCTGCGCGACGCCTTCGACGTGCGGCTGAGACGCCGCTAGCCGATGTCCGCTGCGCTCGAGGTCGACAACCTCTCGACCCATATCAAGCTGTCGCGCAGCACGGTTCAGGCCGTCGGCAACGTCAGCCTCGCCATCGACAGGCACGAGACGGTCGGACTGGTCGGCGAGTCGGGCTCCGGCAAGTCGATGCTCGGACTCTCGATCCTCGGCCTGCTGCCCAACGGCGGCCACATCGTCGAGGGCTCGATCAAGCTCCACGACCGCGAGCTCGTCGGGCTGAGGACACCCGAGCTGCGGAAGCTGCGCGGCAACGAGGTGGCGATGATCTTCCAGGACTCGCTGTCCTCGCTGAACCCGACGAAGACGATCGGCGACCAGGTCGCCGAGCCGGTGCGTCTGCACCGCAACGCGTCGAAGAAGGAGGCGCGCGACCGGGCGCTCGAGGTGCTCGAGCTCGTCGGGCTGCCACACCCACGCGAGCGGCTCGGCTACTTCCCGCACCAGCTGTCGGGCGGGTTGCGCCAGCGCGTGATGATCGCGATCGCGCTCGCCTGCGAGCCGAAGGTCCTGCTCGCCGACGAGCCGACGACCGCGCTCGACGTCACGATCCAGGCGCAGATCCTCCGCGTGCTCGACGAGCTCCGCGACCGCCTCGGGATGGCCACGCTGCTCGTCACCCACGACATGGGTGTCGTCGCCGGGCGCACCTCGCGGATCAACGTCATGTACGCGGGGCGGATCGTCGAGTCAGCCGAGACGCACCGGCTCTTCACGGGCATGCGCCACCCCTACACGCAGGCGCTGCTCGGCTCGATCCCGCGGCTCGAGCAGGACGCGACCAAGCCGCTCGTGTCGATTCCCGGTCTCCCCCCCGATCTCACCAACCCGCCGCCGGGGTGCCGGTTCGCGCCGCGCTGCCCGCGGGCGACCGACCAGTGCCGGGTGGAGGAGCCGCCGCTGACAGGTGAGGAGCCGGGGCACGTATTCGCCTGCTGGCACCCGGTCGACGGGCCGATCGCGCTGACATCGCAGATGCGCGTCGTCGCCGAGCGCGCCGCCCAGCTCGACATCGAGGCGCTCAAGCCGCTGCTTCAGATCGAGAACGCGGTCCGCGAGTATCCCGTCACCGCGGGCCTGCTCAAGCGCAAGGTCGCCTCCGTCAAGGCGGTGTCTGATGTCACGCTGACCGTCGGCGAGGGCGAGGCGCTCGGGCTGGTCGGCGAGTCAGGCTGCGGCAAGACAACGCTCGGCAAGCTCGCGGTCGGGATCGAGAAGCCCGATGGCGGTCGGATCATGCTCGACGGCGAGGAGGTCTTCCGCAACCGCGGGCGGGCGCTGCGGCTCGCACGCCGCGACCTGCAGATGATGTTCCAGGATCCTTACGCGTCGCTTGACCCGCGGATGCGCGTTCAAGCCAGCCTGCGCGAGCCGCTGGTCGTCCAGAACCTCGGCACCGCGCGTGAGCAGGACGAGAAGATTCGGACGATGCTCGACGAGGTCGGGCTGCCTCATAACGCGCTCGAGCGCTACCCGCACGAGTTCTCAGGCGGTCAGCGGCAGCGCATCGCGCTTGCGCGCGCGCTGATGCTCGAGCCGAAGGTCGTCGTCGCCGACGAGCCCGTCTCGGCGCTCGACGTCTCGATCCGCTCGCAGGTCCTGAACCTGATGAAGCGGCTGCAGGCCGAGCACAACATGGCCTCGATCGTCATCTCCCATGACCTCGCGGTCGTCAAGTACCTCTCTGACCGCATCGGCGTGATGTACCTCGGCAAGCTCGTCGAGCTCGGCACCGGCGACGACATCTACCACCGTGCCGCGCACCCCTACACCGATGCGCTGATCAAGACGATCCCGCTGCCAGACCCCTCGGCCGAGCGCAACAAGGAGGACGTCGCGATCCGCGGCGAGCTGCCGAGCGCGCTCGCCCCTCCCTCGGGCTGCCGCTTCCACACCCGCTGCCCGCGCGCGCAGGCGATGTGCACCGAGGTCGAACCGGAGCTGCGCAGCTTTGGCCCGGGGCACCAGGCGGCCTGCCACTTCCCGCTGCAGCCGCCGGCGGGCGAGAACGGCGCGGCCGTGGCCTCGAACGGCTTCAGCGCGCCGGCCGATGCCGGCGGTTCCGCACTCCCGTAGCGACAGATTCGCCGGCCACGGCGCCCGGTGAGCCACGGGCTGAAACGCACCGGCCGGCCGCCGGCGATCGCTATCGTCCGTCGGGCCTGCGCGAGGGCGCGGCAGCTCGATGCGACTCGAAGGACTCAACCACATCACGGCCATCACGGGCGATGCACCGGGCAACGTCGACTTCTATACCGGCGTACTCGGTCTGCGGCTCGTCGCCAAGACCGTCAACCAGGACGATTCGACCGTCTACCACCTCTTCTACGCCGATGAGGACGGCGACGCCGGATCTGACATCACGTTCTTCGAGTATCCGGGTGCGACGCGCGGTCGCGTCGGCCCGGGCTGCGCCTACCGTGTGCTCTGGCGCGTTCCCTCAAGCGACAGCCTCGCGTTCTGGGCGGAGCGCCTTGCGGAACTCGAGGTGGAGCGGACGGTCGCAGCCGACGGCGGCGTCGTCTTCGCGGACCGCGAGGGGCTCGAGCACGAACTCCTCGTCGAGGACGTCCCGGACTCCCCGCAGCGCGCCCGCCATCCCGACATTCCCCTCGAGCATGCCCTGATCGGCTTCGCGGGCGTGCGCGTGCACAGCCTGCGCGAGGCGATGAGCATGCGTCTTCTCGAGGACGTCCTCGGAGCGACGCGGCGCGACGAGGGCACCCTCGAGCTGCGCGGTGAACGCCGCGGCGCGACGATCAGCTTCGATGAGCCTCCGGCGGGCAGCCGCCACGTCCAGGGCGCGGGATCGATCCACCACATCGCCTGGGGCACGACCGTCGCCGAGCACCCGCGCTGGCACGAGCATCTCGCCGGCGCCGGCGTGCCGACGACACCGATCATCGACCGCCACTTCTTCCACTCGATCTACTTCCGCGAACCGGGCGGCATCCTCTATGAGATCGCCGACGACGCTCCCGGCTTTGCGATGGACGGCCCACTGAGCGAGATGGGCAGGACGGTCATCCTCCCGCCCTGGCTCGAGCAGCACCGCGCGGCGATCGAGGCGCGTCTGACGCCGCTGCCCGACCCGCGCGCCGGCTGGCTGGCGCTCGATCAGCCGAGCTAGTCGCGGGCGCGTACCGCGCGCGAGCCGGTAGCATCGAGCGCTGCCCGGCGAGATAGCTCAGTTGGTAGAGCACACGACTGAAAATCGTGGTGTCCCCAGTTCGAGTCTGGGTCTCGCCATTCAAGAAGTGCCTGCTTAGGGGCTCATTCTGATGCGACGCGGTGGCGATCTCCGTGGCTTGGTTTTGGCCACGGCGCTCGGTTTGGTGGCCTAGATGGAAAGCGGCGTGGCTCCAATCGGGCTCGTACTCGCGCTCGTTGCGGACCCTTCGATGGTCCGGCGTTCGACTTCGGCCGTCCGCACCACGGCGAATCGAGGTGTGTCGAGGTCGAACTCGATCGATAGCTCAAGCCCGCCGCATCATCGGACGGATTCAAACACGACGCTCCCGGCCAGCCGCTCACGCTTGAACGGCACAGGCGCGCCAGCCAGGTTGCTGGTTTCACGCGCGTAAGCGACACGCTGGATGTGCGGGCTCGTGGCGATACCCAGGCTGCGGTGAAGAGGATGACCGCGGCGATAGTGATCGTCAGTGCAACAGCGGGTCCGGTCGCTTGCGACGGGGAATTGCGCCGGCGATCGCGAACCCGATCCGGCGCAAGCCGCGAAGCGATGGTCTGGTTGGGTGGCGTGGGCAGTCGAGTACTGACCGCGGTCGCCGGGATGATTCGGGTGTGCCGACGATCAGTCGTTTCTTTGGGATCGTGATCGCGATGTTCTACGACGATCACGGGCCGCCGCACTTCCACGCCCGCGCCGCCGATGGTGCGGCGAAAGTTCAGATCGACACCTCGAGGTCATCGAAAGTACGCTTGAGCGCCGGCATCTGCGGTTCGTCATGGCCTGGGCGGAGCTCCACGAGGCGGAATTGCTCGAGAACTGGCGAATGGCCTGCGCGGGTGAGACACTTCGGCAGATCGAACCGCTGCGATGACCGGACTGACTCCCGATATCACTCTCGTCGTGGTTATCGACTATGGCGTGCTCCGCCTCACCTTCGCCGACGGCCTGACCGGTGAGGTCGCCGTGCTCGAGCGGATGCGCGGACCGGTATTCGCCGAAGCCCGCACGCCGACCGGGTTTGCCAGAGCCGCAGTTGACGCCGAGACCGGCACCGTGGTCTGGCCTGGCGGTGCCGACCTGGCCCCGGACACGCTCTACGAGCGGGTCCGCACCGGGACCTGGCCGGATCACAGCCTCGCCGCCTAGCGACCGCGATCCCGGCCCAAAGTCCGACTGCAGAGTGTCGCGTCGCTCAGTGAGAGATTCGTTTTGATCCGGTGCTATCGCAGGGGTGGGTCAGGCGTCGGTGAGCAGTTGTGGGTGGCGCGCGTAGGCGGAGATCATGAGCGGACTGGAAAGCATGAAGTCCGCGGACGCCCGGTTGCAGGCGATCGGGACGTCGTAGAGGACCGCGATCCGCAGTAGTGCCTTGACGTCGACGTCGTGCGGGTGTGCCGCAAGAGGATCGGAAAAGAAGATGACGAGGTCAATCCGGCCCTCGGCGATCGCCGCGCCGACCTGCTGGTCGCCGCCGAGCGGGCCGCTGAGATAACGGCTGATCGGAAGGTCGAGTTCGTCGCCGAGGATCTGACCAGTGGTGCCCGTTGCGAAGAGCTCGTGCTTGGACAGCGTTTCGCGGTTGAACCGCCCCCAGTCGAGGAGATCGGTCTTGCGGTGATCGTGAGCGATCAGGGCGATGTGCCTGGAGGAGCCGTGGGCACTGGTGGGGGCGGGCACGGCGTCTAATGGTGGCGTCGTCGCGGTGGTGTCGCCTTCGCCCGGCGGCCCAACTTTCCGTGCGTGAAGTGCGACGAACTGAACCTCGCTCCAGCGCGTCCTTGACCCACTGCGCCTCGACCTGGAGCGACCGGAATGCGTTGCAAATCCGGCTAATTGGCGAAAGTCGTGGTCCTTCAGCGGTCTGCTTTGCAACCAGGACGTCGGCGGTTGATGCCGGGTGGCAGCGTCGCTGGCGCCGGCCACGTTCTGGTGCGTGCTCCGTTCAAGCGCAGCGTTGTTCGGTCCGATGCCTGAGATGTGGAAGCTGCTGCTGTAGCGCGCGCCGCGGTCTTGAGCCGCACAGCGAGCTTGCCGAGGACGCGGTTGACTTCAGTTGGTCTCGGGGTGCTTGTGCTGCTTTGCGGCGCGATGCTGACTGCGGTTGCAACGTGGCCGTTGGTGCTGCACCTCGGCAGCCAGGTGCCGGCGTCGCCGTGGGACCCGTTTGCCGAGGCGTGGGCGGTTGCGTGGGATGGCCACGCGCTGACGCACGATCCGCTGTCGTTGTTTGACGCCAATGCGATGTGGCCGTTGCACGACTCGCTGGCGTTTGCGGACCCGCTGCTCGGCTACGCACCGTTCGGGATGCTGGGGGCTGGGTTTCGCGCCGCGATCATTCGCTACGACGGCCTGTTCATATTCACCGGTGCGCTTGCATTTGCCGGCGCTTGGGCGCTCGCACGAGAGCTCGGCGTCAGCCGCATCGCAGCGCTGGTTGGCGGCGCCGCGTTCGCCTTCGCGCCGTGGCGTCTCGCGCAGGCCGATCATCTGAACATCCTTTCCAGCGGGGGGATCGCGCTCTCGCTGTTCCTGCTGCTGCGCGGGTATCGGCGGCGCAGCGTCGGCACCGTGCTCGCGGGTTGGATCGTGGTTGCCTGGCAGGTCCTGATCGGTTTTAGCCTTGCCCTTCCGTTTCTGTATCTGCTCGTGGCACTCGCGCTGATCAGCTGTCTGGTGCGCGCCTCGCGCACCCGATTGCGGGAGCGCCGCATGGTCTTCGCGTCGGTGGCGGGCCTGGCGGTGGTTGCTGTGACGACCGCGTCGATGGCGCTTCCCTACTTCGAGAAGCAGCACAGCTACCCGGAGTCAATTCGCTCGATCACGGTAGCCAAGTTCTACTCGCCGCCACTGTCTTCGCTGCTCACGGCGCCAGCGCACGAGCGCATCTGGGGTGCGCTCACCGCGGGCCTTCGCGGACATCTCGCCGCCCCCTCAGAGCAGAGCCTCTTCCCCGGCCTCGTCATCGTCTGCCTTGCGCTGCTCGGCCTCTCGTGGGCAGGCTGGCCTCGCCGCGTACGGCTGGGGCTCGCCGCAGCTGTTGTGGCGATAACGGTGTTCGCGTTGGGCTTTCGCGGCCCAGCGGGCGGAATCGCCTACCGCCTGCTCTACGACCTGCCGGGCTTCAGCGGCATCCGCACGCCCGGGCGTCTGATCACCTTCGTGACGCTGGCACTCGCACTCCTCGCCGCGATCGGAGCACAACGGGTGCTCCACTCGGTCGAAGCTCGCAGCTGCTCACGGCGCGCGATCATGCTGACTACGCTGTTGCTCGTTGGCGCGATCGTTGCGGAAGGCAGCGGCAGCCTCCCGCGAGCCGACGTGCTCTCCCCCCCGGTGACGATGGCCTCCCTTCCCGGACCCGTGTTTGTACTCCCCAGCAACGATCTCGACGACGCGGAGTACATGCCCTGGACAGCCATCAGCTTTCAGCCGATGGTCAACGGCATCTCCGGCTTCATCCCCAGCGAGCAGACACGGTTCCGGACCGCGGCCAGCACTTTCCCTGCTCCCGCCTCGATCGCATGGCTCGAGGCACACGGAGTGCGCACTGTCGTGCTCGACCGCTACTACTCTCCCGCCGATCCCAGCTCGCTCGTCGCTGGCTACGATCCGCACAATGCGGTACCGAACGCCCAAATGATCGTCGCCGCTCGGCGAGCCGTCCCTCTTGGCGTCACCCGCAAAACCAGCGGCCGCTACACGATCTATACGCTCAGAGCAACCACCGATCGACCCGCAGCCCGCCCCCGGCGCAAAGACGCCGGGCAATAAATAGGCTGTTCTGCTCCTGGCCGCGAACGGCGCGGTCGTGGCCTAACTTCCGAGAATTCCTGCTAATTGCGCGGCATCCCGGCAAGCTGGCGCGGCAATGAGGTCATGCTATTTCGAGGTATCCGATGGAATACCTCGCTCGTCTGAAAATCGTGGTGTCCCCAGCAGCCGTTCCGATCAACGGCCCGCGCGCACTGCCTATTTGAAGGGCACGGTGACCGGCCCGGGAATCTTCGAGAACACCGCCATGAAGTCGCGGTCGTCTGGCGTGAGATAGCGGTCGGGGGACTGCTGAGGCTGTGGCTCGACCATCGTCGGCCCAAGCCCGTTCTTATGGGAGTAGGTGATCATCGTGTGCCATTCGGGGTTGATGTCGAACTCCATCCCGCGCACCGCCCCAATGTGCTGAAGGATCTGGGCGATCGAGATCACCGTCGCCTCCGACGCGACGACAAGCATCACGTTGCCGTGGGCATCGACGCCGACCGCGGTGCGCGGGGTGAAGGTAACGCCGCCGAGGGTGTAACCCCATTGAATGCTGTTCGGGTCAGTGTTCAGGCCGGGGTTGAGCTTGCCGTTCCAGAGGATCGGGGTGAGGCTTTGGCGCGCCCAGGCAATGTTCGCGGACGCGTTCGGCCCTCCGGTCCATTTGACGATGTTCACAGCTCCGTTGCGGTAACCGACGAGCGTGGCATTGCCATCAATGAGTGGCTCGTTCGTATGGCCGTTGACCGCCGAGCCATTATTGGTGTCGACGTGCGTGAACGCGCCGTTGAAGGTAGCGAGCAGCCGGTAGCGCTGATCGAGAGGAATCATCATCGGACCCCGGTCAACTGCGCTCGGTGGCTCATAGCGGCCGGGGTAGTAGGCGAGGTCGGTGCGGGTATGGTCGATCCACAGGACGTAGGCGACGATTGAGGGGTACTCCGTGCTGGGCCGGTACGTCGTCACGAGCACTGGCGGCCGACTATCGACGGATGGACTCGTGCGATGCCAGACGCCTTCGCCGGGCAGTGGTTTGGCGAACACCGGTTTGATCGGTGGTGGCGTGTAGGTGACGCGCTTGTCGTGCTTGACCCGAGGTCGTACTTGGCTGAGCCCCACAGCGGGCAGTCGCCTTAGGCCAGGACCGCCCTTGCGCGGCGTGCTCGCTGTGTAGTGCTCGGCCGTGTCGATGACCCAGTTGCCGAAGGGGACGTCGTCGCGCACCCACTCCGCTGAGCGCTCGGAGAAGGTCTCGCTCGTCGGCTTGAGCATGTAGTTCGCGTAGGAAATCCCGAAGTAGAGGATCAGCAGGGCCAGAAGAGCGAGCGTCCCGCAAAGGATTCTCCTCCGGCGTCGCCGCCGCCGCTGATCAGCACGCCGCGCGCTGGGTTCCCCGACGATCGGGGATCCGCCGTGCGCATGGCTCGCGATCCCGCCGCGGCCACGCTGGCCCCGTGTGGGTCTTTGATCGCCCATGGAACTGGGCTCCGACCATACGCGTGGATGTATAGCGCTCTCGCAGCGGACGATGAGAATTCGCTGAGACGAGGCGGTCAGGTAAACCGCGGTGGCACTCTCGCCGGGTCCTGAGGCGCTGAACGCACATATCGCCGCGAGGTTCAGCGGCTTACGTGCCGCTCCGAGCGTATTGGGGTTACCTCGCTTTCTGCGTCAGCCGCCGGGTTTGCGGCTTCCTATGGACCC
>DATAWT010000053.1:0-39017 GCA_036267075.1 Solirubrobacteraceae bacterium
CTGATCGACGCGCTCGTCCAGCGCTACGGCGCGACGGCGATCTCGCTCGTGCTCGACGCGTTCAAGGACCTCGGCTTCAAGTACGCGACGCAGGCGGGGATCACGATCTCCAAGAACGACGTCGTCGTGCCGCCGAGCAAGACCGAGATCCTCGGCCGCTATGAGGAGCGGGTCGCGGAGGTCCACGACCAGTACGACCAGGGTCTGATCACCCAGGAGGAGCGCCACGAGGCGGTTGTCGATCTGTGGAACGCCTGCACCGACGAGGTCGCGGACGCCATGATCGCGAACCTCGACGAGCTGAACCCCATCTTCATGATGGCCAACTCGGGCGCGCGCGGCTCCTTCAAGCAGATCCGCCAGCTCGCCGGTATGCGCGGGCTGATGGCCAACCCGAAGGGCGAGATCATCGAGCGGCCGATCAAGGCGAACTTCGTCGAAGGCCTCTCGGTGCTCGAGTACTTCATCTCGACGCACGGCGCCCGCAAGGGCCTCGCCGACACGGCGCTGCGCACCGCGGACTCCGGCTACCTGACGCGCCGTCTCGTCGACGTCGCCCAGGACGTGATCATCCGCGAGGTCGACTGCGGCACGAAGGAGTTCATCGAGGTCCCGGTCTACACGCCCGACGGCGAGCCGAACGAGAACCTGATCGGGCGGATCTCGGCGGTCGACCTGAAGACCAAGCGCGGCCGCATGCTCGTCGAGGGCGGCAAGCAGATCGACCGCGCGGAGTTCGCGGATGTCATCGAGAGCTTCCAGGAGGAGTTCGACGAGAAGGGGACGAACCCCCTCATCGCGGTCCGCTCGGTGCTCAAGTGCGAGGCGCCCTCGGGCGTCTGCCAGTCCTGTTACGGGCGCGCGATGGCGACCGGCCAGCTGGCCCAGATCGGCGACGCGGTGGGCATCATCGCCGCGCAGTCGATCGGCGAGCCGGGCACGCAGCTGACGATGCGCACCTTCCACACCGGCGGCGTCGCCGGCGCCGACATCACGCACGGGCTTCCGCGCGTGGTGGAGCTCTTCGAGGCGCGCAAGCCGAAGGGCCTTGCGAAGATCGCCGAGCAGGATGGCGTCGTCTCGATCGAGGAGTCAGACAAGGCGCTGACCGTCGTGATCACCGACGACGCGGGCGAGGAGCACCGTCACACGTTCCCGCGCCGCACCCGCCTGCACGTCAGCGCGGGCGAGCGGATCACGGCCGGCCGCCAGCTCAACGAGGGGTCGTTGTACCCGCACGAGCTGCTCGCCGTCCGCGGCCGGACGGAGACCGAGCAGTACCTCGTCCGCGAGGTGCAGGCGGTCTACAAGTCCCAGGGCGTGGACATCAATGACAAGCACATCGAGCTGATCGTCCGCCAGATGCTCAAGAAGGTCCGCATCGACCAGAAGGGCGACACCGACTACCTGCCGGGCCAGTTCGTGGATCGCTTCGAGTTCGCCCGCGCGAGCGAGAAGGTCGCCAAGGACGGCGGCGAGGGCGCCCAGTTCGAGGACATCATCCTCGGCATCACGAAGGCCTCGCTGAACACCGACTCGTTCCTTTCGGCGGCCTCCTTCCAGGAGACCACGAAGGTCCTGACGGACGCGGCGCTCGAGGGCAAGATCGACCGCCTCAACGGCCTCAAGGAGAACGTGATCATCGGCAAGCTGATCCCGGCTGCGACCGGGCTCAAGCGCTACCGCCGGATCGAGATCGAGCCCTCCAAGCCGCTGCCGCGCGCGGTCGACGAGCTCGGGCTGCTCGGCGATGAGGATCTCTCCTCGGATCTCGGGATGGGCGGCTTCGCCGATTTCGAAGCCGACCTCGCCTCGCTCGAGGAGATCGGCATGGGAGCCGATCCCGGCTTCGCCGACGAGCTGCGCGAGCTCGACGTCGACAACTAGCAGGAGGTCGTGGGGGCGCCGCGCCGGGCGCCCCCACGAACTTCGTCGCCCCGAGGCTCCCTCCGGGTGGCCTCTGGCGTTTGCGTTCTCTAGATGCGCGCTGAGTGGCGACGGCCACCGGCGTCCGTCCAGGACACTGCCGTCGCGCTGAGCCGCAGGCCGGCGAGCTTGGCCGTGTTGGTGGCCAGCGTCGTGTTCATGCCCGCCCTGAGCACGTGGAGCTCATAGGTCGGCTCGAGCACGCCGACCGCGCTTCGCCGGCCGATCCAGGCGAGGACGCCCTGGCTGTTTACGGCGAGCGCGGAGACTGAGATGAAGGACTCCGCGCGGTTCTCGGGCGTCGTCCCCGGGGCGCTTGCGACCCGGCGTCCGCTTCGGAGGTCATACACCGCCACCGTCGCGTCGAGGTTGTCGACGCCCATCTGGGTGAGGTCGATCGCGGCGAAGCGCCCCGCGAGGGCGTAGCGCGCGATGCGCGTCGCGGGCGCGAGCGGGGTCGTGCGCAGCACGCCGAGGCGGGTCCGCCGGCTGCCGTCACAGCCGTAGAGGACGCCGAGTGAGGAGTAGAGGCCGGCGAGGTGTGAGACATGCAACACCTTTGTCCCCGCGGGGGCGCATTCTTGGCTCTGTGGAGCCGCTGCAGCAGCCGGCACGAGGGCAAGAACGACCCCAATGACAGCTCTCGCGGCGATCCATCCACGATAACCGGCCAGATTCGATCAAGCGCTGTTGGCGGGCGGTCGATAGGTCAGCCAGGCTATCCGGCGCCGCCGCCGGGACCGCGACTTTCTCTCTCAATCGGAGGCTTCTCATCCAACTCGGAATCCTGCTTGCTGCTTGCTGCGCCCTCGTCACCAACCTCGCCTTCTTCTTCAAGCAGCGCGGGGCGTGCAGTGCGCCGCGAGTCAGCGCGCGCCATCCGCTGCGCAGCGGGGCCGAGCTGTTCCGCCGGCGCTGGTTTGCGATCGGCATGCTCGTCGCGGCCGCCGCGTGGATCCTGCACGTGGCCGCGATGACGCTCGCGCCACTGAGCGACGTCCAGGTCGTGCTGGCCGCGGGCGTCGTTCTCGTCGGCGTAATGGCGGACCGCATGTTCGGCTTCGCCGTCCAGCGCCGCCAGTGGCTTGGGCTGGCGCTGACCGCGAGCGGCCTCGTCGCCTTCGCGCTGACCGTCCCCGCGGTGCGAGGGTCGCATGCGACGTTCTCGCCCGCCGCGATGATCGCCTTTGAAGCCGGCCTGTGCGCGATCGGCGCGGTGCTGATCGCCGGTCCGCGCGCCGGAGCTCCGAGCCACCATCACGGCACGATGCTCGGCGCGGCGAGCGGCCTCATCTTCGGCGTCTCCGACATCTCGATCAAGGCGCTGACCGGAATCGCGTCGGCACACGGAGCACTCGGCATCCTGACGAGCCCGTGGCTCGCGCTGACGCTGGTCGCCTCGGTCGTCGCCTTCTTCACCTCGGCGAAGTCTTTCCAGGACGGCGACGCCGTACCGGTCATCGCCGTGACGACCGCCGCGGCCAACGTCTCCTCGATCGCCGGCGGCGTGCTCGTCTTCGGCGACCCGATGCCCGGCGGCGCATTCGGCCTGCTCGCGCAGGGTCTCGGGGTCACGGCGATCCTGCTCGCCGCGGCGCTGATGCCGAGCTTCGGCGCGCGTCAGACGGCGGGCGCGACGGCCTGAGCCGCCGCGCCCGTGCACGCCGCTAGTAGAGAAGCAGCGTGAACTCCGAGTCGGCGGCCGTGCCCTGGAGGTTGTAGACGCCGACCTCCCACTCTCCCGGCGCGAACTCGTCGAGGGTGCACACGAACGGCGGTGCGAAGGTGGTGCCGCCGCTCTGCCCGAGTGGACCGATCTGGCAGATCGCGTAGCCGCCCGGATAACCCGCGAACTGGACGACGTAACGTCCGGCGCCGAGGTGGTGGACCAGGACCGCCTTGCCCGCGCAGTTGAGGGTCCCCAAAGTGCCGTTGGCGGTCAACGCGGTCGACGACATCTGCGCTGGTGTGAAGTGGCCGTAGCCACGGATGCCGCCGACCTGGCAGGTGTCGCTGCGCAGGAACTGAGCGGAGCTGAGGCTGTTGAAGGTGGTGGCGTTGGTAGCGGTCTTGGCCGTCGTCGCGGTGGTCGCCGTGTTGGCGGTGGTCGCGGTCGTCGCGTGCGTGGCGTTGTCGGCACTGCTCGCGTGCGTGGCGTTGTCAGCAGTGCTGGCGTGGGTAGCGTTCGCGACCGTCCCGAGCTTTGCGAGGTTGACCTGGGCGGCGGTGATTGAGCCGTGGCGGATTCGGTCGGCGGGTAGCGAGTTGCGCTTGATCGCGGCGCCGTTGATACGCGTAGCGGCATAGGCGCTGCCGCCGAGTGCGACGAAGAGCGCCGCGAGGGCCACCGCCATCGTCGGTGTCGGTCGTCTAGTCAACAGCTTTCGCATCCACTGCCTCCTGATATTGGGTTCACGATCGGCTGATCGCACAGACCAGTTCGGAACGCGACCCGCCCCAGCGTCCTGTCGCTGAAGGTCATCGCCAGCGGCGGTGGGAGGAGCCGGCGGCCGCGAGCGAGCGCGGCCGCCGCCTCCCGTGCGCCCAGGGACGCTCGCGGTCATGCCACCGAGACGGAGCCTCACGGCTCGGCCACGGCGGCCGTACCGCGGCGCCACATCTGTCGGTTCGATCGCATGGCACCAACGTAGGCCCGGCCCGGTGGCGCCGCAATATCGGAAACCCTCAACGTTTGACCGGCCAGCCGCGCCCGGGCAAGCACCGCCAAATGATTGAGGGTTTCCGATATTGAGGGTGTTCGACCCCCCGCCTACTGTGGAGCGCGATGCCGGAGTACGTCCTCGAGCTTGATGCACCGCGCGGCGATCCGCTCCTCGCCGGTACCGACAGCAGATTGCCCGCGCGATCGTTTGGAGTTCGATCGAGGTACACGGCCAAAAGGACCGACTTGGGAGGTTGCGATGGCGCATGACGCCTCAGAGATACTGGGAGCGCCGCAGGTAGCCGGCGTAAAGGTCAACCCGCTCGGGCTCGGCAAGGCGATCGCCGGGAGGTCAGGTGGCGCCGGCGCGGGCGGAGGGGCGGCCGGACTGGTCGCCATCGGCATTCTCAACGCGATCGGCATGAAGTCGGCGAAAAAGGCCAAGGAGGCGGCGGCTGACTCGAGCGCGCCGGACTTCGGGCGGCTTGCCTTTCTCGCCGTCACCGACGACGAACTGGCACTCGTCGAGCTCAAGCAGAACGGTGCCGTTGGCCTGCGCCTTGAGGGTGTCATCGAACGCGTCCCGCTCAACAGGGTCAGATCGGCGACGCTCGGGCGTGCAGGTCTATACTCGCCGCCGCTGACCGTCGAGTTCACCGATGGAAGTACCTGGCGGCTCGAGGTTCCGTTGCCCTCGAAGAAGCAGGCGAAGCAGGTCGTTAGCGCGCTCGAGAGCAACTGATGCCAGCGATCGGATGGGTCAGTCGGGGCGTTGCGGGACCGCGAGTGAGCCGTCGCCCTCCGCTGGCGGCAGCCGGTCGGAGAGGCGGACCGACCGCCTGCCTGGGCCTCGCGGCGATTCTCGCCGGCTCTCTGGCGCTCGCATCGACGGCCAGCGCTGGAGCTTCGGTCCGATTGTCATGCTCCTCGGGCCGCACGCTGTTTGACCGCGACTCCGTTCGCGTTTTCATGGTCGACGCCGGCCAGCAGGAGGCGCTGGCTTGTGCGGCGGGCTCGTCCACTCCGATCGTAATTGCCAATCCCGGGCCCGCCAACCAACTCGAGATCGGCGACTTCCGCTTCTTCGGCGAACGGCTTGGCTTCGACGAGTTCGTCATCGGACTCGGAGCGGGCGGCTCGTCGACGGCGGTTGGCTGGGTGAACCTTCAGACACGCGAGATCCGCGTCGGACTCCTCAACTCCAGTGCGCACTCCAACTACGATCTGCGCGCCTACGCGGTGGCACCCGACGGGGCGACGGCCATCATCGCCGACACGCAGCGGGAGACCCTTGAAGTCCTACCGGTGCGAGCGCACGGTCTAGGCTCGCCCGTCGTCGTGTGCACCACAACGAAGGGCCGGCTCGCGCCCAACTCACTCGCCATCACCACCACCACGGTCAGTTGGCGGACCGCAGGCGGGACGCCCGGTTCAGCACCGCGACCCACCGCCGCTGAGGCCGCAACCGCGGTGGAGCGCTGCTGAGCGCGGGCTTTGCCCTGAGACCTGGGTTCGAGTCGTCGCGCAGGTCGCTGCGGGGCCGGTCGCCAGCGTAGGGGCTGGTGAGGCATCTCGCCGGCGTGCTCTGACATCGCGTGTCGAACGCAGGCTCTTGGGCCGCCCGGCCAATGATTGAGGGTTTCCGATATTGAGGTACGACACCGGCGCGCCTACCGTGGAGCGCGATGCCGGAGTACCTCCTCGAGTTCTACGCACCACGCGACGATGCGCGCGGCGCCGGCGCCGAGAGTGAGAGCGCGCGGCGCGCCGCCGAAGAGCTGACGCGCCGCGGAACGGCGATCAGCTATCGCCGCTCGATATTCGTGCCGGACGAGGAGACGTGCTTCCTTCTCTTCGAAGCCGAGTCCGCCGACGCCGTCCGTGATGCGGCAGTGCTCGCCGCGCTCCCGAGCGGGCGCATCACATCGGTCTATCCCCAGTCGTGCGATGAGGACTGAGCGGCCGACAGCCACCGATCTCGACCGCGGGACCCGGACTCGCGCAGCCCGCGATCTGAAGTTGGCCGCCGACGACGGCTCGGACGGTGCGGGCGGGGCAGCGGAGATCGCGTCGTCGAGCCGGCAGTGACGGCTGAGCTCATGACGAGAGAAGTGACCGCGGAGCCGATTGGAGCGTGGCATGCGCTCGTCGAGCGCGAAGTCGAACGCGAGGCGATCACGAGCGCTCTGGCTGACTGCGCGCTTGGCCGGGGGCGTGTGGTGCTGGTGTACGGTCCGTCGGGTGCGGGGCGCTCGAGCCTCGTCCACGCGGCCGTCGCAGAAGCCGCCACGCGTGACATCGCCGTTCTGGAGGCAGGCGGCAGCGAGCTTGAGCGCGGCTACGGTTTCGGGATTCTGCGCCAGCTGCTCGAGGCGCGCATCGCCCGTCTGAGCGCCGCACAGCGCCGTGCGATGCTCGCCGATGCCGGGCCGGCCGCGGCGGCCGCGCTGGGGAGCGGCCAGGCGGTTCCGCGCGGTTCCAGCGCGACGTTCGAGCAGAACGAAGGTGTCTATCGGCTGGTGAGCGGCCTTGCCGTCGCAGCGCCTCTGCTCCTCGCCGTCGACGACCTGCAGTGGTGCGATCGGCCGTCGCTTGACTTCCTTTGCTTCCTGGGCCACAGGGTGCGGCGCCTTCCCGTGTGCATCGTGGCGTCGTGGCGGCGCGGAGAGCCGGGGGTGCGCGCCGGCGGGCTGCAGGCGCTCGCGAGCAGCCGCGACACCGTGTTTCTCGCACCTGGGCCGCTCACGCTCGACGGCGTCCGCGTGGTTTCGTGCACCGACGTCGAACCCGACGCGGACGAAGAGAGCGTCGAGGCGATTCACGCGCAAACGGGTGGACAGCCGTTCCTTGTCAGCGAGCTGGTCGCCGGCCTGCGCTTGCGCGGCGTGACGGCGCAGGCTGGCATGCGACAGGCGATCGAAGGCGTGACTCCGGAATCTGTGCGGCGCAACGTCGCGGCGCGTCTCGGACGTCATCCCGAGCCGGTGCTTCGCTTTGCGCAAGCGGCCGCCGTGCTTGGTGAGACTGGCCTCGCGCAGGCGGCGGCGTTAGCGGCGATCGACGCCGACAAGGCACGGCGTCCGGCCGATGCCCTCGTGCGATCGGGAATCCTCCGCGATGATGCCGTGATCGGCTTCGCCGAGCCGCTGATGCGCGCGGCGGTCTACGACACGCTCTCCTCCCTCGAGTGCGCCGCCCTCCACCAGCGGGCTGCGGAGCTGCTCCTCGAGGCCGCGCCGGAGGCAGACGCCGCCGATGAGGCGCGGATCGCAGAGCATCTCCTGCGCAGCGAGCCAGCCGGGCAGCTGCGCTTTCGCGCCGTACTGCACGCTGTGGCTGGCGAACGGACGCGCGCGGGAGCCTACGCCGACGCGCGCCGGCTGCTGGAGCGAGCACTCGGCGAGAGCGACGACGAGTTGCGCGGGGAGACCCTCACGCAACTCGCCGACACCGAGCTTCGCCTGGGCTGTTTCGGCGCCGCGCTCGCCCATGCCTCGGAGGCGTTGGTCCTTCGGCTCGCGCCGTCGACTCGCCACACGGCGTGCGTGGTCGCCGCGCAATCGCTCGCGCTTACCGCCGGCACGCAGGCGGCGCTGGCGATGCTGGCCGCCGAGCGTGAGCGGGACGGCGAGCCGTCGCTGGGTCTGCGCGCGGCTGCCGCGACGCTGCGGGCCTGCGCAGGCGAGCCCGGTGATCCCGCCGAAGCCGAGATCACCGCAAAGCTCCGCGGCGCGACGGCGGATGAACGCAGGCTGCTTGCGCTGTGCGCAGCCGATCACGTCCTGGGCGCAACGGCGTCCGCGCGGGACATCCGCGAGCTGTGCGTCCGCGCCCTCGACGTCAACGTCGGCGCGGACGCCACTGCGTGTTACTTCGCGGGCTTCGCTGCGCTGCGTGCGGATGCCGGCGAGCTTGTCGAGTCGCTGCTCGAAGGCAACTCGCTCGACGCCGAGCAGACCGCCGACGCGGCGCTTGTCCGGCTCGCGCTCGGTGCGCAGCTCGCCTTCGACCGAGGCGAGCTCGAGCGCGCGCGGCGCGCGGCGCTCGGCGTGCTCGAGCATGTGGCCGCGGCGCCTGACAGCGCGCTCGGGCGTCGAGTGCGCACGGATACCCTCGCGGTGCTTGTCCTTGCCGCACTCGAGTGCGCGCGCGGCGAGGACGCCCGCGACGCGCTTTCGGAGCTGAGCGAGCAGGAGAACGCCGATGCGTCGGCAGTCGCGTCGCTGCGCGTGGCTGTCGCCCTCTCGGAGGACCGGCTTGACGATGCGATCGACGCGGCGCGCGCGCTTGAGGCCTCGTCAGCGGGGCGCGAATGGGCCGCGCTGGCGTGGCATGCGGCGGGCGACTGCGACGCTGCGGTCGCCCACGCCGCGGCGCATCTCGATCACGTTCGTCTGTGCGGCGGGGCGTCTGTGCTGGGCTCAGCGCTCACGGTTCGCGGCGTCGTGACTGCGGGCAAGGAGCAGGTCGAACATCTCGAAGCCGCCGTCGCGCTGCTCGAGAACACCTCGGCGTCGCTCGCGCTCGCTCGCGCGACGATCGAGCTCGGCTCCGCGTTGCGCCGCGCGGGACGCAGGCGTGACGCGCGCGAGCGCCTCATCGAGGCCGCCGACCTGGCGTACCGCTGCGGCGCCGCGGCACTGTCGGCACGGGCTCGCGCCGAGCTCGTCGCGCTCGGCGCGCGACCCCGCCGCGCGACATTCAGCGGCGTTGACGCGCTGACCGCGAGCGAGCACCGCGTCGCGACGCTCGCCGCCACGGGCATGACCAACCGCGCGATCGCGCGCGAGTTGACGGTGAGCGCGAAGACGGTGTCCGGACAGCTCAGCGCCGTCTACCGCAAGCTCGATGTGCACGACCGCGCTGCGCTCGCCGCGGCGATGGCCGAGACCGAGGCCGAGGCGGGCGGCGAAACCGAGGCGCTCGATCGATGAGCGCGCGCGCGAACGACGCGCCAGGCGCTGCGGCCGCCGACTTCTTCGTGCTGCGGACACCGCTACTCGCGCTCGACGCCGTGCTCGACCTGGCGCGTGGGCTCAGCGCGGCCGCGTGCTGCGCCAAAGATGATGCGGCGCTCGAGCTGGCGCTTGAGGCCGATCGTGGGCTGTTGCGCGAGCGGCTCGCGCGCATCGCCGAGGATCCCGACGTCCGCGATGGCATCGTGTTGACCTCGCCCGACCTCGCCGATGCGCTCGGGCGCTGGCGCGCCGAGCCGGCTGCACGCGGCAGCCGTTCGGCAGAGCGCTCGCTCGTGCGCTACGTCACGCGGATCGCCACGCGCTCCGAGCTCTTTGGCATGGCCGGCACCTACGCGCTCGGTGAATTCGGCGACGGTGCGGCCCTCACGCTCGCGCCGCGCACCTCGCTGCGCCTGGACGTTCGCTTGGATGGCGGTCTGGCTCGCGACGTTGTGCGCCGCGCGGTCGATGAGGCGATCGAGGACCCGGATCTTGAGGTGCGCAGCAACCGGGCGGCCTACCGCGTCGCCGGACGACTGCGCGTGGCCGCTCGCAAAAAGGGCTCGACCGCCCATCGGCTCGTCCAGGTGCGGCCGACTCCGTCGATCGAGGCGACGCTGCAGGCCGCCCGAGAAGGGGTCTCGGTGGCTTCGCTCGTCGCCGCCCTCGAGGCAGCAGGCACGCCGGCCGAGGATGCGACGGCACTCGTGCGCAGGTTGATCGCTAGCGAGCTGCTCGTGCCGACGGCACAGGTAACGGTGACCGGGGCCGATCCGGTCGAGCAGGCGCTCGAGGCGCTCGCGACGGTCCCGCAGGCCGGGCGCTACCGGCAAGCATTGGCGGACGCCGAGGAAGCCCTGGCCCGCACTCCGCGGGTCGATCGCGTGACGCTCGAGCGGATCGTCGCCACCTTCGAAGGCGTCGGCATCGAAGTCAACCGGCGCCGCGTGATACGGCTCGATGCCCGCCGCGATGGGCCCCTAACCCTCCCGCCCGCGGTTCTCGCAGAGATGCGTCGAAACATCGATCTGCTTCCCCGGATCGGCGAGCGAAGCGATTCTGGGCTTGCTTCGTTCCGGGAGGCTTTCGAGCGACGCTTCGCCACGCGGCGAGTTCCGCTGCTTGAAGCGATGGATCCCGACTTCGGGATCCGCATCGAGGTCGGCGGGGCCGGGGTGCGGCCGGGAGCAGACGGTGCGCGCCGTCGGACGCTGCTCGGCCTGCTCGAGCGCGGACGCTCGGCGTCTGGCGGCGCTGTCGAGTTGACCGACGCCGATGTCGACTCGCTCTCCAGCGAACGGCCCGCAACCCTGCCTGATGCCTTCGCATTGATGACCGCGATCGCCGCGAAGGACTCTGACTGCGTCGCCGCAGGGCGCTTCCAGCTCATCGAGCCGATGATCCACGGGCCGTCCGGGGCGCGCCTGTTCGGACGGCTTTGCGCCGGCGACGGCGAACTGGCGGATCTTGTCCGGGCGCACCTGGCGCGCGAACAGGCGCTGGCGCCGGACTCGATAATCGCCGAGCTCTCCGTCGTGCCCGAGACCGAGGCCGGGATCAACATCTCCTACCGTCCACTGCTGCGCGAGTGGGAGATCGAGTACGGGGGAGGATCGGGAGCGCCGGAGGAGCGGCGCATCGACCCATCCGACCTTACGCTCTCGATTGAGAACGGCGACGTCGTCTTGCGCTCGACGACTCTCGATCGCGTGGTCATCCCGCGGACAACCACCGCGATGAACACGCTCTGGGTCTCGCTTCCCGCGGCGCGCCTGCTGCTCGCGCTTGCGCACCAGCGCACCGTTGGAAGCGTGGCCTGGAGCTGGGGTGAGCTGGCCGATGCGCCGGCTCTCCCGCGCATATCGCGAGGACGCACGATCTTCGCGCTGCGGCGCTGGAACGTAACGGGCGCCGAGTTCGCCGACGTCGCGGCTGACGCCGGCGCCGCGGGATTCCGGCGGCTGCAGCGGTGGCGGAGCGAGCGCGGACTGCCGCGGCTGGTGTCGCTGGAGCACCCCAAGAGCCCGCTGCTAGTCGATTTCGAGAACGCGCTGAGCGTCGATTCGCTCCTTGCCGCGACGCGTGGCCAGCCGATCCTGTCCTTCGCGGAGGTCGCGGTGCTGGATGGCTCCCCTGTCCAAGGCCCGGACGGTCGCTATGCGCATCAGCTCGTCGTGCCCTTCACCGCCGCCGGCGAGCGCACGCCGGCGCGCCGGCAGTCGCTCGCGAAGCGTCCGGTCAACGAGTCGCGGCGGCGCTTTGCGCCCGGCAGCGAATGGCTCTACGCCAACCTCTACGGTCCGAAGATGGCGGCTGATCGGGTGCTCGTGGAGCACGTCGGTCCGATCGCGCGCGAGCTGGCCGAGCGGCGCATCGCCGATCGCTGGTTCTTTGTGCGCTACGCCGATCCTGCGCCGCATCTGCGCGTCCGCTTCCGCGGTCGCCCCCAGGAGCTACTCGCGCAGGCGTTGCCGGCGCTGAGCAGAAGCGCGGCGAGCGCTGTCAGCGACGGCCTCCTCTACCGGATCTCCTTCGACACCTACGAGCGCGAGATCGAACGTTACGGGGGGCTCGAGGGCGTCGAGCTGATGGAGCGCATCGCCGAGAACGACTCCAACGCGGTCATCGAGATCCTCGCTCGCCAGACCAACGCCGTCGACCGTCGCCATCTCGCCGTCGCGAGCGTGGCCGCGCTGTACGCCGATGCCGGCTTTTCGCTCGAGCAAAGGCACGCGTGCTCGGTAGGGCTGCGCGCGAGCTGGGCGCAGGTGAACAGTGGTTCGCTTGGAGCGCTCCTCGGGCCCGGCGAGCGAGCTGAGCGCGCGGATGTCGAAGACGCCGTGGCGGCACTTGAGCGTTCTGACGCCGACCCGCGGATCATCGCCCTGAGCGGGCGATCCCGGCGTCTGGCGACGGCGTTTGAGCAGCTGCGGGCGCTCGCCGACGAGGGTCTTCTCGAAGTACCGCTCGAGGAGTACATGACGTCACTCGCTCACATGGCCGTCAACCGCATGCTGCTGCGCGGCGGCAACCACGACGAGGCGCGTGTTCATGATGCGCTCGCTCGGCTCTACGAGTCGCAACAAGCACGCGCACGCCAAACCCAAGCGCGCGCGGCGAGCGGGCGAACCGGCAAGCGTCGCGCCGACCGCGTCGAGGCAGGACGATGATCGAGCAGCCCGCCATGGCTGACGGGCCGCTCAGGGTGGGCAGCGAGATCGCGGGCTACCGCGTCCAATCGCTGCTCGGCCGCGGCGGAATGGGCGTCGTCTACCTCGCCGAGCGGCCGCAGGGCGGCCTCTGCGCCCTCAAGGTTCTCTCCGCAGGTCCCTCGCTCGATGTCAGCTCGGCGGCGCGCTTCAAACGGGAGGCGCGCTATGCGGCGAAGCTCGAACACGCCAACGTCCTCGACCTCTACGACGTCGGCGAGACGGCGGACGGCAGGCCCTTCTTCGCCATGCAGTACGTCGACGGTGAGGACTTGGGCGCACTGCTGGCGCGCGAAGGACCGCTGGCGCCGGCGCAGGCTCTGGCGATCCTCGCCCAGGTGGGTGCAGCGCTCGACGCCGCGCACGCGCTTGGCATCGTTCATCGCGACGTCAAGCCCGGCAACATCATCGTCGGCGGTGATCCAGATGGCGGTCCGCACGTCTACCTGACCGACTTCGGACTCGGCAAGAGCCCGCACGAGGACTCCGTCGCCCTCACGCGCCAGGGCCAGTTCGTAGGCACGATGCTCTACACCGCCCCCGAGGAGATCCTCGGGCAACAGCGCGACCACCGCGTCGACGTCTACTCGCTCGGGTGCGTGCTCTACGAGCTGCTTGTCGGCAGTCCGCCGTTCCTCCGCGAACTCGACCTCGACGTTCTCTATGCGCATATCGGCGATCCCCGCCCGAGCGTGCATGCCGAGCGGCCCGAGCTCGCGCCGGCGCTCGACGCCGTCATCGCGCGCGCCATGGCGATCGCGCCCGCCGAGCGCTACGGCACCTGCGCCGAGCTGCTGGCAGCCGCGCACGCCGCAGCCGAACGCGGCGCGGACGCGCCCCGCGCCGCTGGCGACCCCGCGGCGCGCTCCGGGGCCGCAGACGAGCCTGAGGCCCTGCGGATCATCGGTCGCGAGGGGCTCGGTGCGGGCCGCGAACTGCTCGTCGAGGGCGAGCTCGTGCTCGGAAGGCTTGTCACCCTGGGCGGCGCGCTCGCCGAGGACCGCGGTATTTCGCGCAACCACGCACGTCTGTGGCGGACAGACGGCGGTGCGCTGATGATCGAAGACGCGGGCTCAGCGAACGGCACGCTCGTAAATGGCACGCGCATCGAGAGTCCGCATCGACTGCGCGCAGGGGATGTGTTGCAGATCGGCGCGGCCGTCTTTGCGGTTGAGTCGCGCCCAGCTTCCGCTCCGCCGGCGGGCCTTGTGGAACCGATCGTCGACGACACGCTCCGCGCTGGCCCCGCGCGCTCGCCTGAGCCGCTCGGCGAGGCGGAGCGCGAAGGTCCCGCCTCGAGGGAGTCGGCGACGGCGGAGTCGGTGCGAAGCGGATCCTCGCGCCTGACAGTGCGAATCGAGCTCGACCTCGAGCGCGGCGAGGCCGTACTTGCGATCGAGGGCGGCCCGTCCGCGCGGATCGTTTCCGACGGCGACAGCTGGCGTATCAGCGAGCTCTGAGCGGTGTTCGCCGTGACTGAACCGAGCAACGAGGCCGAAGCACCAATTCCGGCGAGCCAGCCGCTGACGATCGCCGCGCTGCTCGACACGACCCTCCTAAGCGTCGACGGCGCCCCGTTCACAGGACGCGAGCTACTGAGCGCAGGCATCGTTGCCGGTCGCTGGCAGCGGCTCGAGCGCGACCTTGCTGAGGGGCTCGGCCTGATCGCCGCCGATCCCGTGCCGAAGGCGGATGCCAGCGAGCAGTTGCGCGCGTTCCGCCTCGAGCGGGCGCTCTTCAGCGCCGAAGACGTGCGCGCCTGGATGGCGCCTCGCGGGCTGTCGATCGGCGCGACCACGGCCGTAGCGGCGCGCCAGGTCGCTCGCCGCCGCGGAGGATCACCGCTTGCGGTGGAAACCAGCGAGGCGGCGGCCGCGCTCCCGGCCGAGGCGATCTGCAGCGGCGCGCTGACGGAGATCGGCTGGTGGCTCGCAGATCGCGTTCTCTCGGCCAAGGCGACGGATTCCGACGTCGCGCCGGTGCCACTTGAATCGCGGCACATCCAGCGATTGGTGTGGGACGAGGTGCGCTCAGTGGCCGGCCGCGCGCTCGCGGAGCCGGGAACCGTTCGCGGCGAGCGGATTGGGCGCGTCGTCGCCCTCGACGCGGCCCACCGCGAATGGGAGGCGAGCCTCGCTGGCGAAGCCGAACTCTCGAAGCGGCTTCGCGAGCACGAGCTCGACTGGTGTCGATATGAGGTCGAGGAACTCCGCCTCGGTGGTGGCGGAGCGGCCGCCGAGGTCGCGCGCCAACTGGCCGAAGGGGCTGAGGCCGGCGAGCTGGCGAGGACGGCGGGCGTTCCGCTCTCGGCCTTTGAGGTGATCCTGGCCGACGCGCCGGCGTCGCTGGTGCGCGCCTTGACCGGGGCGGTGGCCGGCGAGGTTGCCGGTCCGTGGGCAGAAGGCGATGGCGACCACCGTGTCCTGCGTGTGCGGGCGCGGCAGGCGCCGAACCCGGACGATGCGGAGCTGATCGCGCGTGCCAGGGCGGAGTTGATCGCAGAGGGAGCGGCGCGCCTGCGCTCCGGAAGGGTTCGCTGGCATGACCGGTGCTGAGCTGCCCGCCTTCGCGGAGCCCACGGCGGTCGTCCGCGGCCTTCCGTTCATGGCGCGCCTGCCATCCGCCGTCCGCAACCTGGTGCTGGCCGGCTTCGAGGAGCGCACCTACCAATTCGGGGAGACGATCCTGACGCCGACCGACGGGGCATTCGTGATCGTCGTCGACGGGCAGGCCCGGGCGCTTGCCGACGGCACCGACGGCGCCGAGATTTCACTGGGCGTCCTTGGTCCGGGTGATACCGCCGGCGAGCGCGCGCTCGTCGAGGAGCACCCGCCGGGCGTGACGCTGCGCGCCGCGTCGGGCGCCGTACGCGTGCTGCGACTCGATCGCGCTGTCGCGCTCGCGCTCTCGAGGGCGCATCCCGAGGCAGCAGCGGGTTTCCGCGACCAAGCGCGTGCCAAGCGCATCGGCGCATTCCTGCGCACCGACGCGACGTTCGCCGAGCTCGATGCGCAGGGACTCGAGCTGCTGGTCACGCGCGGCCGGGAGATAGAGGCCGGCGAGGGCGAGCTGATCGTGCGCGAGGGCGAGCACAGCGACCGCTGGTGGATCGTGCAGTCCGGGCGGCTGATCGAGCATGCCGGCGAGGGCGAGGACCGGCGCGACGTGCGCTATCTGCGTGCCGGCGACGTGTTCGGCGAGGTTGGGGCGCTCGAGGGAAGCGCGCGCCTTTCGAGCGTCACTGCCGCGAGCGCCTGCACACTCCTCGAGCTCGACCGCGACGTTCTCGTCGAGCTGCGCGCCGGGGACGCGACATTCGCGTCGCGCCTCGCCGATCGCGCCAGCCTGCATCTGAGCCGCGTCGCTGTGCGGCCGCTCGACTTCGGAGGCGCGATCGAGGCATCGGGGGTGACACAGCGCCCGCCGATGCCGCCACCCTCCGACGACGACCGCATCGCCGCCGGCGTAGCGGTGGCGGATGCCCCTGCGCCCGGCGAGCCTTGGGTCGCGCCGCGTCGCTTCCCGCACGTGCGCCAGCTCGACTTCGCGGATTGCGGCGCGGCGGCGCTGGCGATGGTCTGCCGGGCGTTCGGGCGGTCGGTCTCGCTGACGTTCATCCGCCGCATCGCAGGCACCGGACAGGACGGAACAAGCCTGCGCGGGATCGTGCGCGCCGCAGAGGAAGCCGGCCTCGAAGCGCGAGCGCTGAAGGCTTCGAAGGACCGCGTCGACGAACTGCCGCTGCCAGCGATCATCCACTGGGAGAGCAATCACTGGATCGTCCTCTATGCCGTGGCGGGCGACCACGTGCGCGTCGCTGATCCTGCCCGCGGCCTGCGACGGATCTCGCGCGCGGAGCTGGAGGAAAAGTGGTCGGGCTGGTGCGCGACCTTCCGAAGGACACCGCGGCTCGACGAGGCGCCAATCGAGCATCTCGATCTTTCGTGGCTGCGGCCATTCCTGCGCCCGCTGCGGATGGCGCTCACGCTGGCGACGGTGCTGGCGATCATCTCGACCGCACTCGAGCTCGTCGCGCCAGTCATGACGCAGCACGTGGTGGATGCGGCAGCCGGTCATCACGCCGGGCGCGTCTCGCTGTTGATCGTCGTGATCGTGGCGCTGCTGCTGCTCGGCCTGGCGATCGGGCTGGTGCAACGCCGCCTCTTGGCCCGCGCCGCGGTGCGCCTCGATGGCGACGCTCTCAACTTCGTGTCCGGCCGGCTGCTCGAGCTGCCGCTGTCGTACTTCGAGACGCGGCGCACTGCCGACATCGAGCGACGTCTCAACGGGCTGCGGCAGGTCCGCTCGCTGCTCGTGCAGAGCATCGTCGGGGGACTCTCGGCGGTGATCCAGCTGGTCGTCTCGCTCGTGATCATGTTCTCCTACTCGGTGATCGTCGGCGGCGTGTTCCTCGCGACGGTCCCGATCTACGCCGGCTTCCTGCGCTACTCCTCGCGCAGCCTGCGCCCCACGTTCGACAGCCTCGAAGAGGCCTACGCGCGCCACGCGGCCAAGCAGCTCGACGCGATCCAGGGGATCGAGGCGGCCAAGAGCGTCGGCGCGGAGGAGGGGCTGCGCCGCGGGATCCAGCAGGAGTTCGCGTCGCTCGCCGATCGCGTGTTCCGCAGCGACTGGGTTCTGATGTTCTACGGAGCCTCGGTCCAGCTCGCCGGCTTCCTTTTGTTCGTGTTGTTCCTGTGGGTCGGCGCGCTCCTCGTCGCGGAGGGCAAGCTGTCGATCGGCCAGCTCGTGGCCGTCAACTCGCTGGTCCTCCTCGCCAACGCGCCGATAGGGCTGTTGCTCGGGCTGTGGGACCAGTTCCAGCAGGCCTCTGTGCTGCTGCACCGCCTCCAGGACGTGCTCGAGGCGGAGCCTGAGCAGCCGCGCGAGCAGCCTGGACGGCGGACCGTGCAACGACTTTCGGGCCGGATCGCTCTCCAGCAGGTCGGCTTGGCCTACGCCGACATGCCGGATCGGCCGGCCCTCGACAGCGTCTCGCTCGTGCTCGATCCGGGAACCACGGTCGGTCTGGTGGGGCGCTCGGGGTCCGGCAAGTCGACGCTCGTGCGCTGTCTCGCAGGCCTCGTGGTGCCGACGGGCGGCACGATCCTCTACGACGAGGTCGAGATGCGCGAACTCGACTGGCGCACCCTGCGGCGGCGCATCGGCGTGGTGCTCCAGGCTCCTTACCTGTTCGACACGACGATCGCCGCGAACATCGCGCTCGGCGAGGAGTACCCCGACCCGGCTCGGATCCGCCGGGCAGCCGAGATCGCGGATGCGGCCGGATTCATCGAGAGCATGGCGCTCGGGTACGACACGAAGGTCGGCGACAGCGGGCTGCGGCTGTCGGGTGGTCAGGCGCAGCGTGTATGCATCGCACGCGCGCTCTACCACGACCCGCCCGTCCTGCTCTTTGACGAGGCAACCAGTGCCCTCGACACCGAGTCCGAGGCAACCGTCAAGCGCAACCTCGATCGCGTGCTGGAGCAACGCACCGCGGTGATCGTCGCGCACCGGCTCTCAACGATCCGCAACGCCGACACGATCGTCGTTCTCGAGCAAGGGCGGATCGTCGAACACGGCACACACGACGATCTGCTCGCGCGGGAGGGCCTCTACCACCACCTGCACGCGAGCCAGGTGACCTAGTGAGAGCGGACGGCGTCGCGGCCGGAGCTGCTCCGGTGGCCTCTGCGCCGCGAGCGGGCGCGCCGGAAGCCGCGCTCGCTTCGTTTCGCCGCGAAGTCCAGACCACGGACGCGGTGGCCGCCCTCAGGCCCCCGCGGTGCTCACTCATCCACGGAGCCGCAGGCGTCTGCTTTGCGCTCACCCGTCTCGCCAGGCTGACCGGAGACTCGGTCGCGCTGGCGTGCGCCGAGCGCTGGCTCGCCGCGGCTGAGGCGGCGCAGCACGCTCCGGGCGCGTTCGACCACGGCGACGACGAGCCTCCCGCGGCCGCAACGGACGCGGATGTGTCGCCATTTCACGCCGCAAGCGGACTTGCGGCGATGCGCGCCTTCCTGAGCTACGCGACCGGCGATCGCAGACGCCAGCAGGCTGCGCTTGATGACTTCCGCCGCGTCACGCAGGCGCCATGCGCGAACGTCGACCTGACGTTGGGACGCTCGGCGGTGCTGCTCTTTGCCGCGCTGCTGCTCGCGGACGCCGAGCCCGGCTGGCCGGCCGCAGAGCGCCTCGAACGCCACGGTGACGAGCTGTCGCTCGGCATCTGGCGCGATCTGGCGACGAAGGGAATGGGCTATCTGGGTATCGCGCACGGGTGGGCCGGTGTCGCGTACGCGAGCATGATGTGGGCCCGTGTCCGCGGCGTCCCGCCGCCGCCCGCCGTGCCGGACGTCCTGGCGATGCTGGCCGCTGCCGCCATGCCCTTCGAAGACAGCGAGTGGTGGCCGCTGACAGCGGCGGACGGCCCCGGCGGCGACCAGTTCTGGCCCGGCTGGTGCCACGGCACGGCCGGCTACGTGTTCCTCTGGAATCTCGCACACGCCCTGTACGGCGACGATGACTACGCCGTGCGCGCAGAGCACGCCGCGCGCACGCTCGGCCAGCCTGCGCAGGTCGACAACCTCTGCTGCGGCTCTGCCGGACAGGCCTATGCGGCGCTCAACCAGCACCGGAGCACCGGCGAGGCGCGGTGGCACTCACTCGCCATATCGATCGCTAACCAAGACGCGCCGTCCCAGTGGTCGCTTGGCGACACCCCTCGGCCACTCAGCCTCTACCGGGGCAAGCTCGGCCTGGCGCTGCTCGCGGTCGAGCTTGAGAGGCCTGAACTGGCGGCGATGCCCCTGTTTGAGTTCGAGCGCCACGTCTGATGCTCGGGTGTCGCCCGAAAAGCGTGGGGTGCGTGGCGCCAAAAGTTAGGGCGGGGGCGTCCGTTGAGGGGTCGACCAGACCGTTGTTACGGTCGCTTCGAGTGGACGCCATCGCGGCGATGCCGCGTGAGCACCAGGACTGAAAGCACACGACCCTTCACCGAGAGGAGCACGGACACATGACAACCGAGCCACATGCAGAAGAGGGCGCCGAAGAGGCCATCGAGGATCTCGAGGCGCCTGCGACCGCTGGAGACAAGGTCGTCGGCGGCTTGGACAAGGAGCCCAACTGCCCCGGAAGGTCTTGCTCGCCATCGTGTCTGGGCGGAACCTGCCAGGACGGCAAGGGCATGTCCGACCTCTACTGCTTCGAAACGACGCAGACCGACGTGATGGTGCGCACCTAGCGCATCAGAAAGGTTCCCGGACGCGTGCAAGTGAGTGAGGCGATACGGAGTAGCGCCGCCGACGTCGCCGGCGACGTGCCGGCGCGCGGCGGATCGATCGGGCGCTTCACGGTCACCGGCATCGCACGGGACGGCGCGCACGCCGCCGTTCTCCAGGCCCGCGACCACGCCGGTTCGTACGTGGCGCTGAAGGTCGCGAGGACGCAAACCGGAGCGTGCGCTGTCAAACGCGAAGCCGCGCTGCTGCGGTCGCTTCCCGACCGCGGGCCGTGGCCGGCTTACGCCGCGGCCGGCGAACTAGATAGGACCTATCTCGCAACCCACTGGGTGCACGGGGTGGAGGCCCGCCGTGCCGCGGCTGAGGACCGCGACGCAGGCCGAAGCGACGAACTGCTCGGCCTCTGCCGTCGAATCGCGCGGGCGTACGCCGACCTGAACGCAAGCGGTGCGCTCCACGGTCGCGTTCATCCCCGCCATGTACTGGTTGACGGCGACGGAAGCGTGCATCTGCTCGACTTCGCGCTGGCCATCGCGCCTGCGGGAGTCGGGCGCCTCGAGCGCCCGGCGGCGAGCATCGAGCCGCTCGGCGCTCCGGAGCAAATCGAAGCCGCCCTCGCCGGGGCGGCGGCGGTGCCGACGGGCGCGTCGGAGCAATACTCGCTCGCCGCCCTCCTCTACCTGCTCCTCACCGGTCGCATGTACGTCCGTGCGGGGCGCGGGCGAAGCGAGGTGGCTCACGCGATCCTGACGAACGCGCCGCTTAGCTTCGCCGGCCAGGGCGCCAGGCCATGGCCACCGTGTGAGGCGGTATTCGCCCGCGCGCTCTCCAAGCACCCCAGCGGGCGCTACGACTCGATCGAGCAGTTCGCTCGCGCGCTGGAGGCCGTGCCAGCGCGCCAGGCCCCAGCGGCGCCAAAGCCACTGGGTGCGCCTCCTCAGGCGGGAGCGACCCGGCTTGCGACGCTGCTTGCCGAGTTCCGGCGCGATGCCGGGAGCGAGGCGACGCCGATGGCGCTGCCTGCGCCGACTTGCTCGATCAACTTCGGCGCAGCCGGCATCGCGTACGCGCTGACGCGGCTGGGCAAAGTCACCGGAGACACCGCAGCGTTCGCGCACGCGGAGCGCTGGCTCGCGGAGGCCGAGCGGCGCTCGCGCGACGACGACGCGTTCGATGACGGAGACGAGCTCACCCCGGAGACGGTCGGGGTCGTGTCGCCCTATCACAACGTCAGCGGCATCTCGGCAGCGCGCGTACTGCTGAGCGAGGCGATGGGAGACGACGCTCGTCAGCAGTCTGCGCTCGACGAGTTCCGGATCTCAACCGCCGCTCCCTGCGCCAACCTTGATCTGACGCTCGGCCGATCGTCGGTGCTTCTGTTCGCCGCGCTCCTCTACAAGGTCGCGCGGCCCGAGTGGCCGGCCGCTCAGCGCCTGGCAACCTACGGCGACGAGCTCTGCGCCGGCATCTGGCGTGATGTGCCGCAGGCTCCGATCGGTTACCACGGAATCGCGCACGGCTGGGCCGGCGTCGCCTATGCAGCGCTGATGTGGTCGAGGGCGCGAGACGCGTCGCCCCCGCCCGGCGTTCGCGGCCTGCTCGAGATCCTCTCCCGAATCGCCGAGCCGTCTGGGCGCGGCGCGCGTTGGCCGCTGACGCCGCCGAAAGGACCTGACGGAGATGTGTTCTGGCCCGGCTGGTGCCACGGTACGGCCGGCTACGTATTTCTCTGGAACCTGGCGCACAGCGTCTACGGCGAGGAGCGCTATGTAACGCTCGCCGAGCGGGCCGCCTGGCTCACCAATGAGCCGTCGGGCATCACGAGCTTATGTTGCGGGTCGGCAGGTCAGGTGTATGCGGCGCTCAACCAGTATCGCGCCAGCAGCGACGAGCGCTGGCGACGAAGCGCCGTGGCCATCGCCGAGCGCGCCGCGACCCACGACGCGCTGGCCGACGATGCGACGAGCCCGATGAGCCTCTACAAGGGACACGCCGGTCTCGCGCTGCTTTCTGTCGAGCTCGGGTGTCCGCAGCTGGCGGCCATGCCGCTGTTTGAGTTTGAACCGTCGGCGCAGCGCTGCACTTCCAGCGACGGCAAATCGTAAGGCGCCATGACGGTATGGGTCGGGCCGGTCGCGTCCCGTGTCTCGGCATCCGAAAACGTAGGACGGGGCCGCGCCAAAGATGGGGCGGGCGCGCCCGTTGCGAGGTGAACGGAGACGTGTTTATCGTCAGTGTCAGTTGCTCACGATCTCTGAGTCAGGAGTCGATTACATGACAGACGACCACAGCGCCGACGAAGGTACCGAGGAGGCGCTCGAAGACCTGGAAGCGCCCGCAGAACAGGCGGGGGATGTAGCCGGCGGCATCTGTCCACACGGCACGATCGCGTGTCAATTGCCAACCCAGGGGTGCGGCACCCCGAGCTGTACTGGACAGACGTGGTGCAGGCCCGGAACGGTCCAAGACTGCGTTCCGGGAACTTGCAAGACATCGGAAGTCTACATCGTGACGTAAACATGCATCGTCGGACTGTCGTGTACGTGCCGTGCGAAAGGAGCTTGAGTGATGACTGATGGAGAACGCAACGAAGAAGGTGCCGAGGAGGCACTCGAGGATCTGGAGGCGCCCGCTGAAAGCGCGGCGGATGTGGCCGGCGGCATATGTCCGCAGGCCACGGGGGTGTGCCGGCCAACTAATCGGTGCTCGCCGGTGAACACCATGATCCACTGCTCCCCGCCGACGCAGCTGTGTCCCACCGGGTACACGTGCGAACTGACGCAGGTTGCCGAGCAGCAGTAGCGGCAGAGCTTTGCACGCTGGCGCCCACTTTATTTGATCGATGCCATCGCTGGGCGCCCGAATCACAGACCCGCCGTGCGCCGGCAAATTCGAATATGGGGTGCCAGCCGCTGAGACAATGCCACCCAGTGTCGCCTGCGCACTTGCATATACACATGCGTCCGCGAGCAGTGGATGCAACTGCAAGTGATCGACGACACATCCCAGCAAGGTGAACGCGCATGACAGGCGAGCACAGCGTTTGAGGAAGGCGCCGACGAAGCCCTGGAAGATCTCGAGGCATTCTGCAACGGACCCGGAGGTCGGAGGCGGTAATTGCCCAAAAGCTCCAAATGTCTGCCATCTGCCTACCGTTGCGTCAACCAACCCAGTGTGATGCGCCTACGTACCAAGACCCAATGTGGTGGTGGGTCGCCTGCATTCAAGGTCTCAACGGACTAAAGCCAAAGAAGAGAGGATTGTTCATGGATAGGGCACAACGACCACTCGGCCGGCGGCCAGCCGGCGCGAGCACGCGACGATTTTCCTACGCAAATGTGACCGCGACGCTCGCGCTGATCCTGGCGTTGGGTGGCGGCACGGCGTGGGCCGCGCATCACTACCTGATCACGTCGACGTCGCAGATCAAGCCGAGTGTGCTCAAGAAGCTTCACGGCAAGAGCGGAACAAACGGAACAAACGGAACGAACGGCAAGACCGGCAAGGACGGTGCTGTCGCCGGATACTTTGCGCAAACCGAAGCCGCGACTTCGTTCGCCGGGGCGACGAATACGTCGATCGTGACGAAGAACCTGCCGCCCGGCGACTACGTGCTCGCGGGAACCGTCAACTTCACGGAGATCACGTCACCGGCCGCGAGTCAGTTCGAGGTGCAGTGCACGCTCTCTGATAGCGCGCCGAACACCAGCTCGGACCAGGAGACCTACACGGGGGTCGCTGACTTCATGGTTACGCTCGCTGGAGAGAACATTCACTCGATCACGATGAACGACGCGGTAAGTACGACGGCGCCGTCCACGGCGCAGATTGCGTGCTCGGATGTCGAGCACAACGCCACCGCCTACAAGCTGACGGCAAACAATGCGACGCTGACGGCGGTGCAGACGACGCAGAACAGCTGATGTCGCGGGTATCGACTTGGGCCGAGCGGCGCCTTCGGTCCAAGTCGTGTCCCTCGAGTGGCTGAGCGAAGCCAGTGGGATCTGTCGAGTGATCACGTGCTAAGGCGCTTGCTGCATGACTTACCCGTTACACGCTCGCGCATACCGGCGGGAAGGTGCTCGATGCGACGCCTAGCCGTCGCTGCCTCGGCTCTTGGCTGCCTGTCTGCCGCGGCGTGCGGTTCGCTAGCGCAGAAGCGCGTGCACGCAAGCGCCGCAAAGGCCGACACGGTCGTGATGCGCAACATCGCGTTCAACCCGCACACAATTCACGTACAGGCCGGTCAGACGATCACGTGGGTCAACCGTGATGATGCGCCGCACAACGTGACGTACGTGTCGGGCCCGCGTTTCACGTCCTCGGCGACGTTCAAGAACGGCGGATCGTTCACCTTGAAGCTCACTCATCCCGGGACGATCCACTACATCTGCACGATCCATCCCGGCATGAACGGGACGATCGTCGTATCGCGCTGACAGGGCCGTGCGGCTCTGGCGCAGGTGGTTCCGGCCCGGCGCAGGCTTAGCGCCTCCGCCAGGCGACCGTCACGCAGGCACAAGCGCAGGCGAGCCGGACATCGTCGTCCCTCAACGACGCGCGAGGCGAGAGAGAACTCGCGTTCAGTTGGTGGCAGTGCGACGCGGTATGCGGGACAGCGGACCCTCGTTCGATCCCCGTTGTGCCGGACGGCCGAGGAACGTGGCTGACGCGAAGACCGACGCGCCTGTCGGGACCGCCGCGCGACAACGCATCGCCGGCCACGACGCCGGTGCGCCGCGCGCCTACCCGAGCTCGTCGCGCCTAGCCGTCGCGGCTGAGTCGACAAGCGACCCGTCGCTGGCAAGGTCCTGCGGTGCGCAGAAGGCCATCTCGGCAGCCGGCATCGTCACGTCGCGCACCACAAGCGAGGCCGTGTAGACGCGGCGTCCGCTGCGGCCGGGTACCGCCGCCGTCTTGGTACCGACGAGCGTGCCGCAGAGGGCGGGCGCCGTGCTCTCGCCGGTCAGGGCGTTACTCAGATCGCTACGGTCGAGAACGTTGTCGTAGATACCGTTGCCGTTGTAGTCGATGCCGTGAATCACGACCACGGCGTTGTTGTGCCGGATCTCGCTTGCCACTTTGGGCGATATCGCGATCGTCCGCTGGTAGCTGATCGTTCCCGTTGTCGGATAGCGCGTGAAGTCGATGATGCTTCGCGGGCTGGTGTCGCCGTACTGGGTGAGCGAGACGGCGGTGTAGCCGTAGTAGCGGATGCCATCGGTCGTGCTGATCGTGCGATTGCCGTTGTGCAACCGGGCGGCCGAGGCGGGCGGACAGACGCCCATGCCACCGGCGTGGATGTGCATCGCGTGAGGTGCGCCGTTGAGGAGACCGTGTGCGTGGATCGTGACGGTGATCTTGTCGCCGACTAGCGCGACGCTCGCGCTCCCGCCGCCGGTGACGCGATTGTCTGGCACGGACTTGAGGCCTACCCCGAACGCCGCCCCTGAGGCCGTCTTCTTCGCGCCGCCCGCGAGCACCCCGACGGCGGCGCCTGCACCTCCGAGCACGACCGCGGCGGCCGCGACGGGGATCCAGCGCCGTCGCGGCTGAGCGCCGCCCATATCCTTTCGAGGAGCGGGAGCGATCGGCGCCGGCGGTGCAGTGGCGGCCGGAGGCGGAGCAGCCGGCGCGGGTGGTGGCGCCTCGGTTGCGAAGCCCGCCCGCGTGGCGAGCGGGTCACTCGGTGACGACGGTGCGCCGACCACCGTTTCGCCGCCAGGTTGCTCCACAGGCGCCGCAGCCGACGACGGAGGCAGCGGGCGCGCCTCACCCGTGCCGACGATCGTCGGCGGTCCCGCGTAGCGCGTGCCCTCGAGCGCCGCGGCGGCATCGCGAGCGAGATCGCCCGCCGAGAGGTAGCGATCGGCGGGGTCCTTGGCCATCGCCTTGGCGATGACCGGGCCGAAGGTGGGGTGCGAGCCGGCGACGGGCCCCTCGAGCGCCGGCGGCGGGTCGTTGACGTGGGCGAACAGGGTTGCGACCGAGTGCTCGCGCGCGTAGGGCACCTTGCCCGTCAGCATCTGGAAGAACACGCAGCCGACGGCGTAGACGTCGGAGCGGGCGTCGGCGCGGTGCCCGGTGATCTGCTCGGGCGGCATGTAGTCGACGGTGCCGACCACCGTGCCGCTGACGGTCAGCGCCGTCGGCACGTCGAAGCGCTTGGCAAGGCCGAAGTCGGTGAGGTAGGCGTGCTCCTGTCCGCGCTCGACGCCGACGAGGACGTTGGCCGGCTTGACGTCGCGGTGCACGAGCCCCTTCTCGTGGGCGGCGTCGAGCGCCGAGGCAATCTGTTCGAGGATCCCGACCGCCCGATCGGGGTCGAGCTTGCCGCTGCGCTGGATGAGCTCGGTCAGGTTCGAGCCCTGGACGAGGTCCATTGCCAGATACAACATCCCCTCGTGCTCGCCGGCGTGATGGATCCCGACGATGTTGGGATGGTTGAGCGAGGCGGCCAGCCGTATCTCGCGCTTGAACCGCTCCCGGAACACCTCGTCGCGGGCGAGCTCGGGAGCGATCACCTTCAGCGCGTAGACGCGACCGAGTGCCGGGTTCGTAGCCCGGTACACGACGCCCATGCCGCCACGACTGATCAGTTCGTCGATCCGGTAGCCGGCGATGATCGATCCGTTGGCGAGATCACTGCTGCTGCCGGTCATCGAGTCCCCTTTCGGCTCAAGGTGGCGGTACGCGTTGCGCTGATCGCCGAGGAGCCGGCGGGCGTCAGCGTGGCCGCGATGGTCAGTCCCAGATGCTTGGCGTGTGCCAGCAGGTGCCGTCCCCGAACGGTCAGCTCGATCGAGACGACGAGGGCCGTGGCGCTCAGGTGGGTCGTCCCGCTCGCGACAAGGACCGTCGAGCTGTGCGGTGAGCTTCGGTGCAGCCAGCGGATCGCGACCTTGCCGCTGGGGAGACCGTGCAGGGTGAGCCGGTAGTGCCCGGTTTTCAGCAGCTTGGCGATCGTGACGTGCGCGCCCAGCTGCGAGCGTAGGCGCGCGCGCAGGCTCGCGCTGTTCGTGGGGTTGGTGCCGCTCGTCGTCGTCGTAGTGGTCGTCGAGTTCGACGCGATCGTCAGCGAGATCGCTTCGCTTGGGCTCGCGATGCCGTCGGAGTCGGTCGCGGTCAGCACCACCCCCGCGCTGCCTGAGCTGGTCGGGGTGCCCGTGATCGCACCGGCGGCCGAGATCGTGAGGCCGTGGGGCAATCCGGTGGCCGACCAGCTGTAGGGCGCGACCCCGCCCGTCGCGGCGACCGTCTGGTCGTAGGGCGTTCCGACTCGCCCGCCAGCAAGCGTCGTCGTGGACACGTCGAGGTTCGAGGTGATCGCCAGCATGTGCTGCGCGTTTGCCCCGCGCGCGAGCGTTTCCACCCTCGCCCCGTCGGGCAGGGTTACGGCGACCGGGTCGGGGTCGGCGTTCGTCGAGCCCGACCCGGTCGCGATGCCGAGCTGCCCGTAGTAGTTGGTGCCAAAGCTGTAGAGGGTGCCGCTTGAGGTCACGGCGTAGCTGGCGCTGCCCGCCGCGCCGATCTGGCGGACCGGTCCGGCCCCGGGCGGGAACTTCACGATCGCGGGCGTCGGATTGGGAGACGTGGTTCCGGCGTTGGTCTCGCCGCCGAGCTGCCCGTACTGGTTTGAGCCGAAGCTGTAGAGCTGGCCGGAGGCGGTCATCACCAGCGTGTGCTCGGCGCCGGCTGCCACGCCCGTGATCGCGCCCTGCTGGCCCGGTAACGCGACGAGCGTCGGCGTTGCGGTCTGCGCGATCCCGGAGATCCCGAGCTCTCCGTAGTGGTTGTCGCCGAACGCATACAGCTGGCCTGTCGAGGTGAGCACGAAAGCGTCGGCGCCGCCGGCCGCGATCTCCGTGATCGCCCCGTTCTGGCCCGGGAGGGTGATCGCAGTGGGGGTGGGGTAGGTCGAGGCGGCCGGGGCGATTCCAAGCTGTCCGTCGTAGTCGTCGCCGAAGCCGTACAGGAAGCCCAGCGAGGTGAGCGCGTAGCTCGAGTTGCCGCCGGCGGCGATCGCGGCGACCCTCGTTGGCCCCCTCCGAAGACGCGGCGGCGCCAGCGGGAGCGCAACGGCGGTCGGCACGGGATTTGCGCTCGTGTTCGCGGCCACCCCGAGTTGGCCGGCCTTGTTCTGCCCGAACGCATACAGCTGGCCTGTCGCGGTGAGGACCAGGCTGTGCTGGGCACCGGCGGCGATCGCCGTGATCGCGCCGGAGCCGGCGGGCAGGGCGATCGCGGTCGGGCTGGCGTCGGCCCCGTCGGTGCCGTTGCGCGTCGCGCTGCCGAGCTCTCCGTAGTAGTTGTTGCCGAAGGCGTACAGCGTGCCGTCGCTCGACAGTACGAGGCTGTGGTAGGCGCCCAGCGCCGCGGCGGCGACCGTGCTGAGCGCTCCGCCGCTGGGGTGCGGCAGAAGCACAGCGACGGGATTCGGCTGCGGCGTTTGGGTGTTCACGCCTGAAGCGCTCCCGAGCTCTCCGTAGATGTTGAGCCCGAACCCGTAGAGCGGCTTCGTGAGTCCGCGCAGTGTGTCCGCGGGCGCCGCGGCCGGGGAGGTCAAGGCGACGAGCGTGAGCAGCATCGCCGCGAGCGCGACAATCGGAGCCGCAGAGCGAAATCGGGCATGGCGATTCGCTCGCACGGCGCTCAAGCGGACGCCTTGCGCCGCGTCAGGGTCGCGGTGAGCGTGACGCTTGTCGCCTTCGATGCGGCGGGCGTCAGCGTCGCCGTGACGATGAGGCTGAGGTGTTTGGCGTGCGCGAGCAGGCGGCGTCCCGCCGCGGTGAGCCTGATCCTGACGACGCGTTTGGTCGCGGTGAGGTGCGCCTTCCCGCTTGCCACCAGCACCGGAGCGCCGTGCGCGGAGGTCCGGTGTCGCCAGCGGATCGTGACGGCGGCGCCGCCCAAGCCGTGCAGGGCGAGGCGGTAGCCGCCGGTCCGCAAAAGCTGCCCGATCGTGACGTGCGGGGCAAGCTGCGAGCGAAGCCGCGCGCTCAGGCTTGCGCTGCTCGTGGGCCCGGTCGTGGTCGTGCCCGTGCCCGTCGAGCCACTCGTCGTGATCGACGACGCTGCGGCAATCGTCAATGTGATCGGTGCCCCCGAGTACTCGATGCCGTTGGCGTCCGTCACGGTCGGGACGACGCTCGCTGCTGTGGCCGGCTTCGGCGTACCGCTGATCTGGCCGGCAGCCGAGAGCGCGAGACCGTGCGGCAGCCCTCGGGCCGACCAGGTGTAGGGAGCGAGACCGCCGGTCGCGGAGAGCGTCGCGTTGTAGGGCACGCCCACCCGCCCGCCGGCAAGCGTCGTGGTGCTCACCGCCAGGTCCGACACGATCGCAAGCGTGTGTTGCGCGCCGGCGCCGCGAGCGATCATCTCCACCGCCGCCCCGCCGGGCAGGCTGACCGGGACCGGGTCCGGGTTGGGGTTGCCCGACCCCGCATTGAGCGAGTAGCCGAGCTGCCCGTCAGCGTTGCTGCCCCATGCGTAGAGCGTGCCGTTGGCGGTCACCGCAAAGCTCGAGTGGCCGTTGGCGGCGATCTGGCGCACAGGTCCAGCGCCGGGGGGAAAGGGAACGAGCTCTGGCGTCGGATTGGCGGCGAGCGTCCCGACGTTGCGTGGCTCGCCGAGTTCGCCGCTGAAGTTGAGGCCGAAGCTGTAGAGCTGGCCGCTCGCGGTCGCGACGAGCGTCTGTCCCGCTCCCGCCGCCACCTGGGTGATCGCTCCGTTCTGCCCGGGAAGCGAGACCAGCGCCGGCGCGGCGCTGGTCGTCGCCGACCCGAGTTGGCCGTACTGGTTGGTGCCGAACGCGTAGAGCTGGCCGCTCGAGGTGAGCGCCAACGCGTACTCGCTGCCGGCGGCCACCTGGGTGACCGTGCCGTTCTGCCCGGGGAGGACGACACCCGTGGGGGAGTAGACGCTGGAGATCGATGAGAGACCGAGCTCCCCGAAACTGCTGTCGCCGAAGGCGTAGAGCACCCCCGCCGAGGTGATCGCGTAGCTCGCTTCACCGCTGGCGGCGACCGCCGTGATCTTCGGCTGGCCCCGCAGCCCCGCGCCAAGCCGCGGCTGCGGGAAGATCACCTGCGTGGGCACGGGGTCGGGGCCGTTCCTGCCGTCGGGCGTTCCGAGTTCCCCCTCGGTGTTCAAGCCGAAGGCATAGAGCTGCCCCGTCGCTGTGATCACGAGACTGTGGCCATACCCGGCGGCAACCGCGGTGGCCGCGCCCGCGTCGGCGGGTAGCGGGACCGGTGTGAGGCTCGAGTCGACGTTCTCGATGCCGATCGCGTTGCCCAGTTGCCCGTGGGTGTCCTGACCGAACGCGTAGAGCGCGCCGCCGGTGGTCAGTACGAGACTGTGATTCGCGCCCACGGCGGCGGCGGCGATGGTGGTTGGGAGCAGGGTGGTGGAGCCGGGTGAGCGGCTCGGAATGACGACTTTGACGGGAGTCGACTGCGGCGACTGACTGTCGAGGCCGGACTGGTTGGCCAGCTGCCCGTATTGGTTGTCGCCGAAGGCGTAGAGAGTGGGCGCGAACTGGGCCAACGGGTTGGCGGGTGCGGGCGAGGGGAGCGCGGCGAGCGCAAGCGAAGCCGCGCTCAGCGCGGCGAGTGCTGCGGCGAGGTAGCGCCGGGAGTGTCCGTTGCGTTCCACACGGTTGCGTTGCACACGATCAACGTAGGACCGCCCGGCGGGTGCCGCAATATCGGAAACCCTCAATGTTTGACAGTCGAACCGCCGAAGCGGATCCCCGTTCCGCCGCCTCGGGGCCTTGGGAAGCTCAGTCTGTCGCGGCGGCCGCCGCCAGTCGCGCCGCAAGCTGGCCGCGCGAGGTGATGCCGAGCTTGGCGTAGGCCCGCGAGAGGTGCACCTCCACGGTGTGCACGGTGACGACCAGTTCGCGCGCGATCTCCTTGTTCGTGCGCCCCTCGGCCGCGAGCAGGGCGGCGCGCTCCTCGGAGTCGGTCAGCTCGCCCTCTGGGCGGGGGCGCCTTGCCCCGACCCGTGTGAGCTGGGACCGCGTCTGTTCCGCCCAGCCGGATGAGCCGATCTCATCGAAGGCCATTGCCGCCTCCTCCAGCGCCGCGCGGGCGAGCCCCCACTGCTTGAAGCGCCGCGCCGCTCGTCCAAGCGCGAGCAGCGTGCGCGCCGCCTCGAAGCGCAGTCCGAGCTCGCGTTGGGTGGTGGCGCAGGCGCGCAGCCGCCCGGCCGCCGCGGCGTCGAAGTCCGTCGCGGACAGCGCGATCAGCGCCTCCGAGCGCCCCGCTGCGGCGAGTCCCCAGGGGTGCGAATGGGCGTCGGCGAGCTCGCGCAGGCGCGCCGCCACGGCGGCTGCCTCCTTGCCCTCGCCGAGCTCGAGCAGCACCTCCACGAGGTCCGGCGCGACCGGAAAGGTGCCCGGGTCCTCGACGCCCTCGGCCTGGGTGTGCGCCCACGCATCGCGCAGCATCTCAACGGCCGCCGCCGGGTCGTGGGCGAGCGTCGCCGCGAGCGCCAGTGCGCGCTGCGCCTCGAGGCCGTCCCAGCGCACGCCGGTCTCATTCGACCTCGCGAGCGCGTGCGACCCGTGTTCGTGCGCCTCGACGGGATCGCCGCGGCCGGCGCTCAGAAGCGCGCAGCAGCGCTCGTACTGCGGGCGGAACATTATGTCGCGGTCGGAGGTGTCGGCCCACTCCTCAAGCAGCGCGTCAGCCGCCTCCCACTCCCCCGCTCGCAGGTGAAGCTCACACATGTGAAGCCGAAGCAGCGCGTAGGACTGCCGCTCGCCACGCTCGTCGGCCAGTGCCAGCATGGCCGCGAGCGCCACGCGCGCGCGCTCGATCTCCCCGCGCCAGACCATTCGCTGCGCCGCGACACGCTCGGGCGAGCCCGCGCCGTAGGTGGGTGCATCCGAGGCCGCCCGGTAGGCCTCGCACTGCGCGTCGACCGATAACCCCCGCAGCGCGCGCGTCCACGCCATCGCGTAGAGCGCGAGGCGCTGCGCGTCAGGCGTCGCTGCCTGCGCCGCTTCGATCGCCTGCACCGCCCATTCGTGCGCCTGTGCGAGGTCGGCGACCCTGCCCGCCGCCGCATTGGCCGCCTTCTTGGCTAGCACCGTCGCGCGCATGTCGGCGTCGTCGTCGCACTCGGCGAGCGCGTGGTCGCGGTAGCGCGCCATGTCGGCCATCGTGCGCGCTCCGGCGCCCTCCGAGAGGATCAGCCACGCGCGCGCCCGCGGCGCGCCGGGGGGAAGCGCGGCGAGCTCGGGCGTCAGCAGGTCGGTCATGCGCTGCAGCTCCCCGATCTCCCCGAGGTATTCGGCCATCACGAGCAGCCGCTCGGGACGCTCCGGCGAGGTGCTCGGCGTGAGCCGCAGGGCATGCTCGGCCAGTTCCACCGCGGGTTGTCTGGCTCCGCGCGCGGCGGCAGCGGACGCCGCCTGCGCCACGCTCGCGGCGAGGGCCTCGTTGGGTTGCGTCGCCGCGAGCGCACGGTGCTTGGCGCGGAGGGTCTCGTCGGAGACCGTCTCTGCGACGGCGCGGTGGAGCCGCCGCTGCTCAGCCGGCGCGGCGCTGCTGCGCGCCGCCTCGGCAAGGAGCGGGTGAGAGGCGCGCACGCGATCGCCGGTGAGGATCAGGGCGCCTGCGTCGATCGCCTCATCGATGGCCTCGCCGCTTTCGATCGCGGCGAGCTCCCCGGTGTGCAGCTCGCCGCTCAGCGCCACCGTTACGAGCAGCCGCCGCACGGCCGGCGACAGCGCCGCGACGCGCGTGCCGAGCATCTCCTCGATCCCCGATGGCATCGGGATGTCCTCCGCGCCCTCGGGAATCCCGCGGCGCACGAGCTCGCGGGCGAGCTCGACGATGAAGAGCGGGTTGCCGAGCGTCACGTCGGCGATCCGGCGGAGCACCGCGCGCGACATGTTCAGCGAGAAGCGCTCGGCGAGCAACCGCCGCGTCGCCCCGAAGCTGAGCGGCCCGATCTCGAGGGACTCGAGGCTCCCGCGCGGGAAGGCGCGCTCGAGCGACGCCGCCTCCTCGCCGCGGCGCGAGAGCAGGAAGCCGATCGATTCGCGCTCGAGCCGGCGCGCGACGAACGAGAGCGCCTCGGCCGAGAAGGCGTCGAGCCATTGGGCGTCGTCGATCGCGACCACGAGCGGCCCGGCGGCGGCGATCGCGCGCAGCGCGTTCAGGAAGCCGAGCGCGACGATCTGCGGATCGGGCGGGAGCGCCCCGGGCTCCTCGCGCAGCAGCGCGACCTCGAGCGCGGAGCGCTGGCGCGGTGCCAGCGCGGCGATCACGGTCCTCTCGATCCCGTCGCAGAGATCGATCAGCGCCGCAGCGGAGAGCTGCGCCTCGGCGCTCGAGGCGCGCGCCTGGAGCACGCGTAGCCCGCGCGCGCGGGCCTCCTGGAGGCCCGCCTCCCAAAGCGTCGACTTGCCGATCCCGGGGACGCCGTGGAGGACGAGCGAGCGCCCGGAGCCGACCGCCTCGAGCGCGGCGCCGACGGCTCCGACCTCCGACTCGCGCCCGATCACGTCGGCTGCGGTTCCCTCCGCCATCGCGCGATTTTAGCTTTCGTTAACAAACTGGCGGGGGGCTGGTGCATGCACCAGCCCCGGGAGGGCGCATGCGCCCTCCCGCGAGTCGGCGCATGCGCCGACTCGTTCCATGGGAGCCAAAAGATTGAGGGTTTCCGATATTGCCCGCTCCGGCGCCCGCGCGTACCGTCCTCCTTGTATTCGTCGCCGATTTGAGAGATGAGGAGGAGATGGCGGAATCAAGTACTGAAACCCAGGCTCCGGAAGAGGCCGTGCGGATGTCGTCGGTCGTGACGCTCAAGCGCACGAGCAGCGTTTTGCCGTGGGCCAAGGGCGCCTACGGCAAGCGCGGCATCGTCGCACTGACCGACACGCGGCTCTTTTTCTTCTCGCAGGGCTCGAGCGGCTGGGAGTTCAAGCGAAGCGACATCACCAACGTCAAGAAGCCCTGGTACGGGATGGGCACCTACGTGAGCTTCGAGGTGAGGGGGGCTTACTACGGGCTCAGCTTCGACAACCGCTCGGCGGTCACGGCAGGCGCGATCGGCAGCGTGGCGTTCGACGCGGGCGCGGTCGGGATGGCGGTCCTGTCCGACGCGGTGGCGGTCGCGCGGCTACGCCGCGCCGCGCATTCGGGCGCTGAGTGGTTCGCCGCGCTCGGTGGCGGCCGATGAGGCGCCGGGCGGCCCTGGCGATCGCCTGCGCCGCGGCGCTGGCCTGCATGCTCACGCCCGGACCGGCGGTGGCCTCGGCATCCCCGCCACCCGCCAGCTGCTTGGCGTTCGCCCACGGGATGGGCACGCTGCTCGGCAACGGCGCAACGCTCCTGCGCGATGCCGCCTCCGGCTACGTCCCGCTGATCGAGCAGGCCGCAGAGGCCGGCATCGACAACAGCGCCAGCGAGATCGACGCGGTGGCGAAGAAGACCAGCGCGGTCGATCAGAAGCTCGCCGTCCTGGTCGCCGCGTCGCGCAAGACGACCAAGCAGGTCGTCGCCGATGGCAAGGCCTGCGGCGCGGCGCCGAGCTGCCACGCGCTGACCACGCTCGGGGGCCAGATCCTCGGAGTCCTCGCCACGGCCTCCGGAGACGCCGGCAGCTACCGCTCGCTGATCGTCGCGGCCGCCAAGGCGGGGCACGATGAGAACGTCAAGGCGGTCGACGCGCTCGTCGCTCGCGAGGAGCGGACGACCACGGCGATCGCGGCGCTCGACAACAAGCTCGTCAAGCTCGAATCGAACATCCACGGGGTTGAGGCCGCCTGCCACGGCTGAGGGCGGGCGGCCGACCGGAAGGCCTTTGCTAGCATCGAGCGCGCATGCCGACTACTTCCCAGCTCGTCCGGATCGGACGCAAGCCCCCGAAGAAGAAGCTTGCGACCCCGGGCCTGAAATCTGGCAAGGGACGTAAGCGCAAGGTCGCGGCGCCTCAGCGCCGCGGCGTCTGCACGCGCGTCTACACGACGACGCCGAAGAAGCCGAACTCGGCGCTTCGCAAGGTCGCGCGCGTGCGCATCACCGGCTCGATCGAGGTCACCGCCTACATCCCGGGTGAGGGCCACAACCTTCAGGAGCACTCCGTCGTGCTCGTCCGCGGCGGCCGCGTCAAGGAACTGCCGGGCGTCCGCTACAAGGTCGTGCGCGGAGCGCTCGACGCCGCCGGTGTGAGCGACCGCAAGAAGGCGCGCTCGCAGTACGGCGTCAAGAAGTCCTGATGCCGCGCCGCGCCGCAGCAGCGATCCGCCCACTCGAGCCGGACCCCGTGCACCGCTCACGGCTCGTCCAGCAGGTCGTCAACAAGGTCATGCTCGACGGCAAGAAGTCGACCGCCGAGCGGATCGTCTACGACGCGCTGTCGATTCTCGCCGAGAAGACCGGCAAGGATGCGGTCGAGGCGCTCGAGGAGTCGATCAAGATCCTCACGCCCTCGCTCGAGGTCCGCTCGCGCCGCGTCGGCGGGGCCACCTACCAGGTGCCCGTCGAGGTTCCGGCGCGCCGCGCCCGCACGCTCGCGGTGCGCTGGCTCGTCGAGTTCTCCCGCGCGCGCCGCGAGAAGCAGATGTCGGCGCGGCTCGCCGGCGAGCTGCTCGACGCGCAGTCCCAGCAGGGCGGCGCCTACAAGCGCAAGGACGACATCTTCCGCATGGCGCAGGCCAACAAGGCCTTCGCCCACTACCGCTGGTAGCGGCCGCAGAGCCCGCCCGGGGCTCTATGGACCTCTGCTATGATCGGTTCCTGCGCCGCGTGCGTACGCATTCGCCTGCGAACGCGCCGTCGCGCCTTACGAATATCACCGTGGAGACCTCGACCACATAGCCGTCCCCCGAGGGCTTGAGCAGGACTCTGCGTGGGCCCATCGGCCCTCTTTTTTTGCCCGCGGCAGGGTACGCCGATAGCTGCGGCGTAAGCCTCCCAAACCGAACCAAGCCCAACGATGCCCAGAGCCTTCGCCCTAGAGAACACCCGCAACATCGGGATCATGGCGCACATCGACGCCGGTAAGACGACGACGACCGAGCGCATCCTCTATTACACGGGCCGCACCTACAAGATCGGTGAGGTCCACGAAGGCGCCGCGACGATGGACTGGATGGAGCAGGAGCAGGAGCGCGGCATCACGATCACCTCCGCGGCGACGACCTGCGAGTGGAAGGCACACCGCATCAACATCATCGACACGCCGGGCCACGTCGACTTCACCGTCGAGGTCGAGCGCTCGCTGCGCGTCCTCGATGGCGCGATCGCGCTTTTTGACTCCGTCGCCGGCGTCGAGCCGCAGTCGGAGACGGTCTGGCGCCAGGCCGACAAGTACCGCGTCCCGCGAATCGCCTACATCAACAAGATGGACCGCATCGGGGCTGACTTCGACCGCGGCGTGCAGACGATGATCGACCGCCTCGGCGCGCACCCGGTGCCGATCCAGCTGCCGATCGGCGCGGAAGGCGACTTCGCCGGCATCGTCGACCTCGTCACGATGCGCGCGATCTACTACCTCGACGACCTCGGCACCGAGCAGGAGGAGCGCGACATCCCGGCGGAGCTCGCCGACGCCGCGGCGGCCGCGCGCGAGCACCTGCTCGAGGAGGTCTCCCACTACGACGACGACCTGCTCGAGCTGATCCTCGAGGAGGCCGAGGTCCCGCAGGCGACGCTCAAGGCGGCGATCCGCAAGGCGACCCTGTCGATCGCGATGACGCCCGTGCTGTGCGGCTCCTCGTTCAAGAACAAGGGCGTGCAGCCGCTGCTCGACGCCGTCCTCGACTACCTGCCCTCGCCGCTCGACGTCCCGCCGGTCGACGGCGTCGAGCCCGTCCGCGGCGATCCGGAGGGCCGCCCGGCGACGCGCACGGCCAACGAGAGCGAGCCGTTCGCGGCGCTGGCCTTCAAGATCATGGCCGACCCCTTCGTCGGCAAGCTGACCTACTTCCGCGTCTACTCGGGCAAGCTCGAGGCGGGCGCGCGCGTGCTCAACGTCTCGACCGGCAAGACCGAGCGGATCGGGCGCATCCTGATGATGCACGCCAACGACCGCTCCGAGGTCTCAGAGGTCTATGCCGGCGACATCGCCGCCGCGGTCGGGATCAAGCAGGTCACGACCGGCGACACCCTCGCCGCTCCGGACGCCCCGATCAAGCTCGAGCAGATCGTCTTCCCCGAGCCCGTCATCAAGGTCGCCGTGGAGCCGAAGACCAAGGCCGACCAGCAGAAGATGTCGGTCGCGCTCGGCCGCCTGGCCGAGGAGGACCCGACGTTCCGCGTCCAGACCAACGACGAGACCGGCCAGACCGAGATCTCCGGGATGGGCGAGCTGCACCTCGAGGTCCTCGTCGACCGCATGAAGCGCGAGTACAACGTCGAGGCCAACGTCGGCCGCCCGCAGGTCTCCTACCGCGAGACCGTGCGCGGCGAGGCGCGCCACGTCGAGGGCCGCTTCGTGCGCCAGACCGGCGGCTCGGGCCAGTACGGGATCGTCTACATCGATCTCGAGCCGGCGCCCGGCGAGGGGTTCGACTTCGTCAACAAGATCAAGGGCGGCTCGGTCCCGAGCGAGTTCATCCCCGCTGTCGAGAAGGGCTGCGAGGAGGCGCTCGAGAACGGCGTCAAGGCCGGCTATCCGATGGTCGACGTGCGAGTCACGCTCGTCGACGGCAAGTACCACGACACCGACTCCTCGGAGATCGCCTTCAAGGTCGCCGGCTCACTCGCCTTCAAGGAGGCGGCGCGCCGCGCCAAGCCGGTCCTGCTCGAGCCGATCTTCGCGGTCGAGGTCGTCACGCCCGAGGACTTCCTCGGCGACGTGATCGGCGACCTCTCGCGGCGGCGCGGGCGGATCGAGGGCCAGGAGCGCCGCGGCAACGCGCTGACGGTGACCGGTCGCGTGCCGCTGTCGGAGATGTTCGGCTACGCCACGGACCTGCGTTCGAACACCCAGGGGCGCGCCAGTTACACGATGCAGTTCGAGGCTTACGAGGAAGTTCCGCCGAACATCGCCGAGAAGGTGGTCGAGGCTCGCGGAGGGGAATCGAAGGCGGCCTGAGAGCGGCCGCGCCGCGCGCCTGCGCGGCGTTTCTGAGAGTATTAGCGGGTTCGCCGCAAGCGGCGACACCAAAACGTCGATCACAGGAGCAATCACAAAGTGGGCAAGCAGAAGTTCGAGCGCGACAAGCCGCACGTCAATGTCGGAACGATCGGACACATCGATCACGGCAAGACGACGCTGACGGCCGCCATCACTCAGGTGCTTGCCGAGAAGATGGGTGGCGAGGCGAAGAGCTTCGAGGAGATCGACAACGCTCCCGAGGAGCGCGAGCGCGGCATCACGATCGCGACCTCGCACGTCGAATACCAGACTGAGAACCGTCACTACGCGCACGTCGACTGCCCCGGGCACGCCGACTACGTGAAGAACATGATCACCGGCGCCGCGCAGATGGACGGCGCGATCCTCGTGGTCTCGGCGGCCGACGGCCCGATGCCCCAGACGCGCGAGCACATCCTGCTCGCCCGCCAGGTCGGCGTCCCCTACATCGTCGTGTTCCTCAACAAGGCCGACATGGTCGACGACGAGGAGCTCCTCGAGCTCGTCGAGGTCGAGGTCCGCGAGCTGCTCTCCATGTACGAGTTCCCGGGCGACGACATCCCCTTCATCACGGGCTCGGCGCTCAAGGCGCTCGAGGGCGACGAGGGCGCTCGCGAGAAGATCCTCGAGCTCGCGGCGGCGCTTGACTCCTACATCCCGGAGCCCGAGCGCGACCTCGACAAGCCGTTCCTGATGCCCGTCGAGGACGTCTTCTCGATCACCGGCCGTGGCACTGTGGCCACCGGACGTGTCGAGCAGGGCATTGTCCACACCGGCGACACGGTGGAAATCGTCGGCGTTCACGACAGCACCTCGACAGTGGTGACGGGCGTCGAGATGTTCCGCAAGATCCTCGACCAAGGACAGGCGGGCGACAACGTCGGCTGCCTGCTGCGTGGCACCAAGCGCGAGGAGATCG
>DATAWT010000054.1:0-41445 GCA_036267075.1 Solirubrobacteraceae bacterium
GACTCGGTGACGGAAGGGACGATCCTCGAATGGCACAAGTCCGAGGGCGATCACGTGTCCGCCGACGAGACGCTCGTCGAGATCTCGACTGACAAAGTGGATGCGGAGGTTCCGGCCGGAGTTGCCGGAACGCTCGTGAAGATCCACGCCGCGGCGGGCGACACAGTTGACGTCGGCGCGCTGCTCGCGGAGATCGCGCCGAATGGCGATGCCCCGGAGACCGCCGCGGTGGAGGCGGAACCGGCCGCAGCCTCGAACGGCTCTGACCCCGCTGCGCTCGGCGAGGCCGCCGTCGTCGACATCGTCACCCCGGCTGCGGGCGAGTCGGTGTCCGAGGGAACGATCCTCGATTGGACGGTCAAGGTCGGCGACGTCGTCGCGGCCGGCGACACCGTCGTCGAGATCTCCACCGACAAGGTCGACGTCGAGCTCCCCGCGCCCGCATCGGGCACGATCACCGAGCTGCTCGCCGGCTCTGGCGACACCGTGACCGTCGGTCAGGTCATCGGCCGCATGGTGTCGGCCTCTGCGCCGGCGGCTTCAACGACACCCGCTGAGCCGCAGGCGCCCGCGGACGCCGCCCCCGCGGACGCCGCCCCCGCGGCCGAGCCTCAACCCGACGGCGCCGCAAAGGCATCGCCGGTGGCACGCCGTACCGCGCAGGCGCTTGACGTCGATCTCGGCAAGCTCAGCGGCAGCGGCCCGGCGGGGCGAATCATCCAGGCCGACGTGCTCGCCGCCGCCGAGAGCCCAGCCGCCACGGGCACCGCGAGCGAGCTGCGCGGAGGGGCCGGAATGCTGGCCCGCTACATGGAGCAGAGCCGCGAGATCCCCATCGCGACGAGCTTTCGAACGATCGTCGTCAGCGCGCTGGATGCGCGCCGAAGCGAGCTCAAGAAGGCCGGCGCGCGAGTCTCCTTCACCCACCTGATCGCCTTCGCGATCGCCCGCGCCGCCGCCGAGCTCGGCGTGATGGCCGATCACTACGAGGAGATCGACGGCAAGCCCCACCGCATCCATGACGGCCCGATCAACCTCGGCCTCGCAGTGGACGTCGCCAAGAAGGACGGGGCGCGGACGCTGATGGTCCCGGTGATCCGTGATGCCGCAAACCTCTCCTTCGACGAGTTCCTCGCCGCCTACGACGCGCTCGTGGAGAAGGCGCGCACGAACACGCTTGTCGCCGACGACCTCGCCGGCGCGAACATCACGCTCACAAACCCCGGCGGGATCGGCACCGTCGCATCGGTCCCGCGCCTGATGCCCGGCCAGGGCACGATCGTCGCGACCGGTTCGATCGCCTATCCGGTGGGCCTCGGCCGTCTCGCCCAGCAGTCCGACGTCGAGAAGGTCATGACGCTCACCTCGACCTATGACCACCGCGTCATCCAGGGCGCGCAGTCGGGTCAGTTCCTCGCCCGCATCGACGAGCTCCTGGGGGGCGCCGACGGCTTCTATGAGGGCGTCTTCGCGGCGCTCGGCGTCGGACTCGCCGCGCTCCCCGAGCGCCCGGAGTCTCAGGCGCAGGCTGCGCCCGCGGCACCACAGGCGCAGCCCTCGGAGGAGCTCCTCCAGGCGGCCGCGACAGCCAATGCGCTCGTTCGCTCGCTTCGCACGCACGGCCACCTCGCAGCCTCGCTCGATCCGCTCGGAACGCCGCCGCAGGGCGACCCCGCGCTCGACCCGCAGGCGATCGGGCTGACGACCGTGCTGATGGCGCAGATCCCCTCGAAGCTGCTTCACATCTTTGTCCCCGGCGAGACGCTCGCCGAGGCCTTCCCGCAGCTGCACGAGGTCTACTGCGGGACGATCGCCTACCAGATCGAGCACATGGCGAGCCATCAGCAGCGCCGCTGGCTTCGCGAGAAGATCGAGAGCGGCACTTTCCGCCAACCGCTCTCGGTGGAGGACCAGCGTGCGCTCCTGGTCCGCCTGATCGAGGTCGACGCGCTCGAGCGGTTCATGCACCGCACCTACCTCGGCCAGCACCAGTTCTCGATCGAGGGCGTCGACATGACCGTGCCGATGCTCGATGAGATGATCCGCCTCTCCGCCGGCGGGGGCGCGCACGAGGTCGTCATCGGCATGGCCCACCGCGGGCGGCTCAACGTCCTCGCCCACAATCTCGGCCGGCCCTACGAGACGATCTTCGCCGAGTTCGAGGGCGCCTCGACGCTGGAAGCTGTTACGACGATCCCCCAGGGCGGGACAGGCGACGTCAAGTACCACCACGGCGCGCAGGGCAGCTACCGGCTCGATGACGGCGGATCGATCCAGATCAACCTCGAGTCAAATCCCTCCCACCTCGAATATGTCTGCCCGGTCGTGATGGGAGCGACGCGCGCCGCTCAGGCGACGTTCGACGGCGATCGCCTCGAGCTGAACACCACGGGCGCGGTGCCGATCATGATCCACGGCGACGCCGCGTTCCCGGGCCAGGGCGTGGTCGCCGAGACGCTCAACCTCCAGACGCTCGACGGCTACACCGTCGGCGGCACGCTGCACCTGATCACCAACAACCAGACCGGCTTCACGACCGACCCCGACGACGCCCGCTCGACGCACTGGGCATCGGACATGGCGAAGGGGTTCGACATCCCGATCATCCACGTCAACGCCGATGACGTGGAGTCCTGCATCTCGGCGGTCCGACTCGCCTTCGCCTTCCGCGCCGAGTTCGGCCACGACGTGCTGATCGACCTCATCGGCTACCGCCGCTTCGGCCACAACGAGTCTGACGAGCCGGCCTACACCCAGCCCGAGATGTACGAGATCGTCCGCGGCAAGAAGCGCGTCTGGGAGCTCTGGGCGGACGAGCTGATCAGCCGCAAGGCGATCGCCCCGCATGAGGTCGACAAGGCGCGCCAGGACGCCTGGGACGAGCTCACGCAACGCCACCAGGCGCTCCAGGGGCAGATCGCGCAGCTTCGCGAGAGCGGCGGCGAGGAGCCACACACCGAGGAGTACCGCCTCGACCGAACCGCCTCGCCCGAGGTCGAAACCAACGTCGATGCCGGCCTGCTTCGCGAGATCAACGAGAACCTCGTCCGCGTCCCCGAGGGGTTCACCATCCACCCCAAGCTCGTGCGCCAGATCCAGCGCCGCCACGATGCGCTCGACGGGCAGATCGACTGGGCGCACGCCGAGTCGCTGGCCTACGGCTCACTGCTCGCCGAGGGCACGCCGATCCGTCTGACCGGACAGGACACCGAGCGCGGCACCTTCAGCCAGCGCCATCTCGTGTTCCACGACGCCTCGAACGGCCAGACCGTTTGCCCGATCGCGAACCTGCCGACGTCGAGTGCCCCGTTCGAGCTCCACAACAGCCCCCTCTCGGAGGTCGGCTGCCTCGGCTTCGAGTACGGCTACAGCCAGGAGTCGCCGGAGACGCTCGTGCTCTGGGAGGCGCAGTTCGGCGACTTCGTCAACGCCGCCCAGGTGATCGTTGACCAGTTCATCGTCTCCGGGCTCGCCAAGTGGGGGCAGACGTCGCGCCTCACGCTGCTGCTGCCGCACGGCTACGAAGGATCGGGCCCCGAGCACTCCTCCGCGCGGCTGGAGCGGTTCCTGTCGCTGGCCGCCGAGGGCAACCTGCGCGTGGCGAACCCGACCACGCCGGCGCAGTACTTCCACCTCCTGCGCCGCCAGGCCAAGATCGTCAAACAGCGCCCACTCGTCGTGATGACCCCGAAGTCGCTGCTGCGCCTGCCGCAGGCCACGAGCTCGCTGGCGGACCTCAGCGAGGGGCGCTTCGAACCGGTCGTTCCCGACCCCCAGGCAGACGACGCCAAGGTCACCCGCCTGATCCTGTGCACAGGCAAGATCTACTACGACCTCGCGGGACACCCGGACCGCGCGGCGCGCGAGGACGTCGCGATCGCGCGCGTCGAGCTGCTCTACCCATTCCCTGAGAACGAGCTGCTCGAGACGATGGCGCGCTATCCCAGCCTGACGGAGCTTCTGTGGGTGCAGGAGGAGCCGCGCAACATGGGGTCGCGCGCGTTCATGAGCCCGCGCCTGTTGCAGATCATTCCCGCCGAGCTCGACTTCGGCTACGTCGGACGGCCGGAGCGCGCGAGCCCTGGCGAGGGCTATCCGGCCGCCCACGCACTCGAACAGCAGCGCATCGTCCAGACGGCGCTCGACCTCGCCGTAGCGCCCTCGCAGTACCCGGCGAAGACGCCGGGCGAGCGCTAGTCGCGCGCGGCGCGCCTTAGGCGAACAGCGTCAGCTCGGGCTCGCGCTCGCCGCGCAGGACCTCGAGGTCGACCTGCACGCAGACGATCCCGCGCGCGGCCGCGAGGACGCTCGCCTGGGGCTTGATCTGCTGGGCCGCGAGCACGCCTCGGCACTCGCCCATCGCCGGATCGAGCCGGATCCGCTCGAGGTAGCGCGCGAGCTGCTCGACGGCCTCGATCGTGCCGATCCGCTTGATCTCGACCGCCACCCAGCCGTCGCTTTCGTCACGGCACATCAAATCGACCGGGCCGATGTCGGTCGGCCACTCCCGGCGCACGAGGCGGAAGCCCTCACCGCAGCTTTGCGGCGCCGCCGCGAGAAGCTCCTGGAGGTCTCGCTCGACGCCGTCCTTCTCGAGCGCCGCAGCCTCGCCCATCTCGTGGGTCTGGTCGAGCAGCACCTCCTCGATGTCGATTCGAAGGCGCTCCTCTCCGCCGCGCTTGCGCACCTCGATCCACGCCGGCGGGTCGCCATCGATCTCGACGGTTGTCGGCGGCGTCATCCAGTTCTGGGGCTTGTAGCCGCCGGCGTCGGAGTGGACCATGATCGAGCCGTCGGACTTGAGCATCAGAAGGCGAACCGCCATCGGCAGCACCGTCGACAGGCGGCCTGAGTAGGACACCTCACAGCGGGCGACGACCAGGCGCATGGCTCGAAAGGTATCGCCAGACGCCGACCGACCGAAGACGGTTTGCGCCACTCGTCATCGTCGTGCCGACAGGCGCCAAACGCCGGTCGAAAACGCCCCCTATTGACAAACTAGATAGCAAAATGATATCACTTTCACCGGGGCCGAAAAACTCACAGGAGGCATCTTCGCCATGAACGCAACCAAGGACGGCTCGACTCGCAGAGGTCTGCGCGCGTGGTGGGCAGATCCGCCGCGATCCGGCATGCGACGCCTGATCGCGCCATGGGAGTACCGCCACGCCCGCGTCTTCGGGGTGGCGCGCATTGCCGGGGCAGGCGTCGCGGCCGCCCCGGGCGTCATCTGCCTCGCCTACAGCGCGTACGCATGGGCGGCCTTCTTCCTCGCGATTGCCGCGCTGAATCTCGCGGGTGGCTACTGGCTGATCACGATCGCTCGCTCCCAGGCGCGCGATAACCGCGGGCGCGAGTCCCTGGCCTAACTCGAGGGCTTCGCCTAGTCCGCAGAAGCCGGCGGGGGCGCCGGCACCGGCGCCGCGGCTACAGCAGGCTGAGCGGCGTCACCGCGGTCAACCGGCGCCGCGGCGGTCGCCCCGCTCATGACCTCGCGGAACTCGCGCAGCGTGTGACCGAGCGTCTTTGTGAACTCTGGAAAGCGCTTGGGCCCGAGCGCGAGAAGCGCAATCGCGGCGAAGAAGGCGATGTGGACGGGGCTGATGAAGGACATGCAGACTCGATCTTAGGCGGCCGGCAAGACTCGGCGCTCAAGGGCCCTCACGCGTTCGAGCAGATCGGCGACCTCGGCGTCGTCGCCGAGCTCGAGCGCCCGCTCGCAGGCCGCCACGCATTCGCCGATCCGATCGGTGCGGGCCAGCGCGTGCGCGAGTCGCACCCACGCGTGGTGTGAGTCGCCGTCGAGCTCGACGGCCTGCTCGCAGGCCCACACCTCGCCGCCGAGGTCGCCGGCGAGCTGCAGCGCGAGCGCCAGATCGAGGAACGCCTCGACACTCGGCTCGAGCGAAACCGCGCGACGAAGCGCATCGATCGCTCCGGAGCGATCCATCAGGCGCAGCCGCAGCCGCCCCAGGCGCGCCCACTCGCCGCCATCGCGGGGAGCCCGCCCAACCGCGCGCTCGGCGGCCTCGGCCGCCAGATCGATCGCGCCCATGTCCTCATAGATCCGCGCCGCGAAGCGGTGCGCCGCGGGCCGGTCCGGGTCGACGCGCGCCCAGTCGCGGACAGCCCGCGCGGCGGCCTCGAGGTTTTCGGCCTGCCAGAAGGCGAGCGTCAGCATGCGAAGGACGGGCACGCTCGTCGGCTCTGCGTCGCGGGCGTAGACCAGCCGTTGCGCGGCGAGCGCGTAGTCGCCCTCGGCGAGGGCGTGCTGCGCCGCGGTCATGAAACGCTCGACGCGGTCGGCGGCGGGATCGGGCGTTGAGAAGTCGACGAAGCTGAGGCTGCCCGCCGGAACCGTGCGGATGCCTTCGCTGAAGAGCACCCGCGCCCACTGGCGGACGTCGTCGCCTTCGCCGGTGAAGTAGATGCCGGTCACGCTGCCGACGCCCCACTCCGGATAGCTCAGGCAGCGCGCGTAACGGTGCACCACCGAGTGGTCGGGGACGCGGCTGCCGAACGGGTCGTGGCGCTGGCGGTCAGCGGACGCGGCGCGCGCGCGCTGCTCGGCCTCATAGGCGCGCCGCCCCTCCTCCTCGCGCGCCTTTCGCACCGCATCGGCCGAGGCGCGGGCCGCGTTGCGCGAGACCTTTCCGCCGCGCGAGCCTTCGGCGAGGCGCTCGAGCTCGTCGGCCATGTCGTTGATCGCCTGCAGGTGGCGCTGGTGCTCGTACTGCTTCCCGGGCGGTGCGATGTCCGGATGCCAGCGCTTCGCCATGCGCCGGCGGGCGAGCTGGACGTCGCGGACCCCGAACGGCGCCTCCAGCTCCAGAAGCGCCATCGCCTGCTCGAGATCGAAGATCGTGGCCATACAGCGCTTCACGTTAGCGGACACCAACCCCATATCCTGCAAGGCCGGATGGCGGGCGAGCCGATCTTTCAGACATACAAGCTCTCGAAGGTATACCCCCCCGATCGCGAGGTCCTGAAGGACATCTCGCTCGCATTTCTGCCCGGGGCGAAGATCGGCGTGCTCGGCTACAACGGCGCCGGCAAGTCCTCGCTGCTGGCGATCATGGCCGGGCGCGACAGCGAGTTTCGCGGCGACGCACAGCTTCAGCCCGGCGCCTCGGTCGGGATGCTCGAGCAGGAGCCGGCGCTCGACGAGACAAAGAACGTGCGCGAGAACGTCCTCGACGGCGTCGGCCACCTCAAGGCCCTCGTCGACCGCTTCAACGAGCTCGCCGCCAACTACTCCGATGAGACCGCCAACGAGTTTGCGCGCCTACAGGACCAGCTCGACGCGGCCGACGCCTGGAACCTCGACGGAATGATCGAACACGCAATGGATGCGCTGCGCTGCCCGCCGGCGGATGCCGAGATCGGCCCGCTCTCGGGCGGCGAGCGCCGTCGCGTGGCGCTCTGCCGCCTGCTTCTCAGCCAGCCCGACCTCCTGCTCCTCGACGAGCCGACCAACCACCTCGACGCCGAGTCGGTGGAGTGGCTCGAGCGCCACCTTGCGGAGTACAAGGGCACGATCGTCGCCGTGACCCACGATCGCTACTTCCTCGACAACGTCGCCGGCTGGATCCTCGAGCTCGACCGTGGCCGCGGCATCCCCTACCGCGGCAACTACTCCGGCTGGCTCGAGCAGAAGCAGGAGCGTCTCGCACAGGCCGAGAAGCAGGAGGTCGCGCGCCAGCGCACGATCGCCGCCGAGCTCGAGTGGGTGCGCACCAACCCCAAGGGCCGCCGCAACAAGTCCAAGGCCCGCCTCGCCAACTACGACCGGCTGCTCGCGCAGGAGGCGGAGGTCTCACTCGATCAGGTCCAGATCCACATCCCGGCCGGGCAGCGCCTCGGCGACGTGGTCATCGAGGCCGACGGCGTGCGCAAGGGCTTTGGCGATCGCCTGCTGATCGAGGACCTCTCCTTCTCGTTGCCGCGCGGCGGGATCGTCGGCGTAATCGGCCCAAACGGCGCCGGCAAGACGACCCTGTTTCGCATGATCACCGGCCAGGAGCAGCCGAACTCGGGAACGCTTCGGATCGGCGACACCGTCGAGCTCGCCTACGTCGATCAGTCGCGTGACTCACTCGACGACGCGAAGTCGGTCTGGGAGGAGATCTCGGGCGGCGCCGACCAGATCAAGGTCGGCGAGCGCTGGGTCAACTCGCGTCAGTACACGGCGTCGTTCAACTTCCGCGGGTCAGACCAGCAGAAGCAGGTCGCAAAGCTTTCGGGCGGGGAGCGAAACCGCCTCCACCTCGCGAAGCTCCTGCGCGGCGGCGGCAACCTGCTGCTGCTCGACGAGCCGACCAACGACCTCGACGTCGACACCCTGCGCGCCCTCGAGGAGGCACTGCTGTCCTTCGCCGGCTGCGCGGTCGTGATCTCCCACGACCGCTGGTTCCTCGACCGCATCGCGACGCATGTCCTCGCCTTCGAGGGAGACAGCCAGGTCAGCTGGTTCGAGGGCAACTTCGAGGCCTACGAAGAGCACCGCCGCGCGCTGCTCGGCGCCGAGGCCGACCGCCCCAAGCGCATCACCTACAAGCGCCTCGTCCGCTAGTTGGCGGCAGCGACGAGCTCCTCCTCAAGGAGCGCCCGCCCGAGTTCGAATCCGTCGGCGAACACCGCGTCGGCCGCGGCGAGCTCGGCGGCCTCGTAGCTCCCGGTCGCAACCGCCAGCACGCGGATCCCGTCCGCGCGCGCGCAGGCGACGTCGAGCGGCGTGTCGCCGACCAGGAGGGTTCGCTCGCGCGGCCAGGACCCCGCGCGTTCGCGAGCGATCGCCGGGAGGAGATCGCGCGACTCGGCATCTGAGCCGAACCCGCCCTGGCCGTCTGCAAAGAAGCGCCCAAGGCCGGCGCGCTCGAGCTTCAGGCGCGCAACGACCTCGTAGTTGCCGGTGACAAGCGAGCAGGAGACGCCGGGGCGCTCGTCGAGCTCCTCGAGCAGCTCAAGCATCCCCGGTGCGACGCGGTCTTGCAGTGACGCCGGGCAGCACTGCGCATAGAACTCGGCGCAGGCGAGGACGAACTCCGCAAGGCCAGCGTCGAATTGCTGCACCGAAACGCCCGAAAGCGCGGCCAGATCGCGCGCGATCGCGGTATCCGTGCGCCCGGCGGCCGGCACCCGGCCGAACTCGTGCGCCCCGTAGACGGCGGCCAGAGCGCCTCGCAGAGCCTCGGCGTGCTCGCGGCTCGCGCGCAGCAGCAGCGTCCCATCGATGTCGAACAGAAGGAGCACTCCGGGCATTCTGGCGGCTTCGCCAGCGTCCAGCCGCGCTCCCCGATTTGTCCACGACCTCGCCAAGGGGACTCAACGAAATGCCCGTTTGCGCCGAAAACCCCCGTGGAGATGTCACTCGAGCGGACCTGGGCGAGTCGCGGCGCGTCCCTGCGTGGGCGCGTCCTCGCATGCCTGCGCGCGGAGCGGGGCGACACGCTGATCGAGGTTCTCGTCGCCGCATTGATGGTCGCGCTGATCGCGACGGCAAGCCTGGGCGGCTTCGCGGACGTCGGCAAGCTCTCTGAGACCCAGCGCAACGAGGAGCAGGCGGCCACGCTCGCCCAGCAGGACCAGGCGCGTCTGCGGGGACTGACGATCACCCAGCTCGCCTCCACAGGAACCGGCACGGGCAACACTGCCTCCAACCCTCCGACCACAACGATCGATGGCACGACCTTCAAGGTGGTCTCGGCGGCGGTTTTCATCTCAGGGTCGACCGGGAGTTCGGCCTGTACCGGCAGCAACGGCGCCGACGAGGTCCAGACGACCTCGACCGTCACCTGGGGGCAGAACTTCGCGAACGGCGGACGCAACCCGGTCGTCGTGCACGGCCTGATCACACCCGCCGAGGGCGGCGCGCTGGTGGTCGGCGTCACCGATCCGACGGGGGCGGGCCTCGCCGGCACCTTGGTCAGCCTGAGCGGACCGACGGCTGTCTCCCCGGTCACGACCGACAGCTCAGGCTGCGTCGTCTGGACCGGGCTGGCGACCGGCTCCTACACCGTCAGCTACACGGTCCCGTCCGGCACTTGGATCATGTCGAACGGCAACGCGCCGGCAAACCAGACGGTCAGCGTCACGGCCGCGGCGACCACGCACACCTCACTTCAGATCGGCCAGGCCGCCTCGATCCAGGCGGCCTTCTCTACGAACTGGACCGGCACACCGGTGACCAATGAGTCGGACACCTTCGAGCTCTTCGACACCACCGGGACGAGTCCGACCACAAAGACGTACGGCACCGACAGCACCAAGGGTTCGAACACCTACGCCTCGAGCATCAGCACGTCGACCAACCTCTACCCCTACGCCGCGACCCCCGCGAGCAACGACTACGACGCCTACGCGGGCGGCTGCACCGCCGACGACCCGGGGCGGACCAACGATCCCGGCTTCACGTTGACCGCCGGCCAGGTCAACACGATCACGATCCCGGAGCCGGCGCTGATCGTGGACGTCTACGGCAACACCTACGACGATCCCGCGAGCAGCCAAGTCGTCTACAGCACGGGCTGGACCCATACCACCGGCGGCTCCAATGCCTATAACGGCACCGAAAGCACCACCTCCACGAAGAACAGCACCGTCACCGTCACCTTCACGGGTACCGGCATTACTTGGATAGGCACGAAGGGAACGAGCTCGACCTACGGCACCGCGGCCGTGACGGTCGACGGTACGAGCAAGGGCAACTTTCCGACGTCGTTTAACGGCTCGGGCACCACCTACCAGCAGGCCCTCTACAGCATCACCGGCCTCACCAACACGACGCACACGCTCGTCCTGACGGCCACGACAGCCAGCAGGATCGTCTCCGTCGATGCGTTCAACGTCCCCGGCTCGCCCGCGCTCGAGACGATCGCGCCGACCGTGTCGGTCACCGATGACAACACCGGCTGCGGCTCCAACGTCGACTACCCACCCACCGTCACCAACGAGACCGCAGCCCAGGGTGCGCTTCAGTTCCCCGGCGAGATCTACGGGAACCTGCTCGTCTGCGCCGACAACGGCACCTACAAGAACACCGCCGGCACCGTTGCCTCGCCGATCGCCAACACCAGCTTCACCTCGGGCAAGGTCGTCACGATCAACCTCTACGACGGCGCGTCCGGCCGCGCCTCGGGAACGTGTTGACCCTCGCCGCGTTCTTCCGACGCCACCCGTGCGTCCAACGCGCCGCGCGACGCCTGCGCGGCGAGCGCGGCTTCACGCTGATGGAGCTGCTCGTGGCAATGGTCGCGGGCACGATCGTCAGCGGGGCGATGGCGGCGATCGTGATCGTCTCGGTCCACTTCAACTCCAACCTCACCGACCGCGTCGACGCCAATCAGGAGGGCCGCATAGCGATGGAGAAGATCGTTCAGGCGCTCAACTCCTCCTGTGTCGCAAGCGACGTTCCGCCGATCTACGCAAGCGGCGAGACGACGAGCCTTGCGACGCCAAGCGACGCCACCCACATCTTCTTCGTCAGCTCGCTCTCGGACGCGGCGCTGATCGCTCCGAATCTCTACGAGGTCGCCCTGACCGGCGGCCAGCTCGTGATGTACACCTATCTGAACACAGGCGGATCGGCGCCGAGCCCAACCAACCCGACGCCGTGGACGTTCGCCTCGAGCCCCACTAGCAGCTTCGTCCTGCTCCAGCACGTCGCGCAGACCGGCACTACCCCTGTCTTCCAGTACTTCGGCTACCCGACCGGCTCGACGATCGGCGCGGGGACGATCAGCGTCAACGAGAACACGGGCAACGGGACGCTCACCTCCGGCGCGGCGGTTTCCGAAGTGGTGATCAGCTTCTCGGCCCTGCCGTCCGATAACAACACCGCGACCTTCCGCGCCACGGACCTCAGCAACACCGTGGTGCTGCGCCTGACGCCCGCCTCGGCTGCGACAGCCGCGACCAACGCTCCCTGCACATGACGATTTGCACAAAGATCCGAGCGACCCTCCGCCGGCGCCTGCGCGACGAGCGCGGCTTCACGATGCTGCTCGCGCTGTTCGTCCTCGTGATCACGACGCTGATCCTCAGCGGCGCGTATCTCGCCGTGCTGAGCGACACCCACCTCTCGCGTAACGACCTCGACCAGAAGCGCGCCTACGCCGGAGCGCAGGCGGGCATCCAAGCCTACAACTACCAGCTGAACCAGAACGAGAACTACTGGCAGACGTGCACACCGCTCGGCACCGCCTCAAGCCCGATCACCGTCCCCGGCTCAACCGATCAGGGCGGCGGTTCGGAGAGCTATTACGTGACGCCGCTCCCGGCGAGCACGGCGCCCGCGAGCGACCCCAAATGCGACTCAAGCAACGCCCTGGCCACGATGATCGAGGGCTCCTCCGGCGCGGGCTCCGCGTCAGGCAGCTTTCGCATCCAGTCGGTAGGCACCTCCGGCAACGTCTCGCGCACGATCGTCGCCCAGTACAAGCCGCCGAGCTTCCTCAACTACGTCTACTACACCGACTACGAGACGCTCGACCCATCGGTGACCGGCGACCCCGCCAGCTGCGAAGTCCACTACCCCAACCGTGGCAGCCAATGTGGCGGCAACAGCGCTCCCTACGGCTCGATCGACTTCATCAACGGCGACACGATCAACGGCCCGCTCCACACCGAGGACACCCTCGCGATCTGCGGAAATCCGGTGTTCGGGCGCCCTGGCGCTGGGGACGCGATCGAAGCGGCCGCGGCTACAGGCGCCCCCAATGGCTGGTACCAAGATGGCTGCTCGGGCACGCCAACCTTCAACACGGCTACTGGCAAGGTCAACACCGCGGCCACATCGATCACGCCGCCGTCGACGAACACGTCACTCCTCAGTGTGGCCCAGTCAGGCGGCTACGTCTACACCGGTGCGACGACGATCGTGCTGACCAATAACACGATGTCGGTGACCAGCCCTGGCACGACCAACGCCACTAACCACCCGACCGGCACGAACGTACCTTTCCCGAGCAACGGTGTGATCTATGTTTCGACCGTGAGCAGCGCCGGCTGCGGTGTGAGCTACACGCCGTTCAATCCGAGCTACACCAACGATGGAAACTGCGGGAACGCCTACGTGAGCGGCACCTACACCCAGTCGCTGACCATCGCCACCGACAACGACATCATCATCGACGGCAACATTTGCACGACCACAACGACGACCTGCAGCGGCGCTCCAACCACCAACGCCCTGCTCGGCCTGATCGCCGACTACTTCGTGCGCATCTACCACCCCGTCGACGGCACGCGCCAGAGCAGCAGCGGTAACTGCTCGAGCGGCGCCCGGGGCGCCCAGGACGTCACCAACGACAGCGGCTCGCTCACCAACCCGACGATCTACGCAGCGATCCTTGCAGTCAGCCACTCCTTCATCGTCGACAACTACGATTGCGGATCCCCGCTCGGCACGCTGACCGTGTACGGCGCGATTGCGCAGCTCTACCGCGGCACTGTCGGCACCCAGGACAACGGAAACGTCGCTAGCGGCTACGTCAAGAGCTACAACTACGACGACCGACTTCAGAACGAGGAGCCGCCGTACTTCCTCGACCCGGTCTCGGCGCAATGGTACGTCTCGCGCGAGACCGAATGCGCGGCGTCGTCCTCGTCCTGTTAGCAGCCGCCTGAGGGGCGGCGACTAGCTGTCAGGCGCGACCAGCGAGTCGAGCTCTTCGAGCACCGACTCGAACGTTGCACGCGTCGTCACGACATCGGCTGCGAAGGTCGCCGCGAGCTGGTCGCAGGCAGCCGCGTCGCCCTCAAGCGCCGCGGTCTCGAGCTCCGTCAGCGTGTTCGCGAGCGCCGTCGCACCGAGCGTCGCCGCGCTCGAGCGCATCCGGTGAGCCATCCGCGCGAGCGTCTCGTGCTCGGCGCCCTTGGCGGCGCCCTCGATCTGATCCGCCTGGGGGTCGAGCTGCTCGAGGAACAGCCGGACGATCCGAAGCAGCGCGTCGGCTCCGCCGAGATCCTCCTGAAGCGACGCGAGCGCCTCGCGGTCGACGCCGCCCGACGGTCCCTCATCGGGAGCGGGCTCGCCGCCGCCTGCGCCGCCACCGGCTGCGGCGGACCGGCTCGCGCTGACGGCTCGCTCGATCGCGTTTGAGAGCGCCGCGAGCGTGACCGGCTTGGCCACGAAGTCGTCCATCCCGCATTCGCGGCAGCGCTCGAAGTCCTCGCGCATCGCGTTCGCCGTGACGGCGACGATGGGCATGTGGGCGGCGCCGCCCTCGCGCTCCTCGCGCGCGCGAATCTCGCGCGTCGCGGTGTAGCCGTCCATGACCGGCATCTGGCAGTCCATCAGGACGGCGTCGTAAGCCCGCTCGCCCAGCGCGTCGAGCACCTCCTGGCCGTTCTCGACTGCGTCGGCGACGATCCCGAGGCGCTGCACCTGGCGCATCAGGACCTCCTTGTTGACCGGGCTGTCCTCGGCGATCAGGACGTGCAGCCCGGCGAGCTCGCTCGCGACCTCGCCTTCGCCGGACTGCTCAAGCGGCGAGCGCTCGGCCTGGATCCCCGCCAGCGCGTCGTAGAGCCGCGACTGCTTGATCGGCTTGCCAACCACCGCATCGAAGCTATCAGCCGCGCCAGGCGGATCGGCGAAGCTCTCGCCCAATTCGAGCAGCGCCACCAGGAAAATCCCCTGTTCTCCGGCGCGCTCGCGCAGCCGCGCCGCCAGTTCGCGCTCCTCCTCGCCGGGCGCCGAGGTGGCGACGATCGCCACGTCATATGTCTCACTCGCCGCGGCGCTGCCGTAGCGCTCGAGGGCCGAATCGAAGTCGACGACGCGCGAGGCGACCATGCCCCAGGCGCGCAGGTAGCGATCGAGCGTCTCGGCGGCGGTGTCCGAGCGGTCGACGACGAGCACGCGAAGCGGCCGTCCGAGCGGCGCCGGAGCGGGGCGAACAACCTCCGCCGCGGGCTCGGCCACGGCGAATGGCAGCGTGAATGAGAACGTCGAGCCGCTGCCGGGCTCGCTCTCGACCGCCAGCTTGCCGCCCATCAGCCGCACCAGCCGCGAGGAGATCGCCAGACCGAGGCCGCTCCCGCCATGCTCACGGGTGCTGGTCCCGTCGACCTGGGTGAAGGGATCGAACAGCGTCGCGACGGCCTCCGGTGGTATTCCGTCGCCCGTGTCGCGCACCGTGAAGGCCACCGTGGCCTGCGCGCCCGCGGCCGACTCGCGCTCCGCGCGCACGACGATCGCGCCCTGTTCGGTGAACTTGACCGCGTTGCCGACGAGGTTGACGAGCACCTGGCGCAGCAGCCGCGGGTCGCCGCGCAACGTTCCCTGCAGCGCCGGGTCGACGTAGCTGTCAAGCGACACGCCCTTCTGGCGGGCTGACACGGCGACGATGTCGGTGACCCCCTCGACCAGCGCCACGAGGTCGAAATCCTGGGTCCGCCGCTCGACCTTGTCGGCCTCGATCCGCGACAGGTCGAGGATGTCGTCGATGATCCCCAGCAGATCGGTCGCCGCCGTTCGCGCAATCTGCGCGAGATCCGCCAGCTCCACGGTCATTTCGGAGTCAAGCATCAGGTCGAGACTGCCGATGACTCCATTCATAGGGGTGCGAATCTCGTGACTCATCGTCGCCAAGAACTCGGACTTGACCACCGAAGCGCGCAGCGCTGCGTCGCGAGCGTCTGCCAGCCGCCGCTCCGCGGCCTTGCGCTCGGTCATGTCGTGCACGAACGTGACGAAGAACTGCTGGCCGCCGGCATGGAGCGAGTCGATCGACGCCTCGAACGGGAACTCGCTGCCGTCGCTGCGCTTCCCGGTCCCCTCGATCCGCCGCCCATGAAGGTGCGCGGGGTCGCTGCGCAGACGCTCGAGCAGTTCCACCCAGACCTGGCTGTCGCGCGCCGGCAGGAGCTCCGTGACGTGAGTGCCGACCGCGTCCTCCGGCTTCATCCGGTACAGCTCGACCGCAGCTTCGTTGAGGTCGACGATCTCGCCCTCGCGCGTCAGCGTAAGGATCGCGTCGAGGCTCGCCGACATGATCGCGCTCTTCAGCTCCTCGGTTCGCGCGAGCTCCTGAGCGGCGAGCTTCGCGGCGGTGACGTCGGTGTAGACGGTGATCGCCCCGGCGGGCTGCGCCTCGCCGTTGCGGAACAGCGGCTCGCTGTTCATCATGACCCAGATCAGCCCGTCGGCCTGCGGGACGCCGAGCGTGCGGCTCGCCCGCTCGCCGGTGCGCAGCGCGACGCCGGTCGGGCGCTCCTCGAAAGGAAGCGGCGTGCCGTCGTCGAGCACCGGCTGGAAGCGGTCGTCGGGTCCGCGCTGGGTGACGAGCTCGGCGAAGGGGATGCCGAGGATCTCGATGGCGCGCGCGTTGGCCAGGATCGCCCGACCCTCACCGTCGTAGACGATCACGCCCTCGTGCATGGCGCCGAGCGCCCGCTCGGCGACGTCCCGAGGTATGTCAGCGCCTTCGGCGACCTGCAGGGCAGGGATCGCCGCAATCTCTTCGTGCGGGACGGACATTTGCCTGAGGATAGACCTGCTTTTGCGGATTTCCCCCACCCCTGGCCGGACGTACGCCCGAACATGGGGGCAAGTCAATGAATACGGAGCGGCGCCTTCGAATCCTGCTTGTGGAGGACGACGCGATCTTCGCGGCGGTTACCGCAGAGGTCATGCGCGAGCGTGCGCTGGTGCGCTGGACGCCGACCGCGGAGTCGGCGATCGCGGCCGCCGGCGAGAAGGATTGGGACCTGATCATCACCGACATCGAGCTGCCCGGGATGAGCGGCCTCGAGCTCGTGATGAAGATAAAGGCGGCCCAGCCACACGTCGCCACGCTGATCCTGACCGGGCACCGAAGCTTCGACAACGCCGTCGAGGCGATCCGCGTCGGCGCCGACGACTTCCTGACCAAGCCGGTCGACCGGCGCACGCTGATCGAGAAGATCGATGAGCTGGCGGCGCTGTCGGCCCGCCGCAAGGCCGCCTCGAGCTCCGCAGTGCTCGCGATCGGCGCGCACCCCGACGACGTCGAGGTCGGCGTCGGCGGCACCCTGCTCGGTCACGTCGCCCAGGGCCACGAGGTCTCGATCCTCGTCCTGACCGGCGGCGAGGTCGGCGGGCTGCCGGGCGACCGCGCTCGCGAGGCCTCGCGCGCCGCCGAGCTGATGGGTGTGCGCCTCTTCCACGTCAACCTCGCCGATTCAAACGTCGGCGAAGGCGGCGCGACGATCGGCGAGATCACGCGCGTCATCGAGGAGCTCGAGCCGGACACGATCTACACGCACTCGGGTCACGACCTCAACGAGGACCACCGCAACGTCCATCACGCGACGACGGTCGCGGCGCAGCGCGTTCCGCGCATGTTCTGCTACCAGTCGCCGTCCTCCACCGTCGAGTTCCATCCGACCCGCTTCTCGGCGGTCGACGAGTTCATGGACCGCAAGCTCGCCGTGATCCGCTCCTACACCTCGCAGGTCAAGCAGCGCCGCTACCTCGACGCCGAGATGCTGCGCGCGACGGCCCGCTACTGGAGCCGCTTCGGGCACTCGCGCTTCGCCGAGCCGCTCGAGGTCACGCGCGACGTCGAGGGCGAGGCGACGCTGGAGTCACAGGAAAACGAGAGCGCGAGCGCGAGCATGAGCGCGCTGCTCGAGTCGGCTGATAAGTACTAGGCTGCCTGGCCCGCCAGCAGCTGGCGCAGCACGTACTGGAGGATCCCGCCGTGGCGGTAGTAGGCGACCTCCATCGGCGTGTCGATGCGCACCACGACCTCGAAGCTTCGCCCGTCGGCGCTGACCGTCGCCGTCTCGGGGCGCCGGCCGGCGGCGATCGCCTCGGCGACGCCCGAGACCGAGTACTCCTCCTCGCCGCTCAGCCCGAGTGAGGAGACGCTCTCGCCGTCCTTGAACTGAAGCGGCAGGAGCCCCATGCCGACGAGGTTCGTGCGGTGGATGCGCTCGAAGCCCTCGGCGATCACGGCGCGCACGCCGAGCAGCAGCGGCCCCTTCGCCGCCCAGTCGCGCGAGGAGCCCGAGCCGTACTCCTTGCCGCCGAGCACCACGAGCGGCACGCCCTCCTGCGCGTAGCGCACGGCGGCGTCATAGATCGTCATCTCCTCGCCATCGGGAACGTGGCGCGTGAATCCGCCCTCCGGCAGCCCCCCGGCCCCGAGCAGGTTGCGCAGGCGGATGTTGGCGAAGGTGCCGCGCACCATCACCTCGTGGTTGCCGCGCCGCGCCCCGTAGGAGTTGAAGTCGGCGAACTGCACGTCGTTGTCAAGGAGGTAGCGCCCGGCCGGGCTGTCGCGCTTGATCGCGCCGGCCGGCGAAATGTGGTCGGTGGTGACGGAGTCGCCGAGCACCGCCAGGGCGCGCGCGCCGCTGAGGTCGTGCGGCTCGGCCGGCTCGGGGGGAAGCGCATCGAAGAACGGCGGCCGGCGCACATAGGTCGACTCGCGCCAGTCGTAGCGATCGCCCGAGGGCACGTCGAGTGAGTGCCAGTTCGCGTCGCCGTCGAAGACCTCCGCATAGCTCTTTCGGAACATGTCCGACTGCACCGCGGCCTCGACGGTGCGCGCGATCTCGGCGCTGCTCGGCCACAGATCGCGCAGGTAGACCGGCTCGCCGTCAGAGCTCTGGCCGAGCGGTTCGCTGCCGAGGTCGATGTCCATCGTGCCGGCGAGCGCGTAGGCGACCACCAGCGGCGGTGAGGCCAGGTAGTTCATCTTGACCTCGCTCTGGATTCGCCCCTCGAAGTTGCGGTTGCCCGACAGGACCGCGGCGACCGCGAGATCACCCTCGGCGATCGCCGCCGAGACCTCCTCCGGAAGCGGGCCCGAGTTCCCGATGCAGGTCGTGCAGCCGTAGCCGACGAGATTGAAGCCGAGCTGCTCGAGCGGCTCGGTCAGCCCGGCGCGCTCGAGGTACTCGGTGACGACGCGCGACCCCGGCGCGAGCGACGTCTTGACCCACGGCTTGCGCTGCAGCCCCGCATCGACCGCAGCCCGCGCGAGGAGTCCCGCGGCGACCATCACCGCGGGATTGGAGGTGTTCGTGCAGCTGGTGATCGCGGCGATCACGACGTCGCCGTGGCAGAGCTCGCGCGTCGCGACCGCCGCGCCGGCGCCGCTGTTCGTCGCCCCGTCGTCGTCGCTCACGAACGTCGCGAGAGCCTCCCGGAAGCGCGCGCGCGAGGAGTGAAGCGGCACGCGGTCCTGCGGCCGCCGCGGCCCCGCGAGGCTCGGCTCGACCGCGCCGAGGTCAAGCTCAAGGGTGTCCGAGTACTGGGGCTCCGGGCTCGATGGGTCGTGCCAGAGGCCCTGCTCGCGAGCGTAGGCCTCGACCAGCTCGACCAACTCCTTCGGCCGGCCGGTGAAGCGCAGATAGCGCAGCGTCTCTGCGTCGATCGGGAAGATCGCGGCTGTGGAGCCGAATTCCGGCGACATGTTGCCGATCGTCGCGCGGTCGGCGATCGGCAGCCGCGCGAGCCCCTCGCCGAAGAACTCGACGAAGCGACCGACGACGCCCTTGTGGCGGAGCATCTCGGTGACGGTCAGGACGAGGTCCGTCGCCGTCGCCCCCTCGGGCAGCTCGCCCGACAGGCGAAAGCCGATCACCTGCGGCAGGAGCATCGACATCGGCTGGCCGAGCATCGCCGCCTCGGCCTCGATCCCGCCGACCCCCCAGCCCAGCACACCGAGGCCGTTGACCATCGTCGTGTGCGAGTCGGTGCCGATCAGCGTGTCGGGGTAGGCCTGCGGCAGCCCGCCGTCGCGCTCGGCGACGAACACGACGCGCGCCAGGTACTCGAGGTTGACCTGGTGGACGATGCCCGTGTCCGGCGGCACGACGGCGAAGTTGTCGAACGCGCCCTGGCCCCAGCGCAGGAACGAGTAGCGCTCGGCGTTGCGCTCGAACTCGCGCTCCGCGTTGCGCGCGAAGGCGTCGCGCGTGCCGAACACGTCGACCTGCACCGAGTGGTCGATGACGAGCTCGGCCGGGACGAGCGGGGTGATCGCCGCGCCGTCGCCGCCCATCTCGACCATCGCGTCGCGCATCGCGGCGAGGTCGACGACGGCCGGAACGCCGGTGAAGTCCTGGAGCAGCACCCGCGCCGGGGAGAACGCGATCTCGACGCTCGGCGGCGCAGTCGGCTCCCAGCCGCAGAGGGCCTCGATGTCGGCGGCGCTGACCGAGCCGTTGCCCTCGGTGCGCAGCAGGTTCTCGAGCAGGATCTTCAGCGAGAAGGGCAGCCGATCGATGTTGAAGCGCTTAGCGAGCGCGCCGAGGCGGTAGATCTCAAAGCGCCGTCCCGCGAGCTCGAGCTCTGTCCGTGCGTCGAAGCTGTTGGCGGTCATGGCTGCTCTCCTGCGGTCGTGGTCACCCCGGCTGCACCGATTATCGCGCAGGCAACCGAATACCCTGTGGCGCCGTGAGCGTGCTCGAGGCGCTTGGCATCCTCGGCGCCGGAGCAGCCGCCGGAGCGATCAACGTGGTCGTCGGCTCAGGGACGCTGATCACCTTTCCGGTGCTCTTGGCGTTCGGCTACACCCCGGTGACGGCGAACGTCTCGAACACGATCGGCCTCGTGCCTGGCTCGGTCGCGGGGGCGATCGGCTACCGCGCCGAGCTGCGCGATCAGGGGGCGCGCCTGCGCCGTCTCGCGCTGGCCTCGACGCTCGGCGCCGCGACCGGCGCGACGCTGCTGCTGACGCTCCCGGCGTCGGCGTTCAAGTCGATCGTGCCGGTCTTCATCGGCCTTGCGCTCGTCGGGATCGTGGTCCAGCCGCGCCTCGGCCCGGCGCTTCGCGCGCGCCGCGGCCAGGCCGCGCAGATCGGGGCCGGGACGCTTGTGGCGGTTTTTGCGACGGGCGTCTACGGCGGCTACTTCGGCGCGGCGCAGGGGATCCTGCTGCTCGCCCTGCTCGGCATCACCCTCGAGGAGTCCCTCCAGCGTCTGAACGCCGTCAAGAACGTCCTCGCCGGCCTCACCAACCTCCTCGCCGGCGTGATCTTCGCGATCGTCGCGCACATCGCCTGGGACGCCGCGGCGCTGGTCGCCGCGGGCTCGGTCAGCGGCGGCATCCTCGGCGCTCGCTACGGCCGCCGGCTGCCCGCCGGACCGCTGCGCGCGCTGATCGTCGCCGTCGGCGTGGTCGCGATCGTCCGCCTGCTGTAGCTGTTCGGGTGGTGCATACCCCTGCGGGGCACAGGTGCACCGAGGCGAACAGCCCTCCTAAGACACCCGCTCCTCGAGCCTGCGTCGCAGTTCTTCACCGCGCCCCGCGGCGACCGCCCGCGCGGCGCGCGCCTCGTCGAGCTCGAGGTTGTTCGCGTGGGCATACTCGAGCAGGCCCTGGCGCTCCTCCGACTCGCGCGCGGCCCGCGCGAAGAGCCAGCCGAAGAGCAGGATCGTGACGATGCTGCCCTCGACCATCATCACCGCTCCGGCGTCGATCTGGTCCTGCAGCGGCGAGAGGTGGCGGGCGTGGTCGAAGGGGATGTAGTAGGGGTAGAAGATCGAGTGCGCGAAGAGCATGGCGTTGCCGAGGATCCCCTCGATCAGGCGCACGCCGATGATGTAGCCGAGCTTGGCGAGGTTGCCGAACCAGGCGGGCTTGGGGAGCGGGCCGAGCAGCGCCATCCACATCGCGATCCCCGCGAAGAGGAAGCAGGTGTGCTCGAGGATGTGGATGTAGTCGTCGCGCAGCGCCGCCTGGTAGAAGAACGGGATGTGCCAGAGGTAGAGGTCGACCGCCCAGAGCGGCAGTGCGACGCCGGGGTGGCCGAGCACGCGCAGGCGTCCGAGCAGCGGCCGGCGCAGGAGCGGGGCGATCATCGGTCCGGTCAGCCCGATCACCAGCGCGAGCGCGGCGAGGTCGCCGATCACGAGGTGCTCGACCATGTGCGCGACGAGCAGCGTGTCGGCGATGCTGTCGGCGGGGCCGCTGAGGACCGCGACGAGCATCGCGAGGCCCGCGGCGAAGCTCGCCTGGCGCCAGGTCGGCACCGCCCTTCCCTCGGCGGCGAGATGGTTGGCGCGGCGGCGGTAGGGGATCCAGACGGCGATCGAGAGCGCCAGGACGACGACATCGGTGATGCCGCCCGGGACGCGCACGAAGGCCAGCGGGGCCATTAGCTGGAGCGTAGTCCTTAGCCGAGCGCCTGAAGCCGCTCGCGCAGCGCCGCGAGAAAGCGCGCGGCGTAGACGCCGTCGAGCGCGCGATGGTCCCAGGACAGGCCGAGGATGGCGATCGGGCGGATCTCGATGCGATCCTCGACGACGACCGCGCGGCGCACGATCGCCTCGACGTCGAGGATCGCGGCCTGCGGCTGGCTGATCACCGGCGTCGCCATCAGCGTCCCGAACTGGCCGGGGTTGGTGATCGTGAACGTGGCGTGCTTGACCTCGTCGGCGCCCAGCGTACGGTCGCGCGCGCGCGCGGCGAGATCGGCGATCCGCGCGGCCAGCTCGGCCTCGGTGAGACGCTGGGCGGCGCGGATGACCGGCACGATCAGACCGTCGTCGCCGAGCGACACGGCGATGCCGAGGTTGACGTCCTCGTGGAGCGTGTGGCGCTCACCCTCGAGCCAGGCGTTCAGCTCGCGAAACTGCGCGAGCGTCGCGACGGTCGCCGCCGCGACGATCGGGAGCGCGGTCGTCCCGATCTCGCGCCGGCGCGCCTCGATGGCGCTGAAGTCGACCTCGATCCAGGAGGTGACGGTCGCCGCGGTGTGCAGTGAGCGGTGCATGTGCTCGCCGATCGTGCGGCGCATCCGGCTCAGCTCGCTGGGCGGCGGGGGGCGGTAGAGGTCCGAGCCGGCGGCCGCGGCGACAACGTCCTCGCGGCGGATCCGCCCGCCCTCGCCGCTGCCTGAGAGCGTGTCGAGGTCGACGCCGAGCTCGGCCGCGAGGCGCTGGACGAGCGGGGAGTGGCGCGGGCGATCCGTGGCCGGTTGGGTGTCGGGTGGCTGGGGCGTGGCAGGGGGGCGGCGCGGGTCGGGCTCCTGCGGCGCGGGCGGTGCTTGCGCCGCGGGCGGCCCGGCGGTCGCGGCCTGCTCGGGCGTCGCGGCGGCCGGAGCGCTCCCGTCGCCCGCGGGCGGCGAATCGTCGCCGCCGACGTCGATCGTCGCGATCACCGTCCCGACGTCGACCGTCTCACCGACCGCCACGAGCAGTTCGGCGACGCGCCCGGCGGCCGGCGCAGGCACCTCCGAGTCGACCTTGTCGCTTGAGATGTCGCAGATCGGCTCATCGGCCGCGATCTCCTCGCCGACGTCGCGCCGCCAAGCGATCACCGTCGCCTCGACGACGCTGATCCCCATCTGGGGCATGACGATTTCGACGAGCAAGCTAGTAGGCGAGCAGCTTGCGGCAGGCCTCGCCGATCCGCTCGGCGCCGGGCAGCACGGCGCGCTCGAGCTCCGGCGCGAAGGGGATTGGGACATCCGGCGTCGCGACGCGCAGGACCGGGCCGTCGAGGTGCTCATAGCCGTGCTCGGCGATCAGCGCCGCGACCTGGGCGCCCGCGGCGCACGTCTCGTTGGCCTCATCGACGATCACGACCTTCGCGCAGTCGCGGACCGCCGCGAGGATCGCCTCGACGTCAAGCGGCACGAGCGAGCGCAGGTCGAGGACGCGGACCGAGGCGTCCTCGATCGCCTCCGCCGCCTCGAGCGCGGCATGGACCATCGCGCCGTAGGCGATCACGACGAGATCGCTCCCGTCACGGACGGTCTGTGCCGAAAGCGGTGTCTCGTATGCGCCCTCGGGCACCTCACCGCGGATCCGGCGGTAGAGGTACTTGTGCTCGAGGTAGATGACGGGGTTGGGGTCGTTGATCGCCGCCAGCAGCAGCCCCTTGGCGTCGTGGGCGTTCGACGGCGCCACTACCTTCAGGCCCGGTGCGTGCATGAACCAGGCCTCGGGGTTCTGGGAGTGATACGGCCCGCCGGCGACGCCGCCGCCGCTCGGCAGCCGCACGACGATCGGCGCCGCGAGACCGAGGCGGTAGTGCATCTTCCCGGCGATGTTGACCAGCGGGTCGAATCCGCAGGCGACGAAGTCCGCGAACTGCATCTCGCAGACCGGCCGCATGCCGACGATCGCCGCGCCGACCGCGCCGCCGATCATGGCCTCCTCCGAGATCGGCGTGTCGATCACGCGGTCTGAGCCGAACTCCTCCTGGAGCCCGGCCGTCACCTTGAAGGCGCCGCCGAAGGCGCCGATGTCCTCGCCGAGCAGAAGGACGCGCTCGTCCTCGCGCATCGCAGTGCGAAGGCCGTCGGAGATCGCGTCCAGGTAGGTCAGCTCCATCAGTGAAAGCCGCTCCACGGCGCGGCGCCCTCGCCGAGCACCTCGGGCTGGCCCTCGCAGAACACGCCCTCGAGTACGTGGCCCGGGTCCGCCGGCGGCATCGCGAGGGCCTGCGCGCTCGCCTCGTCGACCTCGGCGCGGACCGCGCGCTCGAGCTCCTCGACATCGACTCCGAGGGCTCGCAGTCGCTCGCGTTGCGCCTCGATCGGGTCGCGCGCCTCCCAGCTCTCGCGCTCGGCGGCCGGCATGTAGGAGCCGTCGTCGTGGGCGCCGTGGCCGTGCATCCGCATCGTGTAGGCGGCGATCAGCGTCGGGCCGCCTCCGCCGAGCGCTCGCTCGCGCGCCTGGCGGGTCGCCTCGAAGACGGCCTCGACGTCGTTGCCATCGACGGCCGCCGCCGCGATCCCGTACGCGGCGGCGCGCTCGATCGGGTCGATGACGAACTGCTTTGAGCTCGGCGTCGAGTAGGCCCAGCCGTTGTGCTCGAGGACGAGGATCGCCGGCACGTGGTGAAGCCCTGCGAAGTTCATCGCCTCGTGCCAGTCGCCGACCGACGTCGCGCCGTCGCCGAAGAAGCTCAGCGCGCAGCGCACCTCGCCGCGCAGCTTGAAGGCCAGCGCCATGCCGACCGCCACCGGCATCGTCGCCGGCAGCATCGAGGACATCCCGACGACCCCGCGCCGTGCGTCGCCGAAGTGGATGTTGCCCTCGCGGCCGTGTGAGACGCCGTCCGCGCGGCCGAGGTAGTGGCCGAGGATCTCGCGCGCCGGCGTCCCCTTGACGAGGTGCGCGCCGAGGTCGCGGATCAGCGGGCAGACGGGGTCTGCGGGGCCGAGCGCGAAGGTGGCGCCGACCGCGGTCGCCTCCTGGCCGCGCCCGTCGTAGAAGGAGCCTGGGATGCGGCCCTGCTTGTAGAGGCTGAGCCCGCGCTCCTCGACCGCGCGCGTCAGCGACATCAGGCGCAGCAGCTCGACGCGATCCGCCGGCGTCAGGTGCGAGGCGCTCCCGTCCGAGGCTTCCTTGAGAGCGGGGGAATCGGCGCTGCGGGTGTCAACGGTCGTCAGGGCGCTCACACCTGTTCTGCTCGCTTGCGGCCGCGTCGCGGTCGCCCGACCCCTCGGATCCTAGCCCTCCGCGAAGCGCTCCGCCGCGGTGCAGGCGGATCCTCAGGCCGCCGTCGGCTCGGCGGCGAGGTCGTAGCGGCGCAGGATCCGGTAGAGCGTCGAGCGCTCGGCGGCGGGGCGGCCCGCCGCGTGAGCGGCGCCGACGAGCTGCTCGGGGTCGAGCCTGACGCCGTGGTAGGAGCCCGCCATGCGGCTGATCGATTCCTCCATCAGCGTCCCGCCGAGGTCGTTGACCCCCCAGCGAAGCGACTCCGTCGCGGCGTCGAGGCCCATCTTGACCCACGACGCCTGGACGTTTGCGATCGTTGCGCCGAGCGCGAGTCGGAACACCGCCGAGTGCTTGAGCTTCTCCTCGGTCGAGATCTCCTCGACGCCGTGGGTGCGGCCGAGCAGCGTCTGGAAGGGGATGAACGAGAGCGGCACGAACTCCGTGATCCCGCCGGTTCGCTCCTGCAGCACGCGGATCACGCGCATATGTTCGGCGAGCTCCCAGGGCTCCTCGATGTGGCCGAACATGACCGTCGCCGTCGAACGCAGGCCCGCCGCGTGGGAGGCCTCGATGATCTCGACCCAGCGCGCGACGGGAAGCTTGTTGGGGGAGATCCGCTCGCGCACGCCGTCGTGGAGGACCTCGGCCGCCGTCCCGGGCGTCGAATTGAGCCCCGCCTCACGCAGCCGCGCGAACACCTCCGCCGGCGCCAGGCCGCTGATGTCGCACATGTGGGCGATCTCCATCGGCGAATAGGCGTGCACGTGCAGCTGCGGCGCGGTCTCCTTGATGATCCGCAGGTAGTACTCGTAGTCCTCGAGCTTCCAGTCGGGGTGGATGCCCGACTGCATGCAGATCTCCGTCGCGCCGTACTCGACGGCCTCGTGAACCTTCGCCTCGAGCGCCGGGCGGTCGTACTGGTAGGCCTCCGGCGAGCGCCGGCCCTGGCCGAAGCCGCAGAACGCGCAGCCGACGATGCAGACGTTGGAGACGTTGATGTTGCGGCAGACGACGAACGTCACCGTGTCGCCGGCGAGCTCGGCGCGCAGCTCATCGGCCGCCTCGCGGATCTCCTCGATCGCCTCCGGGCGCGTCTCGGCAAACAGCGCCGTCAGCTCCTCCTCGTCAAGCCACGCCCCGTCGCGGCCCTTGGCGATCGCCGCCGGGACGAGGTCGCGGCGGATCGCCCGGTCGTTGCGCCGTCCCGAGCCGCGCCGAGGGATGAACGACCAGTAGCGCGCGGTGATCACGTCGAGGACGCCCTGTGCGACCCACTCGGGGTCGATGTAGCGGGCGTACACGCAGAGGCGCTCGGTGAGCGCGATCCCGTCCGCCGAGAGCCGGCGTCGGACCTGGTGGGGCGAGGGGAACGGATGCTCCGGCGAGATGTGGTCGCCGTTTGAGCTCAGCCCGCCGAGGTCTGTGGCGCCGGCGGCGACGAGCTCCGGCCAGTGCTCGGAGAGGTTCGGCGGGATCTGAATGCCGACGTCCGGCAGCAGCTCGTGCGCGGCGCGGATCACATCGGCGATCTCCTCGAGCGTCACCGCGCGCGCCCAGTCGGGCAGCGGCAGCGTCGGGTGGTGCCCGAGGCCCGTCCGCCAGTAGTCCTCCGCCGCGGTGGTGGCCACCTCCGCCGGCTCCTCGCCGTAGTAGCGGCGGTGCGGCACGAAGTTCTGGATGATCAGCTCCTGGATGTGGCCGTGCTCCGCGTGCACCGCCGCGAGCGCCTCGAGCGCGGCGATGCGATCGGCCGGCTCCTCGCCGATGCCGAGCAGGATCCCGCTTGTGAAGGGGATCTTCAGCTCGCCTGCCGCGCGGATCGTCTCCAGACGAAGGGCGGGGTCCTTCGTCGGCGACCCCTGGTGGGCGAGCAGGTCGCCGCGCGTGGACTCGAGCATCAGCCCTTGTGAGGCCGTCACCTCGCGAAGGCGCCCGAGCTCCTCCGCCGACAGCGCGCCGAGGTTGGTGTGGGGGAGCAGGCCCCGTTCGAGGCCCCGCTCGCATGCCCAGACGACGTAGCCGACGAAGTCCTCGAAGCCGAGCTCGTTCAGTCGCGCCGTGACGCCGGGGTGATCACCCGGGTCATCACCCGTCAGGACGAGCAGCTCCTTGACGTTGCGGTGAGCGGCGTGGTCCAGCAGCGCGAGCACCTCCTCGGGCTCCTGGAGGTGGGGCTGGTGGGTCTGGAAGGCGCAGTACTTGCAGTGCGACACGCAGGTGCGCGACAGCGACAGCGTCACGTTGCGCGAGAACGTCACACGGCGGCGGACCTCGTCTGTCATTGACGACCGCCGCGCGGCTGCGCCAAGCGACTGCCGACGCTTTTGTCGAGCAAACGCGCCTGGGCGCCGGTCTTGGGTACTGCGGTGGTGGAAATCCTGGCGCTCCCGGTGGCTTGACGACGACGCGAAAAAGCATAGTCGCCCGCGTGCGGCACCCCGCGTCGGGGCGAGGCTAGACTCGCGTCGTGAACGGTCGCGACGCGATCCGCCCCGCCGTGGCGCTGTGCGTTGCTGCAGCCGCGGCGATCTGCCTGGCGTCCTGCGGCGGCGCGGGCAACGGCACGGCGACGGCCGCCACCCGGGGCCCCGACGCCCACACGTTCACCGACGTCGTCGCCGAGGTTCCGCTCGATCTCGATGAGACCGGCACGCCCGACGCGGGGACCGTCACGCTTCTGCCGAGCTGGTCGAGTGAGCTCGTCCGCCCGCAGCCGGCGACGCCCGGCCCGAACGCGAAGCTCCCCCCCGACGACGCGGTCGTCCCCTACCTGGCGACCTCCTGGCAGCGCGCTTCGAACGGCAGCTACACGTTCGTGCTGCGCCGCGGCGTCCACGGCCCGTCCGGCGATCCGCTGACCGCGGCGGATGTGCGCTGGAGCCTCGAGCGCGCGCTTGCGCGCTCGCCGGTCGCGCCGTTTTTGTTCTCACTCGCCCATATCAACACGCACGATCCGGTGACGATCATCGACCCCCATCGCGTGCGCGTGAACGTCACCTCGCCGAGCCCGTTCACGCTGTCGGTGCTCGCCTCCTACGACGCCGCCATCTACGACAGCCGCATCTACCGATCGCATGCGACCGCCGCCGACCCCTGGGCGCAGGCCTGGGGCGCCACGCACTCGGTCGGCTTCGGCGCCTACTGGGTCGCGACGGACGTGCCGGGCAAGGAGATCGTGCTGCGCGCGAACCGCGGCTTCTGGCGGAGCATCTGGTACACGACCGTCCTGATCAAGTACGAGCCCAGTCCCGCGGAGCGCCTCGACGACGTGCTCTCCGGCGCGGCCACTCACACGACGGGCCTGACCTGGGCCGAATTCCAGAACGCCGACGACAACAGCGCTCAGGACGGCGTCCGCGCGACGGTGCTGCAGACCGGGCCAAGCGTGATCGCCTGGCATCTCAACGTCACCCACGGCCCGCTCGCGAACCCCCAGGTCCGCCAGGCGCTGAGCCTCGGCATCGACCGCGTCGAGTTGGCCGACGGACTCGACGACGGCCTCGCCGAACCCGACTCCTCTGTGGTCCCGGCCGTCTTTGGACAGCATCAGCCGAGCGACTTCGACCCCAAAGCCGCGCGCAGCCTGCTCCGCGCGGCCGGCATCAATGCCGGCGAGCTGACGGTCGCGGTCGTGACCAACGAGCAGCTCACCGACGATCTCGCCCCCGCCGTGCTCGGCTACATGTACAAGTTCCTCCACACCGCCACCGACTCCGTCGGCGTCAACCTCGACATGAGCTACGTCGATGATCCCGACCAGCTTTTGGCGCTCGAGGGGCGCCGCACCCTGGAGTCGACGCTCGAGGTCTCGACGCCGCTGCTCGGCGGAGCCGGCTTCCTGCTCGAGGAGACGGCGAACACGAAGCTCGACCCGGTCAGCATCGCCTCGCGCGAGGGGTATGCGAACCCCTCGCTTCAGAGCCTCCTCGATCAGATCGCCTCGAGCTCGGGCGGCTCAGCGACCGACGCGCTGATCACCCAGGCCGCGCAGACCCTCGACACCGACTCACCGACGATCAACCTCGCAGAGCTGCCGGTTGAGAACGTGACGCGAGCGGACGTGACGGGCTACGCGGCCTACACCGAGCCGGTCGTCTACTACGAGAACCTCCACCCGACGCCGTGACGGCGTCGACGCGAGCGCTGGCGCTGCGCCGGGCGCGGATCTCCTCGCGCCGTCGCGCGCCGGCCCTGGACAGCATCGATGGGGATGCCCGGCGCGTTTGCGCCACGGCGGCACGAGGTCTGATATATCAGTGGCCGATGTCGTCGCGGCCACGGATCTCCGCATGAGCGCCGGCGGGGACGCCGGGCGGGGCCTGCCCGAACGGGCGAACGTCGTGATCATCGGCGCGGGGATCGTCGGAAACAGCCTCGTCCATCACCTCGCCCGCCTCGGCGAGCGCGAGCTCCTGCTGATCGACAAGGGGCCGCTGCCGAACCCGGGCGGCTCGACCGGGCACGCCTCCAACTTCATCTTCCCCGTCGATCACTCGCGCGAGATGACCGAGCTGACGCTCGACAGCCTGCGCCAGTACCGTGAGCTCGGCGTCTTCACGCAGTGCGGCGGCATCGAGGTCGCCCGCACCCCCGAGCGCATGCAGGAGCTCACGCGCCGGATCGCCTCGGCGAAGTCGTGGGGGATCGAACCTGTCTCGCTGCTGACGCCCGAAGAGGTCGGCGAGCTCGTGCCCTACCTCGACACGGCGGTGATCATCGGCGGCTTCCACACGCCGGGCGCGGGCGTCGTCGACTCGCTGCAGGCGGGGACGCTGATGCGCGAGGCCGCCCAACTCTCGGGGGCGCTGAGCGTGTCGGCGGGGACGGAGGTGCACGGCATCGACGTCGAGGGCGGGCGCGTCACCCGCGTGCGCACCTCGCGCGGCGACGTCGAGGCCGGGCGCGTCGTGATCTGCTGCGGCGTCTGGAGCCCGAGGATCGCGCGCATGGCCGGCGCCTCGATCCCGCTCACGCCGGCGGTCCACCAGATGATCGACATCGGGCCGGTGCCGCGCTTTGCCTCGAGCGTCGGTGTCGAGTTCCCGATCGTTCGCGACATGGACACGAACATGTACGAGCGCCAGGAGGGCGGCAGCCTCGAGATCGGCTCCTACGCCCACCGCCCGATCCTCCACGAGGTGGACGAGATCCCGTCGATCGAGGCCTCGGCCCTCTCCCCGACCGAGCTGCCATTCACCCAGGCCGACTTCGAGCCGCAGCTCGAGCAGGCGCTCGAGCTGATGCCGGAGATCGTCGGCGACGAGTCGGTCGGCGTGAAGTACGCGATCAACGGGCTGCTCTCGCTGACCCCCGACGGCATGCCGCTGCTCGGCGAGACGCCGGAGGTGCGCGGGCTGTGGTCGGCGGCGGCGATCTGGATCAAGGAGGGCCCCGGCGCGGGACGGACCGTCGCCGAGCTGATGGTCACCGGCGACTCCGAGATCGACGTCCACGGCGCCGACATCGCACGCTTTCACGCGCCGCAGCGCACCCACGCCAACATCACCGCCCGCGCCGCGGAGGGGTTCAACAAGATGTACGGGATCGTCCATCCCGCTGAGCAGTGGGAATCAAACCGCGGCGTCCGCTGGTCGCCGTTCAGCGAGCGCGAGCGCGAGCTCGGCGCCGTCTTCTACGAGGTCGCGGGCTGGGAACGCCCGCACTACTACAGCTCCAACGAACCCCTGCTCGAGGAGTTCGCCGACGCCGTGACGGTGCGCGAAAGCGAGTGGGAGGCGCGCTGGTGGTCGCCGATCATCAACGCCGAGCACCTCGCGCTGCGCGAGCGCGCCGCAATGGTCGATCTGTCGGCATTCTCGATCTTCGACATCCGCGGACCGCGGGCGCTCGCCGTCGTGCAGGAGGTGGCGCTGCGCCAGATGGACGTCGCCGTCGGCCGCGCCGTCTACACGCCGGTGCTGACGCCCGGTGGCTGCTTCCGGGCGGACCTGACGATCATGCGCCTCGGCGAGGACCTCTTCCGCGTCGTCACCGGGGGAGCGCACGGAATGGCCGACCAGAAGTGGTTCGCCGACCGCCTGCCGGGCGACGGATCGGCGCAGCTTCACGATCAGACCTCGGCCTGGTGCACGCTCGGACTGTGGGGGCCGCGCGCCCGCGACATCCTCCAGTCAACGACGAGCGACGATCTCTCACACGAGGGCTTTCCGTTCGCGCGGGCGCGGACGATCGAGATCGGCTCGCTACCGGTGCTCGCCTCGCGGATCTCATACGTCGGCGACCTCGGCTGGGAGCTGTATGTGCCGATCGAGAGCGGCGCGGCGCTGTGGGACATCGTCGCCGAGGCGGGTGCGCCGCAGGGGATCGTGCCGGCCGGAATCGGCGTCTACGGGACCACCGGTCGCCTCGAGAAGTGCTACCGGGCCTACGGCTTCGAACTCGACGGCGAGTACAACGTCGTCGAGGCCGGGATGTCCGGTGCGAGCGTCAAGGAGGAGGCGTTCGTCGGGCGCGAGGCGCACCTGCGCCACCGCGAGGAGGAGCCCGCCGCCGTGCTCTGCACGCTGACCGTCGACGATCACACCTCGGCAAGCGGCGTCAAGCGCTACATGCTCGGCGGCGAGCCGATCCTGACGCGTTCGGGCGACGCGCTCAGCGATCGCCGTGGGCGGCGGTCGTTCGTCACGAGCGCCGGCGCGGGACCGTCGATCGGCCGCCACATCCTGATGAGCTACCTGCCACCCGAGCACGCCGTCGCCGGCGGCGAGCTCGCCGTGGAATACATGGGCGAGCTCTACCCGTGCACCGTGGCGGTCGTCGGGTCGGCCCCCGTCTTCGACCCCGAGAACGCGCGGATCCGAAGCTGATGGACATCCTCGTCGCCGTCAAGCGCGTCCCCGTGACGGGCGGGCGGATCGTGCTGACCGACGACGAGCGCGCGATCGACACGCGCCACCTCGGCTTCACGATCAGCCCTCACGAGGAGTGCGCCGCCGAGGAGGCGGTTCGGCTCGTCGAGGCACACGGCGGCTCATCGACCGTCCTCACGCTCGGGCCGCCGGAGGCCGAGGAGCAGCTGCGCGACGCGCTGGCGGTCGGCGTCGACCGCGCGATCCACCTCCTCAGCGACGGCGAGGAGTGGGACCCGCAGGCGACCGCCGCCGCGATCGTCGCGGCGATCGAGGCGGAGCGCGCCGCGGGGACCGACTACCAGCTGATCCTGTTCGGCAACGAGTCGGCCGACGCCGCCAACTTCCAGGCCGGCGCGCGTGTCGCGCGCGCCCTCGGGCGGCCATTCGTCAGCGGCGTCAAGGCGCTCGCACTCGAGGACGGCGGCACGCTCGTGCGTCTCGAGCAGGAGGCCGGCTCCGGCCGCGACGTCTACCGCGTCCCGCTTCCGGCCGTCGTCTCGGTCAAGGAGGGTCTCAATCTGCCGCGCTACCCGTCGGTCCCGGGCCGCCTGCGGGCAAAGCGAAAGCCGCTCGACACGAGCACACCGACACGGCCGGCGCCGCGTCTGGCGATGCGCTCGCTCTCCCTTCCTCCGGGCTCGGGCAAGCAGGCGCGTGTCCTCGGCCGAGGCGCCGATGCCGCGGGTGAGGTCGTCGCGGTCCTCGCGGAGCTCGGGTTGGTCTGATGGACGCTCTAGTGCTCATCGAGCATGGCGACGGCGCGGCCGATGAGGGATCGCTCCAGGCGCTGACGCTCGCCCGCGCCTATCCCGACGGCGCGGTCAACGCCGTCCTGTTCGGCCCGGGCGCCGAGGAGGCCGCTTCGGGCGGACTCGCGGGGGTGCAGACGGCGTTCGTCACGACGCTCGAGGGCGCCGCGTTCAGCCCGGACGCGTGGGCGTCGGGTATCTGCGAGCTGATCGGCCGCCTTGCCCCGGGCGTCGTGATCGCCGCCGGCAGCGACCGCGGCAACGACGTGCTGGCACGGGTCGCCGCACGACTCGACCTGCCGCTCGCCGCCAACTGCACCGCCGCTGAGCCCAGCGAGTCCGGAGCGCTCGTGACGCGTGTGCGCTGGGGCGGGAGCCTGCTCGAGGAGGCCGCGCTCGAGGGCGCGCCGGTGCTTCTGACCACGGCCCTGCACGCCTTCGCGGAGGCCCCGCGCGAGGGCTCGGCGGCCGTTGAGCGCGTCGATGTGACGCTCGAGCAGGCAGACCGCGTGGTGTCCGTCACGGAGCACGTCGAGGCGGGCGGCGGAGGCGTCTCGCTCGCCGAGGCAGCGGTGGTCGTCTCCGGCGGTCGCGGCGTCGGCTCGGCCGAGGAGTTCGCCGTGATCGAGGAGCTCGCGGGACTGCTTGGCGCTGCCGTCGGCTGCTCGCGCGCGGTGACGATGGCCGGCTGGCGCCCGCACTCAGACCAGGTCGGCCAGACCGGCACCAAGATCGCTCCCGAGCTCTACATCGCCTGCGGGATCAGCGGCGCGACCCAGCACATGGCCGGCTGCAAGGGCGCCAAGCATCTCCTGGCGATCAACGCCGACGGCGAGGCGCCGATCTTCGCGAGCGCCGACTACGCCGTGATCGGCGACCTCCACGAGGTCCTGCCGGCGATCGCCGAGGCGATCCGGAAGGCGAGGCAGCCGTAGGCGCCTCCGCGCTCGCGGCGGTCCTGCTGGCCGGCGCAATCCTCGTCGGCGGCGCGCTGTTTGCCCGCCGCGCCGTCTTCCTCGCCCGGCTGCTGCGCGCCGCCGCACCGCTTGAGCGCCGCGGCGAGACCGTGACGCGGGCGCGCAACGAGGTGACGATCGTGCTCGGCCAGCGCAAGCTGCTCGCGCGCCTCGTGCCGGGACTTGTCCACGCGTTCATCTTCTGGGGCTTCTGCGTGCTGCTGCCGACGATCGCGATCGCGATGATCAGCATCGTCGACCGCCGCCAGACGCTCCCCTGGCTCGGCCATCTGGGCGTCTATGCGCTGCTCGTCGACATCTTCGCCGTCGCCGTTCTGTGCGGAGTCGCGGCGGCTCTGGCGATCCGAAAGGTCGCGCGGCCCGAGCGCTTCCGCGGCAGCCACCTGCGCGAGGCGGATCTGATCCTCGCCTGGATCGCGGGCATCGTCACGACGCTGCTGCTCTGGCACGCCGCGCGGATTGCGCTCCACTACAACGAATACCCGGCGAGCTGGGCGCCCGTCTCGCAGGCGCTCTCGCACCTCTTCGGCCGCGACGGCGCGACGCGCGCCGCCGAGCGCGCGCTTGTCTGGGCGCACGTCCTGCTGATCCTTTCCTTCCTCGCCTACCTCCCCTACTCAAAGCACCTCCACATCGCGACGGCCGCGATCAACGTCTGGTTCGGGCGCACCCACGCGCGCGGGCGCCTTGAGCCGCTGCGCTTTGACGAAGAACTGCCCGAGGAGGAGCTTCGCTTCGGCGCCGGGAACGTGGCGCAGCTGACCTGGAAGGAGATGCTCGACGGCTTCTCATGCACCGAGTGCGGACGCTGCCAGGACGCCTGCCCGGCCTACGCGACCGGCAAGGCGCTCTCGCCGAAGCTTTTGATCATGGGGCTTCGCGACCAGGTCTTCGCCGAGGGCCCGGACCTGATCGCCGCCGCGCGCGGTTCCTACGAGGGGCCGCCGCTCGTCGGGACGGCGGTCAGCGACGAGGTCGTCTGGGACTGCGTGACGTGCGGCGCCTGCGTGCAGGCCTGCCCGGTCTCGATCGAGCACGTCGACCACATCGTCGACCTGCGCCGCCACCTCGTGATGGTCGAGTCCCGCTTCCCGGCCGAGGCCGAGCCGATGATGCGCGACGTCGAGCGCTCCTCGAACCCCTGGGGGCGGGCGCAGTCAGAGCGCGCCGGATGGGCAGACGGCCTCGGCGTGCGCGTGCTCGAGCTCGGCGCGCCGGCGCCCGAGTACCTCTACTGGGTCGGCTGCGCGGCCTCCTACGATGAGCGCGCCCGCACCGCCGCTCGCTCGACCGCGCAGCTGTTGCAGGCGGCCGGGGTCGACTTCGCGATCCTCGGGCCGCGCGAGGGCTGTAGCGGCGATCCCGCCCGGCGGATGGGCAACGAGTACGTCTTCCAGGCGGCGGCTGCGGAGAACGTCGCGACGCTCGATGAGGCGGGCGTGCGCAAGATCGTCGCGAGCTGCCCGCACTGCTTCAACACGCTCGCCAACGAGTACCCCGACTTCGGCGGGAACTACGAGGTCCTCCATCACTCCGAGCTGCTCGCGCAGCTGCTGCGCGACGGCCGGCTGCAAGCCGACCAGCCGGCGAGCGACGGAACGGTCACCTACCACGACTCCTGCTACCTCGCGCGCCACAACGACGTCCTCGACTCGCCGCGCGAGCTGATCGAGGCCGCCGCGAGCGCGCCCGTCGAAATGGCGCGAAGCGGGCGTGGCACGTTCTGTTGCGGCGCCGGGGGCGCCCACATGTGGATGGAGGAGCGCGCCGGCGCGATCAACGAGGCCCGCGTGCGCGAGGCCGCCGCGACCGGCGCCGACACGCTCGCCGTCGCCTGCCCCTACTGCACGGTGATGCTCGACGACGGCGTCCAGTCGACCGGTGAAGAGCTTCGCGTCGTCGATGTCGCGACGCTGCTCGTCGAAGCCGGCGCCGCCCGGACCGATCGCGGCTAGCCGCTCGCTCCAGCCGCCGCTGCGGCGCGTGTCCTGAAGGCGGCCGGGGGCAGCTCGCCCTCGGCGCGCGCGGATGAGAGCGCGTTCGTCCACCATGCGAGGTCGTCGAGCACGATCGAGAGAGCGACATCCGTCGCCGGGTTGACCGGCTCACCGTCGTCGCCGAAAGCGTCAGCGACGTAGGGGACCACGACGGTGTTGCGCAGCGGCACCGCCTCAGCCTCGACGGCGATCAGCGCGAGGTGCTCGAGCGCACGCGTGCCCCCCGCGATACTCGCGCTGTAGCCGACGAAGGCCACCGGCTTGTTGCGCAGGGCGAAGCTCACGAAGACGCTGTCGATCGCGTTCTTGAGCTGGCCGGGGACGCTGTGGTTGTACTCCGGCGTGACGATCAGGTAGGCATCACCCTCGGCGATCTTCTGGTTCCACGCTTTCACGATCGGATCGGAGTAGGTCGGATCGGCGAAGTCGCCGATCGTCCCGAGGTGCTCCTGGAAGAAGGGCAGGTTCCAGTCGCGCAGGTCGACCACCTCGACCTCGAAGTTCCCATGTCGGATTGCGCGGTCGGCGACCCACGGGAATATGCGTTCAGCGGCTCGAGTCGGACGGGTGCTTCCGACGATGATCTGCAGCTTCGGCATGTCAGTTCCTTTCATCTGGCGCGGATGATTCATAGACCATAGATACTTTGTATAGCACAAATGATCTGTGGACATCCTGGCAATGGGCTAAGATCTGTGCATGCCAGTGGGAACCCCGACGGTTGAGCAGCAGTCGCTGGTACTGATCAACCACCTGGCCCGGATCGCGAGGCGGAGCTTCGAGGCCGCGCTGACGCCGCTCGGACTGCGGCCGCGGCATGTCGTCGCGCTGACGCTGTTGCGCGACCGCGGTGCGATGACGCAGGTGGCGCTGGGCGAGACGCTGTGCCAGGACCCGACCAACCTCGTCGGCCTGCTCAACGAACTCGAGCGTGCCGCGCTGCTCGCACGCCGGCGCGATCCTGCTGACCGCCGTCGGCACATCGTCGAGATCTCGGCGCAGGGAAACGACGTGCTCGCAGAGGCCGACGCTGCACTCGCAGCCGTTCAGGGCGAGGTGTTGGCGGCTCTCGACGCCGAGGAGCGAGAGACGCTTCATCGCCTGCTCGCGCGCGCGACCGACGGCGAGGGCGCAGTCGCGACCTGCGCCGAAGAGATCCCGCTCGGATGCGCCCCGGGCGAACTCGACGCCTGCTGAGACCCACTCCGCGGACGCTCGCTGGACTACGCCGCTGCGAGCAGATCCTCGAGCGCCTGCTCGAGTCCCCCATCGCCGACCGCGCGCTCCTCGAGCGGAAGGCCGATCAGAGCGGCCGCGCGGCGCGCGGCCGATCGCGTCGCGGCGGTCGGATGCTGCGCGAGCCAGACGACGCGGCGGTAGTTTCCGAAGTAGTCGTCGCGCAGCCCGGGATGGCGGTCGAGGCCGAGTTCGCGAACGACGGTGTGCTCGAAGGTGCGGGCCAGGAAGTCGGTCAGGAAGTAGGTGCCGGGCTCCTGCTCGAGCGCGGCAGCGAGTCCGCCCGCGCCGGCGAAGATCTCGTAACAGTTCTCGCCCTCAAGACGGGCCACGGCGGCCTCGCGGAGCGCCTCATCGAGCGCGCCGTGGCTACCGCAGTCGCCGTAGGCCACCACCAGCTTGTCGTAGCGCGGGCGCAGGCGCTCGAGCTGATCGGCCACCGCCGGCGCGATCCGCTCGGGGCGGTTGTGCAGGATCGCGTCGATCGGGAACACGTCGACATCGAAGCCGCGGCGGCGTGCGATCGCGCGGATATGGACCGCGAGCGCGCCGCAGGCGACGACGCCGACGCGCGTCATCCCGGGAAGGCGAGCTGGTCGATGAAGAGGTCGTTGAAGTCGGCGCGGCCGGACAGCTCCACGTACTCGACCTCGCTCAGGATCGACTGGGCCTCGGCGCGCTCACGCAGGCTGAGCGCGGCGATCTTGGCCCCCTCCCCGGCGACGTTCCCGGCGGCGACGATGCGCGTCACCGGCATCCGCGGCACCAGACCGATCCGGATCGCACTGATCGCGGTCAGGTAGGCGCCGAAGCTGCCGGCCAGGAGGACCTGCGAGATGTCGGCGGGCGTGACGCCGAGCTCGGCGGCGAGAATCGCCCAGCCGGTCGCGATCGAGGCTTTGGCGAACTGCAGCTCGCGGACATCGCGCTGCGAGAGAAACACCGACTCGGCGGGGTCCGAGCCGCGCGGGTGCAGGATGAAGACGCGCTCCTCACCGATCCGCACGAGGCGCTCGGCGACCGCCGGCGCGATCTCCGCGGCCTCCTCGTCGGGCACGAACCGCCCCGAGTGGTCGAGCAGCCCGGCGTGGACGAGCTCGGCTACGCAGTCGACGAGGCCGGAGCCGCAGACGCCGACCGGCTGCGCATCGCCGATCACGTCGAGCTCGACCGCGTCCCCGCGGATCCGCACACCCTCGATCGCGCCGTCGGCGGCGCGCATCCCGCAGCGGATCTGCGCCGCCTCAAACGCCGGCCCCGCGGGAGCCGCGGTGGCGAGCACCCGCTCGGCTGAGCCGAGCGCGATCTCGCTGTTGGTACCGACGTCGATGAAGAGGCGCAGCCGGCGGTCGCGGGTCAGCCCGGTCGCGAGCATTCCCGCGATGATGTCGCCGCCGACGTAGGCGCCGAGCGAAGGAAACGTGAAGGCCGGCGCGCGCGGATGGGCGACGACCCCGAAGTCGGCGGCCCGAAGCGGCGGAAGCTCGTGCGCGGTCACGACGAACGGCGCCATCGAGAGCGGCTCGGGGTCGATTCCGAGCGCCAGCGACATCATCGTCACGTTGCCGGCGAGGACGATCTCATAGACCTGCTCGGTGGCGATGCCGGCCTCCTCGCAGACCTCGGCAGTAAGCGTCTGAAGCGTCTCGTGGACGCGATCGCGCAAAGACTGCAGCGCCCCGGGATCGAGCATCGTCGCCGAGATCCGCGTGATCACGTCGGCGCCGTGCGGCTGCTGGCGGTTGAGCATCGACTGAACCGCGAGCGGCGTGCCCGTGTCGAGGTCGAGCAGGGTCGCGACGACCGTCGTCGTCCCGACGTCGAATGCGATCGCGTGGCGCGACGCGGTCGTGTCTCCCGGCTCGAGGGCGATCAGCTCCTCGCCACAGACGACCGCGGTGACGTCGAAGTGAGCGCCGCGCAGGACGCCGCCGAGCTCGCGCAGCATCTCAAGTGACACCGAGGGTTCGAGGTCGTCGATCGCGTCGAGGACGCGCTGGAGGTCTGAGCGCTGGTCCTCCATCGTCGGTTCCTCCAGCGCAAGGTGGCGCTTCTGGACGGCGGGACGGAGGATCACGTGGCGGCCGACGCCCGCAAGCGCTGCCTTCGGGCGGGTCTGAAGCGGCGGAACCTCGACCGTCAGGTCGCCGAGCGCGTTGGCGCGGCAGGCAAGGCGCCAGCCGTCGCGCAGCTCCTGTTCGCTGAACGCGCGCACGTCGATCGGCGTCGGCGGAGCCTCGCCGGAGACGACTCGCACGCCGCACTTGCGGCACGTCCCGTATCCCCCGCAGGTCGAGTCGATCGCGATCGCGTTCCAGCTCGCGGCGTCGAAGACCGCCGTGCCGCTCGGGACGCGAACCTCGACGTCGTCGGGCAGGAAGCGCAGCCGGACTCGCCGCGGGCCGCCCTCGTGCAGTGGCGGCGCGTCGCCCGAGGCCGGCTCGACGCTCACGGCGCGGGCTGCGCCGCGGCGTCCTGTTGGGCCTGGCGGGCGCGATGGGCGGCTATCCAGCTCGCCCCCCACGGGTCGTGGCCGAGCAGGAGATCGGCGCCGCGGACGCTGTCGACGCACTCCGCCGCCGTGCTCATGATCGCGCTGGTCAGCCCGGCGGCCATCGCCATCGGAAGGAACGCCGCGTTGAGGGTGTGGCGGCGGGGAAGGCCAAAGGAGACGTTCGATGCGCCGAGGCACATGTTCACGCCGAGCTCGTCGCGGATCAGGCGGATCGCCTCGAGCGTCACGGTGACCGCCTCGGTGTCGGCGCCAACGGTCATCGCCAGCGGGTCGATCACGACGTCGTTCGCGGCGATCCCGTGATCGCCGGCGGCGGTGATGATCTTGCGCGCGAGCTCGAGACGCTTCTGCGCGGTCTCGGGGATGCCGGTCTCGTCGTTTGCGAGGCCGATCACCGCCGCGCCGTGGCGCGCGACGAGCGGAAGGATCTCCTCGAGGCGCTCGTCCTCGGCGGTGACCGAGTTGACCAGCGCGCGACCCTCGTAGGCGGCTAGCCCCGCTTCAAGTGCCTCGATCACCGAGGAGTCGATGCAGATCGGGGCCTCGACCGCGTCCTGGGCGGTGCGGATCATCCCCGCAAGGAGCTCGGCCTCATCGACGAGCGGGATGCCGGCGTTGATGTCGAGGACGTCGGCACCCGCCTCGACCTGGGTGAGTGCGTCAGCGCTCACCCGCTCGAGGTTGCCGCCGCGGAGCTCCTCGGCGAAGACCTTGCGACCGGTCGGGTTGATCCGCTCGCCGATGATCGCGAACGGCCGGCCGGAGCCGATCACGACCTCCTTAGACCGCGACCTGAGGACGGTGTCCATGTTGTTCCCTTTCGGCCCGTGGAGGAATGCCGAGCGCCTGGCAGAGGCGCTCGATCGCGGCGTCCTTGCGGAAGGAGATCAGGTGGATGCCCGCCACGCCGGGCAGCGAGAGCGCGTGGCGGGCCTGCTCGCAGGCCAGCTCGAAGCATGCCTCGTCGGCGTCGGCGGAGCGCTCGACGCCCGCGATGACATCTTCGGGAATCGAAACGCCCGGCACCTTCTGGTCGATGAAGCGAAGCGCAGCGGCGCTCCCGACCATGCAGATCGAGGGCAGGATCGCGCAGCGCGAGCTCACGCCGCGCTCGTGCACCCCGGCGACGAAGCGCTCGAGCAGCTCGGGGCGGTAGCAGAGCTGCAACTGCAGGAAGCCGGCGCCGGCGTCGGCCTTCTTCTCGGCGCGGCGGCGGCGGGTCTCGAACGGCGGAGCGCCGGGGTTCTCGACCGCTCCGACGAAGAATCCCGGCGGCGGCTCGATCTTGCGCCCCGACAGGTAGCTGCCCGCGCCGATCGTATGGGCGAGTGAGATCAGCTGCGGCCCGTCGAGATCGAAGACCCGGCGCGCCTCCGGTTCATCGCCGGCGGTGACGTCGTCGCCCGTCAGGCAGCAGATGGTCTCGATGCCGAACATCGCCGCGCCGACGAGGTCGGCCTCCAGCGCGAGGCGATTTCGGTCGCGGCAGGTGAGCTGCATGATCGGCTCGACCCCCGCCTGGCGCAGGCCGATCGCGACGGCCAGCGGCGCAGCGTGCGCGCGCGCCGACGGGTTGTCGGTGGCGTTGATCGCGTCGAGCCAGGGCTCGATCGGCTCGAGGTGGCGCTCGAGCATGGCCAGGCCGCCGCCGTTGATCACCGGCAGCTCGCCCGTGATCACCAGCTCGCCGGCGGCGAGCTTACGGC
>DATAWT010000055.1:0-12400 GCA_036267075.1 Solirubrobacteraceae bacterium
ACGATCAAGCCGGTGCTGCGGATGAGTTAGGCGCGCGGCGCCGAGCGTAGGCGCGGGCGAGCGCCGCCACGGCGCTCGCCAGTCCGATCGCGCCGAAGGTGAAGACGAAGGGCATGAAGCGGACGTTGTCGCGGGGGGTGATGGCGAAGAAGGTGTTGAGCCAGGCGATCGCCACGAGGCCGATGACCGGCACGACGAAGACCCAGCGACGCCGCAGCACGACGAGGCCGAGCAGGATCCCGAGCCAGGCGATCACCGAGTAGATCTGGTGCTGCAGGAGGCTCGTCGTGCGCGCCAGGCCGCCGCCGCCGATGGAGTTGCCGCCGCTCCAGGGGTAGGACCACATGTTCCAGGCCTTCTTGATCAGCATGTGGGCGAAGCGCAGCGGCTGGCCGAGCATGAAGTGGTTGAGGTTGCCGAAGGCGGCATCCTGCGCGGCCTGCTGGTTTGACGCGCCGGGGTGCTGCGCCTGGAGCATGGCGAAGAGGCCCTGGGCGTCGCCCGGCGGGATGTGGCAGAAGTCCTTGGGCAGCGAGAGAAGCGCCCGCTGCGCGGCGTCGGGCCGGTGCGCCTTGAAGTAGTCGCAGACCTGCTTGTCGCTGACCTGGAGGTCGATGAACTGGTTGCCGCCGCCCGGCAGGTAGGTGCCGAGGAAGAGCGCGTGCGGCCCGGCGTCGACGATCGGCGTGAAGCGATGCGTGCGGATCGAGGCGTATACGACGAATGGGGCGACCACGACCAGCGCCGTCAGTCCGTAGAGCAGAGCGCGGCCGAGCGCGGCGCGGCGGCTCGGGAAGCCGCTCGCGAGCATGCCGAGCATGATCACGCCGACGCCGATCGCGTAGTCCTCGCGGACGAGCCCCGCCAGACCGGCGACGATGCCGGCCAGGACCAGCGCGTGGAGGTCGCGTTTTCGCGCCCAGCAGACCGAGACGACCATCGACAAAAGCGCGAGCGCGCCGAGCGGCTCGGAGAGGTAGGTGCGCGTGATGTCGATCAGCGGCTCATAGGTCGCCATCAGCGCGACGGCGAGCAACGCCGCCCACGGCCCGGCGAGGATCCAGGCCAGGATCGCGACCAGCACGAGCGTCGCGATCTCGACGAGCAGCTGCGCGTACTGGGCGACGCTGTGCGAGTGGGTGTTCAGCGAGATGTGCGAGGTGCCGCGCAGGATCGCCGCCGCCGCGAACATCAGCGAGGTTCCCGGCGCCCACTTGAACGTCGCGATCGGGTGATCACGCAGGATCTGGTTGGCGTTGGCGACGTAGCCGCCCTCGTCGGTTGAGACGCGGTCGTTGCTGCCGATCACGTGGACGCGCAGGACCGTCCCGACGATGATCACGATCGCGACCAGCGCCAGCGCGACCCAGTCGCTTCGCCGCGGCAGGGCGCGCGCCAGGAATGCCCTGCGCTGCTCGCGGGAGGCGATCGCGCGAAGCCTTGAGCCGAACGGTTTTCTCTCGACGCGACGGACGCGCGGATGCTAGTCGGCGGCGCGGCGCCGGTGGCGCGCCAGCGCTTGCCGCGCGGCATCCGCGGACGTTGCACGCACATCGGCGGTTCGTCCACTATCGGACCAGGCACCGACGTTTGGGGGAAGCACGCCGATAGGAGATATCGAGCGTGCGTCGTCTCATCACACTCAATCTGGTTGCCGCCGCGATCGCCGCCTTCGCCCTTAGCGGGGCAAGCGGCGCGAGCGCGCTCACGCCCGGGGCAGCCGCGCCGGTCGCCCACCCGGCGAGCGCCGGCGCGGAGCCGAACGCGCTCGTCCCGCCAGGGCGCGGCGTCCTGACGGGCGTCTCGAGCGGCTCGCCGGCTCAGTTCGGCGCCGAGGTCGGCAAGCACCCGGCGATCTACGGCGAGTTCGTGACGTGGGGCGAGTCGATCCACTTCGCCTTCGACCACGCCGCCGCCGCGCACGCCACGCTGATGCTCCACATCTCGACGACGGCGGGCTTCGGCGCGCGTCAGGCGATCACGCCGGGCGGCATCGTCGCCGGCGCCGGCGACCCCTATCTGCTCGGCCTCGCGAAACTGACCGCGAGCCACCACAAGCCGATCTACATCCGCCTCTTCCCCGAGATGAACAACGCCAACAACGCCTACAGCGCCTACAACATGGACGGCTCTGCGCGCGGCGCCGACTACTCGGCGCAGACCTTCATCGCGGCCTGGCGTCGCGTCGTGACGATCCTCCGCGGCGGCGCCGTGGCGGCGATCGATCAGCAGCTCGCGGCGCTCGGCCAGACCCGCGTTCACGGCACGGTGCGGAGCGCCTCGATCCCGCAGACGCCGATCTCATTCGTCTGGACGCCTGAGACCGCCGGAACCCCGGCGATCGCCGGCAACGATCCTGCCAACTACTACCCGGGCGACGCCTACGTCGACTGGGTCGGCACCGACTTCTACAGCCGCTTCCCGAACTTCCCGGGCCTCGACGCCTTCTACAAGCAGTACTCCTCAAAGCCGTTCGCGTTCGGTGAGTGGGCACTGTGGGGCGCTGACAACCCCTCCTTCGTGAGCGAGCTCTTCAAGTGGGTCTCGAGCCATCACCGCGTGCGGATGATGCTCTACAACCAGGGCTACACCGACAGCGGGCCGTTCAGCCTCACGCAGTACCCGGCGTCCAGGCGCGTGATCCGCGCCGAGCTCGCCCCGTCGTATTTTCTCGCCTACACCGCCGCCTGGTAGCCGCGCGACGGCGCCGGCGCGCGGGGACCATCTAAGGTGTCGGCGTGTCCCCGACGTGGATCTGGCTCCAGGGCGTGATCGTCGTTTTCGTCCTCGCCGGGATGGTGATAGCGATCGTCAAGCTCTCCTGAGGCCGCGCGTGTTCGCTTCGATCGTCGTTGGCACCGATGGCTCGCCGAACGCCGGCGAGGCGGTGCGCCAGGCCGCGCAGCTGGCGGCGGCGCTCGGCGCGCGCGTGCACCTCGTCTGCGTCTACGAGCCGGTCCCAAGCGGCGCGGGCGCCGGTGAGGAATCCGGAGCCGGGGCGGGCGCTGCGCACGAGGAGTCGGGCTGGCTGCTTCGTCCTCGCGCGGCGGTCGAGGAGACGCTCGAGGAGGCTGCCGCGGTGTTCGCCGCCGCCGGTGTCGAGGTCGAGCGCTACGCCCAGCGCGGCGACCCCGCCGACGCGATCCTCGATGTCGCCGAGGAGCGTGGGGCGGATCTGATCATCGTCGGCAACCGCGGGCGCACCGGCGCCAAGCGCTTTCTGCTCGGATCGGTCCCAAACCGCGTCTCCCACCACGCCCCCTGCGCGGTGCTGATCATCCGGACCGGTTAGCTCGGACCGGTTGAGCCGGTCGGACCGCTCGGTCCGGTCGGTCCGGTCGGTCCGGTCGGGCCCGTTGCTGCGGCGGCGTTCAGAAGTCCGGCTCCGAAGTAGAGGCGCTCGCCCATCGGCGTCGCCGTGTCGAGGAGGCGCTTCGTGAGTGCGGCGACGCTCGGATGACGGCCGATGATCCCGCTGGCGATGATCAGCGCCGCGGCGGCGCTGACGTGCGGCGCCGCCATCGAGGTGCCGAAGTAGCCGCCGGGCAGGCCGAACGCGCGAACGCTCGGTGACTCCATGTCGGCGAAGGTCTCCTGGTAGATGTCGCCGCCGACCGCGGTCGCCGGGTGGCAGCGCGGATCGTCGCGCGGCAGCGAGGAGTCGGGGCCGCCGCCGGGCGCCACGAGCGCCAGGCCGGAGCCGAAGTTGGAGTAGTCGCCGAGGCAGCCGTCCTGCGTCGTCGCCCCGACGGCGAGGACCCAGCGCGCCTTGGCGGGGTAGGAGAGCTGGGCGTCCTGCTCGTTGCCCGAGGCGGCGACGACGAGCACGTTGTGGCGATGCGCGAAGTCGATCGCCTGGATCAGCTCGGGGATCGCCGCCGCGCGGACCGTGCCGGCGGTGAACTCGAGGCTGAGGTTGATGATCTGGGCGTGGTGGCGGACCGCGAAGTAGATGCCCTTGGCGATCGCCGAGGCGTTGCCGTCGCCCTGGGAGTCGAGCACGCGGACGGGCATGATCTTGACGCCGTAGGCGAGGCCGGTGACGCCGATCCCGTTGTTGGTCGCCTCACCGATCGTGCCGGCGACCTGGGTGCCGTGGCCGTTGCGGTCCTCGGGGTAGGGGGAATGGGCGACGAAGTCGTAGCCCTTGACGAACTCGTTGGCGCGGAAGTCCGGCGAGCGGCGGAAGTGGCCGTGCTTCGCGTAGGCGACGCCGGTGTCGAGCACCGCGACGACGACTCCCGAGCCGCCCGGGTGACCGGCGGCCGCGACGTTCGCCCAGGCCTGCGGAGCGCCGACGCCGTAGGCCCCGTCGAAGTTCCACTGCAGCTGAGCCCAGCCGCCGGCGTGCCCCGAGCTGCCCGGGTCGTTGGGGATGAACGGCGCGGGTATCGCCGCGGCGTGCGCGATGTAGTCGGGCACCGCGTAGGCGACGCCCGAGCTGTGGCTAAGGCTCGCGACGGCGCGTGACACGCTGAGGCCGGGGCGCAGGGAAACCGTCTTGAACGGCGCGAGCGCCGTGCTCGGGCGCTCGAGCCCCGTGCGCGCGAGGACCGCTCGGCCACGCTGCGCCGAGACGCCTGAGCGGAAGCCGACGATCACGACGCCGGGCACATACGACGCCGGGGGGAGGGGTGGGCGCGCGGCCGGGGCCTGCTGCGCGGCCAGCGCTGCCGTGGCGGCGAGCGCCGCGACGGCAGCGACGATGAGGGCTCTCGTAATCGAGCGGTGAGGTGTCATGCCGTGGGTCGCGCGGTGGGACGGCCACGGCGCGGGGAGCTAAGCGTAACCGTGGGGTGCGCTGCACCGCGCAGCTCGACCGCGTGCTTAGCTGCTTTGGTGCGCGAACGCTTCTTCCCGCTCGACGAGCATTTCATGCGCCTGGCGCTGCGCGAGGCCGAGCGGGCGCTCGAACACGACGACGTTCCGGTCGGCGCGGTGGTCGTCCACGACGGCGAGGTCATCGGCTCGGGCGGCAACGAGCGCGAGCTGCGATCTGACCCGACGGCCCACGCTGAGGCGCTCGCGATCAGGGAGGCGGCGCGTGCGCTCGGCACCTGGCGGCTGCTTGACTGCGTCCTCTATGTGACGCTCGAGCCCTGCGCGATGTGCGCTGGAGCGATCGTGCTCGCGCGGATTCCGCGCGTCGTATTCGGCGCCGAGGATCCGAAGGCCGGCGCCGCCGGAGGCGTCCTCGACGTGCTCGGTGAGCCGCGCCTGAACCACCGTCCCGAGGTCTCCGGTGGGCTTCTCGCGCCGGAGGCCGGCGCGCTGCTGCGCGATTTCTTCGCCTCGCGGCGGTAGTCGCTGAGGGCGGCGGCGCTCACTCGACGCGGACGGAAGTCCTACTACCAGCACCAAGCGAGCACTATCTTAGTGCGCGTTGCCTCAGACGGCTGGCATGCCGTCAGGGGCGGCTACAAGCGGGAGATCCTCAGCCGACAGAGCAGCCTGGACGCGCTCGCTGCCCCCTGCGGCCACTTGACCCGGTGGTGGCACTCGGTAGACGCGCCGTGGCGAGGCACGTTCACTGACAGCCCTACCGAGGACGCGGGCTGGGCCGCTGCCGCCCAGTGCTCGATGTCCGTTCGCTCTTGGCGGTTGGCTCGTTCGTACGCGGGTCATCGCTGGTTTGTAGTCGGATTTCGCGGAGCAGGAAGGAGAGCAGGAACGCGATCACCGCGACTGGCACGGCGTAGAGGTAGGCGTGGTCCATGCCGTGTGTGAAGGCGTAGAGCGGTCCGAGGTGTGGTCCGTAGTGGTTGGTGTCGGCTGGGAGGGCGGCGCGTTCTTGGTTGATGAGGATCGCGCCGAGGACGGAGGATCCGATCGCTCCGCCGAGGGTGCGGAAGAAGGTCACGGCGGCGGTGCCGACGCCCAAGTCGTCGCGCGCGATCGCGTTCTGGACGACGATCACGAGCGTCTGCATGAATAGTCCGAGCCCGACGCCGAGCGTGAACAGGATCAGCGAGAACGAGAGGCTGCTGGTGTTGACATCGACCTGCGTGAGCAGGGCTGTGCCAGCGGTCAGGATCGCCGTGCCGACAACGACGAAGGCCTTGTAGCGGCCGGTCGCGGATATCGCCCGTCCCGAGCCGATCGACGCGATCAGGAGACCGGCGAGCAGCGGGAGCAGCCGCAATCCCGAGGACGTCGGGCTGACGCCGCGTACGATCTGGAGGTACTGGGGGGAGAAGATGATCGCGCCGAACATCACCGCGCCGGTGATCAGCGCCAGTAGCACGGTCACGCTGAAGACGCGGTTTTGGAACAGCCGCAGGGGCAGGATCGGCTCGCTTGCTTTCGTCTCCCACCACACGAACGCGGCGACCAGCACAAGGCCCACGGCCGCGTACACGACCGCGTGGGCGGTGATCGCCGCGTGTGTCCCGGCGGTCTGGACACCGACGAGGAAAAGCGCGACACCGCCGACGATCAGCAGCGAGCCGATCGCGTCGATGTGTGCGCGCCGCGGCCTGTGGTCGAGTTGAAGGACCCTGTTGATCACGACCAGCGCGATCACGCCGAGGGGCAGATTGACGTAGAACACCCACCGCCACGACGCCTGCTGGACGAGGAATCCGCCGACGAGCGGGCCGATCACGCTCGCTACGCCGAAGACGGCGCCGAAGTAGCCCTGGTAGCGACCGCGGTCGCGAGGTGCGATGACATCGCCGACGATCGCGAGAGCGAGCGACATCAGTCCGCCGGCGCCGAGGCCCTGGACGCCGCGGAAGATGATCAGCTGGTACATGTTGCCGGCGAGGCCGCTGAGCGCGCTGCCGGCAAGGAAGACGACGATCGCGAACTGGAAGATCCGCTTGCGGCCGAACAGGTCGGACACCTTCCCGTAGAGCGGAGTAGTGACGGTTGAGGTCAGCAGGTAGGAGGTCACGACCCAGCTGTAGAGGTCGGGACGGTGGAAATCCCGACTGATCGTCGTGAGCGCAGTGGCGACGATCGTCTGATCCAGAGCCGCGAGCAGCATGCCGAGCATCAGCCCGGACATGATCAGCATCGTTTGTCGGTGCGAGTAGCCGCCTGACGGTGCTTGGTCCCCCGAGCCGTTTACGGCTGTGATGTGGGCCCCGCTCAACGCGAAGCCGGGAGGTCAAGCGGCAACTCCAGCCGCGTAAGGATCGCCCCAAGCGCCGCGCTGAGCAGGTCTACCTCCTCATCGAGCAGGGTGCTCGTGAGCGCTTCCAAGCTCTCGCGCTTCGCGGCGACGAGCGTGGTGACCGCTTCGCGGCCGGCTGCGCTGAGCGAGATCCGCTTGATCCGACGGTCATGCTCGTCCTCACGGCGGGCCGCGAGGCCATTAAGGAGCAGACCGTCGACCATGCGGACCGCCGCGGCATCCGAGAGGCCAACGGCGTCGGCGAGCGCCCCGACGGAGAGCGGTTCGTGCGCCTGCCACAGTGCGACGAGGGCTCGCAGCTGCGACAGCGTGAGATCAAGCTCAGCGGCCAGCGCGATCGCGCGCGACTCGCTGCCCTTGCTGACCTGCGTGATCAACGTGAACAGCTGCGCCGCCAGTAGGACAGACCTGTGCCCGCGCAATACTTGCACGTCTGCAATACTAGCATCCGCGCAGACAGCGAGATCCTTCCGCGCTGCCTGCGCCACGAACGGAAAAGCTCGTCCGGCGCCGACATCCAGTCTGTGCCGACCCACGATCGACTCGTATCGGAGAATGCGTATGCGGACTCTCGCCACGTGGTGTGTGAGGCGTCGCCGTTTAGTCCTTGCCGGGTGGCTGGTCGCGTTGGTCGGGCTATCGGTGGTCAGCAGTAGCGTCGGGAGCGCCTACAACGACAGCTTCAGCCTTCACGGCACCCAGAGCTTCGAGGCTCAGAACCTGTTGACGCGGGTTGCTCCAAGGGCTGCGGGTGATCGTGAGCAGGTCGTGATCGCGGTCGGGGCGGGGAAGGTCACCGACCCAGCCGTGCGCGCCCAAGCCGAGGCGATGCTGACTCAGGTGGGCGCGCTGAGCGTTGTAGCGTCGGTGGCGTCGCCGTTCGGACCGCGCGGCCACGCGCAAATCTCCTCCTCCGGGCAGGTCGCGTTTGCGAACGTGACGATGACCAAGCAGGCGATCAACGTCACGACCAGCCAGGCAAAACAGTTCGTCAACACCGCCCAGGCCGACGCCGGCCACGGCCTCCAGGTAGAGGTTGAAGGGCAGGTCGCGGAGCTTGCGAACCGGACCAATATCAGTAGCGTCGGATTGGGTGCCCTCGCCGCGCTGATCGTCCTGTTCTTGGTGTTCGGGTCGCTGCTGGCGGCGCTGCTGCCGCTCGTCAACGCGGGCATCGCGCTCGGGACCGCCACGGCGGTCATCGGTCTGCTCTCGCACGTGCTGAATATGGCGTCGTTTAGCTCGCAGCTCTCGCTGCTAATCGGTCTCGGCGTCGGCGTCGACTACGCGCTGTTCATCGTCACGCGCTTCCGTCAGGGGTTGCAGCGCGGCAAGTCGACCGAGCAGGCGATCGTCGACTCGCTTGACACCTCCGGGCGCGCAGTGATGTTCGCCGGGATCACGGTCTGCATCGCCCTCCTGGGCATGTTCGCGCTCGGCGTCAGCTTCCTCTACGGCGTCGCGGTCGCCGCCAGCGTCGCCGTCCTGTTCACCGTGATGGCCGCGTTAACGCTGCTGCCCGCGCTGCTCGGATTTCTCGGGCCGCGCGTGCTGGGACGCCGCGCGCGCCGCAGACTCGTTGCCGGGGAGCTGACCTCGAGCGACTCGTCTGGAGGCTGGGCTCGCTGGGCGCGAACGCTGCAGCACCGTCCTGCGGCGATCGCGACCGCGGCGGCGCTCGTGATGGTTGTCATCGCAGTCCCGTTCTTCTCAATGCGGCTGGGCTCCTCGGACTCGGGCTCGGACCCGTCGAACACGACCACACGCAAGGCCTACGACCTGCTCGCGAAAGGCTTCGGACCGGGCTACAACGGCCCACTGCAGCTCGTCGCGCAAGTCCACGGGCCAGCCCAACAGGCAGCGTTCACGCGAGTCACCGTAGCGATCGCGAAAACCAGCGGCGTTGTCCGCGTCACCACCCCGGTCGTGATCGCAGGCCACCACGGCAACACAGACGTTGCGACCGCCGACGTCTACCCCACCGGCTCCCCGCAGGACGCCTCCACTACCACGCTGCTCAACAGACTGCGTAACAGAGTCGTGCCAGCAGCGAGCCGCGGCAGTCGGGTGAGCGTCCTGATCGGCGGACAGACAGCGATCTTCGCTGACTTCTCGACCGTACTCAGCCGCAAGCTGCCGCTGTTCATCGGTGTCGTCGTTTTGCTCTCGTTCCTACTGCTGACCGCTGTGTTCCGCAGCCTGCTGATTCCCGCAATGGCCGCGGTCATGAACCTCCTGACCGCAGGCGCGGCGTTTGGTGCGATCACCGCTGTGTTCCAATGGGGCTGGCTCGGGAGCCTGTTCGCTGTCGACAAGACCGGTCCGATCGAGGCGTTCGTGCCAGTGATGATGTTCGCGATCGTCTTCGGCCTGTCGATGGACTACCAGGTCTTCCTCGTCACCCGAATCTACGAGGAATGGCACCGAAGCAGCGATAACCGCCTTGCCGTCACACGTGGCCTTGCCGCGACCGGCCGCACGATCACGGCAGCCGCAGCGATCATGGTGCTCGTATTCGGCGCGTTCATCCTCGGCGGCGACCGCGTAATCGAACTGTTCGGCTTCGGACTCGCGTTCGCCGTACTAATCGACGCGCTGATCGTCCGAATGATCCTCGTCCCCGGCCTAATGCTCCTCGCAGGCAAAACAAACTGGGCGCTACCCACGATCCTCGACCGCCTCCTCCCGCATCTCAACGTCGAAGGCAACGTCCACCACGACCCACACCCACAGAGCAGTCCGCACAGCCAGCCCGCGCTCGCGGACCCCATCCCCGAGGGTGCGGCTTGAGACGGTCGCCGCACCCGACAATACGCTGCGCAGCGCGGCCACCGAATCAACGATCCGAGCCAACCCTCGATGATCTGCGACCACCTCTCCGACAGACGGGGCAGATACTGGAATAAGCGACGTCGTCGACAATGCGCAGACGCAGCTGTTCGGCGACACCGCGGGCCAAACGATGACCTGAACCGACGACTTGGCGCGGGCATCGTCAACTCCACCACCGCGATCCCGCAGGCCGACGGGGCGAGCCGCCTCACAGGACGACGCATCAGGGGCCGCGGGGCCTCCGAAGCCATGCTCCTCAGCCAGACCGAGTTCCGCCGCGCCTTCCTCGGCGAAGCCGACGCCGGACGACCCGCCAACGTGATCAGCCACTTCGGAGCCGAAGCCACGCCACTCCGCCCGGCGTAGGCGCGCTGTCGGCCCGGCGGCGCCGAATCGGACCATTCGGCGCGACAAAATCGCAAAGGGCGTTACGAGATCACGGCTGAAAAATGTGGTGTAGCGCGCGCGTGGGTCCGATCATGCAAACCGGGCTCGATCGTCCTTTTCTGGCGAAAGGGGGCGAGGGGGTACGTGGGACGATTCGTGGGACGTTCTAAACGTTGCGTTGTCCCCGGCGTCCCCCCAGACGCCGGGCAGGCCAGAGGTGCGAGCGAATTCGACCGATCCGGGAGCGGTTCCCGCCGCCGAGCAGGATCGCTAACCTCAGCGTTTCCGGGGCAACTCCACGGTTCGCACGCCGCTCCCGCGGTGATCGTCTAGCCTCCACTCGTCATCCCGGAGGGGTGGCAGAGCGGTTGAATGCGGCGGTCTCGAAAACCGTTGTACGTCTATTCGGCGTACCGAGAGTTCGAATCTCTCCCCCTCCGCTTCGGCGCCGCAGGCGGTCCGGATCCACGGAGTTGCGCAGACCGCCGTCGCGGGCTGCCCGCGCGTCGCGCGGCGTTGTGTCTAGCTTGCGACGCGATGGTCGACGAGCTGGTAGCCGGTCGGTGAGGTCTGGCTGCGGATCGATTCGAGCTGCTTGGCCAGAATTGCGCCCACTCGCTGTAGCTACGGCGGCCGAGGATGACCGCATCCTGTGTCGCGATCACAGCGGCAAGGTTTGCGTCCATCACGTCATCCCAGTCGGCGAAGAAGCCATCTGGATCCTCGACCACGTCGCGCGACAGCAACTCGTGGACGACGATCTTTCGCACGCCCCGCACCTCCGTTGGTCTCGACGCTAGTCATTGACCGCTCAAGCCGCCGAAACTCATCACGGCGTCAGAGGGTCGGCTACGAGCTCCGCTTCGGGGCGGCCATCCCGCCAGCCGGCGCTCGCCGTTCGAACGGCCGGCCACAGACCGAGCCGCCCGAACCACGGTTTGCAGGGTCTCAGGGGTCGGCGCGGAGCCGCTCGAGAAACTCAGCTGCCGGTCCGCCGTCGCGCTCTGCGTTGTCGAGCGCGCGGCGGACCGCCCCGTCGAGGCGCTGTCGCAGCTCTGCCGGCTCACCGACGTCTTCGAGCAGGGTGGGGGATGCGAGCGCGAGCCAGCCGGTCCAGATCTCGCGCCGCAAGCCCGCCAGCGGCTGCTTGGACCAAACCTCGTCGCCGGCGAAGGCGGCCATCGCAGCGACGCTCATCCGCAGCGGCACTCTTAGTTCGAGTCCTTCCGGCCGCCACATCAGTGCGGCGCGGTGCCACTCGAGACCGCGTGGTCGTGGCGGGACCGTCATGGCGCGGTTGACGATTCGGGGCACGCGGCGCAGTACCTGAAGGCGGATTTCCTGTGGGCTGGTGCCAAGCTCGAGCAGGATGCGCCCGAGCACACCCTCGTAGGAGTGCGCCAAGCTGAGCAGAAGGTGCTCCGTTCCGACTGCCGGCGCTCCGAGATTCAGCGCCTCGTGCTTCGCCTGTTCGAGAGCCGTCTGCGCGCTGGGGCTGAGCGGAGTCTCAGCCGTCGAGGGTCGCTCGCTGGAGCCGGCGATGGTCACAAGGAGTGGGCGGGAGCGCTCGATCGTGACGCCGAGCTCCTGCAGCACGGACGCGCCAACACCGCGTCCTGAGAGCTGCAGCCCGAGCAGGAGGTGCTCCGTGCCCACGTGTTCGTGTCCGAGGCTCGCGGCCTCGCGCTTCGCCAGCTCGACGGCGCGTTGTGCGTGCGGGTCGAGTTCGACGCTCCCCGGCGCGCTCGGGCGGGGCTGACGGCGTCCACTGGGGCCGGACAGCATGCGGATGACCTCGTTGCGAATCTTCTCGGGGCCGGCGTCGAAGTCGAGCAGGATGCGCGTGGCGACGTTGTCCTCGCCGCGCACTAGCGCGAGCAGGATGTGCTCGGTGCCGATGTGGTTGTGGCCGAGGCTGAGCGCCTCGCGCAGGGCGAGCTCGAGGACCTTCTTGGCACGCGGGGTGAACGGGATCTGCCCGGAGGTGACCTCCTCGCCGGAGCCGACGATCCGCACGACCTGCCCGCGGACGCGCTCAACGGT
>DATAWT010000056.1:0-34259 GCA_036267075.1 Solirubrobacteraceae bacterium
CGCCTGGAACGGATGCAACGCTTGCCACCGTACCTCCGCAGGGACGTCCACCGGCCAACAGTACGGGATGCGGCGCCATTGGCCACGGCAACTTGGTCGCAACCACCGCGAGCGAGCGGTCTCGCTGCCTGACCACCGAAAGCACCCCGATCGAGCTTCCGCATCGGTCGCACTCGGCGAATGTCTGCCGCCACGCCGCGACGCGTGGGATGCGTCGTTCAAGCTCTCCGCACGGTCCCGCGCACTGGTGGGATGTCCCGCCTAGGATTCCCGTATGGGCAGCCGCGCCGTCCGACGGGTGCTTCGGCGGGTCGAGCCGGCTGACAACCTCGATGTGTTGCTTGCCGGCACGCCTTCGTGGCCTGGCGCCGAGCGAGTGGCTGTCGCCTTCGCTGCCGCCATTGGCACGCCGAGCATGCAAGTCGTCGCCCTTGAGCGTGGCGGGTTGGTCGGCTACGCCCACTGCCTGACCGCCCCGGTCGCCGAGGGGCGCCGCGCCTCAGGCCACGTGTGGGTGGATCCTGGAGCCCGCGGTCGACGCATCGGGACGCGACTGTGGAAGCAAGTGCTCGAAGTTGCGCAACTCGCCGGACTGGCGGGAGTGCGCGTAGCAGCCGATCTGGCCGATCGACGGAGCCTGGCCGTGGCGATGCATCGTGGGCTTGTGCTGGGTCCGGTGCGCCGAGAGAGCCTGCTCGAGCTCAGTACGTTCCCGAACGAGCTGGCCGAGGCGGCCGCGGCCCGGGCGACGGCCGCCAAAGTCCGTCTCGTTGCCTTTTCGGGGAGCGACGAAGAGGCCTGGCGAGACCTCTACGAGTCGTTTGTCACGCTTCACCATGCCACCCCCGATGCAGCCGGCGGCAGGCAGCCGCCGCCTCTGTCGAGCTTGCGGCACGGATATTCCGAGCCCTGGCAAATCCTGCTTGCCCGCCGAAACGAGGCGATCGCGGGGATGACGATGGCCTTCGCTCGGCCCGACGTGGTCTCGCGGGTCGTCACCTTTTTCACCGGCGTCGTAGAGACCGAGCGCGGACAGGGCATCGCCACCGCTCTCAAGGCCGAGCACGCCCGACGACTGGCCGCTACCGGCTGGCACGAGCTGACGACATGGAACATGGAGAGCAACAGGGCGATCCTCGCAGCAAACGCCAGACTCGGCTTCGTACCCTTAACGAGAATGCAGGCGCTCACCTACGACTTTCAGACGCCGCTGAGTTGAGCGCCACCAACGGTGTCCGCAAAGCCACCCGCTCCAACCGCACCTCGACCTCGCGCTGAAAAACGGGCTTCGTCTCGCGTGCCACCATGGCGGCAATGGCTGGGCGCGAGTTGAGCGAGAACGAACTCCGAGCGGCGACGGTCGTCGGTTCAATTCTCGGTGGCGTCGTCGTACCGCACGACGTCACGGGCGCGGGGGACAGCGCCTACGACTTCGATGTGCGGCTCTCGGATCTCGCGTCGCCGTCGAGGTCACAACAGCCGCGAACGAAGGCGTGCTCTCCACTCGCGGCCGCGTTCCGTGGGGCGTTCCCGGCCCCTGGGCTCCCCAACACCTGGACGGTCACGATCCGAACGATTGGCGCTGGGCTGCCCTCAGTCAGCGGATCGTCGCAACGGCGCCGGCGCTGCTGGCGGTTCTCGAGCGCCACGGCATGACTGAGCATGACGATCAGCTTTACCCCGGACAGGCAGTGCCTGAGGTCGTGGACGTGAGCACCGCGCTGTTGGCGATCGGTGTGGACCACGCGCGGGTGTGGCCCGTCGGGTCGCGCGTGCCGAGGCTTTATTTCATCGGCCACGGGGCGGCCTAAGCCTAAGCGACGTCGACGCGATCAACCGCTTGGAGCACGCCGGCCACAACATCGCGAAGCTGCTCGCAGCGGACGCCGACGAGCGCCACCTGTTCCTGTGGATCAACGCGTCACAGGCCGACGCCGAGCTTGCAATGCACACGGGGCCGCCTCCACAGACACCGCCACCCCTCCCGGCTGGAGTTGATGTGCTGTGGGTGCACAACGAGTCCGGCAGGCTGTGGCGCGTACGACCACCGGCCGGCTGGGAGGCGCCAGACCCCTAAGTCGAGGCTGCGATCAACGACGGCGACTCGACGGAGAGCAGCGCCGCTTCCGTCGGGGCCGTGTCTTCTAGAGCGGGGCGCGTGTTGTCAAGGTGGGGACGTTGAGTGGTTGGGTGGCGGTGCCTGTTGCCGTGGTGACATTCGCTGACTGGACGCCTTGAAGGCTCGGCCACCACGCCGCGAACCAGCCGTTCTCGGTTGTCGCTTCGACGCTGCTTCCGTCGTTGAGGACGAGCGTGACGGCGGTCACGTCCGGCCCGACCTGTCCGGTCAGGACGCGCAGGCCCTGTCCCGCGCTCGATCCACTAAAGAGGGCGTTCTTCGGCTTCAGATAGATGCCCGCGTGCGGGCTGATCTTGCCCGGAGCGATCGAAGATGTAGCCACAGCGCCGTACTGCCCGATCACCGTGGGCGCGACGGCTTGACTCGAAGCTCCGACTCCGCCGGCCGCGTCCCCAAGGCGCGCGATGCAGATCGTCGTGCTACTGGCCCCGGCGAAAACGAGCATCGAGTACGGCCCCCGTGTGTCGCTGAGAGTGGGGCTGAGCGAGGCAAGCGTCGGATCGCTCCCGCAGGCTGCCTCGGCGGCGTGCAGTTCATTCGCCGCGGCCGGAGTTGGGTTCGCGGTCCAGCCCGCGAACGCGCTCGCCGGACCGCTGCCGGTAATGCCGAAGACGAGTAGAGCGGCTGCCGCAGCGGCCGTCGCCACGCCAACAGTAGCCCAGCGCTCCCGTCCTCGCGGCCGCCACCAGGCCGGCGCGGGCAATGATCGGCTAGCGCGGCGTTTGTTCTCGACCGCGCTGTCGAGCTTGCGCCAGACGGCATCCAGCGGGGGCAGCGGATCGTCGCTCAGGTCGGGATTGGCCGCGGCCAACATTGCTATCAGGTCAGTCATTGCATGCCTCTATCGGCTTGGGGGGAGCCATGTGGTCGACGGCGTGTAGTGCTACGTCGAGTCGCTTGCGTGCTCGGTGCAGGCGCATGGCGAGCGCCCGCCGGGAGCACCCGAGTGTGGTCGCGGCCTGCTCCGGGGAAAGTCCCTCCCACGCGATCAGCAGTAGCGCCTCACGGTCACGCTCGCCAAGTGCTGCCAACGCCTCGCCGAGCTTGCCGCCGCCTTCGTCCCGTTCCCGCGCCGGGGTCTGCGTGGCGTGCAGGCGGTCGATTAGAGCTGCGCGCCGCTGCTCGCTGCGTCGGCTGTGCGCGAGCACGTTCCGCGCGCACGCGAGCAGCCACGGCAGAGGGTCGGGCGGGATGCGCTCAAGCCGCGTCCATACGACGACGAACACCTCACTGAGCAGATCGTCGGCCGTCGCCGGGTCGGTGCGGCGTCGCAGATAACGTCGAACTACCGTGCCGTGCGTCGTGTACAGGGCTTCGAGCTGCGCCCGGCGCTGATCGTGCTCCATACAACGATATTCCCGGCAGCCTGCCGAAGATCACATCGCAGCCGCGACGCTGGTCGGCGACCACGTCGCCGTCCCGCACCAAGGGCAGCTCTACGGGCAGCGACCGGTCCAGGGCTCTTTGGCGGCGCCCGGCCAAAGCCGGAACGCCGCCAAGGGTAGAGGATGCGTAACCGATCGCTCGGCTGTCTATCCGCCGGTTGCCGGGATTGGCACGGTCGTTAGGGCGCCGGATGCGTCGCGTAGCGTGATGCTGCTCGGGGCGCCGCCGACGATCTTGTAGACGTTGTCCGTTACTGGGACTTGGCGGGTTGAGCCGTCGGTGTCGGTGACGGTCACGGTCGGGTTTCCGTCCGGCGCGAGCGCTACATACACGTGGCCCTTCCGGAAGAGTAGGTCGCCGCCGAGTGCTGTGGCGGTCGAGGTGCAGACCGCAGCGCCGATGCCGTCGTTGGGGTGGCCCACGTCGAGCCCGTAGGCGACGACGCAGACGCCGGAGCTTCCGGCTTGGACCCAGGCATTCGCCCCGGTCGCAAACCGATCGAAGCTGAGATTGATGCCGTAGGGGTTTGTCGGTGCACCAGAGGGATACGTCGCTGGCGAGCCAGGGGTATAGCCGGAACCCAGGCTCGCAGGTGCTGGCACGGGACTGGGGCCCGGCTGCCGCAGGACCGCCAGACTCGCCCATAGCGCGGGGTCCATGCCGGCCGGGGCGGCCCCTGCGCTGCTGCCGGAACCGGATATGACAGGCCCGGAGGATCCGGTCGCGCCGTAGGAGCCGTCGATGCTCGAGGGCTGCATGGCGTTCTGAATCTCGTTCAATGTCAGCGCTTGGGTGGTGGTGCCGCTCGCAGTGGTGATCGCGAAGGACTGCGGCACCGACTGGCTGAGCGACTGTGCGAATGCTTGTCCGGTCTCGACGTCTTGACTGACCGGCCACCACGCGGCGAACCACCCGCTGGCAACGGTCGCTTCGACGCTGCTACCACCTTGGAGGAGGACGGTGACGGCAGTCACGTCGGAGCCGACTTGGCCGGTCATCTCCCGGAACGCTTGGCCGTCAGCGGCAAACTCCAGGCCGATTGACTGCGGCACGATCGAACCGGATGACGTGAGCGAATTCCCGGCCGTTCGGGTCAGCGCGACCGTCCCGAGCTGAACGTCACCGGTGACGCACGTGGTGGTCGCACCGTCGCTCGCGTAGACCAGGAGCGAGTCCGCGCCGCGGGTGTCCGTGACCGTTGGCGTGATCGACGCTAGGTCGGGCTTACGCTGTTGACACGCGGATTCGGCGGCTTGGAGCTGTCCATCATCCGGTGTCGTCGGCGCTGCGCTCCAGCCGGCGAACGCCTTCGCGGGACCGCGGCCGTTAGTCCCGACGGCGAGTACTACTACGACTGCTGCGATCATGCCTACGCCTACGGCGCCCCAGCGCGTCGCGCGTCGCCGCGGCGGCCCGATCGACATAACGACCGTACCGACGTGACGTCGGGCCCACGCGCGACCTCCGGAGGCGACGGGGTTTCTCGACGCGTCTTCAGCAGCGGACGCGCCTTCGGTTGAGAGCACGTGTCGCAGCAACGTGTCGGCTTCGTCTTGGTTGGGCGTCGCGTCGATCGCTAGGTCGGCCGCGGCCAGCCGGGCCATCAGTGGATCAGGTGACATCGGTGATCACTACTCCTTTCTGGGTGTCTGTCATGGCGGCCTCATCCGGCCGTGTTTGGTTGAGCGCTTTCGCCAGGCGTCGCCGCGCCCGGTGCAGGCGAACCTTGAACGCGCCCTGACTGCAGCCAGCGACGCCCGCTGCCTGCGGATTGCTCAGCCCGTCCCATCCGACGAGAAGAAGCGCCTCGCGGTCCCCATCGGGCAGTCCAGCAAGAGCCGCCCACAACTCCCGATCCCCGCCCGCGTCGGCCGGATCGGCGGCGGCAGGCTCCGCCATGAGTCTCTCTAGGAGCGCAGCTCGGCGCTCTCTTCCGCGCAGATGGTTTGCGCTCACGCGACGCGCGATCCCAAGCAACCACGGCAGCGGATCGCCTTCAACCCGATCGAACCTTCGCCAGGCGACCAGGAATGTCTCGGCAACTACATCCTGGACGGCGGCAGCCTCTACCCGTCGCACCGCATAGCGATGAACAGCGGCATGGTGCTCACGAAAGATCCGCTCGAAACCGGCTCGTACTTCGCCCACACCCTCCATGTTGTCCGGCTACGCACAGGAGTTACACGACCGAGCGATCTGGCGCGATTCCGCGACGGCCACTCAGTCGGCTTAGGAGCCGCTCGGGGAGGAGCTCACCGTCGAACCCGTACTGGCGGTAGACGTTGTTGGTGGCGGGAGTGTTGCGGCCCAGTTGCGGGTGACGGGTCCGTTGGGGCCGGTGAAGGTTTCTGAGTCGGGTACGCCTGGGACGTCGCCCATCCAGACGTTGTCGTGTACGGGGAACGTGGTGGTTGGTCCGTTGAGGACTCCCACTGTGGTCTGCGATACGCCGTCCGGGACGATGCCGGCCGTGAAGGACGGAGCGTCCGGTGTCGTGCCTTCGACCCCGTAGCTGAGCTGCCACCCGGTGGCGACGGTGGAGCCTGATTCGCAGTTGAAGTCGCCTTCTGCGCCGGGCACCCGGGATGGGGGAGGGGCTGTTCCGTTGTTGCCGGACTCCATGTCCATTTGGAGGGCCTGCGCGTTGTCAGCGACGAGGCAGATGACGCCTCCGTTGGCGGGCACGACCCATGCTGCGCCGCTGGTGAACCCATCGGCGCGTCGTGCGAGCGAGACGTTGATGCCGTTGGCGGCGGCCGGCGAGTCGGTCATCGTGTGCACGTAGTAGGCCGGTAGTGCGTCCCAGGAGGCGAGTATCGGTCGGCGCAGAATCGCCAGCATTCTCTGATCGGGAGTTGTTGCCGCTTCTGGGGTTACACGTTGGCCGTCGACCCACGCCTGCGGGCCGATCGTGCCGGGTGCGAAGCCTGGCGACAGCGCACGGCCGGTGAGCGTTCCCGCGATCGCCAGACCACCCAGGCTGGCGGATCCACCGACCAGCACGATTGCGAGGACGAGCGGACGACGCAGCCAGCGGTTTGTGCGGAAACGACTTCGAAGAGCGCCGGCACCGTGGGTGTGGGTTGCGGAAATGGCGCGAGAGCGCGGGGCCACGCGCACCAGCTCGTCGTGGAGGATCTCGAATGGATCGCTCATAGCTCCGTTCCTTCCAATCGGTTTCGTAGGTTCGCTAGACCGCGCGACACGCGTTTGCGCGCGACCTGCTCGGAGCAGCCCACGGCAGCTGCGACTTGGCGGTAGGACTCATCGCCCACGACGCGACGCAGTACGGCTTCCCGCTCCGCGATGCTGAGCCCCGTAAGCGCGTCCGCGAGGTCAACGTGGCCGCGTTGCTCGATCATCGCTAGTTGCGCGTCATCGAGCGTGATCCGCGTCATCCCAAGGCGCCTTCGGCTCGCCGCATCCACCTGCCCCCGCCGTCTCGCGTCAGCAACAAGGTTCCGGGCGATGCCGATCAGCCACGCGACCGCCGGTCCGCGTTGTTCCTCGTAGCGCGCCCTGCGCTCCAGCGCCACCGCAAACGTCTCCGCCACGACATCGAACACGACGTCAGAACGGTGAGTGCGGCGCGCGACGAACGACGTGATCAGCTGGACGTGGCGCCGATAGAACAGGCCGAAGTCCTCGGCCGCCTCGCTCGCCAGCAACTCACCGTCTGATCGTTCGTGACCCGGCATCGATACCCATACTCCGCCTGACCCTCCCACTTTGTGACCAAGCGCGTCGAGGCTTCCGTGCTCTCGGGATCGGCTCCGCGGGGCCTCTGGCTGAACAGCTTCGGCGTCCGCAGGGCGCATCCCGGCGATAGCCTCGGGGAGCAGCGCTCGCAGTTCGTACTCGTCAACAACACCAAACCGCTGCCGACGGTTGATCAACGCGTTTCTGCCCTCCACCCGAGACGAGGAGCCGTTCACGCTGCTTCGCCGGTGCTACTCCGCTGTGCTGCTCGAGTCAACTGAACTTCCACGCTCGCGGAAATCGCCCCGGAGGCCGCCCACCACGCGCCGCGCGTAACTGTCGCGCCGAGACAGCGGCCGCTGATGCTCCACGACTGCAGGAGGCTCTCCCGCACGTACGGTCGCGAGTTTTAGTGGCGTACGTCCCAGCGTGCGTCTAGTACATACGTGGGAGTCAGTGGGTGGGAAACGCCTCGAGGAGGTGTCTGTTGCCGGCCGTCCGTCCTTGACATAGGTCTTGGCCGATCGAGATCTCGCGGAAGCTCAGTGGCGAACACCTGCTCGTACAGCATTGGAGGTAGATGCCGTGGGTCCGAAGCATGCGGCGCCCTTCGTGAAGAAGCTCGTGAGCGTTTGGAGTCCGGCGGCCCGTAGCTGAGCCATCGCCGTTTGGTTGGCAGTGGCACGAGCAGCGGCTCCGGGTTCGGTGGCCTGCGCTGTGACACCCGGGCCGGAGCCGCTAATGGAGATGTCGCTGGCGTTCAGGACCGCGTGGTTATCGGCGGTCGTGACCGCCTGCTGGAGTTCCGCGGTTGTGAGGGCCTGCGTGCTCGTTATGTAGACGTCATTGGGTACGACCACTGACCGGGTCGTCCCGGGGCACCCGAGCCTCGTCGTGCCGCCGGTGATGTGATACGCGTAGGACGCAACTCCGCCTGAGCCCGTGGTGGCGGTCACGAACGCTCCCGCCGTTCCGTCCCATTGCGGAAGACTCGAGACTTGCGTGGCGGAGGCGCCGCCGTCGAGATTGATGACGCCAAACGCAGAGCCCGCTGCTAGCGCGCTGCCCGACAGGACTGCAAAGACGCCTAGGCTCGCCGCACCGGTGTGAAGCAGATTGCGGCGACGAAGAAGCCTGGCGTGGTCGCGTCGCGTGGCGCGGGCGAGTTCCATCTTGAGCTGAAGCAGATCGGGACTCAACTCAGTCATTGGTTGCCTCCTTTGGCAATTGCGCTGCGCATAGTCTGGAGTCCACGGAAAACGCGTGTGCGGGCCGTCTCGGGGGTGCACCCCAGGCGGAGCGAGATTTCCTCATAGCTCAGCTCGTCCACGACTCGGTATCCGATCGCGGCTCTTTGATCATCAGTTAGCAACGCGAAGAACTCACGGACCTCCGCGCTGAGTGACTCGGCGTCTACGTGCCACGACGCGTCGTCGATGCCGCCATCGTCGTGTGGGGTTGTTGTCATCTGCAGGCGTTTGCGCGCTGATGTCTCCACACGACCTTTTCGGTAGTGCTGATGAAGAAGATGCCGTGCGATGCCGTACAGCCACGACACCCCCGAGCGTGCGTCGGTTCCGCGAAATCGCGGCGCGGACTTCCATGCCTGCGCGAACGTTTCGGCCAGCAGGTCGTGCGATACGGCCGGGTTGCGCGTCTGCGCCAACAGCCACCCTCGCAGAGGCGCCGCATGACGCTCGAACAGAGCCTCGAACGCTGCCGGCCTACGACGCGCGATCCGGATCAGCTCGCAATCGCTGAGGTCCGCCCAAGGTCGTGACAGAGGCTCCATCTATCTCCTAGTGGCCTCAGCCCCCAAAAGCGTTCCGCAATTCTTGCATCCAGGCGTGGAGCCCGAACGGAGACGCGGCGCGGATCACGCTCGCGTGAGGATTCCCGAAACGCGGAGCCCAGTCAGCTCCGCGACAAGGACGTTTACGGCTCGGACGACGTCTGCCATGCGTGCGAGCCGGCCGACGGCAGCGAGATGTGCATAGTCAGGAGCGTTCTATCGGCTGGGTTAGCCCTCGCCCGCGTCGGGCTCGAAGCTTTCCGGCCGGTCACGTAGCGCGTCGACCGCGTCGCAAGCCAACTCGGCCTTGAGAGCAGCCTGTGCGGGCATTCGAAGTCTGCGCACGGGCCCGACTTCGACATCTTCGTTACGTCGCCGATGGCGCATTAGCTCATACGGATCGATGTGCGCGCCAGCGGGCTGCTAGAGCCCGAGGTAGTGCTGGATGTCGCCTTCGAGCGCGCCGAGCGAGTCGTACACCCCGGTGATCGTCTTGATCACGCGGCCGCTGCGATCGATGTAGATCGTCGTCGGCAGACCAAGCACGGTACCCACCCCAGGGAGCGCACCGTCGGCGCTCTGATAGCTCGGATAGCTGACCGGATGAGCCGACAGGAAGGCGCGCGCATAGCTTGCTCCGTAGTCGAGTGTGTTGACGCCCAGGAAGGCGACCTGGCGGCCGAAGCGGGTGGAGGCCTGCGCGAACAGGGGGTACTCCTGCTTGCACGGCTGACACCACGAGGCCCAGGCGTTGATTACGATCGGGTAGCCGCGCAGCGACTGGATCCGAGCCTCCAGAGGCCTTGCTGATCCGAGCAGCTTGTCGGCCTGGCGGTGAAGCCGTGCGAGCGGGGCGGGCGAGTCCGCGAGGAGCGCGCGCTGCTGCTGGGGCGTTGGCGGCCGGATTGCCGCCGGAGCACTCAGGGCGTCGCGAACGTGCCGAATGAGGGCGGACTTCGAGGGCCATCCCTCGATCCCGGCGTCCCAGTACCAGAGTGTCCTGCCGGAGGCGTCGGCGAGCGCGAACCAGGGCTCGTCCTGGACGAGGTAGCCGTCTGCGACCCGGCCTGTCCGATCCACGGCCACCGCGTAGGGGAGCTTTGGGTGAAGCCTCCCAAGTAGTGCGGGTAGCGCCCCGCTGTCGGGTTCGACGCTCGCCTCGTCAATGACGGTGAGCTGTGGGAGGTGTCGGGCTGCCGCGATGCTGGCGTAGCCGGCGAGGGCCTCGAGGTCGCCTTGCAGGTTGATGGTCTCCGAAAGCCACGACGAGAAGAAGACGTACAGGCGCGGCGAACCGTCGGGGCCGATTCGAACCGTGCCGCCCCCGACGCTCGGCAGCGTCGCCGCCGTCGACGGACCGGGATCGGCGCGCTCGGCGTAGGACAGTCGTTGGCCCACCTTGGGGTGCCCGGGCAGCAGGCGCGCGATCTCCTGCGCCACGACCTGAGCCTGCTGGGCGACGGCGGCGTAGGAGGGACTGGTTGCGTAGAGCGCGGCCAACCTGCCTCGCCCGTCGATCACGTAGAGCGCCGGCGTCTGGTCCACGCGACCGTCTGTGACGCTGACCTCGATGTGGTAGGCGTGCCACACCTGCTCGAGCTCGCTCGCCGATCCGGTAAGGAACCGCCAGGCGTGCATCGCGCCATGGGTCCGGGAGTAGGCGGCGACCCAGCTGGTCGCCCTCGCCGCCGGGTTGGTGTTCACGGCCAGCAGCTCGACCGCCGATCCAGCTGGGAGCAGGCGCCGCGCCGCGAGCATCGTCGCGGTGGTCTGCGGGCAGGCCGATGTGCATCGCGAGTCGATGAACGCGAGCAGCACCACTCGTCCGCGGAGCGAGCGAACCGAGACGGCCCGCCCGAACTGGTCGGTCAGGGTGAAGGTTGGTGCGGCCCCGCTGAGCCTGGTGCCGGGATCGAGGTTTGGGTTTGCGTTCAGCGCCGCCTCACCTCGGTTCGCCGGAGATCGCGAAGGACCTCCGACCGTGAGCGCCACGACGACCGCCGCCGCTGCCGCGGCGAAGGCGAGGAGGACGACGCGCGCCCGCAGCAGACCGCTGCGGGCGCGCTCGCGCTGCGGCGACCGCTCGGGATCAGTCGAGCGCATGCTCCCGATCGGGGAGCAGCGGGAAGGAGCGTTGCGCGCGTGTGGGGAGGATGTAGTTCGCGCGCCGCAGGACGAAGATGAACTCGTTGATGCCGTTGTTGACGGTGTCGGTGATCGCCGGGTTCTGCAACTGCGCCGAGGCGGCGTTCATCGCGGTTCGCGTTGTCACGAAGTCCTCGATGGTGCGCTGGATCGAGATGAAGTGCAGTCCGGCCTGACCGCCGTCGACGGTGTTGAAGTCGCGACGGTTTATCAGCGGCTTGCCGTGGCGGCGAGCGCGCGCAGACGTCTGCGCGTGGCCGATCACGCCGAAGCGCTCGATCGCCTGCTCGAGCTTCCCGGGATCGCCGGCCGCGTCCGTCGTCAGGCGCGACGCCTGCGCCGGCGTGAGTTGCGGCGCGTACATGCGCGCAACGCGCTCCCGCTCGGTCAGGTCTTCGTACCAGCTGTCGAGGCGCAGACGCATGTAGCTGACCGCCATCGTCGTGCCGCCGGTGAACGCGCCGGCGGCGATCGTCACATCGTCTTCGCTGGCCTGGTTGCGGCGCAGGCTCGACTTGAAGCCCATGAAGAGCGGCGCGTCGGCGGCGACGGGATTGCCGGGCGGGATCCCGCCGACGTGCTGGTGGGCGGCCGGCAGGCCGGTGCCCGCGAAGCCGGTCCGCGTTTCACGCCAGCGCAGCGCGCTCGAGAGGGCGAGGGGTCCATGCGCCTCCGGCAGGACGACTGCGTGAACGAGCGAGGACTGCACGTCTGCAAGTCGCTGCTCGTCGTCGCTTGCAATGTGGAGGCAGAGGTCGTAGTCGTCGATCTCGGGTAGCTCGAAGTCCGAAAGGGCCTTCGCGCGGGGTATCGGCGAGCTCTGGCCGAGCACGCGCTCGAAGTATCCAGGTCCCCATCCCGCCGTGAAGAGCAGGCCCCCGGGGCCCCATCGGTAGGTCCGTTCAAGCGTCCGGAGCGCAGCCTCGAGGATCCGCGCGTGCTCGGGGACGGCGGTACCGACGACGTCGAAGAAGAGGAGGCGGTCATGTCGCGGAGGCACCGGGTTGCCGTAGCGGTCGCGGTGAAGGGTGGCCTCCCAGGCATGCTGGCGGCCGGGAAGGCCGGGCTTCGGAGGATCGAGCGGGATGTAGGGCAGCGACCGGCCGTGTTCGTCTGTCAGTCCGACCGCGAGTCCCGTGCCGGCCGCGGCCGCGGCCGTCGCGCCGAGGATCAAGCGTCTGCGGGTCAGCATCAGGCGCGTGCGACGGGGGTCGCGGCGACCGGCGGCGGGCACCTCGCCAGACCCAGCGTGCGCTTTCGCGCCAACGCTCGCCGCGCGGTCATCCGCTCGCCGCCCAGCGTTCGAAGCCGGCCTCGGACGCCAGTCCGTCGCTCCGCCGCGTGTCCTCGCGAGCGGGCGGCGAGCCAGCCGGTACCGCGAGCGGCGGCGGCCCGAAGGGCAGGCTGAGCGTGGGCGAGGTCGGCGTCTCGACAGGAGCGAGAGCGGCGGTTCGGTAGAGCAGGGCCCAGCCAACGAGAGCCAATAGATGTGGCGCCTCGTCGGTGAACGTCGTGCGGCCTGCGAGCAGGTCGATCGCGGCCGTCACGATTAGAAGAAGCGCGGCGACTCCCACGAGCACGTGCATTCCTCGCGCGCGCGAGGGCTGCCACGCCGCGGTGAGAAAGCCGGCGGCGAGGGCGAGGTCGAACGATCCCATCTCGTGTGCGATGTGGATCGGCGCGTCGTGATCGTGACCGAGAATCAGCTGCGGTACGGTCAGGATGATCTGCAGGATGGCGACGGCCGCGAGTCCGAGGCGCGCCCGCGTGAGCGGGGCGAGGCGCTGCGCGACGAGCAGGCGTTCGGCATCCGCCGCAGCGAGCAGCGCGGCCGGGGCCGGGGGAGTGGGCTGGGCGGCCGCGAGGCGAACGCGCCGCGTGACGATGTGCGCGTTGTCGCGCCAGCCGCGGCAGCCGCCGCAGCGGGCGAGGTGGGCCTCGAGGACCGCCTGTTCGATATCCGCTGGCTCACCGTCGAGCAGAGCCGACATCGCCTTCCGCGCGTCGCCACAGTTCATGGTGCGGTTAGTCGCTCGGGCGACCGCGTTGGTTCCGGGCTTTAGTTCTGCGAGATCGAGGCGAGCTCGCGCTGCACTTGCGCCGCACTGTAGGGCCACAGGTACAGCGCCCGCAAATACCCGGCCGAGTCGAGCAAGTAGGCAAGCTCGTAGTGCGCGATGAAGTGCACTGCGGTTCCCGCGATGTGCTTGGTTTGCACGATCACTTGGACGCCGTAGTTGTGCCAGACGGATGCCAGCTCGCGCGGGGTCCCGATCGCCCAATGCCATTGGGGAACGAGCTTCCAGCGAGTGTAGTCCTGAAGCAGGTCCGCGCGCGTGTCGGCATAGACGTCGACGCTGACGGCGACAATCGGGATTCGCCGGCTCGGCGGCAGCTCGCGGTCCATCTGATTCAGGACGTGAGCGGCGAGCGGGCAGAGGTTGCGGCAGAGCGGATCGATGAAGGTGACGATCACCGGCTTGCCGTGGAACGCCGCGAGCGACACCGGTCGCCCGTCCTGATCCCGTAGCCGAAAGACGGGTGCGGCGTGCGAGTGGGCCGCGAAGCGGAACAGCGTCGTCCGCGAAGCACTCTGTGCGGTGGGGCGACGCGCCGCAGCGCTTCCGCGGCCGAGCTCCAGGCCGAGGGCCGCTGTCGCCACCGCAAGTGCCAGTCCCGCGATCAAGCCGCCAACGAGGACGCGTTGCCGCGGCAGCGCGACCGCGTTCACGGCGCGGGCGGCGGCTCGCCACGACTGGCGCCGCGACGCCGGGCCACGTCGTCGCCGCAACAACAGCGCTGTCCCGAGGACGATCGCCAGGAGCGCGGCCGCGATTGCGCCCGCCAGCGTTTCGGTGTCAACCGAGCTGCCGCCGTGCGTTGCTGAGAGCGGTGTTCCGGCCGCAGCGGCGATCGTCCTCACCGCCGTGTCGGCGGAGGTGAGCAGTTCGCCGGGCTTGGATCCGGTCTCTATGCGCGCCAGCCGCTGACCGGCATCCGCATGCTGTTTGGATGGAAGGTGTAATCCGAATCCGTTTGGCATCACCACGAGCAGCGCGCCCTTGTAAACGTTCGACAGCTCGACGGCGAGGAAGTGTGCGTAGACCTGCGGCTTGCGCCACAGCACCGTCACCGAGCCGAGGTCGTAGGCGCTCGGTATCACCGCCACGCGGATCGGAGAGCCGGCTTGCTGCGCGGCGCGTAGTAGCGAGCGAAGCTGTGCCTGTTGAGTGGTCGTCCCGCCGACGTCCGCGGGGACGAACATGCGCTGACTGAGCAGGACGTCTGAGGCTGGGTCTCCGTCGGCGGCGGCACGCTGCGCTGTCCCGGCGCAGAGCGCTGCGACCGCAAGGCACGCCAGCGCGGCGGCCGCACCGCGGCGGCGACGCGGATTCATCCTTCCCGGTGATGAGGCCTCTGTCACGGGGTTGGTCGGGCGCGCTGCAAGAGCCCGCTACACCATACAAGTCGCCGCGCTGGGCGGCGGGGTTCCCATATATTGATCGGGTGAGCAAGCCGGGACGTGGTCCGGCCGCGGCCGAGCTTCGGGAGCGGTCGACCTGGGAGCAGTTCGTGGTGTCGAGCTACCCTGCGGTTTGGCGTTTTTGTGCCGCGCTGGCGGGCCGAGATGCGGCCGATGATCTGGCGCAGGAGACGTTTATGCGCGCGACACGCGCGCTGCCGGCCTTTCGCGCGCAGGCGAGTGGCAGGACGTGGATCCTTTCGATCGCGCGGCGCGTCTGCATGGACGAGCTGCGCGGCCGATACAGGCGCGATCGCCGTGATCGCGAGATCGCCGAGGTTACCGATTCGAGCTCGACAACGGCCGATGAGGTCGCCGACGGCCTCGCCGCACGCGACCTTCTGCGCGAGCTCGCACCGGATCGCCGTGTCGCCTTTGTTCTGACCCAGTTGTTTCAGCTCTCCTACGCCGAGACGGCCGCGGTGTGCGACTGCCCTGTCGGCACGATCCGCTCTCGCGTGGCGCGCGCTCGCGACGACCTGATCCAGCTGCTTGGGAGCGAGCGATCGTCGCGCGCCCGGCACGTGGCGGAATAGTCCGCCCGTCGAAAGTGAGTCGGGTGCGGGGTGCGCAGCCTGGCGATCACTCGCCGGGCTTCCACCTGAACGTCAGACGCGCCGTGTGCGGGCGCAGCCACACGTGCTGGTATTCGAGGTGACGCGCCGACACCGGGGGCGTGATCACCAGCGCGAGTCGGTAGGTGCCGGCTCCGGGGAGGCTCGTGTTGACGACGTAGCCCGGACCCGCGCTTGGCGAGATCATCGGCCACAGCCGCTTCGTGCCGAGCGTTCTCGTGCCGCGGCCGATCGTCGCGGTAACCGTCGCATAGGGGATCGCGACGCCCGTCTGCACGTCCGTCAGCGTCACACTCAGCTGCAGACCGTCGCGGCGGATTGCCCGGACCGTCTCCTCGCTCGAGCCGTTGAAGACGACGAACGCCGTCGCGGGGGCGGCGCGGGCCGCGATTCTCATGCCCTGCCAGGTCGCTGAGGCGAGCGTGCGGGGCGAGTGCCTGCTCGAGGTCGATGCGCCGCCGCCGTGCGACGTGCCCCCACCGCAGCCTGCTGCGAGTGTGAGGGCGAGCGCGAATGGCGCCGCGCGCAGCGCGACGCCGCGAGGCGATCCGAGGCCGTTGCGCCGGTCGGCTCGGATCGGCCCGACGCCGATCCGCTCGCGGCCGCTGAGCGCCGAAACATCGTGCTCTGGAAGGTGACACTCCATCGGTGGCTCGTCGAGAGGCACACTCATGCGGTTTCCGAGCACTGCGAAGCGCTCCGCCGACACCCTACCGGCGAGCGCGCTCTCCGACGTGCGGTCGCGACCGCCGGACGCCTGCGCGAGAGCGATACCGCATCGACCTAGACTCCAAGGAGCGAGTGGACCGACACAGAGGAGTCCGAATGTCCCGGTTGGAGAGCTTCGCGCGTCGCCCGCGCGGCAGAGGCTTGCGGCGCCGCGCGCTCGGCTTGGCCGCCGCGATCGGCGTGGCGGCTGCAGTCGCCGCGCCATCGACGGCATACGCGGATGGGGATCCGGCATCCGACGTCCTTGTGACGGCGAACCAGTTCATCCCCTGGGACGCCGGTCTCAGCGCATCGCAGCAGAGTCAGCTCGCGGCGCTACTGGCGCTCGCGCGGCGGGACGGCGCCACCGTGCGTCTCACGATCATCGCGTCGCCGTTGGACCTTGGCTCGGTGACGCAGCTCTGGCGCCGGCCACGCGCCTATGCGGCCTACCTCGGGGAGGAGCTCTCGCTGGTCTACCACGGCCCGCTCGTCGTAGTGATGCCGGACGGTATCGGCGTCTACCACGCCGCCGCGGCTCTGAACCGGACCGAGGCCTCGATCGCCGCATCCGCGCCCCCGGGCGCCCGCGCGGGCGCGCTGTTTACGGCGGCCGCCTCGGCAGTACGCCGGATCGCCGCCGCCGCGGGTCACGCCCTCGGCAGCGTGCGCGGCGCCTCAGCGGCGACGCAGCCTTCCGGGCCGGGGATCGCGAGCTGGCTCGCGCTCGTGCTCGGCGCGGCGCTGATTGTCGGCGCGTGGATCGCCAGCCTCCGCCTGCGGCCGGTCTCGTTGCGGATTCGCGCCTGAGCGCGGGCCGCTGGGTGGCCTCGGCGCCACGCGCCGGTAGGGGCTCGGCGGTCGCACCTCGCTGCTAGGCTGGGTCGCGTGAGCCTGAGGATCGCAGCTGCGCGCAGGCGCGTCCTCCCGGCGCTTGCGCTTGCGGGCGCGGCCGCTCTTGTGGTGAGCACCAGCTGGGAACCAGCTGCGATGGCCAGCGCCCCGCTGCCCGCGCCGGTCCCGATCCAGACGCTGGCGACAGCGACCTGGCAGGGGATGGAGATCCTCGCCCAGGCGTCGACGCCGCTGCCGTTCGTTGTCTTCCAAGGCGACAAGGAGCACGTCGTCGAGCCCACCAAGAACGATTCGATGCACCTGATGGTGATGCTCACCGATCAGCGTACCGGTACGCCGATTCCGTACGCCTCGGTCTGGGCGACGATCCGGACGACGTCGGGCAAGGTCATCTACGACGAGCGGCAGTGGCCGATGATCGCGCGCTACATGGGCCCGCACTACGGCAACGACGTAGCGCTCCCCGGCGCGGGCCGCTACACGCTCACGCTTCTGGTGAGCCCGCCGGTCGGCGCCAGGCCGCTGTCGCTTGCCCACGTCTGGCTGCACGCGCACCGCGTGACACTTCACTTCAGCTGGAAGCCCGCCAAGAGCGGCTGACGGTCGAGCTCGCCGGAGCTTCGCGGAACTTTTCGCCTCCGCGCGGCGACTACTGCGCGTGGTAGACGAGCACCGCCGTTGACGGTTGGTGCGCGCACCGACCGTCGACAATCGAAGGAGGGGCCTTTGAGCATCAGGAACCGTCGCGGTAGGAGGTTCGCCGCGGCCTTCGCCATGAGCGCCGTCGCGGGACTAGCGCTGGCCGCGAGCGCGTTTGCGCACGCCCGGCTCAGTCCCGCGGTATCGCTATCGGGGAAGCTTCAGCTCTTCAGCCTGGCGATCCCCACGGAGAAGGAGGGACTGACTACGTCGCGGATCGTCTTCACCGTTCCGGCGGGCTTCGGCATCGACTCGTTCGTGCCCGCGCCAGGCTGGACGCAACAGATTCAGTCGACGGGCTCCGGCGATAACGCGATCGTCGAGAAGGTGACCTGGAGTGGCGGCAAGGTGCCGACCGGGGAGGACTCGCTGTTCCAGTTCCTCGCCGAGCCGGCAAAGAGCGGCACGTACACCTTCGATGTCCAGCAGACCTACTCCGACGGCTCGATCGTCGACTGGTCGGGGCCAGAGAGCGCCGCAGCGCCGGCGCCGACCATCGAGGCCGTCTCGTCGATCGGCGGTGGCGGCACGTCGACTCTCGAGATCATCGCGATCGTCCTCGCGGCGGTGGCGCTCATCGTGGCGGTTCTCGGTCTGCTCGTGCGCGGAGGCGGCAAGCGGGATCTCGCTTGACGAGACGGGGGCGGGTCGGCGCGGCGGTCGCCGCGTTCATCGTCCTGCTGGCGCTTCCCGCCAGCGCATCGGCGCACGCCTACCTTGTGCGCACGGTGCCGGCGTCGGCCGCGATCCTCGGCGCCTCACCCCCGAGCGTGCAGCTCACCTACGACGAGGCGGTCGAGCCGCGTTTCGCGACGATCTCCGTGACCAACCAGGCGGGGCGTCAGATGACCACCGGAGCCGTCACGCGTGCGCCGTCGAACCCCGACACGCTGGTCGTGCCGCTGCGTCCGCACCTCCCACAGGGCTGGTACCTCATCTACTGGCGAGCGATCTCCGTGGACGGGCATCCAGTCCAGGGCGCGTTCACGTTCGCCGTCGGGCCGCTCCCCGGCAATCCGCCGCAGTTTCATGCTCCCAGCACGTCGCAAAGCGCCACCACTCCGCGCGTTGTGATCGCGCGCTGGATCGCGCTGCTCACCGTAATGGGTGCGATCGGACTGCTCGCGCTGCGCCTTCTGATCGTGAGGCCGCTCGTGCGACGCGTGCCGGGAGCGAGCCTGCGGGCGCTGAACGTAACCGCGCTGGTCATGGCCGTCGTCGCGCTGATCGCCGTCCCGGTGTACCTCGACATCGCGACCGCCGTCGACGCCCTCCGGTCGCCCTTCGAGATAGGGGCACTCATCCCGCTGTACAACGCGACGGCCTTTGGGTCCGCGTGGCTCGACCTCGAGCTGTGCCTCGCGCTGTTCGTCGTCGCGGCCGGCGTGGCCATCTGGGTCGATCGGCCTGAGCGCGACACGCGCTCGCTCGCGGAGCTGCTCGCGACGACGGGCGCGCTCGCGGCCGCCGCGGCCGTCCTGCTCGTGCCGGGGCTCGCGGGGCACGCCGCACAGACCTCGCCGGCGGCCCTCACGGTGCTCCTCGACTGGCTGCACCTCGTGGCCGGCTCGGTCTGGCTCGGCGGCCTGTTCGGCCTACTCGTGCTCGCCGGCTCCCTGCCCGCCGCCCTCCGTCGCCGTGGGCTTGTCACCTGCGCGACGCGGTTCTCGCCGGTGGCCTTAGCGTCGGTGGTCGTGATCAGCGGCACCGGCATCGGCGAGACGGCACTGCACCTCCCGATCCTCGCTGCGCTCTGGCAGACCACCTACGGGACTGCGATCATCGTCAAGGGCGGACTCGTGCTCACGGCGCTGGCCGTGGCATCGCTGCATGCGCGGGGACGGCGCCTGCACGTGCGAGCCCTCGGCGTGGAGACGCTGCTCGTCGTCGGAACGCTGCTGGCCGCTGCGAGCCTCTCGAGTCTCCCGCCTCCGGCGGCGGCGCTCGCCGAGGAGAGCCAGTCGCTCGCCAATGTCGGACCCGGGCGTGTCAGCTCGACGCTCCACGTCAACGGGTACACACTCCAAGTGCTCGTCACGCCAAACGCCGCGATCCGGACTAACTCCTTCGCGCTGCGGATCACTCGCAACGGCGCGCCGGTGACAGGCGCGGACGTGACGCTTACGTTTGCGATGCTCGATATGCAGATGGGCAACCAGGAGTATCAGCTGACGGAGAAGGCGCCCGGCATCTACGTGCGCCCCACGTCGGCGCTGGTGATGGCGGGCCGCTGGGGCCTCGAGTTCACGATCGCGCCACCACATGGCCCCTCCTTCAACGCCCTTATCATCGACCACGCGACCGGATGAGAGCTCGACTCCTCGCGGCGCTCGCCGCACTCGGCTGTGGGGTCGCGGCGGTGATTGTCGTAATCCTGCTCGCGCACACGACGCTCGGCTGACCGCCCCGATGCGGTTAGGTTTGACCAACCGGTTGCCGCGGCGGGCCCGTGGCCATCGGCTCGGGGTGATGGGAGTGATCTGCACCGGCGGGAAGCCCGCATACGGTCTGGGAGCGCTACGCGTGTTCGCGGCGTGCGCGATCGCGTGCGCGTGGCTGTTCGGCGCGGCCCCGACGGCGCTGGCGCATGGTCCGGTCGCGCCGGTCGCGACGGGCTATGTGGCGCGCGTGCGGACATCGCCTACCGGTCTTCGCGCCGAGGTCATCGATGGGTACGTGCGTATGTGGCTGCGGGTCGCGACGGGCGAGCGCGTGGTCGTGCTCGACTATCACGGGGCGCCTTACTTGCGCTTCATGGCCAGCGGCATCCAGGTCAACGAGAACTCGGAGATGTACTACCTCAACCAGACGCCGTATCCGCTTCCGGTGCCGTCGGGACTTACGCGTAGGACGCCTCCGCGCTGGGCGCCCGCGGATGGTGGTCACGCCTATGAATGGCATGACGGACGGCTCCAAGCCCTCGCGAGCATCGCGCTGCCGCCGGGCGTCTCCTACGCGGGCCGCTGGAAGATCCCGCTGCTGGTGAACGGCCGGCGGACGGCGATCACCGGAGGGCTCTGGCGTGTCAAGGCGCCGTCGATTGTGTGGTTTTGGCCGCTCGTGGTGTTTCTTCTGTGCAGCCTTGCCCTCTGGCGTGTCCGAAGCTCCGAGCTCGATGCGCGCACGGCGCGCGTCCTCGGCGTGGTCGCCCTCGTGGCGCTCGTCACTGCGTGCGCGGGACGCGAGCTGCATGGCAGGCCGGGCGTGAGTGCGACGCAGTACGTCGAGCTCGGGTTGGTCACGCTTTACGCGGGTTGGAGACTTCGGGCGATCATTCTGCGCCGTGCTGGCTTCTTCTCGTATCTGCTGATCGCCGTGGTCGCGATCTGGCAGGGGTTTGACCTGCTCCCGACGCTCACCAACGGATATGTGTTGATCGACCTGCCGGGGCCGGTCGCGCGCGCCGCCACCGTGACGTGCCTGGGCTGCGCAATCGGGCTCGCCCTGCTCGGCCCGCGCCTCGCCGATCTCGATGAGCTCGCGTCGCGAACCCGGCGTCGCCGCCGTGCTGGAAAGCATGCCGGGCCGGGGCCCTCGCCCACGGGGAGCGTCACTTAGTGCGTTTGCTCGCCGCGCTCGCGCTCAGCACGCTCGCGCTCGCGGGCTGTGGCACGAGCGCTACGCCACCCTCCGGCGACGGCCGAATTCCCCGTTCGCTGCTCGAGGAGGCGCGCCCGATCGGCGCCGGCCCCCGCTTCCAGCCGCGCGTCAACGGGCCAGTCGTCGGCGCGTGCCGCAGCGGTCTCGGGCCCCGCATGCTGGCGCACGTCGAGGTCTTCGCCGACAGCCGGGTTGTCGTCGTGCCGGCCGGCATCGGCACGCGTCCTCCGCGCGACACCGTGGACGGACGGATCGACGCGGCGCGGTGCTTCGGCGCGATCGCGACGCTGGACCCGACGGGCGTCGTACTGGTCCGCCGCGGCGCTCGCGCCACGCTGTCGGACCTGTTTCGCGCTTGGGGAGAGCCGCTCACACCCTCGCGCATCGCCTCGTTCCGGGCCAGGCCCCCCGGACGGGTCACGGTCTTCGTCGATGGCCGGCGGTCGAAACTGGCACCGGGACTCGTGCCGCTCTTCGAGCACGCCGAGATCGTCGTCGAGATAGGGCCGCATGTGCCGCCGCACCGGTCGTTCACCTTTGCTCCAACGCCCAAGGCGCGTTGATGTGCCAAACCCCCACCGGCAGATTCCCCGGCATCTGGAGCGGCGGAGCATGCCTGCGGGACCCTGGTGCCGACATACCCAGCCATCCAGCACCCGCAGGTTCTGGCGCAGGCACTACGTTCTCCCGATGCATGCGCGCCGATGGCTCCACGAACTAGCCCCGTTGCTTTCGGGGTCCGGGAAGGCTCGAAGGCGCGATGCACCGCACCGCCCTTGGAGCCCAGCCAGATACAGCGCCCCGTCGTGCACCGCCCGCGACCGGCATAGCCGTCCACAGCGCAGGTCCTGGCCCTACGAGTCGTCGCATTAGCCGGGAACTCCCGAATCCTGGCTGAGACGTGTATCGCCCGCGCGCGCCCTGGCCCTGTCATAGCCGTCACATTCTGTGTGACCGCGATCGGCGACCGTCACCGCACACGGCGCTCAACTGCGGGCATCGGCGCGAGCGAGCGGCGGACTTTCCGTTGAAGTCGAATTCTCCGCGTACAGCGGCGCGCCGATTACGACCGTCAGCTCAGCCGACGATCGTGAACATGAGAGTCTTCGGCTGTGAGTGCTTGCGATTGGCGCTCGCCTTGACGACCAGCGTGTAGGTGCCGGGCGCGAGCGTCAGCGAACGGCTGATCCGTCCCTGGAACGCCACCGTGTTGGTGCCGCTCTGCCCCTTGAACGCAAGCGTGCCAAGCGTCGTCGTGCGCGTGCAGTGAGCCTTTCTGCGGCGGTTCGTCGCGTTGATCGCGACGCAGTGGCCGCCGACGAGGCGGCCCGCGCGTGGCTGCGTGAACGCCAGGGTGACGCGCGCGATCTGGCTCAGCGCGAAGGAGAACGTCGTGCCGACCGGCGTCGCGGCGCCGGCGATCGAAACGAGCTTGCTTCCGAGACGCCAACTCGTGTGCGACTGGTGGACGCGCGTCACCTTCGGCGCGCCGGCGGTGCCCGACCCCGGGGCCGTGGGTCCCGATCCACTGCTCGCCGCGACGGCCAGGGCGAGGGTCACGCTCGCCTGGCTGCCGAAGGCATCGGTGACGGTGAGCGTGACGTGCGCGCTGCCGGCAGCTGTGGGCGTGCCGCTGATCACGCCGCTCGCCGCATCGATCGACAGCCCGTTGGGCAGACCGCTGGCCGACCAGCGCAACGGCGCCGTGCCGCCGCTCGCGGCGGGCGTCGCGCTGTAGCTGGCACCGACGTGAGCGTCCGCGAGTGAGCTCGAGCCGATCGCGAGATTGGACACGAGCACCAGCGAATGCAGGGCGTCGCCGCCCCGCGACACCGCGTCGACGGTGGTGCCGGGCAGTGGCACGAGGGTCGGCAGGTTGACGTTGGTCGTTCCGAGGTTTGCCTGGATCCCGAGCGCGCCGCCGCTGTTGAGACCGAACGCGTAGAGCTGTCCGCTCGAGGTCACCGCGAAGCTCGTGTAGGAACCCGCCGAGATCTGCGTGATCGCGCCCTTCTGCCCGGGCAGCGTCGCGAGTGCGGGTGTCGGAGTGGGAGCCGTGCTGCCGTTGTTCGTCGTGTAGCCGAGCTGCCCCTCGCCGTTCTCGCCGAACCCGTAGAGCTGCCCGCTCGTAGTCAGCACGAGCGTGTGCTCGGAGCCGGCGGCGATCTCGGCGATCGTGCCGCTCTCGCCCGGGAGCGTGATCAGACTCGGGGTCCCGTTGTAGTTCTCGACTCCCATGTTCGTTGTGCCCAGCTGCCCTTCGTCGTTCTTGCCGAATGCGAACAGCTGGCCCGTCGACGTAGCCGCGAAGCCGTCGGTGTCGCCGGCGGCGATCTCGGTGATCTGGCCCGTCACCCCGGGAAGCGCGATCGGATTGGGTATAGGCTCGGGCTCGTTGTCCGGCGTGTACGGCGGCAGGTTGCCGATCTGGCCGTAGAGGTCGAGCCCGAACCCGTAGAGCTGCCCCGTCGAGGTCAGCGCGAGGCTGCTGTTCGCGCCCGCGGCGATCTGGATGATCGTGCCGCTTTGGCCCGGCAGCGTTACGAGGGTCGGCGCGTTTGCGAAGTCCTGGCCGTTTTCCGTGGAGTTGCCGAGCTGGCCCCAGTGGTTGTTGCCGAAGGCGTAGAGCTGGCCGCTGGATGTCAGCGCGAGCGAGTGGTCTCCACCGCCCGCGAGCGCCGCGATCGTGCCGTTCTGGCCGGGGAGGCTGACGAGCTCCGGTGTCGGGTTCGGGTTCGAGCTGAACTCGTTGTCGGCTCGGCCGAGCTCGCCGTATTGGTTGTAGCCGAAAGAGTAGAGCTGGCCGCTCGAGGTGGCGACGAGGCTGTGGTAGGTGCCCGCCGCGAGGGTGGTCACCGATCCCTTCTGCCCCGAGAGGGGCGGGATCTGCGTCGGTGCGGCGACGCCGGTCAGAGTCCCGTTGGTCGTCGTACTGCCAAGCTCGCCGAACGCGTTGATCCCGAACGCGTACACGCCGGACTGTCCCGGTGAGGAGTCCGCGCGCGCTGCCGTGCCGGATAGCGGGCTCAACGTCGTCGCGAGCGCTGCCGCGCAGAGACCGGCGATGAGAAGTCGCAGCCGCGCGTGGCGGATCTGCGGAGTAGAACGAACCGTCGCTGCGTGCTGCCGCATTCGATACCCCCGGGGTATTCGGCCTGCGACGCAGGTCGCTTTACGAATGCCCGGCAAGCGGCGTGGGACTCCGGGCCGCGCGGACTGTAGCAACTCCTCGCCGCCCCGTTGGAGAGGATCGTCATCGCTTGCGGCGGGCGGGTGGCCGCCGCAAGCTCAAGCCGAAGTCACCGGCGCCTTGAGTCGACTGACGCGCCGCCGGCTCTGTCGTCGGTTTCGACGACAGCCAGCCAGGATCCAACGCTTTGCTCCCGGCGCCCGCCACCGAGTTCTGCCGTAGAAACGCGGCCGGCCCCTCCAGCGACGCCGGAACCCTCCAGCTGGGCGGGGCGCAGGTTCAAATCCTGTCTCGCTGGGCGTGTACGTCAGGGATCGATCGGCACGGCGTCGCCTGCCTCGAGCGCGCGGCTTGTCGCCGTCGCGAGGTGGGCGTTCGCGTCCTCGAGGCTTCCGTCGTGCGCGATGACCCAGACGGTTTCATCGATCAGAAACGCCCCTTCGGCGCTTGATCCCAGTGCCGCCGCGGCAAGGAATGTGCCCCCGATCAGGTAGACGTCGCGCACGGCCCCGATTCGGAACAGCGCGCGTGTCTCGTCGAGCAGGTCACCACTACCAGCGCGCAGCACGGTACGCAGGTTCGCGCGAATCGCCAGCGCGGCCACCGCCGCCGCGATGTTCTCGACCTCGTCGGAGGTCACGGCGGCGATGGCGCGGGCGCGCTCGAGCGAGAGACGATGCAGAATGGCGCGGCTGCTGCCCCTACCGAGTACGACCGGGATGTTGTATTGCCTGGCGCGACGGACGTTGTCGGCTTCGGGATCACGCTCGATGGCGACGACGGGAACCCCCAGTTCCTGCAGCATCATGCACAGCCGGAGTCCCACCTGGCCGAGCCCGACCACCACGACGTGATCCCGCCGCGGCATCGCCCGCCGCCCGACCAAGGCGACGAGGCGCCGATCGAGCAGGCGGTCGATGAGGCCGGCGATGAACACGGCCGTGAAGGCGAGCGCGGCGAGCATCGTCGCCGCGGAGTAGAGCTTGAGCCAAGCTGGTCCATGGTCGACGAGCGTGTTAGGGCCCACGGTGACGATCGTCTTGGTCGCGAAGTACACGGCGTTTACGAACGATTCGTGCAGCTCGAGCCCGATCACCAGCGAGTCCAGGACGAGGATCAAGGCGAACCCCATCAGACCGGCAAGCAGCGTCTTTGCGCTCAGCTCGTATGGATGGACGAGTGAGCCGATGTTTGCGAGCAAGCGCTCGCGAGATCGCGCAGGGTGGATGGCCAACGGTGCCGCGACCGGACCACCCGGCCCCTGGCGGATCGCAACCATTCCATCCGCGGAGCGTCCAGCCGAGATCATGTCATCTCCGAGGCATGCTGCCGCCAGCGACGGGGCGACGATGTCCGCCATCGACATGACACGGACGTTCGGGACGGCGCGGCGCAGCTCCGCGCCGAGGTCGCGGTTATAGATCGTCACGATGAGGCGCACCCCGGGGCACAGGTGCTCGACGACGAGGGCGAGGCGCAGCGAGACGCGATCGTCGCGAGCGATCACCATCACCGCATCGACGCGGGCGTCGAGGGCGGCCCGGATTTCGCCGTCCGCCGGCTCGGGAAGATGGATTACCCCCGCTCCGCCCTGATCGAGAACGCGCCGCGCCACATCGACCAGCTGGCCCTGCCCAATGACCAGGACGATCTGCGCGGTCCCGACGTCTTCTTGCGGTCCCATGCGAGGCAGTATTCCGCCAGCGGCGTTTTAGGAGCAGCCGCCTCCTGGCAGCGCCCGCATGCCTCCCCCAACGGCGGAAGTGGCGACGGTCGGTTTCGTCCTCGGCGTGAAGAAGCGCGCGCCTTCCGACGCGAACGCCCGCTCACCGGGTCGACTTCGTGTTGGCTCGGCTGCTGGTGGACCGACAGCAACCACCACGTGGCGTCACGCGTGCGGGCCGCCGACCGGCCGCCCGCACGCGTTTTCGAGTGCCGGCGGCCCGTCGGCGGGCCGCGCCGTCACGCGGCGCTGGACGCGACCTCGGCCCGAGTCTGAACGGCGCTGGACGTCGGCCGGGCGATGCGCGGGATCGCGAGCGCTGCGAATGCTCCGATCGCGACGACGATCGCGCCGACTGTCACCGCCGGCGTCAGCCCGGCGACGAACGTGTGCGCGGAGGCGTAGCTGCCTGCGCCGTTGAAGACCGCGGCCAGGACCGCGATGCCGAGCACGCCGCCGATCTCGCGGATCGCGTTGGTCGCGCCCGAGGCCTGTCCGGCTTCCTCGTCGCTGACCGATCCGAGCACGGCGTTGGCGGAAGGGGCGAACACCATTGCCATGCCGGCTCCGGCGAGGATGAACGGAAGGACCATGGAGCCATAGGACAGCGCCGGGCTGAGTTCGCTGGCGAGCCACCCCAGGGCGCTCCCTTGCAGTGCGAGGCCGAGGAACATCAGCGGGCGAGCGCCGATGCGGTCAGAAAGCAGGCCGGCGAGGGGAGCGATGAAGATCGGCATCGCCGTCCACGGGAGGGTGCGGATGCCAGCCTGCAGTGGCGAGTAGCCCTGGGCGGTCTGGAAGTACTGCGCCAGCAGGAAGATCGCTCCGAACATGCCGAAATACATGATCAGCGAGACAAGGTTGGTCGCCGAGAACGCGCGGCTGCGGAAGAACCGCATCGGGAGCATCGGCGCCGGAGCACGAACTTCCCAGGCAGCAAATCCTGCAAGGAGCAGAGCACCGGCCGCGGCCGAGCCGAGGATCGTCGCGTTTGTCCAGCCGAGCGCGTTGGCGCGCACGACCGCGTAGACCACGCCGAACAAGCCGCCGCTGGCAAGGACGACGCCGGGCAGATCGAGCCGGCGGTTCGGCCCGTGGCTCTCGGTCAGCCGCACCAGCGCGAGCGGGGCGACGACGATGCCGATCGGGACGTTGAGCCAGAAGATCCAGTGCCAGGAAAGGCCGCTGACGACGGCTCCGCCGACTACCGGCCCGAGCGCGACGCCGAGGCCGCTGACCCCCGACCAGATTCCGAGCGCCATGCCGCGACGGCCCGCCGGGAAGGCCTCGGACAGCAGCGTCAGGGTCAGCGGCAAGACCATCGCGCCGCCGGCGCCCTGCACGGCGCGCGCGACGATCAGTTCCGCGGCGCTCGATGAGAGCGCAGCGGCAGCCGAGCCAGCGGTGAAAACCGCGAGGCCGATCGAGAGCATCCGCCGCCTGCCGAAGCGGTCGCCGAGCGCGGCGCCCGTCATCAAGAGCACGGCGAAGGTCAGTGTGTAGGCGTTTACGACCCACTCGAGGCCGCTCAGCGATGCGCCGAGGTCGATGCGGAGCCTCGGCAGCGCGGTCGTGACCACGAGGTTGTCGAGGGTGACCATGAACAGCACTGCGGAAACCAACGCGAGTGTCCAGCCGGTGCGCGGGCGGGGCGATGACATCTCGTCCTCCTGATTATTGATCAATTTATAAGCACGCATGGAAAAAAAGAGAACGACTCACGCTTCGTGCTGTGCCCAGCCGAGCGCCGCGGCGGTGAGCTCCGGGAGCCCGAGTGCGGTCGTCACGTTGAGCAGCATGCCGCACGCAAAGAACTGGGTGACCTCTTCCGCAGGCACCCCGCTGACGCGGCGGACGTCGTCGAAAAGGCCCTTGAAGGCTGCCGCGACGGCCGGCCCGATCTCCGGATCGCCGGCCGCGGCGTGGCCCTGCATCTGCAGCAGCAATTGGTCGCGGTTGGACTTGATCAGCGGCAGGTAGCTCATGCCCATCGCGTGTAGGCGCTCCTGGGGATCTTCGATGCCGCTCGCCGCTGCGACGAACGTCGCCTGCAGCTTCTCCAGCATGCGGGCGTGGGCGGCCAGGAACAGCTCCCGCTTGTTGGGGAAGAGCGCGTAGATGTAGGGCTGGGAGATGCCCGCCAGCTTGGCGATCGCGGCTGTGCTCGCCGCGTGATAGCCGTGGACGGCGAACTCGTGCGTCGCCGCGTCCAGGACCTGCTCGCGACGCTCATCCGCAGTGCTGCGCGTTCGTGTCGCAGTAGCCATCAACGCATTATTGATCGACCGATCACATTTGTCAAGGCCGCCTGACGATGCGCCGTCCCGAACGCAGCGCATGCTTCGGCGGCTTGACGCGGGATGGGTCCGCGGCGGGTCGTATGTTGCGCTCGTGGCCCATACCCGCCTGTATCGGGACGGCGTGCTCGTGCTCGAGGACTTCCCGGTGTCGGAGATTTCCGACTATCTGCGCGATGAGCGCTCGTGCGTGTGGCTTGACTTCTGCGAGCCGACCGAGGCCGACCTCGCGACGATCGTCGAGGAGTTCGATCTGCACCCGCTGGCGGTCGAGGACGCGATCGCCGAGCATCAGCGCCCGAAGCTCGACCGGTACGACTCTCACCTCTTCATGAGCGCCTATGCGGTCAGGCTGGACGTGAAGACGGCTGAGCTGCGAACGCGCGAGATCGGCGCCTTCATCACACCGCACGCGCTGATCACGGTGCGCAAGGACGAGGAGGTTCCGATCGCGCCCGTGCTCGCGCGCTGGGATGACTCGAAGGAACTGGCCAGTAACGGCGTCGCGTTCCTACTCTGGGGCTTGCTCGATGTGATCGTCGACGGCCATTTCGCGGCGGTTGAGTCGCTCGACTCCGAAATCGAGGCGTTAGAGGATCTGCTGTTCGACACCAAGGCTCACAACTCGGAGGTCCAGCGGCGCTCGTTCGAGCTGCGCAAGAGTCTCGTCCTGTTGCGCCGCATCGTGCTGCCGATGCGGGAGGTTGTGAACTCGTTGCTGCGACGCGATCTGCACGTCCTCGACGAGCCGATGGCGCCCTACTACCACGACGTCTACGACCACGTCCTCAGGGCGACCGAATGGACCGAGTCGCTGCGCGACCTCGTCACCACGATCCTCGAGACGAACCTCACGATCCAAGGAAACCGCATGAACCTCGTGATGAAGAAGGTCACGAGCTGGGCGGCGATCATCGCCGTCCCAACCGCGATCACCGGCTTCTACGGCCAGAACATCCCGTTTCCGGGATTCAGCCAGCATTGGGGCTTCTGGTTCTCAAGCGGGCTGATCGTCGTCGCCTCGTCGCTGCTGTATTGGTTCTTCCGCCGCAGCGACTGGCTTTAGCGGCAGGCGGAGCACGATGGCCTATGGCTCAGCTGGCCACCGCGGAGCTGGTGCGCGCCGGGAAGGTGACTTCGATCAGCAGCCCTCCGTCGGCCCCCGGCCTTGCTGTGATGGTGGCGTGATGAGCTTCGACGATCGCGTGGACGATCGAGAGCCCTAGTCCGTGGTGGTCGCCGGCTGGATCGGTGCGGTCGCCGGCCAGTCTTTGAAAGGGCTGCCACAGCCGGTCGATCTCGTCGGGTGAGATGACCGGGCCGCTATTGCTCACCGACAGAAACGCCCGACCAGCGTTCGTTCCGGTGGCGACATTGACCTCGCCGTTGGGGACGTTGTAGGCGATGGCGTTGCCGAGCAGGTTCGCGACGAGTCGTTCGAGCAGCTCTTGGTCGCCGGTGGTGGGGGCGCGCGCGACCCTCGTATGCAAATCGAGCCCGAGGCGGTCGGCCTCCGGACGGAATGTGAGGAGGACCGCGTCGGTCACATCCGCGAGGTCCACTGCGCGCCGCTGATCGATGTCGGCCTCGGTGCTCGCGAGCGTGAGGAGCGCTTCGAGTAGCCGTTCCTGCTGCTCACCGATCTCCAGCAGCCGCGTTTGGCTGGCGCGCGCCTCCTCGAGCGTGGCGTGCGGGTCGCTGAGCGAGGCTTCGATCAGTGCCCGCTGGAGTGTCAGGGGCGTGCGCAGCTCGTGGGAGGCGTTGGCGACGAACCGCCGCTGCGTGTTGAAGGCGACCTGCAGGCGCCCGAGCAGAGCGTCAAATGTGTCTGCAAGGTCTTTGAGCTCGTCGCGCGGCCCGCCAATCGCGAGCCGCGCGTGCAGATTGCGGGCTGAGATCTCTCGCACGGTTGCCGTCATCACTCGCAGCGGGCGCAACACCCGACCGGCGACCAGCCAGCCCAGGGCGACCGAGACGACCGCCATGAACGCCAGCGCGACAGCGGACCAGATCAGCAGTTGATGCAGGTCGGCGACGTCCTGAATCACCGCCTGGCCGCGGAGCTGCCGGATCGCTATCGGGTGGATGTGAAACCCGGTGGCGCCATGTCCTGTGTTCTTCGTGATGGCGAAGTCGTTGACCGTGGCGCCGTAGACGAGCACGTAGATGATCGTCAGCAGCAGTGCGGCCGACGCGAGGAACAGCACGCCGTAGAGGAGCGTGAGGCGCAAGCGGATCGTGCGATGAGGTTGCTGCAGCCATGCGCGGGGCACCGGGGGCCGAAGGCCTGAGCGGTCCACGCGATGCTCAGATTCGGTAGCCGCTGCGGGAGACGGTCTCGATTAGCTGGGGTTCGCCGAGCTTCGATCGTAGGCGGCCGATCGTCACCTTGACGGTCGTGGTGAAGGGGTCGGCCGCCTCGTCCCAGACCCGCTCGAGGAGCTCCTCGGCCGAGACGACGCGACCCTGAGCACCGAGCAGATACTCGAGCACCGCGAGCTCCTTCGGGCTGAGCGCCAACCGCCGCCCTGCGCGTGTGGCGACCCGCGTTGCCGGGTCGAGGCGGACATCTCCGCGCTCCAACACCGGCGGCGTCGGCAGCTGCGTGCGCCGCCCGAGTGATCGGATCCGAGCAATTAGCTCGGCGAACGCGAACGGCTTTGGCAGGTAGTCATCGGCGCCCAACCCCAGACCCTCGACGCGATCCGCGATCGTCCCCGACGCGGTCAGCATCAGCACGCGGGTGCGGCTGCCGCTCGCCATAAGCGTGCGGCAGACCTCGTCGCCATGGACTTCCGGCAGGTCCCGGTCGAGCACGACGACGTCGTAGTCGATCACCGCGGTACGCGCGAGCGCTTCGGCCCCACTGTGCGCGACATCGACGGCGATCCCCTCACGGCGAAGCACGCTCGCGACCGTCTCCGCGAGCTCAACAAGATCGTCAACCACGAGAACTCTCATTGTCACCTCAACCACCGCTGTGGCCCCGGCAGGGCCAGGTCGACCGCCGGCCCAGCTGGCGCGCCAAGCATGGTCTGCCGGTGGTTACAGCTCGGTGACAGCCTCGATCACCGCAGTGTCACCGCCGCTTCCCTACAACCGCTGCGACACCGATCGACCAACAGGCAAAGGAAACGAAATGTCCTCGATCTCATCCTCACCGACCAGGAAGCCAAGACTAGCGAGGCGCCGGCTGAGCAGAGCTGCTGCGCTGACCCTCGTGATGGGTGCGACCGGGCTGCTCGTCTGTGCTTGCGGCGGCGGTTCGGCGCCAAAGAGCCCGGTCCGCGACACGGCCGCGACGAACACCCTCGCCACCGATGCTGTGGCGTTCGCGGCATGCATGCGCTCACACGGCGCGCCTGGATACCCGGATCCTCGGGTCTCGCAATCCGCGGACCACGTACAGATCACGATCACACCGGGCGGTCTCGATCCCAACTCCCCGGCGTTCAAGGCTGCCGACAAGGCGTGTATCCACCTGATGCCCGACGGAAGGCCGTCCGGCACCGTCAGCCCATCCGAGTCGGCTCAGGATCTGAGGTTTGCAGACTGCATGCGCTCACACGGCGTGCCGAACTTCCCCGACCCCGACCACGACGGAGCCTTCACGCTCCCGTCCGGAACCGACCAACAGGCGACCGAGTTCGTACGCGCGACCAAAGCCTGCGAGCAGGTCCAGCCAAGCTCACTGTCGATCCTCGATCAGAGCCCGCCCGGCTCGTGACGACCGACCGGGCGCGCGCTGCGGATGCTGCGCCGGGATCGAGGCAAGCGGTCCGTAACCGGCCGCGGCGCGCAGCGCTTCGACCCGGTTCGGTTTGGGCGCGCGAACCTGGGAAAGTTTGATGAGTCATGTTGAGAGAGTTCGACGCAGAACTTCAGAGGGGTGACAACCCAGGTGCGTGGACGTGCGTCGTGATGCGGGATGTGCCCGAGCTCTTTGGGACTCGCGGGCTCGTCAAGATCCGCGGCGCGATCGATGGTGAGCCGTTCACCGGCGCGTTGATGGCGCAGGGCGACGGGACACACAGGCTGCCGGTCAAGGCCGCGCTGCGGCGGACTATCAGCAAGGGAGCGGGCGACACCGTCCATGTCCGGATCGACGAGCGAATCGGGTGAGTGCCGCCGACGTCTGCCTTGCGATGCGCCCGTGTCGCACGGCCTCACAAGCGAACTAAACATGCTGCCGTTCAGTCCTCGAGGTCGAGATGCGACGCCGGCGCGCCTGACCGCTCCGCCGCGTCGTCTACCCGGGTAGCTCGCGTGGTGGCGACCCTCGTCTTTGTTCACGGCGCGTGCGTGCGGGACGCCGCCTGGTGGTGGAGTCGTATGGCGGACCCGCTTGCCGCGCGCGGCATCCGCTCCGTCACCGTTCCGCTGCCGAGCTGCGGCGAGGCCGGCGACAAGCTGGGCGATCTCTTCGACGACATCGAGTCGTGTCGCCGTGCGATAGACCAGATTGATGGTCCTGTCGTCCTCTGCGGCCACTCCTACGGCGGGATGGTGATCACCGAAGCCGGGGCCGATGAACGGGTGAGTCGGCTGATCTATGTCACATCCGTCATGCCCGACAGCGGCCAATCGCAGGGCGAGTTGATTGGCGCAGATCCGGCGCCGTGGCTGCAGCCGGATGAGAAGACGATCGGAGTTGACCCGGACATGGTCCGCGAGTACTTCCTCCAGGACTGCGACGCGGAGACCACGGAGGCGGCCGTTTCGCGTCTCACCCGCCAATCGCTCAGCCCTTTCAGCCAGTCGCCGCGCGAGATCGCCTGGCGCTCGACTCCAGCCAGCTACATCGTGTGCACCCAGGATCTCGCCACGCCCGCAGAGGTTCAGCGTAAACGCGTGCGAGACGGCGTTCGACGCATCGAGTTCGACGCGGGACACCACCCCTTTCTCTCACGGCCCGACGCGTTCGCGCAAATCCTCGTCGAGGAGATCGACGCGCCATAGAGGGAGGCCTCGAGCCGCCGGCGGCTCGTCGCGGCCCAGGCAGTGGACCGCCGGCTCGGTCCCGGAGCTGCCGGCTTGACGTTGCGTGCTCGGCTAGCTCCGGTATTCGTCCGCCTCCCAGCGGAGCGCAAGGCGCTCCGCTGCCGGGAGGCGGCTGGCGACGAGGTCATAGGAGTCCTCGATCATGTCCTCGATCGTCTGCGCGGGCAGCTCGCCGTCGACGACGACGGTGTTCCAGTGTCGCTTGTTGAGGTGGTATCCCGGAACGACTTCCGGATATGCGGCACGAAGCTGCTCGGCGAGAGAGGGCTCGCACTTGACGCTTACCCGCAACTCGTCGGCGCCGAGCTGCGAGAGAGCGAACATCTTCCCGGCGACCTTGAAGACGGATGTGTCAGAGCCGAACGGGAAGGTCTCTTCGGCGCCAGGGAACGACAGGCAGTGCCTGCGAAGCCGGTCGGGACTCATCATTCGAGTGTAGGCGCGCGCCTCGCGAGCGGCTCGCGGCGTCCCGGAGCTCGGTGAAACCACGTTCGCTTCGCCTATCCGAGAGTGGCGGGTCTCGCGTGAAATGACGGCCGGCTGCGGTGTAGGTTTCGTGGCAGCCGGGGCGTCAGAGGTGACGACGGTGCCCGCACATCAAAAGACTCTGCCTCAGACCCAATCCGTGGAGGTGCCAGATGGCTGAGCTCCCACCGCCCCCAGAGGGAATCGTGTTGACCCACTTCATCGTCTCTGACGATGTCGAGCGCTCGCGACGGTTCTACACAGAGGTGCTAGGCGGCAGGGTCGTCTACGACGGAGAGCCGACCAACGTCGAGCTCGCAAACAGCTGGATCATCATCAACAGCGGTGGAGGCCCGACCGACGACAAGCCGGCGGTCACGTTGGAGACGCCGCGCGATCCCGACCGCGTCAGCAGCTTCCTCAACATCCGCGTCAAGGACATCGCGACCGTCTACGCCGAA
>DATAWT010000057.1:0-3171 GCA_036267075.1 Solirubrobacteraceae bacterium
AGCCGGCCAATGGCAACTGATTCAGTTGCTGTTACCCACTATCCACGTTGTCTCATGGGCGACGAGTGAAAACGCCATTTTGCAGGACTTTCTGATGGAGCCAGCCGGGATCGAACCGGCGACCTCCTGCTTGCAAAGAGCGCGCGACCCCGATCAGCTGATGGTCGGCTGGCGATTTCGCCGTGATTGCTGGATCTACTCGGAAGCTGCAGATCGTTTGCCGGCACGATCGCGGCCGTTGCGGCTTCCATCAGGCTTCCATCCTTCGACCCACCCGGTGCGATGACTCCAACACAGCTCGAGCTGCTCGAACGGCACCGGCAGCAGGTTGTCCAGCGCGGACCCGGGCGGATCGTCTTCGGCGACCTCGACCAGTGCTGAGTCCTCGTAGAGGCTGACGGCCGTGCCAGTCGTTCCGGCCGGCCAAGGGCCGATCGGCACTCGCAGCGCAACAACGTCGTGCTCCTCGATCGCGTGCTTGGTGGTCGACATCGTCTACCGGACTCTAGAGACGATGTAAGCGGTGATCAACCGCGGCGAATCTCCAGCCCAGCGGATCTGCCACGCCGTAAGGACATTCGCGACCCGATCGGCGCGATCCCGAAGTCCACGCACTCGCACGATGACCTCACAGTGGAAGCCGTGCTGGCCCGCGGGCCGGACGCCAGACACCGGCGTCGCGCGCACGCCGGCGAGGAGCGCGTCAGCAAGATACTCCAGGTCGTCGACTGTCACCGCGAGGGCGTGCGCGAACGCGTCCGCCTTTCGCCTGGCATGCCCCGGCTTCAGCGAGTACCGAGCGAGCTTGTCGTGCACGCCGTATGCCTTTTCGGCATCCGGGAGGAGCTCGCCAATCTGCGGTGGCCATGACACGTGGCGATCGTGCCAGCAGCGACGGACGCCGATCGCAGGCGCTTGTGGTGATCAGCCCTCGGGCTGAACGCCGAGAATGTCGCTGAACTCGGCGATCATGCGCGAGCGGCGCATCGTCCGTCGCCGGGCGTCGGACAGCTCTCGGACGTAGACAGCGCGGGTCACGTTCGCGTCGCGATGTCCAAGGAGGAATGCGATCTCATCGACGCTCTCGCCGGCGAGCAGCGCCCGGCTGGCGACCGTGTGCCGGAAGCTATGCATCGACGGCACGGCCCCGTGCGGCACCAGGACCGGATTCCCATGCTGGTCGCGCTCGTGCAGAACCGGGAAGGTGGGTTGTCCCTCGGAGTCGACGGCTTTGACCTGCGCGGCCCGCAGGGCACGGCCGATGTTGCGCTGACCGAACGGCCGGCCTGACCGGGTCGCAAACACGAAGCTGTCGTTGGCGACGAATGATGAGCGTTGACGGTGCTCGACGAGGAGGCGAGCCGACTGGGGCGGGACCGGGATCGTCCGGGCGGAGCCGTCGGTCTTGGTCGGAACGAGGTTCCCGTGACGGTCGACCTGGTGGGCGAACTCGATCTCGGCGTCGTCGATGTTGTCGATGCTGACGTTCGCCCACGTGAGGGCGAGCAGTTCGGACAGCCGCGCTCCGGTGAGAGCAGCGACCGTGAACAGGGTGCGGTACGGCTCGGGGGCAGCTGCGATCGTCTGCTCAAGCTCGGTACGCTCGAAGATGCGCCGTCGCTTTCCCTTCGACGGCTTCGGCCGCTCCGAGGAGAGCATCAGGGACACCGGGTTCGCTCCGACCCAGCCCAACCGCCGGGCGGCGTAGCGGTAGACGCGGTTCGTCACGCCAACGACGATGACGATCGTCGACTCGGCGAGACCGCCGCCGCGGAGCTCTCGCACAAGCGCAGCGAGATCGTCCGGCGTGATCGAGTCGAGCCGCCGCGTGCCATAGCAGTTGAGCAAGTGCTGCTCAACCGCGTTGCGATAGCACGATTGCGTCGCCGGCCTGAGGTCGACCACAGGCCCCTCAAGCCACCGGCCGGCGGCGTCGCCGAAGCGAAGCCGACCGTTGTCCGAGATTCGCTCGCCGCGGAAGCGCTGCGTGAGCAGCGAGTCGCGGGCGGCGCGGGCGGCCGTCACGCCCCCGTCCACCGTGCGCCAGCGCTGCTTGCCGGTCGCGTCCTTGAATCCGACCTCGTAGACGCCCGATGCGCGACGGTAGATGTTGCGTTCGACCCGGACCCGGCGCGGCTGGTTGCTTCCATCCATGGCCGACACCTACGCGGCACGCGACAACGTCGTTGCAAGATGCCGCGGCCGTCCGCCGGCCAGCCGCCACACATCGAGATCCGAGCGTCGGAAGTACAGCTTGCAATTTGGTCCGTCCTGCTCCGAAGGGATCGCGCTCTCAGCCGCGAGCTTGCGAAGCGTGTCGCGATGAATCCCCAGATATTCCGCGGCGTGCCGCGAGTCGAACCACTCGTCCTGGTCGCCGGGCGCCCCCGCAGGGGATCGCTCGATCACCGCCGCGAGCCGTTCCACGACGCGCGCCGCGAGCTGATCAATCACCGCATCGAGTACGGAGCCGCCGGCGGCGACATCGAGCGCAGTCGTCTGCTCGATTCCATTGTGCGCGGGTCGCTCGGCCGTCAGCCTGAGCCGGGGTGTGGCGTACGCTGCCATTGTCGTGACCTCCCAATGGGTCTCGGCCAGGCCCCGGGGTGTTCAAGCACCGCCGGGGCCGCTTCTTGCTTACAGCTAGAAGCTAGCAGTAACGTCGGACAGATCCGCTTCCATTTGTAAGCTAGAGCCATGACCAAACGGGTGGCAGTCGACGACCTCATCGACGCACAAGGAGTCGCCGACATCCTGCAGCTCGCTCATCGCAATACCGTCAGCCAATACCAGCGGCGCTACGACGACATGCCTAAACCGGCCGTCGATCTCGGAGAGGGGCGGGTCAAGCTCTGGCTGCGTTCCGAGATGACGCGGTGGGTCGCGGAGCTGGACGCCAACGGTCGTACTCGTCCGGCTCGCCGTGTTCCTCGCTGATCGCGCGCTCGTGGTCATCCCAGTCGTCGCGGGATGGTCGTAAGAGAAGACGAGTTCGCTCAGTGGGTGCTCGCCCAATACCGGGGTGCATCCACTCCTCGGTGGGAGACGGGTCCGGATGACCCGTCTTCCGCCGAGGAGTACCCCCGCGGGAGCGACGTTGGCAGCGCGATGGCGTCTTGCGGGCTGACGCGGCCTTTGACCCGCTCAACCAGCCGGATGAGCCCCTTGACC
>DATAWT010000058.1:0-14349 GCA_036267075.1 Solirubrobacteraceae bacterium
GTCGAAGGTCGCCGACGAACCAACAGGGAGCTCACCACCCGGCGGAGCGAGCGCAAGCCCCGTGGCCTGCGGATGAGCTGCGCCGCACCCGATTGCATCCGGCGCGCCGACCCAAAGCGCAAGTCCCGCCGCGATCACACCGGCGCCGAGAAGCGCCCACAGCCGACGGGCTGGAAGTGGAAGCCCATAGCCATTTTCCAGCATGAGCGAACTATCTCAGAACCTCGCAGACGCAGACAAACAAGGAGTTCATCAACCCAGCTTCCGTTCGATGCCGGAAGACGATCACGATGGTCACCGCACGAGCTGGTATCGCGGGCAAGCTCCGCCAGCCTGATACTCGACGCTAAACCCAGGGGCCAGCACGCGTCGCCCGGTAGGGTGCCGCCGATGGTGCTCGCTGATGACGCGCTGGCACTCGGGAGCTTCGTCGTCGCTGCCGTTGCCACCGCTATCGCGTTCGTGACGTTGGCGTGGTCGCGGAGTGAGCACGTGGAGTTCCTCAAGCGGTTGCGGGCGCGCGCACGATTCGAGATCGTGCTCACGCCGGTCAACGCGCTACCGGCCGTCGACTCCGAGGATCCCATGGCGATCATGGCCGGCGTCGGCGTGCCGTTCGAGCAACTGTTCCAGGTCGGGATCTCAAATATCGGAGACGGAGCCGCCGGACCCACGACCGTGAACGTTGTCGTGCCTTCGTCCGGACCACTGGGACGCCGACTTTGGTGGTGCGACGGTAGGGGATTTACCCGCGCAGGCGCCCCACCGATGCTCGACACCAGCGAACCGATGGGCGCGAACGGAGTGATCGTCCCGGCGCGCTGGATTGACGTTGTTTTGCCACGGGTCGGAACTCGGTCGCCGGTGCTCCTCTTCTTCAAGGTTGCGTTCTCTAGTGCGGATGTTGAGGTCACGATCCGAGTCAAGGCCCAGTGCGACGAGCTACCAGATGACCTGTTCGAGGTGGCAGAGGATTTCGTGCTGAAGATCCACGACAGGCTGCCCCCTTACGAGCTGCGAGCGCGCCCGTAGGCGGCTCACACCGCGGCACGTGCCCTGGCCCGTTGCTTAGTGCAGCCTTTGCGCGGGGTCCGGATGCCGCCCTACGAGCAGTCGTGATGCCAAGGACGACGTAACGCCTACACCATGCCGCTGCCGTCCAGTAGGGCCGGACTCCAGGCTGGCGCTGCGGATCTAGACAAAGGTCATGTCTGAGCATCGGCGACGCAGCCATGGAGAACGTCTCGCCGCAGTTCTGGCGGGGCCTGTTTGGGCACACACGGGCACAAACCAGCGAGCGAGTCCGTGCTTGAGGCCGACGCCTCTGTACCGGCCTCGGCGGAAACCAGCGGCTAGCAGCTCATTCCTTCGATGGAGCTAGGGGGACTCGAACCCCCGACCTCCTGGGTGCGATCCAGGCGCTCTCCCAACTGAGCTATAGCCCCGTGCGCGCGGTCGGTCACGGCGCGTCTTCAAAGTCTAGTCGCGAAGCCGTTAGGCTGTTGGAGATGGGCGATCTGGACGACGCGATCCGCGACCACCTCGAGCTCAAGCGCCGCCGCGGCGCCGATCCGGGCGAGGTGGCCCGGCAAGAGCACGAGGCTCTAGCGCCGGTCACGCGAAGCCACCCGATCGTCGTCGTGCCGCCCTCGGTCGAGCCCGAGAGGGGGCGTGTGCCGGCTGTCGCCGAGCCAATCTCGGCCTCCAACGGCGACGCCCCGCACGCCGATGAGGAGCTGAGCGACGCGACGCAGGAGTTCCACGTCGAGCAGTCCGAGGACTGGCTCGCGGCCGAAGAGGCGGAGCGCCACTAGGAGCCCGCCAACAGGTTGCGCGCCTCTCGCAGCGCGACCGACAGCGTCGTGACGTCGTAGGTTCTTGACGCGCGCACGTCGGCAAGCAGGCGCAGCGAGCGCTCGACGGCTGCGGAGTGCTGCTCCGCCCACTGCTCGACGGCGCTGTCGGCGTCGCTTGAGTCCGATGTCTCAAACAGGACCTCGATCGTCAGCACCCGCTGCAGGTCCCCGAGGTCCTCGCGTAGTGCAGCGCGTGCGAGGCCTTGCCAGCGGCTCCCGCGCGGCAGCTCCGTCATGCGGTCGCGAAGCCAGTGAAGCGCGAAGCGGTTGCCGATCCGGAAGAAGGTTGCGATCACGAGCTCGAGCGGTCGCGCTGCGACGCCGGCGACTTCGACGATGTCGAGCGCGGCGAGCAGCCCGGGCATGGACGCCGCGCGCTGGGTGAGATGCGCTGGTACGCCGCGCGTGGAGAAGCTCGCTAGGAGCTGATCGTAGGTCTCCTCATCTGAGCCCTCGAGCGCGTCCGGCAGCGCCGCGGCGAGTGCGGACACACCGGGCGCGAAGGACTCGATCGTCGATGCGATGTCGAGTGGCGCTGCGCGGTTTCGTACGAGCCAGCGTGCGGCGCGTTCGACGAGCCGCCGCGCCTCGAGCAGCATTGCGATCTGGGTCTGGGCGTCGGCAATGTTGTCGAGCGCCTGAACCTCGTCCCAGAACGAGCGAAGCCCGAATGCCTCACGCGCCACGATGTAGGCGCGCGCCAGATGCTCAGGCGCGCAGCCGGTCTCCTCGATCAGTCGAAACGCGGAGCTGATCCCCGCGTTGTCGACGTAGTCGTTGGTGACGTGCGTGCTGATGATCTCCCGTCGCAGGCGATGGCGGCGCATCTGCGCGGGGAAGCGCTCGGGCAGCGGGTGCGGGAAGTAGCGGTCGAGCTCAACGGCGAGGTAGGGATCCTCGGGCAGGTCGGAGTCGACAAGCGCGGCGTTCAGCGAGATCTTTGAGTGCGCCAGCAGGACCGCGAGCTCGGGCGAAGTGAGACCCTCCTCGCGCACCCGCCGCTCGGCAATCTGCTCGTCACCGGGAAGCGCCTCGAGCACCCGGTTGAATCCGGCGTTCTGCTCGAGGTCGCGGATCATTCTCAGGTGAACGTCGAGCATCTTCGGCGCCTGGGCCACGGCGAGGCTGAGCGCCTGGCTCTGCGTGTAGCTGTCGCGCAGCACAAGCACCGCGACCTCATCGGTCATCTCCTCGAGCAGCTCATCGCGCTGCGCCTGGGTGAGCACGCCCTCGCGCACCACCGAGTCGAGCAGGATCTTCACGTTGACCTCGCGGTCTGAGCAGTTGACTCCGCCCGCGTTGTCGATCGCGTCGGTGTTGACGCGCCCGCCCGTGCGCGCGTACTCGACGCGGCCGAGCTGTGTCAAGCCGAGATTTCCGCCCTCCCCGACGACGCGGCAGCGCAGCTCGCCGCCGTTGACGCGCAGCGCATCGTTGGCCTTGTCACCGACGGCGGCGTTGGTTTCCGTGGCGGCCTTCACGTAGGTGCCGATCCCGCCGTTCCAGAGCAGATCAACCGGCGCCCGCAGCAGCGCCTTGATCACCTCGTCGGGCGTCAGCGCTGCGTCTTCAATCGCGAGGCGGGCCCGCGCCGGCTCCGACAGGGCGATCGACTTCGCGCTGCGTTCGAAAACGCCACCGCCGGGGGAGACCGCGGCGAGCTCGTAGTCGGCCCACGAGGATCCGGCGAGCTCGAAGAGCCGCCGGCGCTCGTCGAACGACACGAGCGGGTCAGGGTCTGGGTCGATGAAGACGTGCGAGTGGTTGAACGCGCCGATCAGGCGAATGTGGGGCGAGAGCAACATCCCGTTGCCGAAGACATCGCCGGACATGTCGCCGATCCCGACGACAGTCAGCTCGGAGGCCATGACGTCCTGACCGAGCTCGCGGAAGTGGCGCTTGACCGACTCCCAGGCTCCGCGCGCGGTGATGCCGATGCTCTTGTGGTCATAGCCGTGCGAGCCGCCGGAGGCGAACGCGTCGCCGAGCCAGAAGTCATGCTCGGCGGCGATCGCGTTGGCGATGTCCGAAAACGTCGCGGTCCCCTTATCGGCGGCGACGACGAGGTAGGGGTCATCGCCGTCGTAGCGGACGACGTCGCGCGGCGCGACGAGCTGGGAATCCTCAATGTTGTCGGTGATGTCGAGAAGGCTCTGAAGGAACAGGCGGTAGCAGGCGACGACCTCCTCGTGCAGCGCGTTACCCGGGGGCGGCTGTTTGACGACGAAGCCGCCCTTTGCGCCAAACGGGACGATCAGCGCGTTCTTGACCATCTGCGCCTTCATCAGCCCGAGCACCTCCGTGCGGAAATCCTCGCGTCGATCTGACCAGCGGATCCCGCCTCGCGCGACCAGCCCGCCGCGGAGATGGACGGCCTCGACGCGCGGCGAGTAGACCCAGACCTCAAAGCGCGGCCGCGGCTCAGGCAGCAGCTCAAGCTGTTGCGGGTCGAGCTTGAAGCAGAGCGTGGGCTTGCTTCCACCCCCGCGACGCGACTGGAAGTAGTCGGTGCGGGTCATCGCGCGCATCACCGCGAGGTAGTCGCGCAGGATGCGGTCGTGGTCGAGGCTCTGCACGGCGTCGATGGCCCAGGTGATCGTGTCGCCGAGGGCGGCGGCGTCCTCGACGTCGTTGGCGTCGGGATCAAAGCGCGCGCGGAAGAGCGCGACGAGCAGCTGGCAGATCTCGGCGTTGGCGATCAGCGCCTGCTGTAGGTAGCCCTCGCTGAGCGATGTCCCCGCCTGGCGCAGGTACTTGGTGATCGCGCGCAGAACCGTGATCTCGCGGCCGCGCAGCTCCGCCTCGAGCACCAGGCGGTTGAGGCTGTCGTTTTCGTGTGCGCCACTCCAAACGCACGTGAAGGCCTCCTGGAAGCGCGCCCGCACCGCGGCGCGATCGAAGTCGTCGGCATGCTCGGTGCGAAGGCCGAGGTCATAGATCCACAGCGCCGACGAGTCGCGCGCGGCGACCTCGTAGGGGCGCTCGTCGATGATTCGAACGCCCATGTTCTCGAACATCGGGAGCACGTCGGAGAGCGAGATCGGCGCCTCGGCGCTGAACAGCTTGCAGCGCACGAGCCCGGCTCGCGGTTCGGGCGGGCGGTAGATCGCCATCCCGAGGCCGCCGCCGGCGACGCTCTCCTCGCAGCGCTCGATGTCGGCGACGGCTGACCGCGCGGACCAGTCGGCGCGGTAGGCGGCTGAGAAGGCCGCACCGTAGCGGCGGTGAAGCGCGGCGCCCTCCTCTTCGCCGAGCTCCTCGGCGAGCGCGTCGCGCAGGTCGTCCCCCCACGTGCGCGTTATCGCGACGAGCCGCTCCTCGAGCTCGAGCGGATCGGGCCAGGGGGCGCGCCCGGCGTCGATCCCGAGCACGAAGTGCACCCGCACGAGCACCGAATCGGAGAACAGCACCGACCAGTCAAGCAGCGTCGCCGCGTAGGCCTCGCGCAGCGCCGCCGCGATCCGCTCGCGGTTCTCGGTGTTGAAGCGGTCGCGCGGGACAAAGACCAGGCACGACACGAAGCGCTCGAAGGCCTCGCGCCGCACGAACAGGCGGACCTGCTGGCGCTCGCCGATCGCGAGGATCCCCATCGCGATCTCAAACAGCTCGTCCTCCTCGATCTGCAGCAGCTCATCGCGCGGGCGGTAGGAGTCGAGGATGTCGAGCAGCGCCTTGCGGTCGTGACTGTCCGGCGCGAAGCCCGCGCGGGCGAGCACGCCGCCGACGCGGTCGCGCAGGATCGGTATCGAGAGAACCGGCTGCTTGAACGACAGGGTCGTGTACAGGCCCAGGAAGCGGCGCTCGCCGACGACGCTTCCGGACTCGTCAAACACCTTCACGCCGACGTAGTCAAGATAGGACGCACGGTGCACGGTCGCCCGCGAATTGGCCTTCGCGAGGACCAGAACGTGCGGGGCGAGCGCGATCGCGCGCGCCGGCGGCGAGAGCGGCGTGATGCTCATACGCGGGCCGTAGGCCCCGGCGTCGCGCAGAATCCCGAGCCCCGAGCCGGGCAGGGCGCGCAGGGCCGCGTCGCCGTCCTCGCCCAGCACGAGCTGATAGTCGCGCGCGCCGAGAAACGTGAAGTGGTCCTCGTCGAGCCATTCGAGGAACGCCCGGGTTTCGGCGATCTCCTCGGCCGCGTGGCCTGTCGTCGTCGACTCAAGCGAGTCCGCGATCTCGCGCAGGCGGTGGCGCATCTGCGACCAGTCCTCGACGGCCGCGCGAACCTGGCCGAGCACGCCGGCGAGGTTCGTCCGCAGCTCGGCGAGCCGCCCGGCATCGACCTCGCGGTCGACCTCGATGTGCAGCCACGACTCAAGCGTCCCGTCGCTTTCGGCGGGGAGGATCTCGCTGAGCCCTCCCTCCTCGTCGCGGTGGACGGCGAGAACGGGGTGGATCATCAGGTGGACCGAGAACCCCTGGCGGCGCAGCTCCATCGTGACCGAGTCGACGAGGAACGGCATGTCGTCGCAGACGATCTCGATCGCCGTGTCGCGCGAGCTCCAGCCGTCGCGCTCGCCGTCGGGGTTGTAAAGGCGGATCGCGATCTCGCCGCGCGGCCGCTGCTGGGCGAGCTGCCAGATCGCGATCGCCGCTCCGGCGAGGTCGGCGGGCTCGCGCCGCTCGAGATCCTCAGCCGGCACCCAGCGGTAGTACTGGCGGGCGAGCGACTCCGCCTGCGCGGCGGCTTCGCCGCTGACGCGTTCGCGCACGAAGGCTGCGATCGCATCGATCAGCACGGAGTCGATCTCGACCGCGTTCACACCCGTCGTCGCCTCATCGTCTGCTGCCGCGAGCCTACTCTCCGCCGCCGCCGGGATCGCCGGCTCCGCTCGCCAACGCCGTTTCGGGCTCGTCATAGACCGGGTCGGGCAGTGAGTAGACCGCCATCTTCGCGACGCGGCCGCGGATCTCGAAGTGATCGACGAACACCATGTCGTCCGGCACGACCTGGAGGCGCTCGCGCGTTGACTCCGAGACGAACAGCATGTGGGGCGTCCCCTTCGTCATTCCCTCAAGGCGCGAGGCGGTGTTCGTCGTGTCCCCGATCGCCGTGTACTCGACGCGCTGCTCGGCGCCGACGTTCCCGGCCATCACCGTGCCGCTGTTGAGCCCGATCCCCATGCGGAATCCCGACTCGTAGCCCTGGCCGAGCAGCCAGTCGTTGAAGCGGCGCAGCCGCGGCCCGATCATCTCGCGCGAGGCGTGGAGCGCCCGGTCGGCGTTGTCGGGCTGGTCGATCGGAGCCCCGAAGACCGCCATGATCCCATCGCCCATATAGGAGATCAGCGTGCCGCCCGCGGCGAGGATCGCCTCGGTCATCTCGTTGAGGTAGTAGTTGACGACCTCGATCACCTTCGCCGCCGGCTGCGTTTCCGAGAAGCTCGTGAAGCCGCGCAGGTCGCTGAAGAGGACGGTGCAGTCGCGCTCGACGCCTCCGAGCCGGAAATCGTCGTCGGTGCGGGCGAGCACCTCGTCGACCACGCCGGGGGGCACGAAGCGGGCAAAGATGTCGCGCGCGTGCTGGCGCTCAAAGGCCTCGCCGAGGAGGACGATCGAGAGCGTCGCGATGATCGCGAGGACCATCGCGAGCAGCGGGTAGCTGTAGGTGAGGATCGTTCCGTTGTCGAACGCAATCTGCACGCCGACGGTGTAGAGGGCGGCCATCATGAGCGAGACGAGCATCGTCAGGCGCAGCCGCAGGCGGATGCTGAGCACCGGCGTGAACGCGGCGAAGAGGATCGTCAGGATCACGTTGAGCCAGTCGCCGGCAAAGCGCAGCGGGATCTCGGCGAGCGTCGTCGCGGCGGAATCGACCTGGATCTCGGGGCCGTCCATGACCTCCGACCCCGACGTCGGCGTCGGGTGGATGTCCTGGAGGATCGAGGCCTGGGCGCCGACGATGACGACCTTGCCCCGCACCGCCGAGGCCGGGAAGCGGTTCGCCCAGACCTCCCAGTAGGGGATGTCGGCGACGGTGCCCGGCGGGCCGGGGTAATCGATCGGCACGCGTGCTGTCGATCCGCCGAAGAGCTTGGCCGAGATGGGGTGTCCCGCGACGCGGGCTGCAATCGCCACAGGGAAGGTGTCGATCCCCTGGAATGAGTGCTGGAAGTCGCGGATCACGCCCTGCGAGTCAGCGATCACCGTCGAGTCGCCGACGGTCGCCCCCACCATCTGCTGCTCCTGCGCGCCGCCGATCACACCTGTCTGGCCGCCCTTGTTCACGGCCGTCGTCGCAAGAACCATGTTGTGAGCGCGGTCGATCGCTTCGATCAGCGCGTTGTCGTCGTAGGCGTCGGTCTGCTGGGTGAAGGAGACGTCGAAGGCGATCAGCTTGGCGCCTGCCGCGAGCAGGTTGTCGATGACCTTGGCGTGATAGCGGCGTAGGAAGGGCCAGTTGGCCGGCATGTGGTGCTGGTTGAAGTAGTTGAAGGTCGCGTCGTCGACCTGGACGATCACGAACCGCTTGGTCAGCGATGGCTGCGTCCCGCGAATCGAGAAGCGAGCGTCCACCGACTGCGCCTCAAGTGGGTAGAGGAGGTTGGTGGCGTAGGCCGCGACGCCGAGCGCGACCGTGACGGCGGTGACCGCCGCGAGCAGCAGCCGTTTGCGTCTCTGCCAGGCGCGCCGGCGCATCGCGGCGATGCTAGTGCAGCGGGGGGCGCCCGGTCGCGACCGGGCGCCTTCCCTGGTGCGGCGTCAGGCGGCCGCTGTCGTGTCGGCGATCAGCACCGAGCAGTGCGCCTTGTGCGCAACCGAGTTCGGCACGCTGCCGAGCACGCGGCGGACGCCCTTCATTCCCTTGTTGCCAACGACGATGAGGTCGGCATCGACCTCCTCTGCGACGCGCACGATCGCGTCGGCCGGGTCGCCCTCGGCGGCGTGGACGACGGGCTCGAGGCCGTGCTCGCGGACGAGTTCCGAGAGCCGGCGCAGCAGCGCCTCGGCTGGGTGGTCTGCGTTGTAGCGGACCTCCGGCGGGAGCTGCTCGAGGCGCACCGACTTGGGGTCGTACGCGGTCACGATGTGCAGCTTGCCGCTGCCGGCCTGCGCGACGTCGGCGGCGATCACGACCGCCTCGCGGGCGGTTGCGGAATCGTCGGCGCCGACGAGAACAGTTGAGTACACGGGCTTCCTCCTGGTGGTTAGAGCGGCTGGGTCGCGTCGTCGAGGCCGGGGCCTGCCGGCGCGCGAATCTTCTGATCAACTGAGGGCTCGGGAACGTCGGCCGCGAGCCGTCCGATCATGCCTCCGCGGGCCTTGACGGCCTCGCGCAAGTCGGCGCCCGGGACGCTCAGCAGGCGGCAGTCCTCGAGCGCCAGGACCGTCGCCGAGCGGGGCACGCGGTGGAGCACCGCGATCTCCCCGAAACCGTCGCCGGGGAGCAGCTCGCGCCGCGTCTCACCCGCGACGAGCACTCGCGCGCGGCCGGCCAGGAGGATGTAGAAGGCGTCCTCGAGCTCTCCTTCGCTGATGATCTCTTCCCCGCTCGCGACCTCGAGGATGCTCGAGTGATGGGCGACCAGGGCCAGCGCCTTCGGACCGATGCCCTGGAGGATCGGCGTCTGGCGGAGCAGCTCGGCCGGGTCTTCGATCTGGGCCCCCGTTGCGCTCGCGGCGTCGGCGCTGAGGTCGATGTCGCCGCCGGCCACGGCGGTCATGAACGACGCCCGGTCGAGCGCGAACAGCTCGACGTCGGTGAGCGAGCGGACGGTGGCCGCGCGCGGGCGATCGCGAAGCAGGGCGATCTCGCCGAACCCGTCGCCGCGCTGGAGCTCGTTGACTGTGTAGCCGTCGATGAGCACGGCGAGGCGGCCTGAACCGACGAGGTACCAGCCGCCGTCGTCACGCTCGCCCTGTCTCGTCACGTCGGTCTCGGCCGCGAGCGAGAGTGGGCGCAGCCGAGCGACGACGCCTTCGAGCAAATCGACTCGCAGGCGGTGGAAGAGCTCGACTCCGGAAACGAGGTGCAGGGCTTCGAGGCGTCCGACGGCGCGGCGGTCGATGCGCGTGAACGAGCGCGCGCCAGCGATCACGATCGCGACGACCAGCGCGCCCGCAAAGATCAGCGCCCCGCGTATGCCGAACACGAGCACGGCGAGCGGGGCGAGCATCGCCGCGCCGCCCTCGAACATCAGCTTGCCGCTCTCCATGAGACCGGTTACGCGCGCGATCGCGGACGGGGCGACGACGCGGAACAGCACTGCCTGGCCCGCGACGTCGGAGATCGCCATGCCCATTCCCCAGCCGACCATGAAGACGACCGCGGCGCCGCCCGCGACGGCGCCGCCGATCGCGGCGATCAGCGCGCCGCACGCGACGAGTGCTCCGGCGAGCCAGTGCGCGAGCAGGCGCTTGCCGACGAGCAGAGCGCTGAGTGGGATCGCCAGCAGCGCGCCCGCTCCAGCGGCGGCCATCAGAACGCCGAAACCCGCCTTGCCGAGGCCGAGCAGCTCGAGTGAGGCGACGACGCCGAGCGACATCCACAGCCCGCGGATCAGCGAGCGCAGGCACGCGAAGGCGACGATCTCCTGGGCCTCGCGGTCGCCCGACAGGGCAGCGAGGCCGTCACGCATCCGGCGCAGGCGCCCGCCGAGCCCGATCCTCGCGCGCAGCGGCGGGGCCGCCGAGCGAAGGCCGATCGTCGCCAGCGTCGAGACTGCGTAGAGGCCGGTCGACGCCGACACCGCGATCTCGATCGGCAGGCCAGCCACCAGCAGGCCGCCGGCAAGCGCGCCGAACATCTGACCCGATGACTTGGCAAGTGAGGTGAGCGCGCTCGCGGCCGCGAACTCGCTCGGGCTGTGCACGAGCGATGGTAGGAGCGTTGCCTGCGCCGGGCGGTAGGCGGAGCCGATCATCGCGTCGATCCAGACGAGGCCGAGCGGGACGGCGAACGGAAGCTTCGTTGCCAGCGCGGCGACGGTCAGGCCGCTGACGATCGTCCGCGTGAAGGCGGTCGCGGTCAGAACGATGTCGCGCCGGTGGGTCTCGGCGAACTGGGCCGTGAAGAGGCCCGCGACGGCGGCGGGAAAGAAGCGCAGGCCGACGAGGCCGACGAGCACGGCGCCGCCCACCGCGTAGGCGTGGACGGCGACGGTCGTGCCGAGCACCCACTCACCGACCGTCACGGCGGCAAACGCGCCGACGACCCGCTTGATCGCCGCGTTGCGCAGCGCGGTGCGGGCCAGCCCGGCATCGACGCTGTCCCTGCTCCGCATGCGGGCGACAGGATAAGGCGGGCCGTGTTGACGGAATGTAACCACCTTGTAGCCACTCGAACTTGCCTTCGGCAAGGCTCGGCGGCCCCGTTTCACCTCTGTCGCCGGTGAAAAAACACCCCACCGGAGGCGTCACCCAGCCGTACGCTCGGGGCGCAAGGTGCAGTCGAAATCGGCAGGGAGCCAGGTCCGTTGATTGGTCGCCGAGTCGTTCTGGGTGTTCTCGCCGCGCTGTCACTCGGCGCGCCGCTCCTGTACGCGCTTCCGGCATACGCGACACCCCTCGCACCCGCCCCAAGTGCGCCGCCGCCGCAGATCATCGGCACCGCCCAGATCTCGGTGGCGCTCAGCGCGATCAGCGGGGCGTGGCTGAACGCGCCGACGTCGTTCAGCTACCAATGGCTTCGCTGCGACACCTATGGCAACTCGTGCGCCGCGATCGGCGGCGCGACCTCGAGCAGCTACACGCCCGTCAACGCCGACTATCAGGAGACGCTCCGTGTCCAGGTCACCGCGAGCAACGCGGGCGGAAAGTCGACTGTGATCAGCTCGCAGACGGCGCCTGTCCTGATCGCGCCGCCGGTGAACTTCGGCCAGCCATCGATCAGCGGGGTCGACGGCCAGGGCCAGCTCTTGACGACGCTCGATGGGACCTGGAACTACACCCCGACGAGCTTTGCGTTCCAGTGGCAGCAGTGCAGCGCAACCGGCACCGGCTGCTCGGACATCGAGAACGCGACGAACGGCGACTACGTGCCCCAGAGCGGCGATGTCGGGCACGAGTTGCGCGTGATCGTGACCGCGATCAACGCCGGTGGCGCAACGCCGGCGGCAAGCGCTCCGACGCTGCCGATCTCGACGATGCCGATCAACCTGGCGGCTCCGGCGCTCAGCGGGACCGCGCAGCAGGGCCAGACGCTCTCGACCTCCGACGGCACCTGGTCGGGTACGCCGGCCCCGGCGCTCAGCTACCAGTGGGAGCGCTGCGACGGCTCGGGGGCGAACTGCGCGCCGATCGCGGGCGCGAGCTCGGACGAATACGTGCCGGTGGCGGCGGACGTCGGCTCGACGATCGTGGCCGAGGTGATCGCGACCAACGCCGCGGGGACCGTGACCGCCGCGAGCGTGGCGAGTGCCGCGATCGCGGCCATTCCCGTCGCGACGCCGCCCGCGCCCGCGCCGAGCAGTTCGCCGGCCATCACGACCAGTTCGTCACCCCCGCCACGCTCGCTTGCCACGACGAGTCAGCCCCCGGCGAGCAGCGCGAAGCCGGTCATAACCGGAACCGTCAGGCTTGCACCGCCGCTGCTCGGCAAGAGCGCGGACGTCTCGCCGACCGGCGGCACGGTGTTCGTCGAGCTGCCGCAGAGCGCCGCCTTCACCCCCCTCACGAAGGCCACGAACGTCCCGTTCGGTTCGACGATCGACACGCGCGCCGGAGGCGTGACGCTGACAGCCGCGCTGCCGAAGGGGGCCACGCAGACCGGGCGGTTCTCAGGCGGCGAGTTCGTGCTGACGCAGACGAGCGGCGGCATCGTCACCCTGGCGCTCGCGGGCGGCAGCTTCAGCCCCTGCCCGGCGCCCCCGCGCGCGGGCAGCGCATCCGCCGCCTCGGTGCCGCGCGCGCTGGCGACGGCAGTGATCCGCGAGCTGTTCGGAAATGCGAAGGGCAAGTTCGTTACAGAGGGGCGTTACGCCTCTACGGCGGTCACGGCGTCGGACTGGATGACGGCCGATCGCTGCGACGGGACCTACGCCGCGGTGATGACGGGCAGCGCGATCGTGGTCGCCAGCGTGAGCCCGCACGCCAAGCACGACGTCACGCGGGGACGCCACGTGGTCGTGCACGGACCCGGCTACTGAGTTCGCGGCACCGGGATCGCGGCGTGCTCAAGCGAGCAGCCGCACGAGCGCCTCGCGACGGTAGGCGAAGATCGCGTCGAGGTCTCGGCGCACCAGCGGCAGCGCAACCAGGCCGAACACTCCGAACGGAAGCGCGTACTCGAGGCGGTCGATGATCCGCGTGCCGTCCGCCGTCGCCTCGAACTGGTGACGATGCAGCCAGTGGCGGTAGGGGCCCTTGAGCTGGCGGTCGGAGAAGCCGCGGCCCTCCTCCCAGTCCTCGATCCGAGAGACCCAGCGGATCGGCACGCCGCGGACGCGCAGGCGGTACTCGATCAACGTCCCGTCGTGCATCTCGACCGGCTGTGCCGTGATCACGCGAAAGTGCATCGACGGCGGCGTCAGCTGCGCGAGGTTCGAGGCCTCCGAGAAGAAGCGGAAGACCTCCTCAAGGGGTCGCGCGAGGAGCTGCTCGCGCTCGAAGTGATGCGTCCTCACGCGCCGGCCGCGCGCTCGTGCTCGCGGCGGTGGCCCTTCGAAAGCTCCTGCAGCGATGAGCGGTCGAGGACCGCGGCGTCGACGGCGGCGACGCGGCAGGGGGTGACCGCGATCAGGCTCGAGGTGCGCCCGCCCTTTTCGAGATGGGCGCGTTCGCCGAGCAGGGCTCCGGGGCCGTACTCGGCGAGTCGCTCGCCGTCCTTCTCGACGAGCAGCACGCCGTCGAGCAGGAGGAAGACGTCGCTGCCGGCCTCGCCCTGGCGGACGAGGTGCTCGCCGGCTGCGATCTTGGCGATCCGCGGCTTGACGCCGGCGGACATGATCTTGGCGGACAGCTGGCGCTCGAGCGCGGTCTCGACGGCTGTGACCATCGCCGCGGACTCCGTGTCACCCCACGGCGTGTGGCGACCAAACGACGTACGGAACCAGTCCTCGAAGTCGGCCAGCCCCGACTTCGCCGACAGTCGCCCGCGGTTGTCGTAGATCCAGTGACGGGGAAAGCGGCTGTGCCCCTCGACGCTCGCGTCGGCGCTGCCGTCGAGGTGGATCGTCAGGGTCAGCGTCGTCCAGACGAGCGGGCACTGCCACTGCACGAACGGGCGGCGACGGACGCGGCGCGGCGCCGGCAGGGCGGTGCGTCCGCCGGTCGTCTGGACGAAGCGAACCCAGCCGTCGCCGCGGACGGGGGCCTTGCGCAGGTCGGGCAGGGATATCGCCTGGAACGTCCGGCTGACCGGGCCGACACGGATCGTCGTGCTTCCCATCAGCCCGCCGCCGGAATAGCCGCAGTCGCTGATCCGCCCGGCGTCGTTGACCTCGATCCACGCCGAGAGCACGTTCGCGAAGCGAAAGCGGTCGGTCGCGCAAAGCTCGTCGATGTCGGCGATGCGGTCCGGCGGCGGCGGGTCGTAATGGGTGAAGCCGGC
>DATAWT010000059.1:0-90641 GCA_036267075.1 Solirubrobacteraceae bacterium
GGGTGGGGTTTGCCTGGCCGCCGCGTCACCGCGACGCCGGTGCGCTCTTACCGCACCATTTCACCCTTGCCGGCACGCGGCTCACGTGTGGCCGCGCGCTTGGGCGGTTTGTTTCTGTGGCACTTTCCCGCGGGTTTCCCCTGGTCGTTGTCGGCGACCACCCTGCCCTGTGATGTCCGGACTTTCCTCGAAGGCGAACCTCCGCGGCTGCTTGGCCTGCCGGTCCAAGGTAGCGCGTCGGCTCGGCGAGCGCCAGCGGCGCTAGAGCGATCGCATCAGCCCGACCACGCGGCCGAGGATCCGCACCTCTCGACTGCGGATCGGCTCCATCGCATCGTTCTCTGGCTGCAGGCGCACGTGGTCGCTCTCGCGGAAGTAACGCTTCACCGTCGCGTCCTCGCCGACCATCGCGACCACGATGTCGCCATCCTCGGCGGTCTCCTGAGGTCGGACCACGACGAGATCGCCCTCCATAATCCCGACCTTGCGCATCGACTCACCGCGGACGCGAAGGAGATACTCACCGTCGCGTCCCCCGGCTGCCGGCGGCACCGCCACGTAGTCCTCGATGTTCTCCTCGGCGAGCATCGGCTGACCGGCGGCGACAGCACCGAGCAGCGGCAGGCCCTTTGGCCGCACGGCCTGGCGGACCTCGGCGACCGCGCGGTCGAGCAGCTCGATCGCGCGCGGCTTGGAGGGATCGCGCTTGAGCAGGCCCAGCCGCTCGAGGTTCGCGAGGTGCTGATGCACGGTCGAAGACGACGCGAGGCCGACGGCCTTGCCGATGTCGCGAACGGTCGGCGGGTAGCCGTGCCGCGCTGAGTAGCGCTTGATGAAGTCGAAGATCTCCTGCTGGCGCTTCGTCAGGTCCACGAACTCCTCCTTCGAGGCATGGCGAACACTTGTTCGTAGAGTAGCGCCGGGCGGGGACAGAATCAAGCGCCTATACTCGTCCACCCTGCGCCTGTGGCGGAATTGGTAGACGCGCAAGGTTGAGGGCCTTGTGAGCGCTTAGCTCGTGGAGGTTCGAGTCCTCTCGGGCGCATCCACGAAAGCCCCGCAATGCGGCTTTCGTGGTTCGGGGTGGCGGGTGAATTCCGCCGCTGTTCCGTGAGAACACTAACTGGCGCCAGAACAGAGCTCGACGGGGTCGGAAGGGTGACTCGGGACATCATCGGCGATCGCGCCGCCCGGGGCGTCCGGGGTCACCCGTCGGTTCGTCCGCAGAACCGCCAGGACGTCGTGAATCAGACGGACGGCGTGGTAGGCGATGATCGCGGCGATGCCGAGAGCGACGGCCGAGTCGAGACGGTATAGCCCGTGGGCCAGGAGGATGATGGCGCCGCTGAGCGCGACCCCGGCCGCCGACGTGCCGTCGGCCAGGGTGTCGAGCATGACGGAGCGCATGTTTAGGTCGTCGCGCTCGACCCTCCCGATGATCAGCGCGCAGCCGGCCATGACCAGGCCCGCAATCACACTCACGATGATCACCGGCAGGCCCGCGACGTGGGGCGCGCTGCCGACCAGGCGGCGTATCGCCGCGACGATTACAACGGCGGTCACCGCCAGCAGGAACGTCGCGTTGGTGAGGGCGGCGTACGACGTGGCGTGCCGGTGACCGTTAGGGCGATGGCTGATGCGCAGCGCCGCGAGGCTGAGCGCCACGCCCGCCGCATCGCCTAGGTAGTCACCTCCGGCGGCGAGCACGCCGAGCGAGTGCGACGCGAGGCCGACGAGGACGAGCGCGACGACCATCCCGGCGTTGGCCAGCAGAACGAGCCCGAGCCGCGTGGCCTTCGTCATCCGCGCATCATGCCTCGCACCGCTGACCTGCGCCGCGCCTGCAGCTGCCTGACGCGACGACGATGCTCCCGGGCGGCCAGTCGACGTCGTCGATGCGGCGACCCTGCGCGGGTGAGTTCGCGAAGACCCGAAACACACTGATGGTCGGCTTCTATGGCTACCCAGCCAACGTGCCTTAACCGGGGGCGCACCTAAGACGTGCTTCACGTATTCTCGGTCGTGGTGCGCCGGGAAGACTGGTCGGCAGCTTGGTTGCCGACCCCTCTGAGGCGTAACCGTGGACTGTCTGTTCGATCTGCCGGTCAGCCGCGCTTGCAGCGCCGCGTGCTGCAGGCTGTCCGTGACGTCCAACTCGGCTCGCAGCGACGCGTCAGCCGCGGCCGATGGGCTGATCAACCCAGTGCCCCGCCCTGAAGCGGGGCGGCCGGCCGAGGCGATGGGCGTGGCGTCGGCGAGAGCCGTTACGTTCGGTGCTAATGGCCCATCGGCGGTCGGAGCGGAGCCGGGCATGCCCCTCGGTGGTTCGTCTGGCGACGGTCGCGATGGACGTCACACCGGCGCCGTCGTGCCGGACGGGCAGGGCGTGATCGGCCACGCCGGTACGCACCGGCAGGCCGGACCGTGAGCGTAGCCGTAGCTGCACCGCTGTTCGTCGCGGCTCTCGCGGTGACCCTCGTGGCCGCGGCCACGTTTGCGCGGCGCCTGGACCGGCTCGGTGCACGCTTCGGCCTGCCCGAGGTCTTGATCGGCCTGTTGACCGCGCTCGCCGCCGATGGGCCGGAGGTGTCCTCGGCGCTGGCGGCGCTGATCAAGGGATCTCACGAGGCGAGCATCGGCGTGATCGTCGGCTCCAACACGTTCAACCTCGCGGCGATGCTCGGGGCGAGCGTCATGGTGGTCGGATGCGTTCAGGTGCCGCGTAGGACTCTCGTGCTCGAGGGCACAGTCGGCCTGGCAGCGACCGCGATCGTGGCCGCCCTGCTGCTCGGATGGCTTCCCGTGGCCGTGGCCGTCGCATTGATCGCTGTTGTCCTCGTGCCGTACCTCGTGCTTGTGATCGGCGGCCATGAGGCCGCGAGCAAGCTCGGCCTCAGGCGACTCGCAACGCTGGTCGTCGACCGCGACATCGCCGCGGGCGCCCACGCCACGGGCAATGACGTCGCCGACTTCGCGACCCATCGCCAACTCGAGCTGATGGTGCTCGACGTGGTGCTGATCGTCGCCGGGAGCTTCGGGATGGTCCAGGCAGCGCTCACCCTGGGAAACCATTGGGGTGTCAGGTCGGCGCTCGTCGGGGCGCTCATTCTCGGCCCGCTCACGAGCCTCCCGAACGCTCTGACCGGAATCCGCCTCGGCCGGTCCGGGCGCGGGTCGGCACTGGTCACCGAAACGCTCAACAGCAACACCATCAACCTCGTCGCCGGCGTCGCGCTCCCATCCGTCGTGGTCACGCTCACGGCGCGGACGTCAGCGGACCAACTCGACCTCGCGCTCCTCGCAGTCGCAATGGTGGCGACCGTCGGTCTCCTCGCCGCGCGCGGCGGCATGAAACGACCCGGCGCTGCTGCCATCGTCGCCCTCTATGCCGCGTTTATCGTCGCGACACTCACCTAAGTCCGCGGATCGCGGCAGCCATGAACTGCGCGTCGACGCCGACGACAGCCGTCGGCGATCCGCTTCGCCGTCAGCGTCAGCCGCACGATGGGGCCGTCTGCCGGGGTGAACTCGGACCAGGCACTCGACCAGCCCTCGTGGCCGTTTTGGCCCGCCGCCAGTTGCGGAGATCTTGACGAGCGGCCCTACGCAGACTTCGCTGCGAATCGCCAGGCTTAGCCGTTTAGAGGCGAGATGAGAACACCGGCCCCGCGGGCGCGCATGAGCGGCCCTGACCGGTCTACCACGTTCCGTTCTTGTTCTTGACGATGTTGCAGCCTGCCGGTGGGCTCGTCTTGGTGGGGATCGTGCAGGTCCGCGTCACGGTCCCATCATCGCTTCGGGTGATCGTGAACTTGTTGCCAGTGATCGCTGAGGTCACCGTCAGCGTGTAGCCGGAGGCCGTACCCGAAGCGGCGCTTATCCATGGGCCGTCGCCCTTGGCCGTCGCGATCGTCGGCTCGTAGGTCTGCAGGAGCTTCTTTGTGATCGCCGTATAGCCGTCGTCCAGAGCTACCGTTTCAGCCGTGAGCGCTGCGGTATGGAGCAGGCTCTTGGACGGAGCCCCGTTAGTGGTCGACGCACCGAGAAACGACGGGATGCCGATCGCCGCGAGCACGCCGATGATCAGGATCACAACAAGAAGCTCGATCAGCGTGAAGCCCCGCTCGCCATTGGGCGCGCATCGAGAACGCATGTGACAGTGATCGACGAACCTCGTCGATGCCTTTAGGCAACTTGAACGACGTCGCGCGCGAAGGGCAGCTCTGAGGGTTCGCCACGGCCAGAGCGACCTCGGCCTGGTGTACGTGTTCGCCGTCGTGGCGAGGTTGCGCTGCCCTACCTTCGTGCCGATTGTCGCTCGTCGATGCCAGAGCAAACGCTGCTTCAGATGTGTTCCATGCCGCCGACGAAGCCGCCGATTCTGCGGCCCACGGACGCATCTGACACACCCCGGATGAGGTTGAGGGCCTTGTGAGCGCCTAGGCTCGTGTGGATTCGACTCCTCTCGGGCGCATGGCAACCCCCCTGGCGAACCGGCCCACTGTGCTGGCTTGCCGGAAGTTCGCGAAGTAAGGTGGCGTGACGCGCCGATCGCGCGTTAGCCACCGAGGTCACTCGGGAGTTTGCGAGGGGGAAACACCTGCACCCCGAGTCGACGGAACACACAGCCCCAGTCGTCGGTCGCGAATCCGAGCTGGCGCACCTCGGAGGATTCATCGGGGGCCTCTCGTCGGGTCAGTCGCTCGTGCTGACGGGCGATCCCGGCGTCGGCAAGACGACGCTGTGGGAAGCCGGCGTCCATCAGGCCGGAGTTCAGGGACTGCGCGTCCTCTCCGCGCGAGCGAGTAGCGCCGAGGCGCAGCTTTCCTTTTCGGCGCTGATCGATCTCTGCGACGGCGTCGAAACAGCGGCGCTGGGAAGCTTGGCGGCTCCACAGCGCTCAGCCCTCGAGGTCGCTCTGCTGCGAGCGCAGCCTGGTCCGGAACCGCCCGAATCGCATGCGATTGCGGTTGGCTTCCTCAACGTGCTGAGAGCGTTGAGCGCCGACGGACCACTGCTCGTCGCGATCGACGATATCCAGTGGCTCGACGCGCCATCGGCCGACACGTTGGCGTTCGTCGCGCGCCGACTCGAGGGCGAGCGCCTCGGATTCCTGCTCGCGCGTCGCGGCGCAGACCCCTCGACGCTGGAGCGAGCACTCGAACGCCGGCGGCCCGAACGCGTTGAGGTCGGGCCGCTGAGCTTTGGGGCGACGCGGCGCCTCCTGGCCGAGCGGCTGGGGCTGACGATGCCGCGCCAGCTACTGCGGCGCGTTTTCGATGTCACGCTCGGCAACCCGCTCTTCGTGCTGGAGCTTGGTCGCGCGCTCGCCGAGCGCGGATTACCGGAGAGATACCAGGACATTCCGATGCCGAGCGGGGTCGAGGAGATGCTCGGCGCTCGCGTGGCGACGCTCGAGCCGCCACTGCGGAGGCTGCTCGTGGCGGTTTCGTTGAGCGCGGATCTGCACGTCGCGGAGCTTGCGCCAATCGAAGGTGTCGAGGCGCTCGACGCGGCGATCGACGCGGGCCTTCTACTGGTTTCCGGGGATCGCGTGCGCGCCTCCCATCCGCTGCTTGCCGCTGCTGCGAAGCACGCGGCGACACCTAGTGAGCAGCGCGCGCTTCACGAGGCCCTGGCCTTGACGGTACCCGACGCGGAGGTGCGTGCAAAGCACCTCGCGCTGGCCGCAGCGCGTCCGAGCGACGAACTCGCGGCCACCGTTGAGCAGGCGGCCGCCGCTGCGGCCGCATTGGGCGGCAGCCAGCAGGCCGTCGAGCTTGCTGAGCATGCTCTGCGGCTCACTCCCGCGGGCTCGGCACACCGCGCGGGTCGAGTACTTCAACTCGCGGGCTACCTTGAGACCGCTGGCGAGATGCGGCGCATGACGGAGCTGTTGACGCCCGAACTCGACTCGCTTCCGGCGGGCCCGTCGCGCGCAAGGGCCTGGCTGATGCTCTCCGACGGCGTCGGCCCACAGACGATGGACGACGTCATCTTCCACCAGGAACGCGCCCTCGCCGAGTGCGGCGACGATGCGGTGCTTCGCGCCACGATTCTGGCGAGGAAGGCTGGGAATGCCGGGGGCACGACCGTCTCGCAGCTACAGACAGCCGCGGGCTGGGCACAGGAGGCGCTTGACGCGGCGCGCGGGGCGCACCCCGACAGCGAGCGCCTCGCCTTGTTCGGTACCGCGTGGGTCCGAGCGATGACCGGTCAACCCGTCGAGGAGCAGTGCGAGGCCTATTGGGCCGTGTCAGGGGCCCCGTCCTACGTCGCAGGGTCCCCCGAGCGCGTCGCGGGCCAAAGGCTGGTCTGGCGAGGCGAGCTGGATCGCGCACGGACGGCATTGGGGGCACTGCTGTCCGTCGCCGACGAGCGAGGCGAGGATGAGTCCTACGCTCTGGCGCGACTTCATGTGTGCGAGCTGCATCTTCGCGCCGGCGAGTGGAACGCGGCGACGGCGCTGTTGGAGGAGTGGGCGGAGTCCTCGGAGCTCGTCATAGGGTTCCGCCCGAAATACGAGCGCTGCCGCGCGCTGCTGGCCGCCGGGCGCGGCGACTTCGCCGAGACCGAGCGGTGGGCGACAGAGGCGTTGGCGCTCGCCGAAGGGATCGGAATTCGCTGGGACGGGCTCGAAGCGCTGCGGGCGCTCGCCATCGGCGAACTGCTCGAACACCAGGTTGCCGCGGCCGCCGGGCACCTCCGCGAGGTTTGGCGTCACACCGTAGACGAGGGGGTCACCGAACCGGGCGTCTTCCCGGTCGCGCCGGACTTGGTCGAAGCGCTCGCGGAACTCGTCGAGCTCGACGAGGCACGCAGCGTCACCGCACGCCTTCGCGCGCTAGCCGAAGCCCAGGACCACCCGTGGGGACGCGCCAGCGCATGGCGCTGCGAGGGCGTGATCGCCCTGGCCAGCGGCCGCTACGATCCCGCGGCCGGCACGCAGCTCACCGCTGCGGCAGACGCTTACGGCGAACTCGGTCTGCGATTCGACGCCGCCCGGACACGGCTCGCGCTTGGTCGCGCCGCGCGGCGCTTTAAGCAGTGGGGGATCGCCCGCGACGCGCTCGAGGGCGCCGCCGCCGCATTCGAGGAGATCGGCTCGCCCGGCTGGGCCGACCGAGCGCGCTCCGAGCTGACCCGGGTGGGAGCGCGACGGCCCCGACCCGCTGGCGAGCTGACCGAGACCGAGCTGCGAACCGCCCAGCTGGCCGCCACGGGCCTATCCAACAAGGAGATCTCGCGCGAGCTGGTCGTGACCGTGCACACCGTCGAGCTGCACCTCTCGCGCGCCTACGCCAAGCTCGGCATCCGCTCGCGCGGGCAGCTGGCTCAACACCTCCCCCGCGCGGCAAGCAAAGACTGAGATTCTCCGATGTTGCGGCACGGCGGCCGCGCGCCCACCGTCCGGCGAGGACTTCGCGAGGACGCCGATATGCTTTCCGGCGTGCAGTCCGGCTACGCAGCGCGCGCCGTGAGGCGATCGCCCGCCGGGCGTCCCGGGCCCCACGCGTGAGCGGCCGCGCCGTCAGCCCGGCGCTCGCCAGCCCCCACGCCAAGCCGCTCGGCGGACCGTCCCCGCCGTCCGCGCACACCACGCGCTCGCAGAACCTCGCGGTGCTCGTGATCGTGACCGGCGTCATGATCGCCGCCGTCGACACGACGATCGTCGTGCTCGCGCTGCCGGCGATCCAGCGCTCGCTGCATATCGGTCTGGCTTCGGTGATCTGGGTGATCATCGGCTACCTGCTGGTGATCACCGTGCTGGCGACACAGGTCGGCCGCCTCGGCGACATGTTCGGCCGCGTTCGCGCCTACCAGGCAGGGTTTCTCGTCTTCATCGCCGGCTCGCTTGCGTGCGCGCTCTCCTGGAGCGAGCTCGCGCTGATCATCTTCCGACTCGTGCAGGGCGTCGGCGGCGCGCTGATGACCGCCAACGCCGGGGCCGTGATCGCCGACATCATCCCGCCCGAGCGGCGCGGCCGCGCGTTCGGCTTCTACGGCATCGGTTGGAACACCGGCGCGGTGCTGGGCGTGGTGCTCGGCGGCCTGATCGTCACCTACGTCTCCTGGCGCTGGGTCTTCTGGATCAACGTACCGATCGGGCTGATCGCGTTCGCCGTCGCGACGCGCGTGCTCCACGACAGCGGCCAGCGTGAGCGCCACCGCATCGACTGGCCCGGCATGGCCGCGCTCGCGCTGGCGCTGTTCGGACTGCTGTGGGCGATGGTCAAGCTGACCTCCGAGTCGTTGGACGCCACGATCGCCGGCTACGCGATCGGCGGGATCGTGATGCTCGTCGTGTTCGTTTTGATCGAACGCGTCCGCGAGGAGCCGATGCTCGACCTGCAGCTGTTCCGCGTGCCGGGCCTGACCCCGTCGTTTCTCGCCTCGATGTTCCAGGCGCTGGCGTCCTTCGCGGTGCTCTTCCTGCTGTTGATGTACCTGCAGGGAGTGCGCCGTCTGTCGCCGCTGCACGCCTCAGCGCTGCTTGTGCCTGGGTATCTGATCGGCGGCATCGTCGGGCCGTGGGGCGGGCGCGTCGCGGACCGCCGCAGCCCCGTGGTGCCGGCGACGGCCGGGCTGGCGATCCAGATCGGCGTTCTGATCGCCTACGCACAGCTGTCGGCGAACACACCGCTTGGGCTGGTCGTCGTGATCTACGTCGTCGGCGCGATCGGCGGCGGCCTCTTCTACCCCGCGAACACCGCGTCGGTGATGAAGGCGGCGCCGCAGAACCGCTTCGGCATCACCTCCGGCCTGCTGCGCACGTTCACCAACCTCGGCATGGTCTTCTCATTTGCGGTCGCGATCCTCGTCGCCTCACAGAGCATCGCCCGGCACGAGGCGTTCGCGATCTTCGTCGGCACCACCTCGCTCTCGACGGCGTCCGCGTCGGTGTTCACGACCGGCCTGCACGCGGCCTTCTACTCATCCACGTCGCTGATGTTCGTCGCGATGCTGCTCTCGGCGTCGCGGCTCTTCCGGCGATCTCGCTGAGCGAGCCCACCTCAGCTCGAGCGCGCGACCCCGGCGGCTTCCGCCGTCTCAGCGACCCGGCCGGCACCGTCTGCGTCGAGCGTCGCGAGCGAGCGGGTGGCCTCCTCGATCGTCCAGCCCTTGCGCCGTGCGTAGTCCTCGAGCTGGTCGGCGCCGATGCGCCCGACGCCGAAGTAGCGCGCCTGCGGATGCGAGAGGTACAGCCCGGTCACCGACGACGCGGGCTGTAGCGCGCAGGTTTCCGTCAGCGTGATGCCCGTCTGCGTGGGAGCGTCGAGCAGCGCGAAGATCGTCTGCTTCTCGGTATGGTCGGGCTGACAGCCGTACCCCGGGGCCGGCCGGATGCCCTGGTAGCGCTCGGCGATCAGCTCGGCTTTGCCGAACCGTTCATCCCCGGCGTAGCCCCAGAGCTCGGTGCGAACGCGCTCGTGCATGCGCTCGGCGAACGCCTCGGCGAGGCGATCGCAGAGCGCTGTGAAGAGAATCGCGCTGTAGTCGTCGTGCTCGTCGCGGAAGTTCTCCGCGCGCTCGGTCTCGCCATGGCCGGTCGTGACCGCGAATGCGCCGACGTGGTCAGCGACGCCCGCCTCCAGCGGCGCGACGAAGTCGGCCAGCGCGAGGTTCGGGTGCTCGGCGTCGCGCGCCAGTTGCTGGCGCAATGTGTAGAGCGTCGCGAGCTCCTGCTCGCGGTCCTCATCCGCGAACACGACGACGTCATCGCCGCTGCTCGCCGCCGGCCAGATGCCGACGACGGCGCTGGCGCTGACCCAGTGCTCCTCGACGATCCGCTCGAGCATCTCTTGGGCGTCGGCGAAGACGCTACGCGCGGTCTCGCCGACGTCCGGGTCGTCGAGGATTCGCGGGTAGGTGCCCCGCAGCTCCCACGTGCGAAAGAACGGGGTCCAGTCGATGTATGGAACGAGCTCGCCGAGGTCGTAGCCCTCGAACGCGCGAACGCCGACCGCCGCCGGACGCGGCGGGCGATATGTCTGCCAGTCGGTGCGCAGGCGGTTCGCTCGCGCCTGCTCGATCGTGGCGCGGCGGCTCGGAGAGCGCTCCGCGGCGCGCCGCTGCACGACCTCGCCGTATTCGATCTCGACACGGGCCATCAGCCGATCTCGCTGCTCGGCATCGAGAAGCGCGCTCGCGACACCCACGGCGCGCGAGGCGTCCGGAACGTAGACGACGTGTCCCGCGGCGTAGCAGGGATCGATCTTGATCGCGGTGTGCGCCTTGCTGGTTGTCGCGCCGCCGATCAGCAGCGGCGTCGTCATCCCGCGGCGCGCCATCTCCGTCGCGACGGTGCACATCTCGTCAAGCGAGGGCGTGATCAGACCCGACAGCCCGATCAGGTCTGCGTCGCGCTCGGCCGCGGCATCGAGGATCTCGTGCCCAGGGACCATCACGCCGAGATCGATCACATCGAACCCGTTGCACGCGAGCACTACGCCGACGATGTTCTTGCCGATGTCGTGCACGTCGCCCTTCACGGTCGCGAGCACGATCCGTCCGGAGCCGCGCTTGTCGGTTTGGTCGCGTTCCATGAACGGTTCGAGATGAGCGACCGCCTGCTTCATCACCCGCGCCGACTTGACGACCTGCGGGAGGAACATCCTGCCGTCGGCAAAGAGGTCGCCGACGACGTTCATCCCGGCCATCAGCGGACCCTCGATCACCGCCAGCGGCGAGGGAAACTCCAACCGGGCCTGCTCGGCGTCCTCGACGACGTGTTCGTTGATCCCGTTGACCAGCGCGTGGACGAGCCGCTCACCGACCGGGAGATCGCGCCACTCGTGATTCTGTTCGACGCGCGCCGCGGTCGCGCCCCGGTAGAGCTCGGCAATCTCAAGTAGCCGCTCCGTCCCGTCAGGACGGCGGTTGAGAATCACGTCTTCGACGCGCTCGAGCAGCTCCGAGTCGATCTCCTCATACGTCGCGAGCTGGCCGGCGTTGACGATCGCCATGTCGAGCCCGGCGGCGATCGCGTGATGAAGGAACACCGCGTGCATCGCCTGGCGCACTGGCTCGTTGCCGCGGAACGCGAACGACACGTTCGAGACGCCGCCTGAGACGCGCGTGCCGGGCAGTCGCTCCTTGATCCGCCAGACCGCTTCGATGAATGCCGCGGCGTAGCCGTCGTGCTCGGAGATGCCGGTCGCGACGGCGAAGATGTTGGGGTCGAAGATGAGATCCTCGGGGTCGAACCCCGCGCGCTGCGTCAGCAGGTCGTGCGCGCGCTCGCAGATCTCCACCTTGCGCGCCACCGTGTCGGCCTGACCGTCCTCGTCGAACGCCATCACCACCACCGCTGCGCCGTAGCGGCGGACCCGCTTGGCGAGCGTGAGGAACGCCTCCTCGCCCTCCTTGAGGCTGATCGAGTTCACGATCGCCTTGCCCTGCACGCACTTCAGGCCGGCCTCGATCACGGTCCATTTCGAGGAGTCGATCATGACCGGCACTCGCGCGATGTCAGGCTCAGCCGCGATCAGCCGCAGGAAGCGCGTCATCGCACTCTCACCGTCGAGCAGCGCGTCATCCATGTTCACATCGATGATCTGGGCCCCGTTCTCGACCTGCTCGCGGGCGACGGCAAGCGCCCCCTCGAAGTCGTCGGCCTGGATGAGCTTCTTGAAGCGCGCCGAGCCGCACACGTTGGTCCGCTCGCCGATGTGGATGAACGCGGCGCTGGTTCGCTGCTGCGCGAGGACCTCGTTCATGCCGCGAACGGCTCCAGACCCGATAGCCGCAGGCGCGGCGCGATCTCCGGCACCGCGCGCGGCACGACGCCGTCGACGGCGTTCGCGATGGCGCGGATGTGCGCCGGGGTCGTCCCGCAGCATCCGCCGACGACGTTGACGAGCCCCGACCGCGCCCACTCCTCGAGATTCGATGCGACGAGACCGGGATCGTCCTCGTACTCGCCGAGCTCGTTGGGCAGCCCGGCATTCGGGTAGGCCGAGACGAGCGTGTCGGCGACGGCCGCGAGCTCGGCGAGGTAGGGACGCATCAGCTCGACGCCGAGAGCGCAGTTGAGCCCAACGGCGAACGGCTCGGCGTGGCGTACCGAGGTCCAGAAGGCATCGACGGTTTGGCCCGACAGCGTCCTGCCCGAGCGGTCCGCGATCGTGCCCGAGATCCAGATCGGCAATGGGAGCAGCCCGTCGTCCTCAAGATCGAGGATGGCTTTCAGAGCCGCCTTTGCGTTGAGCGTGTCGAAGACGGTCTCGACGAGGAACAGGTCGACACCGCCGTCATGCAGAGCGATCGCCTGTTCGCGGTAGGCCGCATAGACCTCGTCGAAATCGACCGCTCGGGCGCCTGGATCATTGACGTCGTGCGACAGCGACAGCGTGCGGTTGGTCGGCCCGATCGACCCTGCGACCCAGCGCGGACTCCGCGGGTCCGCGGCGGTGAAGCGGTCGGCGGCATCGCGGGCGAGCTGCGAAGCAGCGAGGTTGAGCTCGCGCACGACGCCGGTCATCCCGTAATCGGCCTGAGCGATGGCGTTGGCCGTGAACGTGTTCGTCGAGGTGATGTCGGCGCCCGCGGCCAGATACGCGTCGAGCAGTTCTTCGACGACGCTCGGGACCGTCACGGCGAGGATGTCGGTGTTCCCCGCGAGCGGCCGCGGATGGTCGGCGAATCGCTCGCCGCGGAAGGCTTCCTCGTCGAGGCGCAGCTCGCCGATCTTCGCGCCCCAGGCGCCGTCGAGCACGAGGATGCGCTCCTGCGCGGCAGCGTGCAGCGCCGCGACCCGCTCAGCGCGATCCCGGCTCACGCGGCGACCGCCAGGCGCGGCTGGATACCCAACAGCCGACAGACGGCTGCGACGACCTCGCCCTCGTTGAGCGTGTAGAAGTGAAAGTGCTCGAACCCGTGCCGGCGCAGGTCCTCGATCTGGCCGGCGGTGACGATGGCGGCGACGAGCTTGCACGCCTGGGGATCCCCGTCGAGGCCGTCGAAGCGTTCGCGCAGCCAGCGCGGCACGCTCGCGCCGCATCGCTGCGACATCCGCATGATCCCGCCGAGCGAGGAGGGGACGAGGATTCCCGGCACGAGGTCCAGGCCGATTCCGCGCGCGGCGATCCGCTCGCGCAGGCGGACGATCGCGGCGCTGTCGAAGCAGAACTGCGTGATCGCCCGCGAGGCGCCGGCGTCCGCCTTGCGCGCCAGGAGCTCGAGATCGGCGCCCAGCGACCGTGAGTCGGGGTGGCGCTCCGGATATGCCGCCACGCTCACCTCGAACGGCGCAATCCGCCGGATCCCCTCGATCAGCTGGACGCTTCCGAGGTAGCCCAGCGGGTGCGGGATGAACCGCGCGCCGCTCTGCCCCATGTCCCCGCGCAGGGCGACGATATGGCGGACCCCGGCCTCCCAGTAGTCGCGGACGAGCCCGTCGACGTCGGCGCGCGTGCGACCGACGCAGGTGAGGTGACCCGCCATCGTCGCGGCGGTGCGGTCTCGTACCGCGCACAGCGCGTCCAGTGTCGGCGCCGAATCCGTACCCCCGGCGCCGCAGGTCACCGAGACGAACGCTGGGTCAAGTGGCGCAAGGCGCTCCAGCGCGAGCCACAGGCGCGACTGCGCCTCCGGGCTGCGCGGCGGAAACACTTCGAAGGAAACGGTCGCCATCAGCCCGCCCTCCCCACTCCGCGGCCGCCGCGCACGCCGGCGCGCAGCAGCCAGAGGCGGACCGTCAGCGAGGCGTCGCCCGGCTCGGGGGCGGGCAGGGCGTGTTCCGCCTCTATGGCCAGCCCGGCGTCCTGCGCCCATGCGGCCATGTCGTCGGAGGCGATGCCGAGCCTTCGATGGCCGTGACGCTCCTTCAGGAACGTCAGGTCGTGGGGCGCGAAATCGACGACCAGCAACCGCCCGCCGGGCCGCAGCAACCGGCCGGCGTCGACCAGCGCACCGGGCGGGTCGTCCAGCAGATGCAGGACGAAATGCATGACGGCGACATCGAAGCTCGCGGCCTCAAACGGCGGCCGATGCAGATCCCCCTGCCGTGCCGAGGCCCGCGCGATCTGGGCATCTCCGAGTGCCGCCCGCGCAAGGAGCAGCATCTCAGGATCCACGTCCAGTCCGATGCTTCGCTGCGTGTGGGGCGCGAGCAGCCCGAGGACTCGTCCCGTGCCGGTGCCGATGTCGAGCAGGCGGCCGATCGGGCCCTCCTTGACAAGCAGCTCGAGCATCTCTCGCTCGATCTCGGCCTCCGGTGCGTGCAGCGCGCGCAGTGCCGCGAGCTCATCGCCGTGCTGGCTGAGGTACGCGGCGGCCGCCGCCGATCGGGACTGGCGAACCCGCTCGAGCGCCGCGGCGTCGCCGGCCAGCACCGCGTCGCCCGTCTCGGCTGCGGCGGCTATCTGGGCAGCGAGCGCCGCCGCAGGCCCGTCGCCGAGCCCGTAGAAGACGAATGCGCCCTCGGGCGAGCGATCGAGCACGCCGGCGTCGACGAGCAAGCGCAGGTGACGGCTGACGCGTGGCTGGCTCTGCCCGATCACCTGGGTGATCTCCGTCACCGTGAGCTCGCCCTGGCCGAGCAACGTCACGAGCCGCAGCCGCGTCGGCTCAGCGACGGCGCGCAGCACGCCGACGAGATCGTCGAAGACGAGCGTCCTTGGGTCGTGCAGGGGCGTCGGCTCAGCCATGAGCGCAGGCTAGCATATGAACATAAGGATATCTACATGTACTGACTCAATGCGACCACGTCGGGCGCCTGCCGGCACGCGAGGCGCTGACTGACACCGCCCCAGCGGGGTAATGGCACCGCGAACCTGCGTTTTGGGCCACGCGTGACGCCGGTGTCACGTTTCCGCCGCCGCGCGGGTCATCGAGATGGGACCACGCAGCGCGGACAACGCCTTCCGCCGCGTCAGCCCCGGCAGCTTCCGCAAGCGACACGGAGGACCAGTCATGCAGCCGAGAATCGAGAATCCAGCAGTCGCGGCACCGGATGTCATGAAGGCGCTGCAGCAGCTCGGGGCGGCGGCCAAGAAGTCGGGTCTGCCCGAAACCACACTGCTGCTCGTCGAGGTGCGGGCGAGCCAGATAAACAGCTGCAGCGTGTGCCTCGACATGCACACGCGCGAGCTCAAGGGAGCCGGCGAGACCGACGAACGCATCAACATGATCGCCGCCTGGCGCGAGGCGCCCTACTACAGCGACGCCGAGCGCTCGGCGCTGGCGCTGACCGAAGCGGTGACGCGGATCGCTGATCGCGCGGACCCCGTCCCCGACGAGGTCTGGGACGCGGCGGCCCGTCACTACGACGAGGCGCAGCTCGGAGCGCTCGTTGTGGCGATCGCCGCCATCAACACGTGGAACCGCATCAACGCGGCGACGCGCCAGATCACCGGCGACTGGGTTGGCAAGTGGATCGCGACGCCCGACCGAGCCGCCGCAGCGGCCTGAGCTCGGCAGCGGCTCCGCGGGGCGCGCCGACGGGGCGGCCCGCGGAGCCCGTTCACGAAGCGATCTGAACACAGGCCCCGGCGTTCGCGTTAGGCAGACCTAATTAGGGTTCCCTAATCTGTGCTAGGCTGCGCGCCGGTCAATCCGACAACCTGAGTCGGAGATCGGCGAACCGAGTGAGCACGCCCCCGCAACCCGCCCCCGCGCCACGCGCCAGCGCCGCCCGCGGCCAGCGCGTCAGCTTCTACATCTGGACCGCTCTCGCGCTCGCGGTTGCGGTCGCCGTGGTCATCCTCGGCTGGCACGCTCAAGGCGGCACGACCGACCCGACCGACCTTCCGAAGGCCGATCGGCTGAGCCACACGACCGTCGTGATCGACGCCGCGATCCTCGTCTTCCGCGAGGGCCTCGAGACGATCCTCGTGCTCGCAGCCGTGATGGCCAGCTTCCTCGGAGCCAACCGCGTCTACCGCCGGCCCGTCGCCCTCGGCGGCGGCCTGGCGATCGCGGCCGGGATCGCTACTTGGTTCGGAGTGGTCTGGCTGATCGGCCGCTTCCACGGCGGCGAGTTCGACGTGCAGGCGGCGACCGGCCTGCCGTCGCTGCTCGTGCTGCTGCTGGTGATGAACTGGTTCTTCCACCGCGTCTACTGGACGGGCTGGATCCAGAGCCATCACCGCCGCCGCCGCAGCCTGCTCGCCGCCGATCCGAACGACAACCTGCGCCGCATGCTGCTCGGCCTCGCGATCCTCGGATTCACCTCCGTATACCGCGAGTGCTTCGAGATCGTGATCTTCCTGCAGAACCTGCGCGAGCTCTACGGCGCGAGCGTCGTGCTCGAGGGCGTCGCGATCGGAGTCCTCTTCACCGGCGCGGCCGGCGTGCTCACGTTCGCGCTCCACCAGCGACTCCCCTACAAGCGGCTGCTGATCATCACCGGTGTGATGCTCCTCTTCGTGCTGATCGTCTCGGCCGGCGAGGAGGTCAACGAGATGCAGCTCGCCGGCTGGATCGGGACGACGACGATCGGCGGCCTGAACCTCCCGGGCTGGATGGGCACCTGGTTCAGCCTCTTCAACAACTGGGAGACGTTCATCGGGCAGGCGATCGCCGTGGCGCTCGTGCTCGGCTCCTACGTCGTCGCCCAGTACGTGCGCGTCTGGCGCCCGCGCCGCCGCGGCCAGCAGGTCGCTCGACCGGCGACCGAGCCGCCGCTGCGACCGGCCGACATCGCCGCGGCGAACCTCAACGAGAGCCTGACCGCGTTCTGACGCTCGGCGCGCGGCGCGCTTCCTAGAGCGCCGTCCAGCCCCCGTCGGCCACGACGACGACGCCGTTCATGCTGCGCGTGGCGTCGGAGGCCAGGACCCCGAGGTTGGCGATCTCCTTGCGCCGCGCGCTCAGCGCCGGCAAGCGCTCCCTACGTGCCCCACGACGGCGCCGGGTCGAGGAAGCCCTCGGAGAAGTGCCATGCCTCGCGCAGCTCCTCGCACAGCCCTCCGGCCGCGAAGCGCAGGAAGAGGATCCCGGTCAGCGTCACCTGAGCGCCACCGTTGACCATCTTGACCCAGAACTCAGCGGCCGCGCGGCGGTCGTCATCGGAGACCACGGGCGCACCGAAGGTCACCGTCGGATCCTCCTGGGGAGCGCAGATTTCGCTCCAGTACTGCCTGACCCCGTCGCGTCTGAGACGGGGCTCGGTGAAGGGCTGGTCGCGATAGACGCAGTCGTCGGTGAACAGCTGCGCCGCCATCTCGGGATCCTTCTCCTCCCAGGCCCGCGCGTATCCGTCGAGCCACTCCTGAACCGTCACGGCTCCCCCTCCCTCCGGGGCCAAAGGTGTTCTGCGGAGCTGAACGTAGCAGCCGTCCGAGGGCGGATCCGCGAAGCTGGGCGGAGCCGATGACGGCCTTCCCTGAGAGCCATCGCGACCTCCTGGACGTCCCCGTAGCGGCCCTCGCGACGCTTCGAGCCGACGGCTTCCCGCAGATCACCGAGAGTCTGGTTCCTGCACGACGCGGGCGAGCTGCGGATGTCGCTCAACAGCTCGCGGCCGAAGACGCGCAACTCAGGGCGCGACCGCAGTGCAGCATCCAGCTGCTAGACCTCTCGAACCCTGACCGCTATCTCGAGGTGCGCGGGCTCGGGCGCATCGAAGACGACCCCGACTACGTCTTCGCCGCCCGTCTCGCCGCCAAGTACGGCGGCCTGGATCTGAGCGAGATCGACGGGCCAGGTGAGAGTCGGGTGGCCGTGACGATCGAGCCGGTCAACGTCTACCCCGTTGATGTCGGGTGGGTGCTCGCGGGAGAGCCGCCGCCCGCGCATTGACGCCTGCGGAGCCCGGCTACGCGGCGGCGGTGATTCCGGGCGTCACGCGAGCGGCTGACGATTGCGCTCGGTGACCGCCGCGACATAGCCGAGCGGCAGGAGCCGCAGCGCTCCGCAACTCACTCCGTGCCGTAGCGCTTCGTCGAGACTTCCCTCCCGCCAACGCCGCGTCGCGCAGCGCTCCGCCAGGAGCTCGCGTGAAAGCGGGCCCGACCAGACGAGCATCCGCCGCAGGCGCCTGACCTCGGCGTCGAGCACGGCGCGCCGGTGACTTTCGCGGCGTCGCCTTCTGGTCGGTCGCTCCAGCTGATCCATGTCTTCTTGATATCGCGTCGTAGCGCCCCTTCGGGAGGGCTCGCGTCACAGCGGTGACCGTCAGGGATCTGACAGCGCGAGAACTTCGAAGCGCCACGTGGGCGCGGGTACGATGGGAGCGTGGCCGTGGCTTCGGAGGATCGTCGTGGTAGCAGGGCGGTCGTCTGCCTGATCGACGACCTTCCCGACCTCCAGGACGCGATCGCCCCGGAGCAGCTTGCGGCCGCGCGGCGCGATCTGCGCGCCGCGGTCATCGCGCTTCCCGAGGGAGCCTCGCTTGACTCCGACTGGCCTCGCTCGATGCTCGACGGAGCGGGACTGCTCGTCCTCGACGGCCTGCTGCTTCGCCGCGTCGGGATCGACGGGCGCTACGGCTGCGAGCTGCTCTCGACCGGTGACCTGCTGCGGCCCTGGCAGCGCGAGGAGGCGGCCGCCTCGATGGCCCACCGGTCGGGCTGGCGGGTGCTGCGGCGTTCGCGCCTCGCCCAGCTCGACGTCGCCTTCCTGCGCCGCGCCGGCGCCTACCCCGAGGTCGTCGGCGTGCTCGTCGCGCGCTGCCTGCGCCGCTCGCGCTCGCTCGCGGTCAACATGGCGATCGTCCACCACCCGCGCGTCGAGACCCGCGTGCACATGCTGCTGTGGCACTTCGCCGACCGCTGGGGCACGGTCCGAAAGGACGGTGTGCTGCTGCCGGTTGCCCTCACCCACGCGCTGCTCGCCGACCTCGTCGCCGCCCAGCGCCCGACGGTGAGCGCCGCGATCGGAGCCCTCCAGCGCGATGGCAGCGTCGAGCGCGTCGACGGCGGCTGGCTGCTCCACGGCTCCCCGCCCGGCGAGCTCGTGACGCCGTCCGATCTCTGACGGGCGGCTTCCGGTTGGGCCGCGTCGCGGCCGACCAGCCCGCAGTGGAGCTCGCGCGGACGCGGGATGACAGTGGCTTCACGCTGATCGAGCTGCTCGTCGTGGTGCTGATCATCGGCGTGCTCGCGGCGATCGCGATCCCGGCGCTCGGCGACGCCCGCGCGAAGGGCGCCGACGCCCCGACGCTCGCGCTTCTGCGCACTGCTCAGGTGGCGACCGAGAGCGCAGCGCTCAACGCGGCCGGGGACTACACCCGGACGACGACTTCGTTCCTGCACAAGTACGAGCCGACGATCGTCGTCACCAAGGCCGGCGCGCAGGCGTGGCTCAGCACGGCCAAGGGAACCACGACCGGCTACACGCTGACCGCGACCTCGGCGGCGACGGGCAACCGCTTCAGCGTCGTCCCCAACGCGAACGCAACGTTCACGCGCTCATGCACGATCGCGTCGAAGACGAGCGCCCACGGCGAGTGCGCCGTCACCAAGGGCACGAGCGGCACCTGGTAGGCGCTAGACGCCGGTCAGCTCGGTGCCGCGCGCGCGGAAGCGCTCGACGCCCGCGAGCTTGATCTCCTCGTAGCCGCGCACCAGCTCGGGCAGCTCCGCGACCTCGATGGCGCTCGCGAGAGTCTCGGGTGAAAGGCGCGCCAGCGCGACATCGACGAAGGCCCGGTACTCGCCGGGCAGCGCGCGCTCGACGCGCCGCACGTGCGTGCGGGCGAACGGGTCAAGCGGCGTCCCGCGCAGTCGGCGCGCTGCCCGCAGCAGGCGCAGCAGCGGGACGAACCAGCGCCCGAGCCGGAGCTTGCGCTTCATGCCGAGCGCGCGCAAAAGCGGCGGATGGAGGTGGAAGACCGGGCGTGATCCCGCCGGAAGCGACGCGATCCAGTCGAGGTGCAGGCGCGCGACCTCGTACTCGTCCTTGTAGGCCGGCAGCTTGTGCATCCCGTGCGCGAAGGCCTCGGCGATCGCCGTCGAGCCGGGCACGCGCTCGCCCTCGATCGCCGCGACGCGCGCGACCTCATCGACGTAGGAGCGCGCGGTCGCCTCGCCGCCCCAGCCGAGCAGGTCATCGACGCGGATCTCGACGAGCCTGCGCAGCTCCGAGCGCGCCGGCGCGATGCTCGCCGAGAGCGCCGCGGCCTTCGCCGAGACCTCCTCCTCAAGCCAGGCTGCGTCGGTCAGTTCCTCGGCGACGAGGTCCGGTTCGGCGACCCACGCGCGACCCCACGCGAACGCCGCGAGGTTGGCGCCGACGTTCACGCCGTTGAGCCGCAGCGCCTCCTCGATCGACTCAAGCGACAGCGGCAGCGCGCCGCGCTGCCACGCCGCCCCGAGCACGATCACGTTGGCGGTCGTCGCGTCGGAGAAGATGCGGTCGGCCATCAGCTGGGCGTCGAGTGCAACGTTGTCGGCAGCGCGCGTGGACGCCTGCACCGCGTGGTGGGCCGCCTCGACGTCGGGCGAGCTCGCCTCGACATCGATCACCATCTGCGCCGTCGGCGAGATGTGCTCGGAGACAACGGCAACCGTGCGCTCGGCCTCCGCCGCGCGCAGGACGCCCTCATCGGCGGCGCCGAGCAGGTCGAAGCCGAGCAGGAGATCGAGCGCGCCGCTCGCCGGCACGACGCTGGCCTCCTGCGGCTCGGCTGTGAAATGGAGGTCAGATACGACCGGCCCCGCCTTCTGCGACAGACCCGTCTGATCGAGCCCGCTGCAGTGAAGGCCATCGAGGAGCGCCGCCATCCCGAGCACCTGGCTGACGGTGACGACGCCCGTGCCGCCGATTCCGACGAGGCGCACGCGCACGTCGGAGAAGTCCACGCATGGCGACGGCGCCGGGAGCTCGAAGCTCGGCGGTCCCGCCGGAGCGGCGCTTCGCGGCGTCGCCTGCTCGCCCGCGAGCACGGTGACGAACGACGGGCAGTCGCCCTCTAGGCAGGTGTAGTCCTTGTTGCAGCTGGTCTGGTTGATCTGGGTCTTGCGCCCGAACTCGGTGTCGAGCGGCTCGACCGACAGGCAGCTCGACTTGGCGCCGCAGTCGCCGCAGCCCTCGCAGACGCGCTCGTTGATCAGCACGCGCCGCGCCGGCTCGACCGCGCGGCCGCGCTTGCGGGCGCGCCTGACCTCGGCGGCGCAGGCCTGCTCGTGGAGCATCACGGTCACGCCGGGAACCTGCGCCAGCTCGCGCTGCACCGCGAGCACGTCGCGGCGATCGCGGATCCCAACGATCGACGGATAGCTCTCGTCGCGATGGCGGGCGACCTCGTCGGTCGTTATCACGATCCGCCGCACGCCCTCGGCGGCGAGGCTGCGGGTCATCGCCGGGACGCTCATGCCGCCGCTGATCTGCTGGCCACCGGTCATCGACACGTAGCCGTTGACGAGCAGCTTGTAGGTCACGTTGACGCCCGCGGCGACGGCCGCGCGGATCGCCAGCGACCCCGAGTGGTGGTAGGTGCCGTCGCCGAGGTTCTGGATGAAGTGGGGCACGTCGACGAACGGCGCGACGCCGATCCACTGCGCTCCCTCAGAGCCCATCTGGGTGAGTCCGGCGACGTTGCCGCGGCCCTGCGCCGAGAGCACGACCATCGTGTGACAGCCGATTCCCGCGCCGACGACGGCGTCGTCGTCGGCCTTCAGCGACGTGTTGTGCGGGCAGCCGGAGCAGAAGAACGGCGTGCGCGCCGCGCCGAGCTCGACGGTCGGGCGCGACTCGATCGCATCGAGCCGCGCGAGCTTCTCGCGCACGCTCGGCAGGTCGTGGTGGGCGAGCAGGCGCGCGCCGACGGCGCGCACGACCGTGTCCTCGTCAAGCGCGCCGTAGGACGGGACGAGCCGCGCGCCGCGATCGTCGCGCTCGCCGACCACCGTCGGAGTCGCCGGCCCGCCGTAGAGCGCCTCGCGCACGAGGCGCTCAAGGAACGGGCCCTTCTCCTCGATCACGAGGACCTCGCGCAGGCCGATCGCGAACGCCCGGACGGCGTCCTCGTCGAGCGGGAAGAGCATCTGCGGCACGAGCACGCGCACCGGCGGGTGCTCGCCCAGTCCGAGCTCGCCCAGCGCGCGCACGACCTCGTGCGCGGTCACGCCCGAGGCGACGATGCCGAGCTGCGCGTTGGGCGAGTCGATCACGACGCGGTTGAGGGCGTTGGATCGGGCGTAGCGCTTGGCCAGCTCGAGGCGCACCTCGACGAGGCTCCGCTCGAGCTCGAGCGACTCCGGCGGCAGCAGGTTGGCGCTCGGGCGGTGCACGTAGGGGACGCCGTGCCACTCGAGCACCGGCATCACCGGCACGACGCGTCCTGGTCCGACCTCGACGGTCGCGGTCGCATCGGCGACGTTGGTGACGACCTTCAGCGCCGCCCACAGGCCCGATGCGCGCGAGCAGGCGATCGCGTGGCGGCCGAGGTCGAGGGCCTCCTGGACGCTGCCGGGCGCGAGCACGGGGACGCGCAGCGCGGCGAGCAGCGGCTCGGACGCGCTCGGGATCGTCGAGGACTTGCTGGCCGGATCATCGCCGCACAGGGCCAGCACGCCGCCGTGCGGATCGGTGCCGACGAGGTTGCCGTGACGGATCGCGTCGCCGGCGCGGTCGACGCCCGGGGCCTTGCCGTAGAAGACGCCGACGACGCCGTCGACGCGCGCGCCCGGCAGCGAGCGGACGAGCTGCGTGCCCCAGACCGCGGTCGCGCCGAGCTCCTCGTTGACGGCGCGTCGCGAGACGATCGAGTGGCGCTCGGCGAGCGCGCCGAGGCGGCCGAGCTCGAGGTCGAAGCCGGCGAGCGGGGAGCCGGGGTAGCCGGAGGCGAGCGTGCCGACGCGAAGGCCGGCGGCGGCGTCGGCGCGATGCTGATCGATGAGGACGCGGACGAGCGCCTGGACGCCGGTCAGAAAGACCCGGCCGTCCTCGAGCTCGTAGCGGTCGGCGAGTGTCGCCTGTCGCCTGGGCTCGCGTACGAGCAGACCACCCATGGGCCGATTTTATACCAAGACTGGACTGATCATGAGCCGCGCGCTAGCTTGTTTCCGATGGACGGAGCCTTCAAACCGGTCGGTCCGCGGCGCACCTTCGAGGGGGCCGTCGAGCAGATCGCCGAGCAGATCCGCATCGGCGAGCTCGCCGCCGGCGAGCGCCTGCCCTCCGAGCGCGATCTCGCCGCGGCGATGCAGATCAGCCGCGCGACGCTGCGCGAGGCCGCCCGCGTGCTCGCGGCCGCCGGCGTGCTCGAGGTCCGCCCGGGCTCGGCCGGGGGCATGTACGTGCTCTCCGATTACGCGCCGCTTGAGCTGTTGCGCTCGATGTCGGACCTGCGCATCGACGAGGTCGCCGGCGTGCTCGAGGCGCGACGGCTGATCGAGCCGCGCGTCGCGCAGCTCGCCGCGGTCAACGCCAGCGAGGAGGACTACGTCGAGCTGGCGCGCACGATCGACGCGCAGCGCGAGCTCGTCGCGCGCGGCGATGTGCTCGAGGCCGAGGACCGCTTCCTCGCGCTCGACACGCGCTTTCATCTGCGGATCGCCAGGGCGAGCGGCAATTCGACGATCGTCTCGCTGATGCGCACGCTGTTTCGCCGCCTTGAGATCGCGCGCGATCTCGCGATGCACGAGCCGCCGACCGCCTCGTGGGTGATCGACGTCCACGAGCGCACGCTCGCCGCGATCCGCTCCGCCGACCACGCGCGCATCGAGGAGGTCATGGACGAGCACCTCGCGGCGATGGAGCGCTCCTGGGAGCGCGCCATCGACCGTCCCCTGGTGCGCCCGCTGCCGGACTTCCTGCGCCCCCTCGCGCGCAGCTGATCACATTCGAAAGACGCCGTAGCCGACCTCGCCGAGCGGCGCGTTCGCGCACACATCGAGGGCCAGGCCGAGCACGTCGCGCGTCTGCAGCGGATCGATGATCCCGTCGTCCCACAGTCGCGCCGTCGCGTAGTAGGGGCTGCCCTGGCGCTCGTAGCGCTCGCGCAGCTCATCCTCGAAGGCGGCGCGCTCGTCGGGCGGCCACTCGCCCCCGGCCGCCTCGAGCTGGTCGGAGCGGATCGTCGAGAGCACCGTCGCCGCCTGCTCCCCGCCCATCACGCTGATCCGCGCGTTCGGCCACATCCACAGAAAGCGCGGGTCGAAGGCGCGCCCGCACATCCCGTAGTTGCCGGCGCCGAAGGACCCGCCGATGATCACCGTCAGCTTCGGCACGCGCGCGCAGCTGACGGCGGTCACGAGCTTCGCACCGTCCTTGGCGATCCCGCCCGCCTCATAGTCGCGCCCGACCATGAAGCCGCTGATGTTCTGCAGGAACAAAAGCGGCACGCCGCGGCGGTCGCAGAGCTCGATGAAATGCGTCCCCTTCAGCGCGCTCTGCGAGAACAGCACGCCGTTGTTGGCGAGGATCCCGACCGGGTGGCCGTGGATCGACGCGAAGCCGCAGACGAGCGTCGGTCCGTAGCGCTCCTTGAATTCGTGGAAGCGGCTCGCGTCGACGATCCGCGCGATGACCTCGCGCACGTCGTAGGTCGCGCGAATGTCGGGCGGCACGACGCCGTAGAGCTCGGACAGCTCGACGGCCGGCGGCTCGACCTCGCCGACGGGCCACGGCGCAGCCGGGCGCTCGCCGAGCGTCGCGACGATCGAGCGCACGAGCTCGATCGCGTGCGCGTCGTCTGCGGCGAGGTGATCGGCGACGCCGGAGAGGCGCGTGTGGACGTCGCCGCCGCCGAGCTCCTCGGCGCTGACCACCTCTCCCGTCGCAGCCTTCAGAAGCGGCGGGCCGGCAAGGAAGATCGTCCCCTGTTCGGCGACGATGATCGTCTCGTCGCTCATCGCCGGGACATAGGCGCCACCGGCCGTGCACGACCCGAGCACCGCCGCGATCTGAGCGATCCCTTCCCGCGAGAGGCGCGCCTGGTTGAAGAAGATCCGCCCGAAGTGCTCACGATCGGGGAAAACCTCGTCCTGGAGCGGCAGGAACGCTCCGCCCGAGTCGACGAGATAGACGCACGGCAGGCGGTTGGCGAGCGCCACCTCCTGGGCCCGCAGATGCTTCTTGACCGTCATCGGCGCGTACGTCCCGCCCTTCACGGTCGGATCGTTGGCGACGACCACGACATGGCGACCGCGCACGCGCGCAACGCCGGTGACGATTCCCGCGCTCGGCAGCTCGTCGTCGTAGAGGCCGCCGGCGGCCAGCGGGGAGAGCTCGAGGAAGGCCGTGCCGGGGTCGCATAAGAGCTCGATGCGCTCGCGCACGCCGAGCTTGCCGCGCTCGCGAAGGCGCTGTTGGGCGGCCTCGCCGCCGCCGGCCATCGCGCGCCCAAGGCGGTCGCGAAGCTCCGCGGCGAGCGCCTCGTGCACGGCGACGTTCGCCGCGAACTCGGGGCTCGAGCGCCGCGCCGCGCTCTCAAGGATGCGGCTCATGCCGAGGACTCCATCGAGGCCAGCAGCGACTCGACTGGAACCTGGTCGCCGACGGCGACGTGGACCGCCGCGACGCGGCCGTCGTGGGGGGCGGTTATCTGGAGCTCCATCTTCATCGACTCGAGCACCAGCAGCACATCGCCGCGCGCGACCTGCGACCCCTCGCGGGCGTGAACCGCGACGACGGAGCCCGGCATCGGCGCGCGGACGTCGCTGTCGCCGGCCGCCTCGGATTCGCGCGCGCGCGCGTGTAGCGAAACCTCGAACGAGCGGCCGCCGCTCGCGACCCAGACGCGCTCGGCGTCGCGCGCCACGAGCCAGCGCTCGCTTCGCCCGTCAAGTGAGACGAGCAGCTCCTCGCCGTCGGCCTCGAGCACGCGCGCGTCGCCGATCGCAACCGAGACCTTCTCGCCGTCGACGCGCAGCACACGCTTCACCGCAGCCGGCTCGCCGCCCACCCGCCAGGCGCCGAGCGCCGCGAAGACATCGGCGCCGGCGGCGCTTGAGGCAAGCAGCGCAACGCGCGCCGCCGCCTCGCGCGCGGGAACCCCGTCGGCGAGCTCGAGGCGCTCGATGAGGCCGGTGTCGAGGCGGCCCGCGACAACGTCGGGGTCCTCCACGAGCGCCAGCAGGAACGCGATGTTGCTGCGCAGGCCGAGCACGGCGCTCTCGCGCAACGCCCCGCGAAGGCGGGCGAGCGCCTGCGGGCGGGTCGCGCCGTGCGCGATCAGCTTGGCGATCATCGGGTCATAGCGGGTCCCGATCGCCTCCCCCGCCGCGACGCCCGCGTCGACGCGGACCCCCTCACCACGAGCGAGGCGAAGGGCGCGGATCGTGCCCGCGGCGGGGAGAAAGCCGTGCGCGGGATCCTCGGCATAGATGCGCGCCTCGACGGCATGCCCGCGCGGCGGCCCGAATGTTGCGAGCGCCTCTCCGGCGGCGACGCGCAGCTGCCACTCGACGAGGTCGACGCCGTAGAGCGCCTCGGTGACGGCGTGCTCGACCTGCAGGCGGGTGTTCATCTCGAGGAAGAAGTGGCGCGCCGGATCGGCGGCGTCGGCGACGAACTCGACCGTCCCCGCGCCGCGGTAGCCGCAGGCCGCGGCGAGCGCGCAGGCCTGCGCCTCGAGCTCGGCGCGCAACGCCTCATCGACGGCCGGAGACGGCGCCTCCTCGATCACCTTCTGATGGCGGCGCTGGAGCGAGCACTCGCGCTCGCCGAGCGCGACGACCGTGCCGTGGGCGTCGGCGAGCACCTGGACCTCGATGTGGCGCGCCGGCGAGAGGTAGGCCTCGACGAGCAGCGCGCCGTCGCCGAACGCCGCCTGCGCCTCGCGCCGCGCGGCCTCAAGCGCGCCGTCGAGTTCCTCAAGCGAGCCGGCGAGCCGCATCCCCCGCCCGCCGCCGCCCGCCGCGGCCTTGACCAGCAGCGGCCAACCATGCTCGGCGGCGAGCGCCTCGACCGCCTCGCGTGAGTTCGGGTCGGCGCCGGGCACGACCGGGACGCCGGCGGCGACCGCCGCCTCGCGCGCCGCCGCCTTGTCGCCCATCAGCGCGATCGCCGCAGCTGGCGGGCCGATCCAGACAAGCCCGGCCGCCTCGCAGGCGCGCGCGAGCTCCGCGCGCTCGGAGAGAAACCCGTAGCCGGGGTGGATCGCCTGAGCACCACATTCGCGTGCCGCCGCGACGACGGCCGCGACGTCGAGGTAGGAATCGACCGCCACCGCCACGTCGCAGCTTCGAACGTGCAGCCGCGCGGGATCCTCGTCGGCGACGATCGCCGCCGGCGAGCAGCCGAGGCGGCGGAGCGTCGAGGCGATGCGGACCGCGATCTCGCCGCGGTTTGCGATCAGCACGCGCTCGAACATCAGCGCCGCCAGTCGATCGGGCCTGCCATCAGCGTGTGCGAGCCGAGCGAACGGCCGAGCAGCGCGCGGACCGCCGCCGCCGCGTCGAGCATCGCCTCGAGATCGACGCCCGTCGAGATCCCCATCTCCTCAAGCATGCAGACGAGGTCCTCGGTCGCGATGTTGCCGGTCGCGCCCGCCGGCACCGGGCAGCCGCCGAGCTCGCCGAAGCTCGACTCGAACGAGCTGCAGCCCGCTCCGAGCGCCGCGACGACGTTGGCCAGCCCCTGCCCGCGGGTGTTGTGGAAGTGCGCGGTGCGCTCGACCGAGCCGCCGAGCTCCTCGGCGGCGTGCGTGAAGAAGGCCGCCACGGCGACCGGATTGGCCATCCCGGTCGTGTCCCCGAAGCCGACCTCGGTGGCGCCCGCGGACACCAGGCGGCCGGCGATCTCGAGCACGCGCGCGGGGTCGACGATGCCCTCGTAGGGGCAGCCGAACGAGGTCGCGATCACGCCGCCGGCTGACAGCCCTGCTGCGCGCGCCCCCGCGATGACGCGCTCGCAGGCGATCAGCGACTCCTCGACCGAGCGGCCGACGTTGTGGCGGTTGTGGGTCTCTGACGCCGACAGGAAGCAGCTGACGGTGTCAAAGCCGCCGGCGGCGAGGGCGCGCTCGAGGCCGCGCTCGTTGGGCACGAGCACCGACAGCGACACGCCGGCCGGCACATCGATCTGTGCGAGCACGTCCTCCGCGTCGGCCAGCTGCGCGATCACGTCGGGCCGCACGAACGAGGTGACCTCGATCCGCAACAGCCCGGTTCGTGCGAGCATGTCGATCAGGCGCACCTTCTCGGCCGTCGGGATGACCTCCGGCTCGTTTTGAAAGCCGTCGCGCGGCCCCACCTCGCGGATCACGACCGAGTCCGGGAACACCGCGTCAGGCCCCGAGCGCGCGCGCGATGACCAGCTGCTGGATCTCGTCGGTCCCCTCGCCGATCGTCAGGATCTTCGCGTCGCGGTAGAAGCGGCAGACCGGGTATTCCTCGATGAACCCGTAGCCGCCGTGGATCTGCACGGCCTCCTCGGCGCAGCGAACCGCCAGGCGGCCGCTCTTGAGCTTGGCCTGCGCGGCGGTCAGCTTGTAGTCGCGGCCGAGGTCCTTCTCGCGCGCGGCGCGGTGGACCAGAAGCCGCGTCGCCTCGATCTCGCACGACATGTCGGCGAGCTTGCCCTGGATCGCCTGGAAACTCGAGATCGGCCGCCCGAAGGCGTGCCGCTCGCGCGCGTAGGAGAGCGCCTCATCGAAGGCGCCCTGGGCCAGCCCGACGCCCATCGCCGCGACGCCGACGCGCCCGCCGTCGAGGACCTCGAGGAACTGGCGCAGGCCCGCGCCGCGCTGGCCGAGCAGATTGTCCGCCGGCACCCGGCAGCCGCTGAAGCGCAGGCCGCGCGTGTCGGAGGCGTTCCAGCCCATCTTGCGATAGGGCTCGTCCTGCTCGTAGCCGGGCGTGCCGTTGGCGACGATCAGGTTCGAGATCTCATCCTCGCCGGTGCGGGCCGTGATCGTGACGACACCCGAGATGTCGGTGCCGGCGTTGGTGATGAACTGCTTGGAGCCATCGATCACCCATTCGTCATCCTCGAGGCTCGCCCGCGTCTTGGTGTTGCCGGCGTCTGAGCCCGCGTCGGGCTCGGTCAGCCCGAAGGCGCCGAGGATCTCCCCCGAGCACAGCCGCGGCAGCCACTCCTGCTTCTGCTCCTCGCTGCCGAACAGATGGATCGGCTGCGTGCCGAGCGAGATGTGGGCGCAGAGCGTGATCGCGACCGAGGAGTCCACGCGCGCGAGCTCCTCGACGGCCAGCGCGTAGGCCAGCGTGTCGGCGCCGGCGCCGCCGTACTCCTGCGGGAACGGGATCCCCATCAGCCCGAGCTCGCCGAGCTCGTGGACGATCTCGTAGGGGAAGGCCTTCTTGGCGTCGAGCTCGCCGGCCACCGGAGCGACGCGGGCGAGCGCGAACTCGCGGACGGTATCGCGCAGCAGGCGGTGCTCGTCGGAGAGGTCGAAGTCCACGACGTGCAACTATACAGAGCAAACGTTCTGAAAACCAGCGCCTGAAATGCCAGCTGCACCACCCCGTCCAGCCCTTCGCCCCCGCTACGACCGCCGACGGCGCGAGATCGCCGACGCCGCCGCGCGCGTCTTCGCCGAGCGCGGCTACCACGCGACCTCGGTCGCCGCGCTGCTGCAGGAGACCGGCTTGAGCGCCGGCGCCCTCTACCACTACGTCGCGAGCCGCGACGACCTGCTCGTGGCGATCTGCGACGAGCTGCTCGACCCGCTGCTGCAGCGCGCCGAGGAGATCGCCGCCGCGACGGAGCGCCCGCCACTCGAGCGCCTGCGCGAGCTGCTGCGGGCCTGGCTCGAGCACATCGCCCGCCACCTCGACCACATGCGCGTCTTCGCGCAGGAGCGCCACGTCATCGAGCGCGAGCAGCGCTGGGGCGACATCCGCGCCAAGCGCCTCCAGTTCGAGCGGATCCTCGACGACCTGCTCGCGCAGTGCGAGCAGGACGGCTCGCTAAGGCTCGAGGACCGCCGCCTCGCGCTGCTCGGGCTGCTCGGCATGGTCAACTACACGCCGATGTGGTTCCGCGGCGGCGGACGGCTGCGGCCGCGCCAGATCGCCGACGGCTACCACGACATGCTGGTCAGCGCCTACCGAGGCCGAGGCGAGCACAAATGAGCGACGAGGAGATCGTGATCTATGAGGTCCGCGACGCGGTCGCGTGGCTGACGATGAACCGCCCGCAGGCGCGCAACGCGCTCAACGAGGCGCTCCGCGAGGGCCTGCGCGCGGCCTTCGCCCGCTTAGCGGCAGACACGCAGGCGCGCGTCGCGGTGCTGCGCGGAGCGGGGCCCGTCTTCTGCGCCGGCGCGGACCTCAAGGAGATGGCCGAGACCTCGCTCACCGTCCCGCCGCCCGACTGGATCCCCCACCTCCAGCGCGACTCGCGGATCGCAAAACCGGTCATCGCCGCGGTCCAGGGCGCCGCGCTCGCCGGTGGCTTCCTGCTCGCGCAGATGGCCGACCTCTGCGTCGCCTCAAACGACGCGACGTTCGCGATCACCGAGGCGCGCTGGGGCCGCGGCGCCCCCTGGGCGGCGCCGCTGCCGTCGATGATCCCGCCCCGCGTCGCGCTCGAGCTGCTCGTCACCGCCCGCCCGATCACCGCGCGGCGCGCCTACGAGCTCGGCCTCGTCAACGAGCTCGCCGCGCCCGAGCGCCTCGATCAGGCGGCCGGCGAGATGGCCGCGGCGATCGCCGCCAACGCGCCGCTGACGGTCGCCGCCGGGAAGCGCATGGTCGACGAGACCGCGGGCCTGCCGCTCGAGCGCGCCTTCGCCGCAGCCGACGCGATCTACGATCCGGTCTACCGCAGCGCCGACGCGCAGGAGGGCCCGCGCGCCTTCCGCGAGAAGCGCCCGCCGAACTGGGAGGGGCGATGAGCGAGACCGGATCGCATTTCAACGTTCCCGAGGAGTCGACGCTCCCGGAGGATCTGCGCAAGCTGTTCGTTAGGGCCCGTGAGCGGCTCGGCTTCGTGCCGAACGTGTTCCGCGTCTACGCCTACCGGCCGGCGCGCCTGAGCGCGTGGTTCGCCCACTACCGCCAGCTGCACGAGCCGAGCGAGAACCTCAGTGGCGCCGATCGCGAGATGATCGCCGTCGTCGTCAGCGCTGCCAACGGCTGCCTCTACTGCCTCGTCGCGCACGGCGCGACGCTGCGCGCCGAGCTCGGCGACGGCGTCCTCGGCGAGCGGATCTCCTATGACTGGCGCCGCGCCGGCCTCGATGAGCGCCGGCGCGCGATCTGCGCCTACGCCGAGAAGCTGACGCTTGACCCCCGCCGCGTCGATGCCGCCGACCGCCAGAGCCTGCTCGATGTGGGCCTCAGCGAGGAGGAGGCGTGGGACGTGATCGAGATCGCGGCGATGTACAACTTCACAAACCGCCTCGCGATGGGGACCAACATGCTCCCCAACGCCGAGTATTCGGCGCAGGCGCGGCCGAGCTAGCCGACGGACGCGGACACGGCCGCCGCGGCGGCGGTCGAGCCGCGCACGATCAGGCGCGGCTGGAAGATCGTCCGCCCCCCGTCGCCGCTCGCCTCCCCGACCGCCAGCTCGACGCCGGCGGCGACGATCTCGGCGATCGGCATCCGCACCGTCGTCAGCGCCGGCACCGTCGCCGAGGCCAGCGCGATGTCGTCGAAGCCCGCGACGGAGAGCTCGTCGGGCACGGTGATGCGGTGCTCGTAGGCGGCGTGGATCAGGCCCATCGCGAGTGTGTCCGTGCCGGCGACGATCGCGCTCGGGCGCGGCTCCTGCGCGAGCAGCGCGGTCAGCGCGGCCCCGCCCCCGGCCGTCGAGTTGGGGACGAGCCGCACGTACTCGGCCGGCGCGGCCATGCCGGTGTCCTTCAGGTACTCGCTGTAGGCGGCCTGGCGCTCGCGCATGTCGCCGACGGCCTCGCCGACGAACGCGATCCGCTCGTGGCCGAGTTCGCCGAGATGCTCCATCACGGCCCGCACGCCGGCCCGGTTGTCGACACCGACGGTCGGGAAGGGGCGGCTGCCGCCGCGCACCGTGCCGTGCCAGAGCCCGACGACGCGGATCTGTGAGCTGCGCAGGTCCTCGACGAGGCGGCGCTCGCCGCGGAAGTCGCCGAGCAGCACGATCGCGTCGCACTGGCGCGCCTCGAGCACGGCCGTCAGTGCGAGCGCCTCGTCGGCCTTCGCGCGCGCGTGGCCGAGGACGACCGAATAGCCGCGCTCCTTGGCCTCGATCGAGAGCGCCTCGATCGCCGCCGCGAAGAAGGGGTCGGTGATGTCGCGCACGACGGCACCGAGGAGCATCATCGGCGCGCCGCGCAGCGCCCGCGCGATCGGGTGCGGGCGGTAGCCGAGCGCGGTCGCCACGGCGCGCACGCGCTCGCGCGTCTGGGGCGAGACGGGGGTCTGCGTCGGGATCTCGTTGAGGACCCGCGAGACGGTGCTCTGGGCGACGCCGGCGGCAGCCGCGACATCGTTCATAGTGACCGCTCGCTTGCCGTCGCCCCGGGCTGCCGGCGGGCTCATCGTGCTGGCTTCTCGAGCGCGGCGGCGTCCACGACGGCAATGGTAGATGCGCGCCGCGCCGCGGGCCGTTCGCCGCCCTCATCCGGCGGCCGAGCCGTTTTGGTCTAAGGTGAGCGTCCGCGGTCGAAACACGGCCGCAGCCGCCTGATTCGAACGCAAACAACCTTTGACCCAGCGCGTCTGCTTCCTCCTCCGCGTCCGCCGCGAGCGCGCTGATGAGTACCGCGAGCGCCACGCCGCGGTCTGGCCGGAGATGCTCGACGCGCTGCGCGAGACGGGCTGGCGCAACTACTCGATCTTCCTGCGCGCGGACGGCCTGCTCGTCGGCTACCTCGAATGCGACGACTTCGAGGCAGCGGTCGCGGCGATGCAGGAGCACGACGTCAACGCGCGCTGGCAGGCCGAGATGGCGAGCTTCTTCGAGCTTCCCGACGACGCCGCGCCGGACACCTCGATGCTCCCGCTCGAGCAGATCTTCCACCTCGACTGACGCGTTAGTGTCGGCCTCGTGAGCCTCGCCGCCACCCGCGCGTTCGCGGCCGTCGACCTCGGCGCCGAGAGCGGGCGCGTCGTGCTCGCGCGCTTCGACGGCGCGCGCATCGAACTGGAGGTCGCGCACCGCTTCCCGAACCGCTCGCTGCGCCTCCCGGACGGGCTCCACTGGGACCTGACGGGCCTCTACGCGGAGACCCTCGAGGGCATCGCGCGGGCCGCGGCGCGCGCGCCGCTTCACGGCATCGGCATCGACTCCTGGGGCGTCGACTACGCGCTGCTTGACGCAGAGCGCCGCCTGCTCGGCCTCCCCTACCACTACCGCGACGCGCGCACGGCCGGGATGGTCGAGCGCGTCGATCAGCTGATCGGGCGCGAGGAGCTCTACGCGGCGACCGGCATCCAGACGATGACGATCAACACGATCTACCAGCTGCTCGCCGATCCGCTCGCGGCGCAGGCTGAGCGGATCGCGCTGATTCCCGACCTGTTCGCGCTCTGGATGACCGGCGAGCTCGCCAACGAGATCACCGCCGCCTCGACGACCGGCCTGCTCGACGCGCGCAGCGGCGCGTGGTCGACTCAGATCGCCGCTGCGCTCGGGCTCCCGCCGGCGCCGTTTGCGAGCGCGCTGATCGAGCCCGCCACGCGGATCGGCGAGCTCGCCGCCCAGGGCCACACGCCGGTCTTCGCCGTCGCCGGCCACGACACCGCCTCGGCCTTCGCCGCCGCGCCGCTGCGCGGTGAGCGCGAGGCGATCCTCTCCTCGGGGACCTGGTCGCTGCTCGGCATCGAGACCGCGCAGCCCTACCTCGGCGCCGATGCCGCGGCGTTCAACCTGACCAACGAGCGCGGCCTCGACGGGACGACGCGCCTGTTGCGAAACGTGATGGGGCTGTGGCTGCTCCAGGAGTGCCGCCGGCGCTTCATCGAGCAGGGCGGGCCGTGCGAGTACGCCGAGCTCCTCGCCCTCGCGCAGGACGCGCGCGCCGACGTCGCGCTGTTTGATCCCGACGCCGGCGTGCTGCTCGCGCCGGGCGAGATGCCCGAGCGGATCGCCACACTCTGCGAGCGCTCCGGCCAGGCGCCGCCCGCCGGCCGCGGCGAGCTGGTCCGCTCGATCCTCCTCTCGCTGGCCTGCAAGTACCGCCTCGTGCTTGAGCGGATCGCCGCCATCTCGGGGCGGAGCATCGAGGTGCTCCACGTCGTCGGCGGCGGCGCCGGCAACGAGCTGCTCTGCCGCCTGACGGCCGACATCACCGGCTGCGAGGTCCGCGCCGGCTCACTCGAGGCGACCGCGCTCGGCAACGCGCTCGTCCAGGCCCGCGCCGTCGGCGAGCTGGCCGGGCCGCTCGCCCAGCTGCGCGAGGTCGCCGCCGCGTCGACGCCGAGCCGCACCTATGAGCCCGGCCCCGCCGAGGCGGCGCTTGAGACCTACGAACGCTTCCTGTCGCTAACCAAGCAAGGAGTCAGATGACCGACATCGCATCGGCGCTCGCCGCGCTTTCGATCGAAACCCCCTCCTGGGGCTACGGCGACTCGGGCACGCGCTTTGGCACCTTCACCCAGGCCGCCCGCCCGCGCGACGTCTTCGAGCGCCTCGACGACGCCGCCGAGGTCGCGCGGCTGACCGCCTCGGCGCCGGCCGTCGCGCTGCACTTCCCCTGGGATTCAGTCGATGACTACGCGCGGCTGCGCGAGCACGCCGAGCGCCTCGGCCTGCAGATTGGCGCGGTCAACCCGAACCTCTTCCAGGACCAGGACTACCGCCTCGGCTCGGTCGGAAACCCCGACCCGAAGATCCGCGCGAAGGCGGTCGCACATCTGCTTGAGTGCGTCGAGATCGCGCGCGCGCTCGGCTCGAGCGCGCAGTCGCTGTGGTTTGCCGACGGCACCAACTACCCCGGCCAGGACGACCTCGCCGCGCGCCACGAGCGCGTCGCCGGCTGCCTCGCCGAGCTCTACGCGGCGCTGCCGGGTGAGCAGGAGCTGCTGCTCGAGTACAAGCTCTTCGAGCCCGCCTTCTACTCGACCGACGTTCCCGACTGGGGCACCGCGCTCGCCCTCTGCGAGCGCCTCGGTGAGCGCGCGCGGGTGCTCGTCGACCTCGGCCACCACGCCTTCGCCACCAACGTCGAGCAGATCGTCGCGCTGCTCGCCGCGCGCGGGCGCCTCGGCGGCTTTCACTTCAACGACCGCCGCTACGCCGACGACGACCTGATCGTCGGCTCCGTCAACCCGTTCGGCCTGTTCCTGATCTTCTGCGAGCTGACCCGCGACGGCGCGGTCCTGCCGCGCCTGACGATCGACCAGTCCCACAACGTCGAGGACAAGGTCGAGGCGACGGTGCTGAGCGTCGTCAACCTCCAGGAGGCCTACGCCCGCGCGCTGCTCGTCGACCGCGCCGCGCTCGCCGCGGCGCAGGCGGCGGGCGACGTCCTTGGCGGCCACGAGATCCTGCTCGACGCCTACCGAAGCGACGTGCGCGCGCAGTGCGCGCAGTTTCGCGAGCGCGCCGGCGGAGCCGGTGACCCGATCGCGGCGCTGCGCGAGTCCGGCTACAGCGCGCGCATGGCCGAGCTTCGTAAATAGGTATTGGGGATCGGCGCATGCGCCAACCCCCCCACGAGCGAGCTCAGCGCAACTCTGCGTCGACGCGCTCGACGCTCGTGCCGGCGCGCTCGAGCGCGGCCGCCTGCTCGGCGGAGATGCCGCTCGCCAGGACGGCGGTGATCTGCGCCAGCGGCGCGATCGCGACAAGGCCGCGGACGTCGAGCTTCGAGCCGTCGATCAAGAGGATCGCGTCGCGGGCGTGGGCGATCATCGTCCGCTTGACGTCGGCCTCGAGCGAGTCGGCGTCGGTCAGGGTGTCTGAGTCGACGATCCCCTTGGCGCTCAGGAAGAGGCGGTCGCCGTAGTGCTCGTTGACGGTCCGCGTCGCCGCCGCGCCGACGAACGAGCGCGTCAGCGCGCGCAGCGTCCCGCCGACGCCGATCAGCTCGACGTTCGGCCCGGCCTCGCTGGCGAGCAGGTTCATGACCGGCAGGCTGTTGGTCAGCACCGTCACCGCGACCCCGGCGCTGATGATCTCGCGGGCGACGAAGTAGCTCGTCGTCGAGGAGTCAAGGAAGACCGTCTCGTGCGGGCTGAGCATCGCGACGGCGGCGGCGGCGAGCAGCTCCTTGGCGTGGGTGGCGAGCTTGAGGCGGCGGTCGAAGGAGTCCTCGTGGCTCGCGACCGCCGGGAGCACGGCGCCGCCGTGCGTGCGGCGCGCGATCCCGCGCCGCTCGAGCTCGTGCAGGTCGCGCCGCGCGGTCATCGCCGAGACGCCGAAGCGCGACTCGACGGCCGCGACCGTGACCGCGCCGCTCGCGAGCAGCTCCTCGGCGATCAGCCGCCGGCGGTCCTCGGGGATCGCCGGCTCGGGCGCCTCGGCGGGCTCTTGGGCGATCGCGATCGGTGGTCGGTTCACGGGCGGGAGTGGTGATTCTAGAGGCGTGAACGGAACTTGCGCACGGGTGCGGACGTTCGGATATGATCGTTTATGCGTGCTTGGTCACAGCACTCCACCAAATCCGCGCGGTCGAACGTAAGCGGAGCTGGCGGAGTCGCCTGTTGGAGAGGGGAGGGTTTCGCAGTGCGCAGAGGTGTCCTGATCCAGTCGGCTGACGCGGCGCGCGGACGGCAACGGGCCGTCAAGCAGTCCCCACCGTTACCCGAAAGGATCACATCCAGATGAAGTCTCGCCTGAGCAGGCGCGCTGCGTTGACGCTCGCGTCCGTGGTCTGCTGCCTCGGGATCGCGAGCGTCGCGTGGGCCGCGACGCACGCTCCCCTCAAGAAGGGCCTGAAGGTCTACATCATCCCCAAGAACCTCGGCAACAGCTACTTCACAACCGCTGACAGCGCCAAGACGGGCGGCGCGATCGCCGCACTCAACGCGCTCGGCGAAACGGGCACCGAGACGAGCGGCAACGCGGCAACGCCCGCGTCGGAGCTTCCGGCCATCCAGGCCGCCATCTCCAAGGGCGCCAACGCCCTGATCGTCTCGGCGACCGACCCGACCGCGCTGTGTCCGACGCTGAAGTCGGCGATGTCGCGCGGGATCACCGTCGTGACGTATGACTCCGACGCACCGACCTGCCGCAGCCTGTTCGTCAACCAGGCCTCGACCGCGCAGATCGGCGAGAGCGAGGTCGACGTGATCGCCAAGGAGATCCATGACTCCGGTCAGATCGCGATCGTCTCGGCGGCCGCCTCGGCGACCAACCAGAACGCCTGGATCTCCTTCATGAAGAAGGAGCTCAAGAAATACCCGAAGGTCAAGCTCGTCTCGACCGTCTACGGCAACGACGACCCGACCACGGCGACCCAGGTCACGCAGGGTCTGCTCCAGCACTACCCGCACCTGAAGGGCATCATCTCCCCCACCACAGTGGGCATCCTCGCGGCGGCGCAGGTCGTCGACGCGGCCGGCGACAAGGGCAAGATCATCGTCACCGGCCTCGGCACGCCGCTTGAGATGAAGAAGTACATCCTCAACGGCACCTCGCCGGACGTGATCCTCTGGAACCCTGCCGACCTCGGCTACCTCGCCGCCTACGCGGCGGTCGAGCTGGCGTCCAAAGCGATCACCAACGCCCAGGGCCAGACGTTCACCGCCGGCAAGCTCGGCAAGTACACGGTCGGCGCGGATCACACGATCCTGCTCGGCCCGCCGTACGTGTTCACCAAGGCCAACGTCGGTAAGTTCAACTTCTGACGAAGGCCGCAGGGCCGCGATCTGAGCGTCTCCGCCGCCGCCCCCTGCGGGCGGCGGCGGGCGGCGCTCGGCGCGCGACCCGGGGCTGTTAGAGGGAGCGGCGTTGGCAGCGGAGCGGGTGGGCGAAGACAGCGGGACCGCGGCGGGCGGCGAACCGATCCTGCGGCTGATCGACGCGACGAAGGCCTTCGGAGCGGTCCATGCGCTCGAGGGCGTCTCGCTCGAGCTCTACGGCGGCGAGGTCCACGCGCTGGTCGGTGAGAACGGGGCCGGCAAGTCGACGCTGGTCAAGATCCTCGGCGGCGTCCACCAGCCCGACAGCGGGATGCTGGTCGCCGCCGACGGCAGCGAACTCGTCCTGACCGACCCGCGCGACGCCCGCGACGCCGGCATCTCGATCATCTACCAGGAGCCGACGCTGTTCCCCGACCTCACGGTCGCCGAGAACGTCTTCATCGGCCGCCAGCCGCGCCGCGGCCGGCGCATCGACCACGGCGCGATGCGCCGCCAGACGCGCGTTCTGTTCGAGCGTCTCGGGATCGGCCTCGATCCCGACCGCGTCGCGCGCGGCCTGTCGATCGCCGAGCAGCAGATCGTCGAGATCGCCAAGGCGCTGTCGTTCGACGCGCGCGTCGTCGTGATGGACGAGCCGACCGCGGCGCTCTCGGCGATCGAGGTGGCGCGGCTGTTCGGGATCGTCGAGTCGCTCCGCTCGCACGGCGCGGCGGTCGCCTTCATCTCGCACCGCCTCGAGGAGGTCTTCGCGATCTGCCAGCGCGTCACCGTCCTTCGCGACGGGCGCCGCGTGATGTCGCAGCCGCTCGAGGGCCTGAGCGCCTCGGACCTCGTGCGCACGATGGTCGGCCGCGACATCGCCGCGCGCGAGCACGTCGCGCGCGAGCACGGCGAGGCGGTCCTGCGCGTGCAGGGGCTGACGCGCGCCGGGATCTTCGAGGACATCAGCTTCGACGTGCGCGCCGGTGAGATCGTCGCCCTCGCCGGGCTCGTCGGCGCCGGGCGAAGCGAGGTCGCGCGGGCCGCGTTCGGGATCGATGAGTACGACTCCGGAAGGGTGTCCGTCGGCGACCGCGCGCTGCGGCGCGCCTCGCCGCGCGCGGCGATGGACGCCGGCGTCGCGTTCGTGCCCGAGGACCGCCGCCAGCAGGGGCTCGTGATGGACCTCTCGATCACCGACAACATCGCGCTCGCGTCGCTGCGGCGCCTGCGCCGCCACGGGCTGCTGAGCGCGGCCGTCGAGCGGCGCTTCGCGAGCGACTGGGCGGGGCGCCTGCAGGTCAAGTACGGCCGCCTCGCCAACCCGGCGACGTCGCTGTCGGGCGGCAACCAGCAGAAGGTCGTGCTCGCCAAGTGGCTGAGCCGCGAGCCGGCCGTCCTGATCGTCGATGAGCCGACGCGCGGGATCGACATCGCGACCAAGAGCGAGGTTCACCGGATCCTCGCGGAGTCCGCCTCGCGCGGCGTCGCGGTGCTCGTGATCTCCTCCGAGCTGCCCGAGGTGCTGGCCGTCGCGGACCGCATCCTCGTCATGCGCGAGGGCCGCCTGCAGGCCGAGCTGATCCGCGCCGAGGCGACCGAGGAGACGATCATGGCCGCCGCGACCGGCCAGGCGCACGTGCTCGCGCCGGTGCTCGAGGAGGACGCCCCGTGAGCGAGGGCCGCTCCGCCGCCGCCGCGCCGGGTGCCGGCGAGACCGCCAGCCCGCGGCGCCTCGTCGACTTCGTCCTGCGCCTTCGGACGTTCGGGATCATCGTCGTGCTGGCCGCCTTCGTGCTCGCGACGGCGCTCGATCAGGCGCGCTTCGTCGACGGCGGCAACATCCGCTTCATCCTCACCCAGACCGCGCTCTACGCGCTCGTCGCGGTCGGCGAGGCGATGGTGATCATGACCCGCAACGTCGACCTCTCGGTCGGCTCGATCGTCGGGCTCTCGGCGTATGTGTCGGCCAACCAGTTCGGCGCCCACCACGCGCCGATCGTCGTCGTCTTCCTGGTCGGGCTCGCGGTCGGACTCGTCTGCGGGATCGCCAACGGCGCGATCACCGCGATCGGGCGCGTGCCGAGCCTCGTCGTCACGCTCGCGACGCTCTACATCATCCGCGGCGTCGACACGATCGTCGTCGGCTCCGGTGAGGTCGTCGCGAGCACCGAGCCGAACTCGTTCCTCAACATCCCCCAGGCGACCGTGATCGGGATTCCCGTGCTGGCCCTGGCGGTCGCCGTCGTCGTCGCCGTGGCGGCCTTCTATCTGAACTACTTCCGCTCCGGGCGCGACCTCTACGCGATCGGATCCGATCCCGCCGCGGCGCGCCTGGCCGGGATCCCGATCGCGCGGCGCGTCTTCGGCGCGTTCGTGATCAGCGGCGCGCTGGCTGGGGTCGCGGGCGTGATCTGGGCCAGCCAGTACGCGACGATCAACTCGACCGCCGCCAACGGCCTCGAGCTGCAGATCGTCGCCGCCGTCGTCGTCGGCGGCGTCGCGATCTTCGGCGGCAGCGGCAGTGTCGTCGGTGCCGCGCTCGGCGCGCTGCTGCTTCAGACGATCAACTCGGCGCTCAACACGGTCGGGGTCTCCTCGCTTTGGACGGAGGCGATCGCGGGCTTCCTGCTGGTCGTCGCGATCACGCTCGACCGCGCCGTCCAGCTGCGGCTGTCGGCGGCGCTTCGGCGGCGGAGGGTTCGCCTTGGCGCCTGAGACCGTGATCGTCGACTCGGCCGGCCAGGAGCCGTCGCGGCTGCGCCGCCTCGGGAGCTGGGAGGCCGCGCTCGTCGCGGCGCTGATCGCCGTCTTCGCGCTCGGCTCGGCCTCCTCGGGCGAGTTCCTGTCGAGCTACAACCTGTTCACCCTCTGCACCAACATCGGCGACATCGCGATCATGGCGCTGCCGATGACGCTGATCATCATGGTCGGCGAGATCGACCTGTCGGTGGCATCGACGCTGGGGCTGGCCGCCGAGACGATGGGGTATCTGTGGAGCCACGGCTGGCCGATGTCGGCGATCCTCGTCGTCGTGATCGCGCTCGGCGCCGTCTGCGGCGCGATCAACGGCCTGCTCGTGACGCGCGTCGGGCTCCCCTCGCTGGCCGTGACGATCGGCACGCTGAGCCTCTACCGCGGCCTCGCCAACGTCGTCCTCGGGCCGCTCACGGTCTCGAACTTCCCGGCGCCGTTCAACGAGCTCGGCGTGCAGAACTTCCCGGGCATCCCGTTTCTGTCGTGGTCGGTCGCGATCTTCGTCGTCCTCGCCGTCGTCTTCGGCATCGTCCTGCACCGCACGCCGCTCGGGCGCTCGCTGTACGCGATCGGCCTCGGGCGCGAGGCGGCCGTGCACGCCGGGATCCGCGTCCAGCGGATCAAGCTGTGGCTGTTCGTCCTCTCGGGCGTCGTCTGCGCGCTCGTCGGGATGCTCTACGCCTTCGAGCTGTCCTCGGCCGGCGAGAGCATCGCGATCGGCTTCGAGCTGAAGGTCATCACGATCGTGCTGCTCGGCGGCGTCTCGATCTTCGGCGGCGTGGGGACGATCTTCGGCGTCGCCGTCGCGGCGTTCGTCTACGCCGGGCTGCATTCGGCGCTGCTGTTGTCGAGCTCGTTCAACGACAACGACTTCCAGGTCGTCTCCGGCGGCCTGCTGATCCTCAGCGTGCTGATCCCCAACCTCCCCCTGTTCCTCGCGCGCGCGAGAGAGCTGCTGCGCCGGCACCGGGCGCGCACGCGCCGCCGCGGAGCGCTGCGGAGGGCGTCGTGAGCGGCGCGCCGAGGTTCGCTGTGAGCGCTGCTTGCCTAGATCGCGCGGACCGCGACGCCCGCCGCGACGAGCGCGGTCGCGCCGGGGCTATGCGCGTCGCTCACATAAGCGATGTCGACGTCGCTCGCGGGCGCGACGACGGTGCGCCCGCGGTCGTGGAACTTCGTCGCCGTCGCGAGCAGGACGACGCTCTGCGCATTGGCGATCATGCCCCGCTTGATCTCCGCCTCGAGGCCGCCGGCGTCGGTCAGATCGCCGGTCGCGGTGATGCCCTTGACGGAGAAGACGAGACGGTCGGCGCGGTAGCCGCGCAGCGCGCGCAGCGCGTCCGGACCGACGAAGGAGTGCGTCAGCGAGCGGAACGAGCCGCCGAGTGCGACGAGGTCGATATTCGGCAGCGCGGCGGAGCTGACGAGGGTGATCACCGGCAGCGAGTTGGTCAGGATCGTCAGCGCGAGGCGCGCCTCGATGATCGCCGCGGCGACGTAGTAGGCCGTCGTAGAGGAGTCGATGAAGAGCGTCTCCCCAGGCTCGAGCGTCGCGAGCACCGCGGTCGCCATCGCCTCCTTCTCGTCGATCTCGAGGTCCAGGCGGTGGCGGAAGGAGTCCTCGTGGGCGGCGAGATCCGGGAGCACCGCGCCGCCGTGCGTGCGCTGCGCCTGCCCGGCGCGAGCGAGGATCGCGAGATCGCGCCGCGCCGTCATCGACGAGATCCCGAAGCGCTCCTCGAGCGCCGCGATGCTGACCGAGCGCTGGCTTCGCAGCAGGTCGACGATCTGCTGGCGGCGGACCGCCGGATCGGCGGACGCCGCGTCGCCGCCCTGGTCGCCGAGCGTGGCCATGCTCGGCGCAGTGTAATCCCGGCGATGGCAGCGGATCGCGGTGGGCACTTGTGCTTGACTATGGATGAATTGGGCGTGAACTGGTCGATTTCGCACGTAAACGATCACCATCAGGTGCGATCGTGAGCGTCGCGACGCCGCTGATCGACCTCGCCGAGGATCGCTGGCCGCCCGAATCAGACGTCCCGTCGGCCCCGAGCGAGGGGCTTCTCCTCGCCTCTCACCTGCTCGGGGCCGATCGGGCGGTGGCCAACTACGGTGGCGGCAACACCTCCGCCAAGGGCCTGTCGATCGATCACGCCGGCCGCGAGGTCGAGACGCTGTGGGTGAAGGGGTCCGGCAGCGACCTCGCGGCGATGGGCGCCGGCGACGTCACAGCGCTTCGCCTCGCTGAGATCCGCCCGCTCTTCGAGCGCGAGCAGATGAGCGATGAGGAGATGGTCGCCCACCTCGCCCGCTGCCAGCTCGACCCGGGCGCTCCGCGCTCCTCGATCGAGACGCTGCTGCACGCCTTCATCCCCGCCGCGCACGTCCACCACACCCACCCCGACGCGATCAACGCCCTCGCCGGCGCGCGCGACGGGCGCGAGCTGGTCGGCGAGTGCTTCGCCGAGGAGGCGGTCTGGATCGACTACATCCGGCCCGGCTTCACGCTCGCCAAGCTGGTCGCCGGCGCGGTCCTCGAGAACGAGGCGGCGCGCCTCGTCGTCCTCGCAAAACACGGTCTCGTCGTCTGGGGCGACAGCGTCGAGGAGGCCTACCGGCGGACGATCGCGACGATCAACCGGGCCGCCGAGTTCGTCAACGCACGGGCCGCCGAGCGCCCGCGCTTCGGCGGAGCGCTTCGGCCACCCGCCGGCGGCGGCCGGCGCGAGGTGCTCGGCGAGATCCTCCCGGTCCTGCGCGGCGCGCTGGCCGGGGAGCACTCGAAGGTGCTCCTGACGGACACCTCCGACGCCGTCTGCGAGTTCGTCGACTCGCGCGATGCCGCCTCGCTGGTCACGGTCGGGGCGGCCTGCCCCGACCATCTCGTCCACACCAAGCGCCTGCCGCTGTGGATCCCCTTCGACGGCGACGTGGCCGAGCTCGCGCAGCGGATCCCGGCCGCCGCCGCTGCCTATCGCGACGAGTACCGCGCCTATGTCGAGCGCCATGCCGACGACTCGACGGAACCCGGCGACCCCGATGCGCGGATCGTCCTGATCGAGGGCGTCGGCCTCGTCGCCGCCGGCACGACGCCTAAGGCGGCGCGGATCTCGCGCGACCTCTACCACCGCGCGATCGAGGTGATGGCCGGTGCCAGCTCGCTGGGCGGCTTCGTCTCGCTGACCGAGGGCGAGAGCTTCGCGGTCGAGTACTGGCCGCTTGAGCTCTACAAGCTCTCGCTCGCCCCGCCACCGGCCGAGCTCGCCGGGAAGGTCGCGCTGGTGACCGGCGCAGCCGGCGGAATCGGCCGCGCGATCGTCGACTCGCTGGCCGGCGCCGGAGCCTGCGTGGTGGCCTTCGACATCGACGCCGAGGGCGCCGTCGAAGCGGCCGCGGCGCTTGGCGAGCGCGGCGTCGCCGTGAGCGGCGATGTGACCTCCGAGCAGTCGGTCGCCGCGGCGTTTCACTCAGCCGTCGAGGCCTTCGGCGGCCTTGACATCGTCGTCTCAAACGCCGGCGTCGCCTCGAGCGCCGCCGTCGAGGACACGACGCTCGCCGAATGGGAGCGCAACCAGGCGATCCTCTCGACGGGCTATTTCCTGGTCGCGCGCGAGGCCTTCCGCGTCCTGCGCCGCCAGGACCGCGGCGGCTCGATCATCTTCGTCGCCTCCAAGAACGCGCTCGTCGCCGGCCAGAACGCCTCGGCCTACTCGACCGCCAAAGCCGCCGAGCTGCACCTCGCGCGCTGCCTCGCCGAGGAGGGCGGATCGGCCGGCATCCGCGTCAACTCGGTCAATCCCGACGCCGTCCTGAGCGGTTCGCGGATCTGGGACTCAAGCTGGCGCGAGGCGCGCGCACGCTCCTACGGCATCGACCCCGACGACCTCGAGGAGCACTACCGCCGCCGCACGACGCTCGGCGTCAACATCGAGCCGGCCGACGTCGCGGCCGCCGTGCTCCACTTCGCATCGCCCAAGCGCTCGAGCAAGAGCACGGGCAACGTGCTGAACGTCGACGGCGGCGTCGCCGCCGCCTATCCGCGCTAGCGGCCCGCGAACTCGGCGATCGCGGCGACCGCGAGCGGATGCTCGTGGAAGAGCAGATGGCCGACGCCGGGGAAGACGCGCGTCTCCGCACTCGGCAACGCCGCCTTCCACGTCGGCAGGTTCCCGACCGGGACGATCCGGTCATCCTCGCCCCAGAGGATCGCCACCGGCATCTCGAGCTTGGCGAGCCGCCCGGCGTGCGCGGGGTCGAACGGACCCGGCACGAAGCCCGCCATCGACTGCCCCTCGAGCGCTCGCGCCGCATCGAAGTCCGCGTCGTCCTCCTCGGGCACGAGGCCCTCGAAGACCGAGGAGTCGCGCGTCAGCGAGCCGTAGAGCTCCTCGCGCGACATCGCCTGGATGTTCGCGAGCGGGGCCTCGGGGGTGTTGAGGCCGTAGGGGGCGGCGACGAGCAGGCGCGTGACGCGCTCCGGGTGCGCCGCGGCGAACGCCGAGGCGACCCAGCCGCCGAGCGAATGGCCGACGAGGACGAAGCTGTCGACGCCGACCGCGTCGAGCGTCGCGCCGGTGTGGGAGACGAGGTGGTCGATGCTCTGGATCGGCGGGCGAAGGTCGCTGCTGCCGAAGCCCGGCATCAGCGGCGCGACGAAGCGGAAGCGCTCGACGAGCGGCGCGAAGCAGTCGAAGCCCTCGAGGATCCCGCCCCCGTGCAGGAAGACGAGCGCGGGTCCGCTCCCCTCGGCGATCACCTCGGTGCTGCGACCGCCGACATCGACCGTCTCGCTGGCCAGCTGCGTCATTGTGCTGCGCTCCTTTCCGAGTCTTGGGGGACGCCGATGCGCTGCCCGGACGGGCGCACCGGGTTCATCGCAGTCGCCCCGCCGTCGATCGAGATGACCTCGCCGGTCAGGAAGCCGGCCTCGCCGCTGAGCAGGAAAGCGACGAGGTCGGCGACCTCCTCGGAGCGCCCGGGGCGCCGCTGGGGGGCGATCGAGGCCCGCTTCTCCCAGTCGGACGCTCCGCCGGCGCCGCCGCCGCTGGTATCGAAGAGGCCGGTCAGGACGATCCCCGGCGCGACGGCGTTGACGCGCACGCCGATGTCGGCGCCGTGCACCGCGGCGCAGCGCATCAGGCCGAGCACGCCGTGCTTGGAGGTGTGGTAGGGAATCAGATCGGAGCTGCCGCGCAGGCTCGAGATCGACGCCGTGATCGCGATCGCGCCACCGCCCTCCTGCCGGCGGTACTGGCGGAAGGCCGCGCGCAGGCCGAGGAAGACGCCGCGCAGGTTGATGCTCATGACGCGCTCGAACTCCTCGAGCGAGAGCTCCTCAAAAGGCGCGAGCGAGCCCGGGATGCCGGCGTTCAGGTGATGCAGATCGACGCGGCCGAAGCGCTCGACCGCCGCCCGCAGGGCGGCGTCGACCGCCGCTTCGCTTGAGACGTCGGCCTCGACCGCCAGTGCGGCCTCGCCCAGCGAGGCGGCGACGGCCTGCGCGCCCTCCAGATCGCGGTCGGCGATGACCACCGAGGCGCCCTCGGCCGCCAGGCGCCGCGCTGTCGCCTCGCCGATCCCGCTCGCGGCGCCCGTGATCAGCGCGACCTTCCCCTCGATTCCCGCGAGTGTCACCCGCGCGCCTCCGCGAGCTCGACCCAGCGCGAGATCTCGGTGTGGTCGGCGTCGTCTGAGAGCGCGCTTCGCGCGTGCCTCCAGGCGTCTAGCGCGCTCTCGCCGAGCTTTGGCGAAAGACCGAGCTCCTCGCCGAGTGCGACCGCGATCGCCATGTCCTTGACCATCAGGCCGATCGTGAATCCGGAGTCGAACCGGGCCGGGATCACGTAGTTGGGCAGCTTGTTGTCGACCGACCCGCTGCGCCCGCTCGAGGTGCTGACGACGTCGACGAACACGGCGGGATCGAGCCCGAAGCGCTCGGCGACGGCGAGCGCCTCGCAGCTCGCCAGCAGATGCACCGCCGAGAGGAGGTTGTTGAGCGCCTTGAGCGCGTGACCCGCGCCGGGGCCGCCGACGTGGCGAACGTTTCCGCCCATCGCGTCGAACATCGCGCGGCACTCCCCGAATGCGCGCTCGGCCCCGCCGACCATGATCGTCAACGTCCCCTCGAGCGCGCCGCGGACCCCGCCCGAGACGGGCGCGTCGAGCATCTCGATGCCGCGCTGGGCCGCACGTTCGGCGAGCGCCCGCGTTCGAAGCGGCTCCGAGGAGCCCATGTCGATCAGGATCGTCGGCGGCTCGAGCGCCTCGAGCAGACCGTCCTCGAGCAGCACCGCCTCGACGGCGTCGGAGGTCGGGAGCATCAGGATCACCGAGGCGGCGCCCTGCGCCGCCTCGGCCGCACTTGCCGCCGCGCGCGCGCCGTCGACCTCATCGAGAGCCGCGCGCGCCTGCGCTGAGACGTCGTAGCCGCGCACGGCGACCCCCGCGGCGGCGAGCCGCCCGGTCATCGGAATACCCATCCGCCCGAGGCCGATGAACGCGGTCTGGCTGATCATCTGTTCGCCATCCTATGCGCGGCGCGGACACCCGGTGGACGCTCCCGCGGCGCCGTGGATTTATCCTAAAGCCGCCCGCCTTTTGCCATAATAGATCCACCCCCGCCGCCACGCGGTTGCCCTCGACGGCGGCCGCCGCAACGCGGGCACTGCACCAGCAAGGAGACAGACATGGCAGTTCAACTTGGCGCGACTGCGCCGGACTTCGAGGCCCAGACCACGGAGGGCCCGATCAGCTTCCACGACTGGATCGGCGACTCCTGGGCGGTCCTCTTCTCGCACCCCCGCAACTTCACGCCGATCTGCACGACCGAGCTCGGCTACATGGCCTCGATCAAGCCTGAGTTCGACCGCCGCGGCGTCAAGATCATCGGCGTCTCGGTCGACCCAATCGAAAACCACGAGAAGTGGGCCAAGGACATCGAGGCGGTCGTCGGCACCGCGCCGAACTATCCCCTGATCGCGGACTCCGACTTCAACGTCGCGAAGCTCTACGGGATGCTCCCCGCCGACGTCGAGGGCGAGGCGACCGAGCGCACCCCCGCCGACAACGCGACCGTGCGCAACGTGTTCGTGATCGGCCCGGACAAGAAGATCAAGCTGATCCTCGTCTACCCGATGACGACGGGTCGCAACTTCGACGAGGTCCTGCGGGTCATCGACTCGCTCCAGCTGACCGCCCGCCACAAGGTGGCGACGCCGGCCCAGTGGAAGCAGGGCGAGGACGTGTTCCTGACCGCCGCGATCACCGAGGACGAGGCGCGCGAGACCTACGGCAGCTGGGAGTCCCCGGTCCCCTACATCCGCATCGTGCCGCAGCCGGACATGGAGCCGGCCGCGAAGAGCTAAAACGCTTACCCCTCCCGCCGCGGCGGGGCGTTCCTCCTCCTCAGGCTCCGGACGCCCCGTCGCGGCGCACGCCGTGCACACCGGCGTGCTTCTCCCATAGATAGTCAAGGAACGGCTCGACGGCGATCGCTGAGCCGGTCGCGCGCCGAAGCGTCTGGGCCGGGGTGAGCATCCGCCCGAAGCGGTGCACATGCTCGCGCAGCCATCCGCGCAGCGGCGCGAAGTCCGCCGCCGCCACCCGCGCGTCGACGTCTGGGACATCGGCGCGGATCCGCGCCCAGAGCATCGCGGCGATCAGGTTGCCGAGCGCGTAGGTCGGGAAGTAGCCGAAGCCGCCGAACGCCCAGTGGATGTCCTGGAGCACGCCGTGGGCGTCGTCGGGCACGTCGATCCCGAGGTAGCTCGAGGCGCGCTCGCGCCAGGCGCCGGCCAGATCCTCGGCCTGCAGCGTGCCCTCGAACAGCTCGAGCTCGAGCTCGAAGCGCAGGATGATGTGGAGGGCGTAGGTGACCTCGTCGGCCTCGACGCGGATCAGCGACGGGCGCACGACGTTGACACGGCGATAGAGCTCATCGGCGTCCATCGCCACGAAGACGCCGCCGACCTCCTCACGCAGGAGCGGCAGCAGGTACTCCGCGCCCGCGCGCGAGCGTCCGACCATGTTCTCCCACAGGCGGCTCTGGGACTCGTGCACCGCCGAGGACACCCCGGTGCACAGCGGCGTGTGCTCGAGCGCCGGGTCGACCTGGGAGTCATAGAGGGCGTGCCCGAACTCGTGCAGGCCGGCGAACATCGCCTCAAGCGAATGCTCGCCGAAGCGCGCCGTGATGCGCTGATCGCCGAGCGCGGTCGTCGTCGAGAACGGGTGCTCTGACTCATCGAGACGCCCCGCGAGCGGGTCGAAGCCGACGTCGGCGAGCATCCGCCGCACGAGGCGGCGCTGGTCGTCGGTCGAGAACGGCCCCTCGAGCGGCTCCGGGGCGCGGCCGTCCTCGCGCGCCCGCGCGGTCTCGGCGACGAGCGGCGCGAGCCCCTCGCGCAGGCGCGCGAAGAGCTCGACGACCTGCGCGGTGCGCATGCCCGGCTCGTAGTCGTCAAGCAGCGGGTCGTAGGGGTGCTCGACGTCCGGGAAGCAGTCGACGTAGCGGCGGGTCAGCTCGATCAGCAGCCGCAGCTGAGGCAGGAATGCCTCGAAGTCGTCGGCGCTGCGCGCCTTCGCCCAGATGTGCTGCCCCGTCGAGCGCGCGCGGGCCAGCTCCGCGTGGAGCTCGCGTGGCACCCGCAGAGCCTTGCCGCGGTCGCGCCGCGTGACGCGCAGCAGGGCGTGGTCGCGGTCGGCCGCGTCGGCCGGCTCAGCGCTCATCGCCGCCGCGTCGTCGAGTGCGTCGCCGTTGAGGGAGTCGAGCCAGACGCCGACCTCCGGGGCCGTCAGGCGCTCGTGATGGAGGCGCTCGACCGTGGCGACGTGCTCGGCGCGGGCGCGCGCGCCGTGCGCCGGCATCATCGTCTCCTGATCCCAGTCGAGCAGCCCCGAGATCGCCTCAAGATCGGCGAGCTCGGACATCCGCTCGCGCAGGAGAGCGAATGCCTCCCCCGCGGCCGAGACCTGCTTCATCTCGGCCGGGATCCTACCCGCAGCCACCGCTAGCGCGTGAGGTCGACGGCGTTGACCGCGACCGGGCGCAGCGTCACGATGACGCGCTCTTCACCAGCTCCGTCGTGGCGGGTGAAGTCCTGCCCGTATTTCGCGCCGGCCTTGGCCGCGAAGACCTTGCCGGGATCGGGCTGGACGTCGGCGTCGGCGCGGATCTCGAGGTAGCGCCCCGGGTTCTGGAGGTCAAGCAGGAAGAACGTGCAACGCGGGTCGCTGCGCAGGTTGCGGACCTTCTTGCGCGTCTCATTGAGCGAGAACTTGACGTCGCCGTCGTCGTCCTGGAGGAAGACGATCGCCGTCGACTGCGGGTAGCCGGACGGCGCGAACGTCGTCAGCACGCCGGGCATCGTGGCCTCGAGCAGGTCGCGGTGCGACTCGGGGAAAGCGGTCATGTGCAGGGCGCTCCTGTTTGGATGGATGAGCTAGGGGTGGAGGTCGTAGCCGAGCTTGCCTGTCAGGCGCTCGGATCCTCCGGATGTCACAAGCAGCGTGTCCTCGACGCCGGCGCCTCCCACGCTCGGCGAGATGAGTCCTGGCTCGATGGCGATCACATCGCCCTCGACAAGCTTTTCGGAGACGCTGAGGCTCACGATCGGCTCCTCGTGGACCTCGAGCCCGACGCCGTGCCCGAGTGCGAAGAGGAAGCCCTCCCGCAGCGGCTCCTCGCCTTCATGCGTGCGGCGCGTCGCGTGACCCGCGGCCTCGAAGCGATCGCAGACAAGGCCGTAGAGGTCGCCACAGACCACGTCCGGGGCGACGGCGGCGCAAACCTCCTCGTGGGCGGCGAGCACGAGCGACTGCAGCTGCGCGTAGGAATCGCTGACATGGCCGCGGACGAAGATCCGCGTCATGTCCGCGAAGCAGCCCGAACGCTCATCGCGCGGCCACAGATCGATGTGCACCGGGGCGTTGGCGAACAGCGGCCCGTGGCCGGGGTCGTGGCCGAAGGCCGCCCCGGGCAGAGCGGCACGCACGATCGTGCCCTCGGGGACGGGCGCGCCGGCATTGGCGCAGACCTCGCGGATACGCGCGCGGACCGACTCCGCCGTCAGCTCCTCGCGGCCCTCGGTGACCAGCCGCTCGCCGCTGATCTCCGCTTCGCGCAGCATCCGCGCGGCTTCGCGCATCGCGGCGACCGCCACGTCGGCGGCGCGGCGGATTCCGGCCAGCTCAGCGGCGTTCTTGCTGCGCCGCCTGGCGAAGAAGTGCTCATCGTCGGGGCGCAGCGCGATCCCCGACGCGCGCAGGTGATCGGCGAGCGCCAGCGGGAATTCACCGGGAACCGCGGCCTCGCTCACGCCGAGCGCCGTCGCCGCACGCAGGCACAGCTCGCGCTCGATCCACACCCGCGGGTGGCCGGCGCGGAGCAGCTCGACCAAACCGAAGTTCTCGATGTCGAGGATCTCGACGTCCGGCGCGACCTCCGCGATCCGGTCGGCCTCGAGCACTCCCGTCAGAACCGCGCGCCGGCCGCCGGTCTCGAGGTACAGAAACGGATCGCCGATATCGAGCGGCAGCTCGTGGCGAAGCGCCGCCGAGCGTTCGGTGTCCGCGTAGATGAGGACGTCCACAACGGCAGCCTCTCACACCCGCGACCTCGGCTTCGGGCGAGCCCGCGGAGGACACCGTGTTCGCGCGGCGCCCGATAGCGTCCGCTCCCATGAGCGGGGTGCTGAACGCGCTGACGATCGACGAGCTGCGCGCCCGGCGGAGCACCAAATGGCGCCACTTCGGACCTGACGTCCTGCCGCTGTGGGTCGCCGAGATGGACGTGCCGCTCGCCGAGCCGATCGCCGCCGTGCTGCGCGAGGCCGTCGATCGGGGCGACACCGGCTATCCCGAGCTCGACGACTACGCGGCCGTGATGGCGGCGTTCGCGAAGCGGCGCTGGGGCTGGGACGCCGACGCCGCGGCGATGGCGCCGGTCGCCGACGTGATGCGCGGCATCGTCGAGATGCTCGGCCTCGTCAGCTCGCCTGGCGACTGCGTCGTCGTCAACTCGCCCGTCTACTTCCCCTTCTACGCGTTCATCGCCCACAGCGGGCGCCGCGTCGTCGAGGCGCCGCTCGGCGCCGACCACCGCATCGATCCCGGCGCGCTCGAAGCCGCGCTCGCGGAGGCCAGCGCCGGCGGAGCGCGCGCGGCGCTGCTGCTGTGCAGCCCGCACAATCCGACCGGCACCGTCCACACCCGCGCGGAGCTCGAAACGGCCGGCGAGCTGGCCGCCGCGCACGGCGTGCGCGTGCTGGTCGATGAGATACACGCGCCGATCGTCTACGGCCACGTCCATGTGCCCTACCTGTCGCTGCCGGTCGGGGCGAACGCCTTCGCGCTCCTGTCAGCCTCGAAGGGCTGGAATCTCGCCGGCCTGAAGGCGGCGCTCGCCGTGGCCGGCCCCGAGGCGGCGGGCGAGCTGGCGAGACTTCCCGACGCCGTGCGCCACGGCGCAAGCCACTTCGGGGTGCTCTCACACGTCGCGGCGCTCGAGCACGGCGAGCCGTGGCTTGATGCGTTGCTACCGGAGCTCGACGCCAATCGCCGGCTGCTTGGCGAACTGCTTGCCGAGCATCTTCCCGAGGCCGGCTACCGCGCCCCGCAGGGCACCTATCTGGCGTGGATCGACTGCCGCGCGCTCGGGCTGGGCGATGACCCGGCGGCGATCTTCCTCGAGCGCGCGCGTGTCGCGCTGAGCTCCGGGCCGACGTTCGGCAGCGGCGGGGCGGGCCATGCCCGCCTGAATCTCGCCACCTCGCCGCAGATCATCACCGAGGCCGTGCAGCGCATGGCCGCGGCGGTCTGAAGGCGCTCAGCCGAGCACGCGCGTCAGCTCGACGAGCGTCGTCGCGCCTTCGCGTACCTTGGTGAAGCCGTCATCGCGAAGCGTCGCCATGCCCTGGGCGACGGCGACCGCCGCAATCTCCTGGGCCGGGGCGCGCGAGACGATCAGCGAGCGGATCTCCTCGCTGACGTTCATCACCTCGTAGAGGCCGATGCGGCCGCGGTAGCCGGTGTTTCGGCAGCGCGGGCAGCCGGCGGCCTCATAGATCTCGCATTCGCCATCAGCCAGACCGACCGCCGATCCGGCGACCGTGACGGCCTGCCGGCACGTCGAGCAGACGCGGCGCGCCAGCCGCTGGGCGATGACGCAGTTGATCGAGGAGGCGACGAGGTAGGGCTCGATGCCCATGTCGACGAGGCGCATCGGCGCCGCGGGGGCGTCGTTGGTGTGCAGCGTCGAGAGCACGAGGTGGCCGGTCAGGGCCGCGTCGATCGCGATGTGAGCCGATTCGCGGTCGCGGATCTCGCCGACCATGATGATGTCGGGGTCGGCGCGAACGATCGCCCGCAGGCCGGTCGCAAACGAGAGGCCGGTGCGCTCTGAGACCTGGATCTGGTTGATGCCCGTCAGGCGGTACTCGACCGGATCCTCGATCGTCATCAGCGTCTTCTCCGGCGAGCGCGCGAGCGCCATCATCGCGTAGAGCGAGGTCGTCTTGCCCGAGCCGGTCGGGCCGGTGGCGAGGATCCCGCCGTGGGTCGATCCGAGCGATTCGGCAAGCCGCGTGCGGTCGTCCTCGGTCATCCCGAGATCGTCGAGCGAGAGCGGCGAGCGGCCCGCGTCGAGGATCCGCAGAACTGCAGCCTCGCCGCCGACGAGCGGGACGACCGCGACGCGGATGTCGACGCGGCGGTCCTCGATGACGATGCCGATGCGGCCGTCCTGCGGCAGACGCTTCTCGGAGATGTCGAGGTCGGCGAGGATCTTGATGCGCGAGATCACCGCCGGCGCCTGGCTGCGCGGGACGCGCGCGCCATCGACCATCACGCCGTCGATGCGGAAGCGGACCGACAGCGTGCCGCCCTCGCCGGGAGCGAAGTGAACGTCGGAGACGCCGCGATCGACGGCCTCGGAGATGATCGAGCGCACGAGCTTGATCGTCGGCGCGTCGTCGGGGCTTTCGAAATGGGTCGTGTCGTCGGCCTCGAGCGTCGCCTCGTCCTCGACCGACTCGCCGTCGAGAACGCTGAGGCGCTTGAGGAGCTGGTCGAGATCCTCAGCGGAGACGACGACGGGTTCGATCTGCATGCCCGTGAACATCGAGACGTCCTCGAGCGCGAGGTAGTTGTCGGGGCTCGCGACGGCGACTCGCAGCAGGTGGTCGCCGGCGAATCCGATCGGGACGGCGCGCATGCGCCGCGCGGCGGCGAGCGAGACGAGCTGCGCGGCGTCGGGGTCGAGCACCAGGTCGTCGCCTGAGAGGTGGCGCAGACCAAAGCGCTTGGCCATCGCGACCGCCAGCTGGTCGGGCGTGATCACGCCGCGCTCGAGCAGCACCTGGCCGATCTGTTCGCCGCTCTCGCGGGCGGACTGCGCGATCGCCTCGACCGTTTCGCGATCGGCGAAGCCGAGGCCGACGACGATGTCGCCGAGACGTACCGCCGGGCGGCGCTGGAGGCTCTGGGGTTCGGGCGCGGCGGAGGTGGTTGTGGCTTCCGACATAGCCCCCTTATCGGCGGCGCCGTGCTCGTCGTAATAACGATGGCCAATTCGTCCAGGCGCGCTGCAGCATCTCAAGCGCGGACCGGGCCGGCGTCGAGGCTTCCACTCCATGGACGAGCCGACGAGCAGGACGACCAGTCACGAAGTCGGCGCCAGGCCCGCGCGGCGCATCGAGGAGGACCGGCGCGAGCAGAAGGCGGCGGGCAAGGAGCGCCGCAAGGGCCGCGGGCGTCGCGGGAACCATTCCGCCCGCGTGACCGTCCTGATCCCGGCGCTCAACGAGGGGCCCAACCTCCTCCACGTCCTGACGAACCTGCCGGACACGGTCTTTGAGGTCGTGCTGATCCCGGGCCACTCGACGGACGACACCGAGGACGTCGCGCGCCGCATCCGCCCAGACGTGAAGGTCATCAAGCAGACCCGAGCGGGTAAGGGCAACGCGCTGGCGTGCGCCTTCGCCGCCGCGGAGGGGGACATCATCGTCACCCTCGACGCCGACGGATCGGCCGACCCGCGCGAGATCCCGGCCTTCGTCGGAGCGCTGCTGAGCGGCGCCGACTTCGCGAAGGGGACGCGTCACATCCAGGGCGGCGGGAGCCACGACATGACGCATCTGCGTCGTGCCGGCAACCACGTGCTGACCTGGCTTGCGAACCGCTTGTACGGGACGCGCTACACCGACCTCTGCTACGGCTACAACGCCTTCTGGCGTCGCTGCCTACCACTGCTCGACGTCGACATCGACGGCTTCGAAGTCGAGACGCTCCTCAACCTGCGCGCAGCGAAGGCGGGGCTTCGCGTGACCGAGGTCGCAAGCTTCGAGCTCGCGCGGATCCACGGCAAGAGCAACCTCAGGACCTTCGCCGACGGCTGGCGGGTGCTGCGGACGATCCTTCGCGAGTGGGTCCCCAGGCACCGCCACATCCGGCGCACGGCGCCGGACCGCCTCAAGGCCGGACGCCGCCAGGGTGCGCGCCGCGAACCCGAGACGGCCCATCCGCACCCCCAGACACACCGCCGCTGAGTCGGTGAGAATGCAGGGCATGGCCGCGGAGCCAACCCTGCCCCGCGCGGCGCAGCGCGTCGCCGACGCGATCGCCGCCGCCGGCCACAGCGGCAATGTGCGTGTGCTGTCTGACTCGGCGCGAAGCGCCGCCGAAGCCGCCGCCGCGCTCGGCGTCAAACAACGCCAGATCGTCAAGTCGCTCGTCTTTCGGGGCTCGCGCTCGGGCGAGCCGATCCTCGTCCTCGTCGACGGCGACAGCCGTGTCGATGAGGGTCTGCTCGCCGCGGTGGCCGGCGAGCCGGTCGAGCGCGCGCAGGCCGAATGGGTCCGCGAGCGGACCGGCTTCGCGATCGGCGGGGTGCCGCCGATCGCTCACGCCGAGCCGATCCGCACGATCGCCGACAGCGAGCTCGTCGGCTTCGGCGAGCTGTGGGCCGCCGCCGGCACCCCGCACGCCGTCTTCCCGCTGGCGGGCGCCGAGCTCGTCGCCCTCACCGGCGCGTCGCTCGCGCCGGTCGCCAAGCGGCCCTGATCAGGCGCGCGCGCCGAGGTCGCGCTCGATCGCGGCGGCGGTGCGAAGGAGTGGCGGCAGAAGTTCGGCCCTGATCGCCTCGACGGTGCGCCGCTCGGCCGAGACGGCGAGGTTCACGGCCGCGGCGACGCGGCCATCGCGGTCGCGGATCGGCGCGGCGACCGAGCGAAGCCCCGACTCGAGCTCCTGATCGACGATCGCGTGCCCCTGAGCCGCGACGCGGTCAAGCTCCAGGCGAAGCTCCTCGCCGGCGAGCGGCAGGATCTCCTCGCAGCGCTCGCGGCCGAGGTCGGCGAGTAGGACCCGCCCCATCGAGGTGGCCTGCGCCGGGAAGCGCGTCCCGACGCTGATCGTCACGTTCATGATCCGCCGCGTCGACACGCGCGCGACGTAGACGATCTCGCTCCCGTCGAGCACCGACACCGACGATGACTCGCGAACCTCCTCGACAAGGCGCTCGAGGTGAGGCTGCGCGAGCTCGGGCAGGCCGAGCGCCGAGAGGTATGCGAAGCCCAGTTCGAGCACCCGCGGCGTCAGGGCGAAGCGGCCGTCCTCCGCCCGCACGTACCCGAGCTGCTCAAGCGTCAGGAGGAAGCGCCGCGCGGCGGCACGCGAGAGGCCGCTGGAGCGCGCGACGTCGCTCAGCGTCAGCGGTCGCGGCCCGCTCAGGGCCCGCATCACCGCGAGGCCGCGCGAAAGCGACTGCACGAACTCGCGCGGCGGCGCCGCCGGCCGGGGGGCGGTCGCCGTCATCCGTCGCGCAAGACCTCGTCGGCGATCGCGAAGGCCCGGTTGGCCACCGGAACGCCGGCGTAGATCGAGGTGTGCAGCAGGACCTCGCCGATCTCCTCGGGCGAGAGGCCGTTTCGCAGCGCCGCCCGCACGTGCATCGCGATCTCGTGCTCGCGGCCCAGCGCCGTCAGCGCCGCGAGCGTCACCGCGCTGCGCATCCGCCGGTCGAGGCCCGGCCGCGCCCAGATCGTCCCCCACGCGTAGCGGGTGATGAAGTCCTGGAACGGCTTGGTGAATTCCGACGTCCGCTCGACCGCGCGGTCGACGTGCTCGTCGCCGAGCACCGCGCGGCGAACCTCCATCCCCTGCTCGTAGGTCTCATCGCTCAAGCGAGGTGCTCCAGGATCAGCGACGAGACCTCGTCGGGCCGCTCGACGGCGGCAAGGTGCGCGCCGTGCTCGAGCACCACCAGGCGCGCGCCCGGTATCGCGGTGGCGATCGCCTCGGAGTGCCATGGCGGCGTCGAGGGGTCCTCGGCCGCGCCGACGACGAGCGTCGCGGTCCTGATCCGAGCCAGCTCCCCGCGCAGGTCGAGCCGCTCGATCACCTCGCAGCAGGCGGCATAGCCCTCGGCCGGGCAGCCGCGCAGCATCTCAAGCATCCAGCTCATCACCTCCGGGCTCGAACGCGCGTACTCGGGCGTGAACCAGCGCTCGATCACCGCGTCGGCGACGACCGTGACGCTGCCGGCCTCGCGAACGGTCCGTGCACGCTCCGCCCAGACCTCGGGCGGCTCGATCCGCGCCGAGCTGCAGATGACGACGAGGCGCTCGACGCGCTCCGGGGCGTTCGCGGCAAGCCACATGCCGACCATCCCGCCGAGCGACACGCCGGCGTAGGCGACGCGCTCATAGCCGAGTGAGTCGATCAGCGCGAGCACGTCGTGGCCGAGGTCCGCGATCTCCCACGGCCGCGACGGGATCGCCGAGCCGCCGTGGCCACGGTGGTCGAAGCGGATCACGCGCCGGGTGGGCTCAAGCGCACTCAGCTCGGGCTCCCACATCGCCAGGTTGGTGCCGAGCGAACCGCCGAGCAACAGCGGCGGAGCGCCGTCGGCACCGCTGATCAGATGATTCAGAACGGCCGGTTCGCTCATGCGCGCAGCGCTCGTTCGATCAGCGGGCCCGCGCCCGCGAGTTCGCCGTCGAGACCCTCGGCGTGTCTGGCCATCGCCGCGGTATCGACCTCGAGGCCGCCGAGCAGGTCGGCTCCCCAGGCGGCTGCGGAGCCGGTCAGGGCGAGCAGTTCGGAGAGGGTCCCCCACTCGGCCTGCCACGCCCCTGCGGCGCGCTCGTGCTCCTGCTCCATCCCCGCGAGCATCGTCGAAACGAGTCCCGGCACGCGCTTGGCGGCGGCGAGCACGGCGACGCTCGCGACGGGGTTTCGCTTGTGAGCCATCGCCGAGGAGCCGCCGCGGCCCGCGCCGCCGCCCTCGCGCAGCTCAGCCACCTCGTTCTGGGCGAACAGGGTCGTGTCGCGAGCGATCTTGGCGAGCACGCCGGCCAGGATCCCGAGCGCACAGGCGAGCTCGGCGGGGCGGTTTCGGATCGCCCCCCACGGCATGACGGGCTCGGCGAGACCGAGATCGGCTGCCACGCGCGCCGCGATCTCCGGCGAGCGCGTCCCGACCGGACCGCCCATCTGCACCGCAAGCCGAGCCGAGGACGTCGCGCGAAGCAGCGCCGTGGCCTCGCGCAGCCCCGTGTGCCAGCCGGCCGCGCGCACTCCGAAGGTGGAGCGCTGTGCCTGCTGGAGGATCGTCCGCGCCGCCATCTGCGTGGCGGCGTGCTCGGCGGCGAGCGCCGCCGCGCCCCGAGCGGCGCTGTCCGCATCGGCCAGCAGCGGTTCAAGCGCGCGCCTTGAGACGAGCATCGCGGCCGTGTCGATCACGTCCTGGCTCGTCGCGCCGAGGTGGACGTGCGCGGCGTGCTCGGGGCCGACGAGCTCGCGCAGGCGCGCGACGAGCGCGATCACCGGCGTAGCCGACTCGGCGGTCGCGGCGGCGATCGCTGCGAGGTTGAAGCTCGCGGCATCGCAGGCGGCGCCGATCGCCTCGGCGGAGCGCGGCGGGATCAGCCCCTCCGCGGCGCAGGCCCGCGCGAGCGACGCCTCGACGTCGAGCATCGCCTGCAGCCAGGCACCGCCCGACACCGCCTCGGCGGCACCGCCGCGGGCATAGAGCGCGCCGAAGAGGTCGTCCGGGTCCATCTCAGACGTCAAAGAAGACCGTCTCGCCGTCCCCCTGAAGACGCACGTCGATCGCGTAGCCGCCCTCGGCGGGCTCCGCGACCAGGGTCGCTCGACGCTCGGCCGTCACGCGGCCGAGGACCGGGTCGGCGGCGTTGGCCTCCTCCTCATCGGCGAAGTACCAGCGCGTGACGACGCGGTGGAGCATGCCGCGCGCGAACACGGACACGTCGATGTGGGGGGCTGCGACGGCGCCGCTTGGCATCGTCAGCGCGCCGGGTTTGAGAGTCACGATCTCAAACGTCCCGTCGCCATCCTCCTCGCCCGCCCGCGCGAAGCCGCGGAAGCCCGCGACCTCGGACGGCCCGCCGTAGCCCCACAGATCGGCGAAGCGCCCAGCCGGGTCGCACTGCCAGGTCTCGAGCAGGTAGTCGGGGATCGGCTCGCCGCGCCCGTCGTAGATCGTGCCGCGGATCGTGATCGCTCCGGCCGTGCCGGGCGCGATCGCGTGCGGTCCCTCGGGCCAGGGCATGCCGATCGCGAAGTACGGGCCGACCGTCTGTGAAGGTGTCGTCGGGAAGATCACAGCGCCTCCTCAAACGGCGTCGAGCCGGGCCCGCGCAGGAAGATGTCCCACTCGTAGGCGAGCGCCCAGTCGGGCTGGGAGCCATGGATCGAGAAGCTCGAGACCAGCCGCTCGCGAGCACGCTCATCCGGCACCGAGTTGAAGATCGGGTCGTAGGGGAAGAGCGGGTCGCCGGGGAAGTACATCTGCGTCACGAGCCGCTGCGCGAACGCTCGGCCCATCAGCGAGAAGTGGATGTGCGCCGGGCGCCAGGCGTTGTAGTGGTTGCCCCACGGGTAGGGACCCGGCTTGATCGTGACGAAGTGGTAGCGGCCCTCGTCGTCGGTCACGCACCGTCCAGCGCCACTGAAATTGGGGTCGAGCGGCGCCGGGAAGCGGTCCCAGCGGTGGCGGTAGCGCCCGCACGCGTTGGCCTGCCAGATCTCGACGAGCGTGTTGCGGAGCGGCTTGCCCTCGGTGTCGAACACGCGACCGCTGATCGTCATCCGCTCGCCGATCGGCTCGCCCTCGTGCTGGCGCGTGAGGTCGTGGTCGAGTTCGCCGACGATCACCGCCGGTCCGAGCGCCGGGCCCGTCAGCTCGGTGATGTTCTGCGGCAGGTAGACGAGCGGCTGCTTGGGGTGGCGCAGCTGCGTGGACTTGTATCCGGGGGAGTCAAGCGGCGGGTGGATGCCGGCCGGCTCGCGGATGTAGCAGGGCGGCGTGTCGATGACCGGGTCATAGATCTGCCTCGGCTCGGCCTCTGTCTGGGTCATCTCTCTCCTATCCCTCCAGGATCACGGCGAGGCCCTGGCCAACGCCTATACAGATTGCAGCTACACCGTAGCCCCCGCCCCGCGCGTGCAGCTCGTGCGCGAGGCGGCCCAGCACGCGCGCCCCGGACGCTCCCAGCGGGTGTCCGATCGCGATCGCGCCGCCGCGGACGTTGACGAGCTCGGGGTCGAGGTCGGGCCAGCCCGCGAGGCAGGCCAGCGACTGCGAGGCGAAGGCCTCGTTCAGTTCGACGCAGGCGACGTCGCCCCAGCCGATCCCGGCTCGCCGCAGCGCCTTGTTGGCGGCCTCGACGGGCGCGATCCCGAAGACGTCGGGGTCGACGCCGTGGGAGGCGCTTGAGGCGATCCGCGCGAGCGGCTCGCGGCCGAGCGAGCGGCCGGCCTGCTCATCGCCGATCAGCGTCATCGCCGCGCCGTCGTTGAGCGGCGAGGAGTTGCCGGCACTGACCGTCCCGCCGTCGACGAACGCCGCGGGCAGCTCGGCCAGCTTCTCAAGCGTCGTGTCCGCGCGGATCGACTCGTCGCGTTCGAGCTCGGTGCCAGGAACCGAGACGACCTCCGCGAGGACCCCCTCCTCGTATGCCGCGAGAGCGAGGCGGTGGCTGCGCAGCGCGAACTCGTCCTGGGACTCGCGCGAGATCGAGTACATCTCGGCGAGCTTTTCGGCGCTCGCACCGAGCGAGATCGTCCATTGCTCGGGCATCCGCGGATTGACCATCCGCCATCCGAGCGTGCTCGAGTGGAGCGTCTCATGCCCCGCCGGATAGGCGCGCGAGGGCTTCAGCAGCACCCACGGGGCGCGGCTCATCGACTCGACGCCGCCGGCGACGACGAGGCTCGCCTCGCCGCAGCGGATCGTGCGCATCGCCTGGATCGCGGCCTCGAGGCTCGATCCGCAGAGGCGGTTCACCGTCACACCCGTGACCGAGGTCGGAAGGCCCGCGAGCAGAACGGCCATGCGCGCGACATCGCGGTTGTCCTCGCCGGCTGCGTTGGCGTCGCCGAGGAAGACATCGTCGATCAGCCCGGGGTCGCTGACGCCGCCGCGCTCGAGCAGGACGCGCAGCGCATGCGCCGCCAGATCGTCGGGGCGCACCCCGGCGAGCGCTCCGCCGAAGCGCCCGAAGGGCGTCCTGACCGCCTCGTATACGAACGCCTCGGTCATCGCGCAAGCAGCTCGCGCAGTGCCTCGAGCTCCTGATCGCTCGGCGGCTCGGTGGTTCGCGGCGCATCCGCGACGGCGAGATCCCAGCCGGTCGCCTCACACGCCTGCTCGGCGCTGACGCCCTCATGCAGCTGGGTGAGCGCGAGCTGCTTGGTCTGCGGATCGGGCTCGAGCACGCCGAGGTCGGTGATCACCGCGGTCGGGCCGCGTCCGCGCAGGCCGAGCGCCTCGCGCGACCCGGGACCGTCGCCGTGGCCGACGGTCGTCACGAAATCGAGCTTCTCGACGAGGGTCCGGCGGTTGTGGGCCGCCACGACGATCACCTCGCCGCAGCTCGAGGCGATCTCGGGCGCCCCGCCGGCGCCAGGCAGGCGCGTTCGCGGGTGATCGTAGTCGCCGATCACGGTCGAGTTGAGGTTGGCGTAGCGATCGACCTGTGCGGCGCCGAGGAAGGCGACGTCGACGCGGCCCGGGCCGATCCAGTAGTTGAACATCTCGGGTACCGACACCACGGCGTCGGCGGTCTCGGCAAGCTCGCCGTCGCCGATCGAGAGCGGGATGTGGAACGGCTTGGCGCCGATCGTTCCGGATTCGTAGATCAGGACGAGCGACGGGTTGTGGACCATGCGGGCGAGGATCGCCGCCGTGCTCGGCCGCCCGACGCCGATGAACACGGTCCGCGTGGCGGACAGGAATCGCGCCGCCACGATCGTCTGGATCTCGTCGGTGCTCGCGGTCAGGCTCATCGTGCGCCCGCCGTCTCGAGCACGTTCTCCTCCATCCATTCGGCGAAGCGCTCGCGGTCGCGACTGATCTCGTCCCAGCGGCGATAGAAGTCGTTGTCGCGCTCCGTCACGCCCTGACTGTAGGAGGGCTGCGAGCCGCCCGGAGCCGCCGCCACCGCGTCGATGGCCCAGCCCGGCACGATCAGCGAGCCCGGCCGCGGCTCGATCCGATCGACGATCCGCTCGACCGTCACAAGCGAGCGGCGCGAGGCGAGGATCGCCTCCTTCTGCACGCCCGGTATCCCCCACAGCGAGACGTTGCCCTCGCGGTCGGCCTCCTGGGCGTGGACGATCGCCACGTCCGGGCGCAGCGCCGCGACGGCGGCTAGCCGCTCGCCGGTGAACGGGCATTCGATGAAGCGGACCGTGGTGTGCGCGGCGAGGTCGGTGCCGGCGTAGCCGCGCAGGATCCCAAACGGCAAATCGGCGGCGCCGGCGGCGTAGCGATTCGCCATCCCGGCGTGGCTGTGCTCCTCGATCTCGATCGCGTGCGGCCAGCCGTTCTCGATCGCATCGCGGAAGCGGTGCAGCGAGCCCACGCCCGGGTTGCCGCCGTAGGAGAAGACGAGCCGGCGCGCGGCTCCCATGCCGATCATCTGGTCGTAGAGGAGATCCGGGGTCATCCGGATCAGCTCGAGGTCGCGGCGGCCCTGGCGCAGCAGCTCGTGCCCGGCGGCGAACGGGATCAGGTGCGTGAAGCCCTCGAGCGCGACCGAGTCCCCGTCGTGCACCAGCTCGGCGACCGCCTGGTTCAGCTCGAGGATCTCCGCCATCGCCGTTCGCTGGGTGAACAGTCGGTCATCTGGCGCACACGCTACCCCCTGACACGGCGCGGCTGCACAGTGATTGGATTCACGCGATGGATCTTGAGTTATCCGGCCGCTGCGCCCTCGTCACCGGCGCCGGCTCCGGGATCGGCCTCGCGAGCGTCCGCGCACTGCGCGCGGAGGGAGCACTCGTCGCCGCCGCCGACCTTGACCCGGCGGCCGCCGCCGGTGACGGCGTCGCGCTGCTGGAGGTCGACCTCTCCGTCGAGGGCGGCCCGCAGAGCGCGGTCGCGTTCACGATCGAGCAGTTCGGCGCGATCGACGTGCTCGTCAACAACGTGGGCGTCTGCCCGCACCGCGACGGCTTTCTGTCGGTGTCAGACCGCGACTGGCGCGATCTCTTCGAGCTCAACTTCTTCAGCATGGTGCGCTGCTGCCGCAGCGCGATCCCGGCGATGCTCGAGCACGGCCGCGGCTCGATCATCAGCCTCTCCTCGGACGCCGGCCACATGCCCGGCCCGTTCTTCGTCGACTACGCGCTGACCAAGGGCATGATCCGCCTGCTCTCAAAAGCGCTGGCGAGCGAGTTCGCCGCGCGCGGGATCCGCTCCAACACGATCTCGCCGGGCCCGACGCGCACCGCACCGTGGGAGAGCGGTGAGTTCATCGACGAGATGGCCGCGCGGTGGGGCATCGACCGCGAGGCGGCGATCGAGCGCTTCGTCCGCGACGTGCGCGGGATGCCGCTCGGGCGCCTCGGCGCACCCGAGGACGTCGCCGCGATGATCGTCTTCCTGGCCTCAGATCGCGCCCGACAGGTCACGGGCGCCGACTACCGCGTCGACGGCGGGATGGTGTCGACGGTCTAGCCGAGCGGCTCGCCGGCGAGCCACGCCCGGCCGCGCGCGTAGAGCGCCTCGACCTCAGGTCCCGTCAGCCCGGGCATGTCGCGCTTGACGTCGTAGCCAATCTGTGACTGCACGTAGGCCAGATGGCGGTAGCCCTCCGGGAACTGGGCGAGCAGCTCCTGATCGAGCTCGAGGCGCACGGCTGGATCGAGCGGGTCGACGCGGTCCTTCTCATAGATCGGCTGGCGCAGCACGAGCCCCCAGCGCCCGCCGCGGCGCTCGAGGAAGTCGAAGAAGCGCCCGGTGCAGACGATGTCGCAGATCACGCCCTCGACGGGCCCGCGCTGGGAGATCGTCATCTTCGTCTGCGCCGTGGCGCGCTCGCCGGAGACGTCGATCGAGGAGCCGCCCAGGAAGTGCAGGATCCGCACGCCGCGCGCGAAGCCCTCCTCGCTGACGCGGATGAAGTCCTCGAAGGAGCCCTGGAACCAGGTCGCGTTCATCCAGCCGTCCTCGTGCCAGACGGTGCGGAAGCGCTCCCAGTCCAGCGCGTCGCGCCAGACCGCCCAGTTCTCCACCAGCGCGCGAATCTCGTCGTGATCGGCATTCATTCGCTGATCGTCTCCTGGACCGGCGCGAGCTCGCCCTCGATCGCCGGCGTGCCGTAGGTGTGAAAGCTCTCGACCGTATGGTTGCGCCACGCCTGCCCGAGTCGCCGCTCGGCCTCCGACCACACGATCGTCGGGTACTCGGGGTCGTAGACGAAATAGCCGCCCGTGGTCACCTCGATGCGGTTTCCGCCAGGCTCGATCCCGTACAGGAAGAAGCCCTGCGCGATCGCGTGCTTTGAGGGCGCGGCCTCGATCTTGACCTCGTTCTCTAGGAACAGGTCGGCGGCGCGCAGGCACTCCTCGCGCGTGTCGACCCAGAAGGCGAGGTGGTGCAGACGCCCGTGAGCGCGGTAGGCGTCGCTCGTGTAGATCAGCTCGTGGGCGGCGATCGAGACGCTCATCCAGGCGCCCGCCTCGCTGCCGTCATCGAGCTCGACGCGCTCATAGAGCCGATAGCCGAGCTGATCGACGCAGAACTCGCGGTTGGCGCGGACGTCCGCGGCAAGGACGTTGACGTGGTCGAGCCGCTTGACCGCGGCCCCGCGGCCCACGTTGCGCTGGGGCTGGTTCTTCAGCGACGGCTTGAGCTGCTCCGGGGGGCTGTAGCGCTGGACGTCGTAATAGAGCTCGAAGGTGTGCCCGTCGGGGTCGTGGAATCGGTAGCCCGGCCCGCGCCCGCGCGCCCCCTCGGTCCAGCCGATCCCAAGCCCGCTGGCCTCGACGGCGGCGACGCGGCGCTCGAGTGCCTCGGGAGTCCAGGCCCGCAGCCCAAGCCATGCCAGTCCCGCCTGCGGCGCCTCGGTGAGGACGAGGCTGTAGCGCTGGTAGTCACCCCATCCGCGCAGGAACACCGACGAGCCCTCGCTGCCTTCGGTCTCCATCCCGAGGACCTCGCTGAAGAAGTGCAGGCTGCGCTCCGGATCGGGGGTCAGCAGCTCGACGGGGCCGAGGTGCGCGATGTCCGGCTGGCTCAAGCGGATCCCTCAACGACGGCGCGCAGGCCGTCGAGGTCATAGGAACGCTCTCCGGCCCGCAGCTTCGCGCGCTTGAGCGCCTCCTTCTCCTCGCGCTCGCGCGCGGCCGCGAGGACTTCATCGACGCGCTCGGCCTCGACGACCGCCACGCCGTCGGCATCGAGCACGACGAGGTCGCCGGGACGGATCGCCGCGCCACCGACCTCGACGGGCACGTCGATCTCACCGGGCACGGTCTTCGTGGCCCCCTTCACGCGGACCCAGCGCGACCAGATCGGGAGCCCCATCTCGCGAAGCTCCTCGATGTCGCGCACCGAGGCGTCGATCAGCAGCGCCGCCGCGCCCGCGACCCTGGCCTGGGTGGCTAGCAGGTCGCCGACGAGCGCCACCGCCGCCGGCTTCGGCATCGTCAGCACGACGACGTCGCCGGGCTCGATGCGCTCCATCACCGCATGGACCATGAGGTTGTCGTCCTGGCCGCAGCGAACCGTCCGCGCCGGACCGGCCGCGCGCGAGCCGGGAACGATCTGGTGTAGGTCGGCGTCGACGTAGCCGCGCCGTCCCCCGGCCTCATAGACCGTGGCCGAACCAAGCCGCGCAAGCTCGCTGAGACGCTCGTCGCTCACCGCCCCGATCCTATTCGCGGCCGCGCCGAGACGCGTGGCGAGCGAGCGGCGCCGGCAGTGGCGAGCAACGATCGGCAACGAACTTAGCAATCGTTTGCAGCTATAGAAACCTCAGTCGCTGCCGATCGTTTAAGGCTCTATAGAGCCGTAATTGACGGACGTCATGTCTATAGACTTTGGGCGCGAAGTTGGATACAGTTGACGTGGATGGATGGAGAAGGTCCGGCTCACGAGCGGCGTCGCTGCCGCGGCTCGTTCCTCCCTCCCGCCGCTCCTTCGGCGGCGACCCCGCTCGGAGCCGGATAGGTGAGCGCGCCCGACGCGGTGGAGCGCGCGCATGCGGCGCTTCGCAGCTTGATCCTCGCCGGCGAACTCGAGGCCGGCTCGCAGCTGTCGCAGGTGCAGCTCGCCCGCCTCACAGGCGTCAGCACCACCCCCCTTCGCGAGGCGCTCCGGCGTCTTGAGGCTGAGGGCCTCGTCGAGTCGCGGCGAAACCGCCGTCCCCGCGTGCGGCCATTGGCGTGCGACGACCTTGACAGCGTCTACGCAGCGCGTGTGCTGCTGGAGCCACTGGCCCTGCGCCTCACCGTGCCGCGACTCTCATTCGGCGATCTGGGCGAACTGCGCGAGCGCCTCGCCGCGATGCGCCTCGCCGCGATGCCGCAGGACGACGAGGATTCGATCTGGGACCGCTCGGCCTGGGAGCGCGCTCACGAGGCGTTCCATCTGCTGTTGATCAGCGGGGCGCCCAAGCCGCTTCGCGACCACATCGAGACGCTGATGGCGCGGGCTGACCGCTATCGACGTATCTCGGTCGGCTCAGACGGCGCCGCAGGGCACGCTCAGGGCGACGCGGAGCACGCCGGGATCATCGAGGCATGCGAAGCCGGCGAGGCCGAGCTTGCCGCGCGCGTGCTGCGCGCGCAGCTGGCGCGCTCCGCCCGCACGGTCGGCGCCCTGGTGCTCGGCAACGGCACCCTGCCCGCGCTCGAGGCAGCGCTCGCCGAGGTTGGAGCCGACGCCGAAGAGGAGGCCCGCGCGTGAGCACACCCCCGAGAACGCCTGACTCAGAGACCGCGCCCGGCGCCGGGCCGGCGGTCCCGGGCGTGCCGAGCGAGGGCGAGATGGCGCTCGAGCCGCAGCGGCGGATTCCGTCCGCCCGCCAGCTCTACCGGGGCCTCTTCGAGGGCGAGTCGACGAGCGTGCTGATCGCGCTGGGCCTCGTGCTCGCCCTGTTCGCGATCACCCATCCCGGCTTCTTCAGCACACACGAGATCCAGAACGTCCTGCAGAACTCCGTGTACGTCGGCGTGATCGCCTGCGGCATGACGTTCCTGATCGCGATGCGCCAGCTCGACCTGTCGGTCTCCTCGATCCTCGCGCTGACGGCCGCGATCGGAGCGCTGCTGATGAACCAGGGCTGGAACCCCTGGCTTGCCGCGCTTGCGGCGCTCGGCTGTGCCGGGCTGATGGGCCTCGTCAACGGCTTCCTGGTGCAGACGCTTCGGATCAACGCTCTGCTGGCCACGCTGGCGACGCTGTTTGCCTACAACGGCCTCAACCAGGGGCTCAACGCGAGCAACACGGTGATCATCGGCTACACCAACAACGACGTCCCGATCAAGGGCAACCACGCCCTGCACAACTCCTTCTTCACGTCGCTCAGCGGCAACATCCTGAGCATTCCGATCGCCTTCTGGCTGATGGTGCTGTTCGCGATCGTTCTGACGATCGTCCTGCGCTTCACGCCGTTTGGCTACCGCGTGCGCTCGATCGGCTCAAACCCCGAGGCGGCGCACTTCTCGGGCATCTCGATCCCGCGCGTGACCTACCAGGCGTTCCTGCTCGCAGGCGTCGTCGCCGGCCTCGCCGGGCTGCTCGTGCTGATCTTCTTCCAGGATGCCGACCCGACCGTGGGCGGCTCGGACAACCTGCTCGCGATCGCCGCGGTGATCATCGGCGGCACGCCGATGCGCGGCGGCACCGGCACCGTGATCGGGGCGATGGTCGGCGCGGTGCTCTTGAGCGGCGTCATCCAGAGCGGTCTGACCTACTTCTCGATCAGCGAGAACTGGACCCAGTTCGCGCTCGGCGTCGTGATCCTCGCGGCGGTCTCCGTCGACAGCGTCGTGCGCGCGGGACGGCGACGAGCGTAGGAGCGCTGGCACCCACTTAGCAGGCCTGCGCCCTCCCGCGCCGGCCGAAAACCACACCAAACGAGGCGGAGGAGAGAAGCATGTTGAGAGTTCCGAGAGTGACGCGCTACAGGGCGGGCGCCGCCGTCGCCGTTGCGGCGGCAGCGCTCGCCGTTGTGGCCAGCACATCGGGCGCGGCGACGACCACGCCCAAGCTCGCGATGATCGTCGCGGCGAACAACCAGAACGCCTTCCAGGAGATGGCCGACGGCGCGATCGTCGCCGCCAAGAACTACGGCGATGACCTGACATCGCTGGCGCCGGCGTCGACGACCGACGACGGCACGACCGAGGTCAGCGAGTTCCAGTCGGCCGAGTCGAGCTCGCCCAACGGGATCGGCGTCATGACGACGATCCCGCCGGACTTCGGGACCGTCGAGGCCCAGGCCGAGAAGTCAAACATCCCGGTCGTGGCCGTCGACGCCTGTCCGGTGCCGACCTCCAACGTGCCGACCTGCGTGGCCAACAACAACGAACTGGTCGGCGAGAACATCGCCAAGGCGCTCGTCAAGTCGGGCAAGATCAAGAAGGGCGAGAAGGGCCTCGTCGTCGTCGGCGACGACATCCCGCAGCTCCAGCTGCTCGGGCTGCGCATCCAGGGCATGGAGAAGGTGCTCAAGGCGTATGACCCCAAGCTCACCTTCACCGCGTCGCAGAACGTGACGGCAGGCCCGACGACCAACGAGCAGGCCTGGTCGACACTGGTCGGCAAGTACCCGCACGCCGTCCTCTACATCGCCCCGGGCGACCAGGACGCGGTCTCGTTCGTCGATATCGAGCGCACGACCCACAAGCACTACCTCGTGATCGCCTGCGACGTCGACCCGGTCGCGATCGGCGGCGTCAAGAGCGGCGCGATCTTCGGCCTCGGAGACCCGCACCACTTCCTCAAGGGCTACATCGCGATGTACATCCTCAACAAGGCGGCCCGCGGCGGCGCGCTGATCAAGGGCTGGTGGAATCCGGGAAGCGGCACCGTCACCCAGGCGAACATCGGTCAGATCATCACCCGCGAGGCCAACAACCAGTCCCGCTATGCGTTCTACAAGGCCACCATCGCCAAGGAGGTGGCGGATCCGAGCAAGTTCATCCTGCCGCTCGCGCAGGCCGGCATGAACTAGCGGCATAGATGATCGAAGCGCACGGCATCTCCAAGTCCTACGGCGGCGTGCAAGCGCTGGCCGACGTGGATTTCGCGGTCCACGCCGGCACGGTGCACGCACTCCTCGGCGAGAACGGGGCGGGCAAATCGACGCTCGTGAAGATCATCGCCGGGGCGCTGCGGGCGGACTCGGGAGCCGTGCGCCTCGACGGCAGCGAGGTCTCATTTGCGACCACCGCCGACGCCGCCGCGCACGGCGTCGGCGTGGTCTCACAGGAGCTCAACCTGTTCGATGACCTCGACCTGCTGAGCAACCTCTACCCCCAGCGCGAACCGCTGCGGGGACCGTTCGTCAATCGCGCCGAGATGGCGCGCCGCGCACGGCCGGTGCTGCACGACCTCGGTCTCAGCGACCTGCCGCTGCGGCGCAAGATCGGCGAGCTGTCGCTCGCCCAGCGCCAGCTCGTCGAGATCGCCAAGGCGTTGGTGACGCAGCCGCGCGTGCTCGTGCTCGACGAGCCGACCTCGGCGCTTGAGGCGACGAGCTCGGCACTGCTTATCGAGGTCGTGCGCGTTCTGCGCGAGCGGCGCGTGGCCGTCGTCTACGTCTCGCACATCCTGCAGGAGGTGATGGCGATCAGCGACGAGGTCACGGTGCTGCGTGACGGGCGGGTCGTGATGGCCGCGCAGTCGCGCAGCGAGCTGTCGGTGCCGACGATCGTCGCGGCGATGCTCGGTGAGCACGACGAGCGCAGTACCGAGATGCGCGCCCGCGCCCCGCGCGCGGCAAGCGTCGCGGCCGCAATCGACTCAAGCGCCGCCGAGGCCGAGGGCGCCGAGGCCGAGCTGCGATTCGACGCGGTGACGGCGGGAGCGCTGCGCGACGTCAGCTTCACCGCCACGCGCGGCGAGGTCGTCGGTTTGACCGGGCTGACCGGAGCGGGCCACGCGACGGTGCTCGAGGTCGTGACCGGCCAGGTACACGCCTCGGCGGGCACGGTCAGCTTCCCAGGCGGCCGCCGCGCGCCGCGCAAGCTGCGGACCGCGATTTCCTCGGGAGTGGCGCTGGTCACCGGCGACCGTAAGCGCTTCGGGCTGATGCTCGACAAGCCGATCTGGGAGAACACCGCCCAGGTCCGCTCGATCGCGCTGCGCCGCGACGGCCCGCTGATCCGCAAGCGGGCGCTGCGAGCGGCGGCCGCGGAGCAGATCCGGGCACTGCGAATCCGAACCCCCTCCGCGGATGTCGACGCGGGCCGGCTGTCGGGCGGCAACCAGCAGAAGGTCGTCTTCGCCAAGTGGCTCGAGGCGCACCCGTCGATCATGGTCCTCGATGACCCGACGCGCGGCGTCGACGTCGGCGCGAAGGTCGAGATGCACACGCTGATCCACGCCGCCGCCGACGCGCACGCGCTGATCCTGCTGAGCTCGACGGACCTCGACGAGCTCGTCTCGGTCTGCGACCGCGTCCTCGTGTTCTTCGGAGGCGCGGTCTGCGCCGAGCTCGAGGGCGAGCATCTGACCGTCCGCCACATGCTCGAGTCGATGAACACCGGCACCATGCCGGCGGCCGCATAGGCCCGCTCGCCAGAGCTCTCGGCACCGGGCGCCTGGCGCTTGTGGCGGTGGTGCTGACGAGCCTGCTGGCGGGCTGCGGCGGCGGCAGCAGCGTCCCGCCGGCACGTCAGCGCGCCGCGATCCGCGCGACCGTTCGCACCTTTATGCGCGAGCTCGCGATCGCCAATGGCAAGGTGGCCTGCGAGGGACTGACCGTAGCCGGCAGCCAAAGCGTGATCGCGACGATCGGGCCCGAGCTCGGCAACTTCGGCATCAACTCCTGCGCCCAGGTGGTCTCACTCACCGGCGGACAGCTGAGCGCCGCCCTGCGCCGCGAGCTCGCGAGCGTCACGGTCGGCGCGGTGGCGCTGCACGGCTCGAACGCGACGGTCCGCTGGTCGGCCGTGACGAGCCGCTTCGGCGACGTCGCCGCCTACTTCGGCCACCCCAAGGCGATGATCCTCTCCGAGATTCGCGGCTTCTGGTACATCAACCGCCTGTAGCGCGTCAGAGCTGGCTGACGACCTGCGGGATCATCCGCTGGAACGCCTCGGCGTACTGCACATCGGCTGCGCCGGCCCCGCGCCGCGCGTGGTTCCCGCGCTGCGCCGCGCGCTGCTCGTAGTAGGTCTGCAGGTAGGCCTGCGCCTTCATCTCAGCCATCGCCGCGAGCTTCTGCTCCATCACCGACGTGATGTCGACGAAGGTGTTCGGCGTGAAGTTGCACAGCTCAGGCTGGTGGGGCTCAAAGAGAAACAGCGCCGGCGGCTTGATCGTCGCGAACGCCGACTGGACTCCCGCTCCGGCGGCGAGTGAGCGAGCCCGGTCGACCGCCGCGTAGGCGACGGGATGGTCGGGGTTGAACGGATCGGTGTCGGTGTGCGTCACGAGCACGTCCGGCGCGAACGCGCGGATCACCTCGGCGATCACGAGCAGCTCCTCGCCGCCGATCTGCAGCGGATAGTCGCCGAGATCGAGGCAGCGAAAGGTCGCCCCGAGGTGGCCGGCTGCCGCCTCGGCCTCGGCGTGGCGGGTCTTCTTGACGTTCTCGATGGTCTGGCCCTCGACCTTCCACAGCTCGCCCGACTCGCCGCGCTCGCCGTAGCTGAGCGCGATGACCTCGGCCACGCCACCGGTGGCGGTCGCCACGGCGATCGCGCCGCCGGCGCGCCAGACGAAGTCGGCGGAGTGCGCGCCGATCACCTGTATGCGGCGGCTCATCCGTCCTCACCGGCTAGGCTGCGCGTGTTGGTCACGGCCATCGTGATCACCTCGTCCTCGCTGAAGCCGGCCTCCAGGAAGCGGTCGGCCATCAGGGCAAGACCGTCCTCGACCGGCGGGTTGAATACCTGGCCAAGGTCGCTTGAGAAGACCGTGTTCTGCGGTCCCACCGCGCGCGAGGCCTCGCAGATGACCTCCCAGGAGACCTTGCCGGTGTGCGGCGTCGTGAAGCAGCGCTCGAGCAGCGCGCCGCGCTCGGCCAGCGCGATCTGATCATCGATCGAGATCGACTGCGACGGGAACTCGGGGTGCGTGACGACGACGGTCCGAACGCCGGCCTCGAACGCCCCGTCGACGAGGGTGAAGATCTCATCGCGCGAGAGGTGGCCGGTCGCGAGCACCATGTCGTGGCGCGCGATCACCTCGAGCACCGCCCACGCTTCCGGCACGAGCTCGCCGTCGGAACCGACGACGGCGACCGGCTCGACCTCGTGGCCGGCCTCACGAAGCTCGAGCTCGAACTTCACCCAGACCGGCAGCTTCGCTCCCGGCGGAGCGGGATGCACCTCGTGCTGCTCGTTGACCGAGTTGACCGTCGGGAACCAGACCGTCCGAGCACCCTCGCGCGCCGCGATCTCGACCGCCAGCGGGTTCAGCCCGCCGACCGCGCGGTTGAGCGTGATCGCGCCGAGCACGCGAGCGGCGCCGCCGCTCGCCTCGCTGACCGCGCGGGCGCGCTCCGCGGTCGAGGTGTAATGCGACTTGAGCTGAAAGCCGGCGAGCCCGAGCTCCGCGCAGCGCCCGGCGAGCGCCATGTCGGAGATCTTGCGCTCGACCACATCGGGCGCGATGTGGACGTGCATGTCGTAGCCGCCGCGCACCAGTTCGCGCGCGCGGGCGGTCGGGGCCAGGTCGCTCACGCGGATCGCCGGCGGTCGCTCACGGCGCGATAGTAGTGTCTGGCGCCGTGTCCGAGACTCCCCGCCCCACCGCAGCATCGGTACCCGAGTGGGTTCGCGAGCACTACGCGCTCGTCGACGCCGCCGACGTCGACCGCTACTGCGAGGACTTCAGCGAGGACGTCGAACTGCGCTTCGCATCGCACCCGCCGGTGCACGGGCGCGCGGCCGTGCGCGACGCTCTCGCGGCCGGTCACGCCGAGCACGCGATGGCCCACACGATCGTCAACTGCTGGGAGTCGGGCGCCGACACGATCCTCGAGTTCGACGTCCGCTACAGCTATCCCGACGGCCACTCGCACCTCGTTCCCTCCCTGGCGATCATCCACCGCAACGCCGCCGGGCTCACCGACAGCCTGCGCGTGTATATCGAGAAGCCTCACTGAGTGGGCCGCAGCGGGCGGACATGCCGGCTTACGCGCTCGGCGCCACTAGGCCTGCGGCGTCGCCGTCTCCATCATCTCGATCGGCGGCCCGGGGCCCCACATGTTCGCGAAGCGCGGGTCGTCAAGCGTCCAGTGCCCGGGCTCGTAGGCCGCCTCGTCCCAGACGCGGTACATCTCCGCGCAGTACTCGACGATCGCCCCGGCCGGGTCGAAGTGGTAGCTGTAGATGTTGCGCCCCGCGCCGTGGCGCCCCGGACCCCAGATGAACCGGCCGCCGTTTCGGTCGAGCACATCGCCGAGCTCGCCGACCGCCGCCAGGCTCGTGACCTCCCAGGCGTAGTGGTTGAGCCCGTTGCGCGGGCCGCGGCCGACGCCGACGCCGTGGTGGTCAGGATTGCAGCGCGTGAAGACGAGCGTCCCCTCGCCGACGTCGTCGGACAGCCGGAAACCCAGAACGTCGATCAGGAAGGCGACCGTCGGGCCGGTGTCCTCCGCTGCGAGCATCGGATGGGAGAACTTGCGCGGCTGGATGCCGCGGCCGGTGTGCCACGGCCCGGCCCCCTCCATGCCCGTGAAGACCTCGACCACGTGCCCCGCGGGCGTCGCGAAGCGGATCGCGCGCGACAGGCCGTGCTCCTGCGGGGTATCGGAGATCAGCGGCACGTCGGCGGCGGCGAGCTTCGCCGTGAGCGCGTCGAGCGCCTGCCCGTCGTGAGCCTCGAGGGCGATGTGGTCGAGCTCGCTGCGCTCGGCGGCGATGTAGATCAGCGAATGGTGGCAGTCGCCGTGGGTGAGGTACGACGTGCCGCCGTCGCGGCGCGTCTCGCGCAGACCCATCACGGTCGTCGCCCACGCCACCGAGGCCTCAAGATCCGGCACCCGCAGAGCCACGTGCGCGGGGCGCTTGATGAACTCCGACATCCCTTCCTCCTCGCTCCGGGTACGAGAAGGCAACTCTATAGAGTCTGTCCGTGCCGTCGGTAGAACGCGTCCGCCACGAGACCCGCTTTCGCCTGCTGAGCGTCGCGGCGACGGAGCAGCTCACGCCGGCGCTGCGGCGCGTCCTCTTCGAGGGCGACCTCGAGGACTTCCACTCGGCCGCCGCCGACGACCACGTGAAGCTCTTCTTCCCCGCCGACGGCGGGCGCATGCCGGTGCCCCAGAGCGGCGGTCCGAGCGGGATGCAATGGCCTGAGGATGAGCCGCGCCCGGCGGCGCGCGACTACACGCCGCGGCGCTTTGACGCCTCAAGCCTGGTCGTCGACTTCGTCCTGCACGGCGACGGCCCGGCCGCGAGCTGGGCGCGCGCGGCGGCAGCCGGCGACGTCATCGGCCAGGGCGGACCGCGCGGATCGCGCGTCGTCTCAGACGACTTCGACTGGTACCTGCTGGCGGGCGACGAGACCGCGATCCCGTCGATCGCGCGGCGCCTCGAGGAGCTGCCGGCGAGCGCCACCGCGATCGTGCTCGTCGAGATCGCCTCGCCGCGCGAGCGCTTCGGCTTCGAGACCGAGGCGCAGCTCGAACTGCGCTGGCTCGAGCGCGGCGACGCCCCCGCCGGGTCCACGCACCTTCTCGACGAGGCGATCGCCGAGCTCCCGCTCGACGGCGACGGTTACGCCTGGGTCGCCGCGGAGGCCGAAACCGCACGTCGGCTGCGCTCCCATCTGCGCACCGAGCGCGGGCTGCCCCAGGAGTTCTCGCGCGTGACGGGCTACTGGAAGCTCGGCGCCGCGGACTGGCACGACCCGCCTGAGTGATCGCTCAGCCGAGCGCCGCCGCCTGAACGCGCGACGGCGTGAACGGAAGCTCGCGCAACCGCAGCCCGACCGCGGCCCAGACAGCGTTCGCGATCGCAGCGGCTGTCGGTCCCTGCGTCGCCTCCCCGGCCCCCAGATAGGGCTCGCCGGGACGGTCGATCAGCACCGTCTCGATCGCCGGTATCTCGCCGAAGCGCAGGATCGGATAACTCTCCCAGTCGGTGCTCGTGACGCGCGCCGCGTCGAAGGTCACGCGCTCCTTGAGCGTCCAGCTGGCGGCCTGAACGAAGCCTCCCTCGAGCTGGTTGATGAGCCCCGCCGGATCGATGATCTGCCCCGCGTCGGCCGCGATCACGGCGCGCTCGAGGGCGATCAGCGACGTCGCGTCATCGACTGAGGCCTCGACGAGCACCGCCGCGTAGCAGTCGCTGTTCTTGTAGCGAGCGAAGCCGAGCCCGCTGCCGCGCCCGGCCTGCTCGCGTTGGCGCCCGGCCCAGCCGCCGCGCTCGGCGACCGCCTCGAGCACGGCTCGTGCGCGCGCGTCGGCGAGGTTTCGCAGGCGGACGTCGAGCGGATCGAGCATCGCGGCGGCGGCCAGCTCATCGATCAGCGACTCGATCGCGAAGACGTTGGCGAAGGCGCCAAGCGCCCGCAGCGAGGAGGTGCGAAGCGGCAGTCCCTCGACAAAGCGCTTGACGACCCGCCGCGTCGCGATCGTGTAGAGCGGATCGGCGTTGCGGTGGATCCCGCCCGCCTTGTTGAGCATCGGGACCGGCTTGTTGCGCGGCAGCGGATTTGCGAGCTGGCCTGCCGCGAGCAGGCGGCTCGTGCCCGGGTGGGGCATCGGGCGAGCGCTGTGCGGCGTACTCCAGACGTCCGTGCTCCAGTCGAGCAGTGTCCCTTCGGCGGCGATGCTCGCTCGTGCCTGGATCACCATCGCCGGCCCGTAGGGCTCCCAGGCGTGCTCGTCCTCGCGCGTCCACTTCAGGAGCACCGGCCGCCCCGGGACAGCGCGCGCGAGCAGCGCCGCGTCGAGCGCCGCGTCGTCAGCGCCGTTGTGCCCGTAGCAGCCCGGTCCAACGACGTGCTTGACGTGAATCTGCTCGGGCGAGATCGCGAGCACCTCGGCGAGTGAGTCGCGAAGCGGCGAGACGCCCTGCGAATGGCTGTGAACGCTCAGCGTCGAGCCGTCGGGCGACCACTGCGCGAGCGCAGCGGAGGGTCCGATCGCGGCGTGCATCAGCAACGGCCGGGTATAGGTCGCGTGGAGCGTCGCCGCGGCATCGGCGGGCGGTTCGCTCGGCTCGCAGGGGTCTGCGACCGGGATGCCGTCAACCAGCAGGAAACTCTGCGGCTCCTGCTCGAGCAGCCAGGCGTGGATGTCCGAAGGCAGGCAGTCCTGTGTCTGCCAGCGCGCGCGCCGGGCAAGCGTTTCGCGCGCGCGAAGCGCCTGCTCCTCGCACTCGGCGATGACGCCCAGGAAGCTGCCGTCGGCGACCGCGGCGATCACGCCCGGCAGAGCGCGCACGGCGTCGAGGTCGGCCGACGCGAGCGACGATTGGGGCCCGGGTGGGCGAACGACGCGCGCGTGCACCATCCCCGCGACGTCGAGATCCTGGACGAACGCCGTCGTCCCGGTGACGAGTCCGAGCATGTCGATGCGCGGGCCGGGCCGCCCGAGCAGGGTCAGTGCCTCGGGCCGCTTCGGCTGCGCCTGCGCGTCGACGGCGACCGCGAAGGCGCGGCCGCCGAGGAGATCCCAGTAGGTGACGCTGCGCCCCCCCGCCGACACCGTCCCGTCGACAACGCTCAGCTCGTCGGCTGGCGCGCCGAGCTCGACGGCAGCCAGGGCGAGCAGATGCGCGCGAGCGGCGGCGGCGGCCTGGCGCATCGCCGCGCCGCTGTCGGGCATCGAGCGGCTTCCGGCGGTCAGGCCCTCGTCGGGCCCGCGCGCCGTGTCGGCGGTCTCGACGCGGATCCGCTCGATCGACACGTCGAGCTCGTCGGCGCCGATGCGCGCGATCGCTCCGCGCAAGCCCTGCCCGAGCTCCGCCTTGCCGGTTCGCAGCGTGACGCCGCCGTCGCTGGCGATCTCGATCCAGTCGTCGAGGTTCGGATTCTGCTCGAGACTCGGCGAGATCACCGCGCCGCCTCCTCGGCCGCGCGGCGCACCGCGGCGAGGATCCGCGGGTGCGTACCGCAGCGGCACAGGTGCTCGCGCAGGGCGGCTTGGATCTCGACGTCGCTCGGCGAGGGATTGGCGTCGAGCAGGGCCTTGGCGGCGAGGATCATCGCCGGGATGCAGTAGCCACACTGGGCCGCGCTCTCCTCCACGAACGCGCGCTGCAGCGGGTGGGGATCAGCGGGCGTTCCGAGCCCCTCGAGCGTCACGATCTCCCGGCCTGCGAAGGCGCCCACGGGCGCCGCGCACGACGGAACCGGCTCGCCGTCGACCAGCACGGTGCAGACGCGGCATTGCTCGAGCCCGCAGCCGTATTTCGCCGCGCGCAGGCCGAGCTCGTTGCGCAGGACCAGCAGCAGCGGCGTGTCCTCGGTCGCCGCCACCACGTGCGTCCGGCCGTTGACATGCAGCTCTATGGCTGGTCGCTCCCGCGCCTAACCGGCCTGCCCGACTGACGTGCTTGCCGGCGTGGCGGGGCGCTCCGCCTCATCGACGACCGGATTCTCGAGCACGCCGATCCGCTCGATCTCGGCGACCACCAGGTCGCCGCCCTCGAGGAATCGCCCGCGCCCCGCGCCGACTCCGGCGCAGGTTCCGGTGCTGATGATGTCGCCGGGCACGAGCGGAACTATCGCGCTCAGATGAGCGATCTGCTCTGCGAGCGAGAAGATCATCTGCGCCGTGTTCGAGTCCTGCATCAGCTCGCCGTTGACTGAGAGGCGCAGTTTGAGGTCCTGAGGGTCGCCGCAGTCGCGTGCCGGCAGAAGCCACGGCCCGCACGGGCACGAGGTGTGCCAGCCCTTGTGGCGAAGCCAGTCGTAGGTCATCGGGCCCACCGGGCCGTCGCGAACGAAGCTGTCGCGCGCGGAGATGTCGTTGACGATCGTGTAGGCCGCGACGTGGCTCAGCGCCTCGGCCTCGCTGACGCGGTGCGCGCGGCGGCCGATCACCGCCGCCAACTCGACCTCCCAGTCCAGCCGCGACACGCTCGCCGGCCGCAGGACGGGCGCGAGATGCCCGGTCATGCTGCTAGTCGGCCGCAGGAAGAAGAACGGGCCGGCGGCCGGGCGCGGAACCGCCTCGTCGGGGCCGAGGCTTCCCATCTCGCGCGCGTGGTCGGCGTAGTTTGCTCCGGCCATGTAGAGATGCGGCGGATCGCCGAGCGGCGGCAGGAACTCGACGGCGTCAAGCGCAAGCCCGCTGCCGAGGCGTCCGGCTGCGAGGTCGCCCTCGATCCGCTCGAGCGCACCGTCGAGATCGCCGAGCAGCTCGCGCAGCGAGCCGACCGCGGTCAGCGGGTGGGCAACGTCGCCGTTGACGACCGCCGCCATTGGCGCACCGTCGATCGAGAGCGTGGCCAGGCGCGTCGGTGACACGCGCGCACTCTATAGGATCGCGGGCGCTGGACATTTGCCGCGCGCGGGCCGCGCACCGATAGAGTTTGCGACCGCCGTGGCTCTAAAGCCCGACTCAGCCGCCTCCCCCGACGAGCAGTCGGGCGATCGCGACGCCGTCACGATCGCGCTCGAGGAGCTGCGCGCGCTGATCGTCACCGGCGCGCTGGCCCCGGGAAGTGAGCTGTCGCAGGTCGGCCTTGCGCGGCGCCTCGGCGTGTCGACGACGCCGCTTCGCGAAGCGCTCCGCCAGCTCGAGGCAGAGGGCCTCGTCGAGTCGCGGCGCAACCGCAGCCCGCGCATCGCGCCGTTTGACCCGCAGGACCTCGTGAGCGTCTACAGCCAGCGCATCCTGCTTGAGTCATTCGCCATCGCGATCTCCGCGCCGCTGCTGGAAGAGGCCGACATATCGGGGCTGGACGCGTGTCTTGCGGAGATGCGCGCGTGGGGCGACGCGACCGACTTCTTGCGCTGGGAGGAGGCCCACCTGGCCTTCCACGCGGGGCTCGTCGCCCACGCCGCCACGCAGCTTCAAGGCCAGCTCGCGACGCTTTCGGCGCGAAGCGATCGCTACCGGCGGATGTCGGTGCTCGGCCAGCAGCCGAGCGCGTGGTCGATCGGGGAGGCCGAGCACCAGGCGATCCTCGAGGCGGCCGCTCACGCGCGCGCGGGCGAGGCCGCGGCGCTGCTCGCCAGGCACCTGTCGCGCTCGGCGCTGACCGTCCTCGCCCATCTCGCGCCGGACGCCGACAGCGGCGGGATCCGGCTCGCCCTGGAGATCGTCACAGGCTGGGCGGGGAGCGCCCCGCAGGCCTCGCAGCGACGGTCATCTCTATAGAGAATGCTTGCCGTCGTCATCCATCGCACTGGCGGGCCCGAGGTCCTCGAGCTAGAGGAGTGGCCGGACCCCACCCCCGCCGCCGACGAGGTCGTGATCGGCGTTCGGGCAGTCACGGTCGGGCGGACCCTCGATGTGGAGGCCCGCGCGCGCGGCGCCGACTTCCACGCCAAGCTGCCAAGGGTTCCGGGATCGGATCCGGCCGGTGTCGTGATCGAGGCCGGATCGGCCGTGTCGCGCTTTGCGCCCGGCGACCGCGTCGTCTGCACGAGCACGCTGTTCTGCGGCGCGTGCGCAGCCTGCCGCGCCGGCGAGACGCACGCCTGTGTCGATCATCGCGTCGTCGGCGTGCACACCGACGGCGGCGACGCCGAGCGCGTTGCGGTCCCGCAGGGAAGCGTCGAACCGATCCCTGAGGGCGTCGGCTTCGAAGAGGCGGCGGCGATGGCCGTCAGCTACCCGGTCGCCTGGAACCTGCTGGCACGCCGCGCGCGAGTGCAGCAGGGCGAGCGCGTGCTCGTGATGGGTGCGGCCGGCGGGCTCGGCATCGCCGGCGTCCTCGTCGCGCGCACGCTCGGGGCGCACGTCATCGCGGGCGCCTCGAGCGAGCGCAAGCTCGAGCAGGTACGAGCCCTGCTCGGCCCTGATGAGACCGTCGACTACAGCCGGCCAGGCTGGGCCGAGGCGGTCGCCGATGTCGGCGTCGTGTTCGAGAACATCGCCTCGCCGGGCCTTTTTGAGGACGCGCTGGGAACGCTCGCGCCCTACGGCCGGCTCGTGACCTGCGGGGCGCACGGCGGCGGCGTGGTAGCGCTTGACGTTCGGCGCCTCTACCGCCGCCGCCTGAGCGTGATCGGCGACACGGGCGCCAGCGTCGGGGCGATCCGCGAGGTGTTCGCGGCGGTCGCCGGCGGGAAGCTCCCCCCGCCCCCGGTCTCCCACCGGTTCCCGCTTCGCGAGGTCGCCGCCGCGCACGAGGCCGCCGCGGGGCGCGAGCTCTTCGGCCGCGCGATCTTGACCATATGATCAGCGCTCTGCCAACCGTTCGCGATCAAACGTTCGAGGTCATGCGCCGCCACGGCATGACCCGCATCTTCGGCAATCCGGGTTCGACGGAGATCCCGTTTCTGACCGATCTCCCCGGCGACTTCGAGTTCGTGCTCGCCTTGCACGAGGGCTCGGTCGTCGGCATCGCAAGCGGTTACGCGCTCGCCACCGGCCGGCCCGCGTTCGTCAACCTGCACACCGCTCCTGGCCTCGGCCACGCCGGCAACGCGATCGGCGCCGCTCGAGACTCGCGCGCGCCGGTCGTCGTCGTCGTCGGCCAGCAGGACCGCGCGCAACTGGCGATGGCGCCGTTTCTGGCAGGGCGCGATCTCGACCGCCTGGCCGGCAGCTATCCCGTCTGGAGCACCACCCCGGCACGCCCGCAGGATCTTCCGGGCTCGATCGCCCGCGCCTGGCACGAGGCGCGCACGGCTCGCGGTCCGGCGCTCGTGATCGCGCCGATGGGCGACTGGCAGCAGGAGGCCGACCCTCACGCCGTCGGGGCTCCCGAACGCCTCGTGCTCCCCGCCGTCGCCGATCCCGCCGCCGCGGCCGAGCTCGCCGACCTGATCGCGGCCTCGCGCGCCCCGGCGCTCGTCGTCGGTGCGGGCTGCGACAGCGAGGCGGGCTGGGCCGGCACCGTGGCGCTCGCGGAGCGCCTCGGCGCGCCCGTCTGGCAGGAGGCCTTCGGCGACCGCGCCGGCTTTCCGCAGGACCATCCGCTGTGGGCCGGCCATCTGCCCTGGCAGCGCTCGCGGATGCGCGCCACGCTCGCCCCGCACGACCTCGTCATCGTCCTCGGCGCGGGAGCGCTGCGCCTCTACATGTACGAGCCCGGCGCCTACGTCGAGGAGAGCACGCGCATCGCCGTGCTCAGCGCCGACGCCGAGCAGCTGCACCGAAGCGCAGCGGCGCTCGCGCTGCTCGGCCCGCCCGGGCCGCTGGCCGAGGCCACCGCCGCCCTGCTCGACCAGCGCCCGTTCGACCCCGCAGCCCCGCCCCTTCATGCCGCGCCCGCGGTCCCGCCGCCGCCGCCCGAGGGGAAGCCCCTCCAGCCGGGCCACGTCCTTGCCGCGGTCGCCGAGCGCGTGCCGCCCGAGGCGATCGTGATGGAGGAGTGCCCGTCGAGTCGCCCGGAGCTGCTCGAGCGGATCTCGGCACGCCGGCCGATGGGCTTCATCAGCAACGCCAACGGCGGCCTCGGCTTCGGAATATCGGGCTCGATCGGGCTGCGGATGGGCTCACCGCAGCGCCCCGTCGTCGCGATCCTCGGCGACGGCTCGACGATGTATGCGATCCACGCGCTGTGGAGCGCCGCCCGCTACGGCGTCGGGCTGCTGGTGATCGTGCTCGCCAACGGCAGCTACGCGGTAATGGACGCGCTGGCGCGCGACGCCGGCGGCGAGGGTGCCTGGCCGGGCTTCCCGGGCGTCAGCATCGCGACGCTCGCCGAGGGCTTCGGCTGCCCGTCGCGGCGGATCGCCACGCACGCCGAGCTGATCGGCGCCCTCGATGAGATCATCCCATCGCTCGCCTCGCGCTCGGAGCCGCTCGTCCTCGAGGTTGCGGTCTCGGCATGAACCGCCTCGAAGGCAAGAGCGCCTTCCTCACCGGCGGCGCGGGAAGCATCGGCCTTGCGACAGCGCGGGCCTTCGTCGCCGAGGGCGCGAACGTCTTCCTGACCGACCTCGACGAAGGTGCCCTGGAGCGCGCCGTCGCCGAACTCGGATCGGAGCGCGCGGCCTACGCCGTCGCCGACACGACCGACGGTACGGCCGTGGCCGCCGCCGTGGCCGCCGCCGTCGAGCGCTTCGGCGGCCTCGACATAGCCTTCGCCAACGCCGGCGTCTTCGGCGTCGTCGCCCCGGTCAGCGAGTATCCGGACGACGTCTTCGAGCGGGTCCTGCGCGTGAACGTCATCGGTCCCTTCCTGGTCGCCAAGCACACGCTCGCCGTGATGCGCAAGGGCGGCAGCCTGATCATCAACTCAAGCGTCGTCGGGCTGACCTCAGACCGAGGGATCGCCGGCTACGCGACCTCAAAGCACGCCGTCGTCGGCCTGATGCGGACCGCGTCCAAGGAGATGGCCGAGCGTGGGATCCGCGTGAACTCGCTGCACCCGGGACCGGTCGACAACCGCTTCCAGACGGCGATCGAGGTGGAGGCCATCGGCGCTTCGGCGGCGGAGGCGGCAACGGTCTTCGACCAGATGATCCCGCTCGGACGTCACGCGACGGCCGAGGAGATCGCGCAGGTCGTGGTTTTCCTGGCAAGCGACGAGAGCTCCTTCATCACCGGCGCGACGATCGCCGCCGACGGCGGCCTCAGCGTCTGACCGAAAGGCACCCAGATGGCAACGACTGAGATGGCGGAGCAGCAGCTCCTGATCGGTGGCGAGTGGCGCGCCGCGGCCGCCGGCAACTCCTTCGAGCGCATCAACCCCTTCACCGGCACGACCGCCACGAACGCGACGGCGGCTGGGCGCGAGGACGCCCGCGCGGCGGTCGAAGCCGCATCCGCGGCCTTCCCCGAATGGTCGGCGACCGGCCCGGGAGCGCGCCGCGCCGCGCTGTCCCGCGCCGCGGACCTGATCATCGAACGCCAGAACGAGATCGCCGAGACAATGATCGAGGAGACCGGCGCGACGTTCGGCTGGGGGATGTTCAACTGCATGCTGGCCTCCGGGATGCTGCGCGAAGCGGCGGCGCAGACCTACGGAACGGTCGGTGAGGTGATCCCCTCGGACGTCCCCGGCAAGCTCGCGATGGCCGTCCGCGCACCGGTCGGCGTGGTCGTCGGGATCGCCCCGTGGAACGCGCCGGTGATCCTCTCCACGCGCGCCGTCGCGACGCCGCTGGCGTTCGGCAACACGGTCGTCCTGAAGGCCTCGGAGCTGTGCCCGCGCACGCACGCGCATGTCGCCCAGGCGATCGCCGACGCCGGCGTGCCGGCCGGGGTGATCAACTTCCTGACGAACTCGCCTGAGGACGCGGCCGGCGTCGTCGAGGAGCTGATCGCCCATCCCCTCACGCGGCGGATCAACTTCACCGGCTCGACGCGCGTCGGGCGGATCATCGCCGAGATCGCCGGTCGCAACCTCAAGCGGGTCCTGCTCGAGCTCGGCGGGAAGGCGCCGCTGATCGTGCTCGAAGACGCGAACCTCGAGCGCGCCGCGGCGGCGACGAGCTTCGGAGCCTTCTTCCACCAGGGTCAGATCTGCATGTCGACGGAGCGGATCGTCGTCGAGCGCCCGGTCGCCGAACGCTTCGCGGAGCTGCTCGCGGCGCGCGCGAGCGCGCTCAGCGTCGGCGATCCGCGCAACCCCGAGACGCAGATCGGGCCGCTGATCAATGAGGCCGCGCTCGAACGCGTCGGTGAGCTCGTCGACGACGCGCGCGAGCGCGGCGCGAAGGTGCTCGCGGGCGGCGAGGCGGACGGCGCCTGCTACCCGCCGACGGTGCTGCTCGGCGTCAACAGCGACATGCGCGTCTACAACGAGGAGTCGTTCGGCCCGCTGGCCTCGATCGTCGTCGTCGACGGCGTCGAGGACGCGGTGCACGTCGCCAACGACACCGAGTACGGCCTGGCAGCCGCGATCTTCAGCGAGAACGTACCCGCGGCGCTCGAGATCGCCCAGCGGATCGAGAGCGGCATGTGCCACATCAACGACGCGACCGTCCACGACGAGCCCCAGATGCCCTTCGGCGGCGTCAAGGCCAGCGGCTGGGGGCGCTTCGGAGGGCATGCCGCGCTCGAGGAGTTCACGGAGCTTCGCTGGATCACGATCCAGGAGACCGAGCGCCACTATCCGATCTAGGGCGCCGTTCCAGCCAGGGCGGCCGCTAGGCTGGCTCCGGGATGAGACGGAGAACGGTCTGCGCCGCCCTCGCGCTGCTCGCACTGGCCCTGGCCGTTCCCGCGGTTGCCGAGGCGTTCCTGGCGACGATCACCAATCCTGCCGACCCCGGCGCGACGCCGAGCTGTCCGGGCTCGGCAACGGTGCCGTGCACCGTCGTCTCGCGCACGACGGCGATTCAGGTCGAGGTCGGCACCGCGCACGACCCGTTCAAGATCACCGCGACCGCGCGGATCGTGGGCTGGCAGATCGCGCTCAGCGCCCCGACCGCCGCGCAGGTCCGCTTCTTCGACGAGCACGAAGGAGGAAGCCCGGAGGCGGCGCTCGCGATCGTGCGCCCGAGCCACGCGCTCGAATACCGCCTCGACTACGTCAGCCCGCTCGTGCATCTCGAGCCCTACTTCGGCCGAACCGCGACGTTCGCGCTGCCGACGTCAGTCCTCGTCCACAAGGGCGATGAGATCGCGCTGAGCGTCCCGACCTGGGCGCCGGCGCTCGAGCTGAACGCGGGCCGGCGGGCCGCTTGGCGGGCGAGCCGCGCGACCGGTGCCTGCAACAAGGTCACGCTCGAGACGGCCCAGCTCCAGCTCGGCGGCGTCAGCGAGTACTCCTGCATCTATCGAACCGCCCTGATCGACTTCGGCGCGATCGAGATCTCGACGCCGTAGCGCGCGGCTAGAGCTCGAGCGAGCGGGCGACGATCTCGCGCATGATCTCGTTGGTGCCGCCGTAGATGCGCGTCGCGCGGGCGTCCGCCCAGGCCCGCGCGATCGGGTACTCGACCATGTAGCCATAGCCGCCGTGGAGCTGGACACAGCGGTCGAGCACGCGCCCCTGGACCTCCGTGCACCACCACTTGGCGATCGCCGCATCGTGAACGGTCAGCTCGCCGGCGCCGAGCGCCTCCACGCAGCGGTCGAGATGGGCCTGGACGATCTCGATCTCGGCGTGGCACTCGGCGAGCTGGAAACGCGTGTTCTGGAACGACGACACCGCTTGGCCGAACGCCTTGCGGCTCTTGACGTAGTCGATCGTCAGCGCGACACCGGCGCGCGCCGCGGCGAGCGCGGCGATCGCGATCGAGAGGCGCTCCTGGGCGAGGTTTGAGATCAGGTAGCCCCAGCCGGCGTTCTCCTCGCCGAGCCGGCTTGCGAGCGGCACGCGGACGTCGTGGAAGAAGAGCTCCGCGGTGTCCTGCGCGTGCTGGCCCAGCTTCTCGAGGTTTCGCCCCCGCTCGAAACCGTCCATGTCGCGCTCCACGAGCAGCAGGCTGATCCCGCGGTGGCGCTCGGCCGGATCGGTCTTTGCGGCGACGATCACGAGGTCGGCGTTGATGCCGTTGGTGATGAACGTCTTGGTGCCGTTGAGGACGTAGTCCTCCCCGTCGCGAACCGCGTGCGTCGCGATCGCCGCGAGGTCCGAACCGGTGCCGGGCTCGGTCATCGCGATCGCCAGCAGCGCCTCGCCGTTGCACGCCGCCGGCAGCCAGCGCGCGCGCTGCGCCTCATCGGCGTAGGCGAGCAGGTATGGAAGGCAGATGTCGTTGTGCAGGGTCAGGCCGAGACCGAAGCCACTGACGCCGGCAAGCGCGGCTTCCTCGCCGAGCACCGCGTTGAAGCGGAAGTCCTCAACGCCGGCACCGCCGTAGCGCTCGGGCACGGCCATGCCCATGAAGCCGTGCTCGGCCGCCTTTGAGAAGACCTCGCGCGGGACGATCCGCGCCCGCTCCCAGTCGTCGTAATGAGGCAGCGCCTCATCAGCGATGAAGCGACGGAAGCTCTCGCGGAAGCTGTCGTGCTCGTCGCTGTAGAGCTCGCGCCTCAGAGCGAGTCGGAGCGGCGCCGGCCGTACGTGCCGAAGACCATGTCCCACCAGGGCGCGCTGATCCCGTAGCCGTGCGTCTCGTCCTCGAAATGGTGGCGCATGTGAAGCTCGCGCAGCTTGCGCTCGAAGGCCGTGCGCGGCGTCCGGTGGTGGTGCAGCGCGTAATGGAGCATGTCGTAGGCCAGATAGCCGGCGAGGAACCCGGCGCCAACCGACCAGCCGAGCGGGGTCCCGAGGACCGCCGCGAAGGCAACCAGGAACAGCACCGCGAGCGGGACCGAGACGGCCGGCGGCATGACCAGTCGCAGCGGATCGTTCGGATGGTCGTGGTGGACGCCGTGGACCATCCAGTGCAGGCGCGCGCCGATCCCTTCCTCGGGCTCGAAATGGAAGATTCCGCGGTGGATCCAGTACTCGCTGAAGGTCCAGAAGAGATAGCCGCCGAGGGCGCCCAGCAGGGTCCGCCCCACCGACTGCCCGGCGAGTGCGAACACCAGCAGGACCGTGATCGCGGGCACGTAGATCAGCGGCGGCACGACGGGGTGAACGCGCGAGAGCCGGTCAAGCCAGGGCCAGCGGAACATCGGCGGCGACGCGCGCAGCACGTCGGTGCGTGTGGCCGGTTGGTCGGCGAGGGGGCTGTCGATCGGTACGTCGTGCATCGCTTTGCTGTACCTCGCTTTATACCGCGTCCGCGTAGCCCGCTGGTGCAGTTGGGTTGCGCCTTGCGCCGCTGCTAGGCCGGGGCGTGCGCCGCGGCGGGCGCGGGATCGGCCGACAGCGCGAACACCAGCGGAGTCGCGAGCAGGCTGACGAACGCGAGAATCAGGAAGGCCGGGGTCGGATGGTGCACGAGCACCGCCACGACGACGGCGACGACTAGGCCCCCGGCGTTGCCCGCGAGCCACAACAGCGCCGTGACGGTGCCGGCGCTCGAGCCGCCGCGCCGCTCGCTCAGCTCGAGGATTACCGGAAGCAGCGTCAGAAGCAGCAGGCCGATCGCAATCAGCACGACCGCGTCGACGGCGATCGCGTGTTCGAAGGCCAGCACTAAGCCGCCGGCTGCGGCGACCGCCACCGCCGCACCGACGGTGCGCCGCTCCGCTCGCCACCGCACCACCAGCGGCGGCAGCGACGCTGCGCCGACAGCGCCGGTAAGGACCATCGCCACCAGCAGCGCGCCGGCGGTGGTCGAGGAAACGCGGTAGTTCTGAAGCAGCGCCTGGAGCCAGGTCGTCAGGGCGATGAAGACGCCGAAGCCGAGGAACAGAAGGCCGCAGAGGACGCGCACGTTGCGCTCCGCCCAGACCTCGCGCACGGCGGTCATGGCGACCGCCGCGGCTTCCTCGCCACCGGCCCGGCCGTGCCGGCGCAGTTCGTAAAGCATCGCCGCCGCGGCGATCACCGCGAACACCGCCTGAACGTCCAGCAGCGCCGGAATGTGAGCGCCGCCGAAGATCGTCCCGAGGACGAGCGCCAGCAGCATGCCGGCGAACACCGCGGCCGACACGGCGGCGATGCCGTGCGGGCGAAGGCGCGGCGGCAGATGCTCGGCGGCGACCTTGGTGACGGCGTTCAGCACGAGCGGCTGACCGCTGGCGACGAGGAGCTGCCCGATCAGCGCCCACGCGAAGTCGAGCCCGATCAGGCGGATCAGGCCGCCAGCGGCGGTCAGGACCGCGCCGGTGGCAAGCCAGCGGTGAAACGAGCGATCGAGGAGGCGCCCGGCCGGCACCGCGAGCACGACGTAGAGCAGCGGGAAGATCTCCGCGAGCAGCCCGATCGCGTCCTCGCTGACGTGGTAGCGATGGGCGCTCGCGGTCGTCAGCGGGGCGTAGGTGAGCCACAGAAGCTGGGTCGAAGCCGCGAGCAGCGCGTAGGCCGCCACCGGTCGCCAGCGGCGAACCTCATCCCTCCCCGCGGCTGCGGCGATCGCACTCACCCCGCGGCGCATCGTAGACGCGGCGGCGGCGAGCGGAGCTTCCCGACTGGCCGACCATATAGCCTCCTACTAATGCGATCCCGATACCTCGTCGTCGCCTCCCTGCTCTGCGCCGGTGTCATCGCCGGCTGCGGTGGGGGGTCGAACAACAAAGACACCGCGAATCTGCGGCTCCCGCCCACGGCTTCCGAGACGCTCAAGTACACCCCGACGTCGACTTCGACGACGAGCACCTCGACGACACCGACCGTAACCACGCCGTCAAGCGGTCCGCTCGCCAAGGAGCCGACGATCACGGTCCCGAAGACGCCTGCCCCGAAGACGCTTCAGACCAAGGACATCGTGACCGGCACCGGCACGACCGCCGCGGCCGGCGACACAGTCGTCGTGAACTACGTCGGCGCGCTCTATTCCAACGGCAAGGTCTTCGACTCCTCGTGGTCACGCGGTCAGACGCTCACCGCTTCGCTCGTCGCCCCCGGCATCATCCAGGGCTGGATCGACGGCATCCCCGGTATGAAGGTCGGCGGCCGGCGAGAGCTGATCATCCCGCCCGCCCTCGCCTATAAGAACCAGTCGAGCAGCGTGATCCCGGCGAACTCGACGCTGATCTTCATCGTCGACTTGCTGAAGGTCATCCCGGCGAGCTCGAGCGGCGGCTGATCAGCGCGGAGGCGATCCGAGCCGGCGCGCCGAAGCCAGCGCGCCGGCGGTGTCAGGCTGGGGTTGTAGGCGCTGCGGGCTCGGCCGGGCTCAGCCCGACCCGCCCCAGGGATGCTTGAGCAGCAGGATCGTGTTCGCGACGAACAGGATCGCGAAGAAGATCGTCCAGCGGTTGAGGTTGCGCTCGACGAGCGATCCGCCGCCGAGCGGCCCGGCTCCCGTGCCGACGCCGAAGGCGCCGGACAGGCCGGTGTCCTTGCCCGAATGCATCAGGATCAGGAGCACCAGGATCACGCAGATGACGACCTGGACTGTCGAAAAGACCGCCTGCATCGCCAGGAAGTCTAGCGGGGCGCGGTCTCGCCGCGGGACTCGAGCTCATCGATCGCGCGGAGGATCTCGACCGCCTCGGCCCGCAGCTCACGATCAAGCGCCCGGAAATCGGCGTCCGAGAGCTTGCCGGTGTGGTAATCGGTCTCGTTGTCGCGGATCTCTGAGTACTTGGCGTCCTTCGCGCTCTCAAGCGCGCGACGTTCATCCGATTGCTGCGGGCGCTCGCGCGTGCGGGCGCGAAACGGTCCGCTCAGAGCCCAGCCGACGAATGTGACCAGCGCCACGATCAGCAGCGCGGCGAGCGCGGCCGTCATCGCCTAGGCGCGGCCGAGCTCCTGCGCGACGCGCGCGAAGTAGCGTGCCCGGATGCGCCCCCGCAGCGCCGCCGGCGGCGGCCAGATCGCGATCAGCCCGCCGAGCAGCACGATCAGCCCGCCGAGCCAGATCCACATCACAAGCGGCGAGGAGATCAGGGTGAAGCCGGCCGGCGGCGGGTTGCGCTTGTAGGCGTCGGCGATCGCGGCAAGCTCCTCGTAGGCGTACTTGAGCTGCTGCAGCTGCGGCGTGCTGGCCAGGATCGACGCGTCGGCGCGCGCGACGAGCGCCTCCTCGGGGATGTCGACGCCGGTTGCGGGGAGCGTCGTGGCGAGCGGCTTGATCGCCGCCCACAGGTCGCGGCGCAGGCTCGACTTCAGCGCCACCTGCTGAACCGCGTCGCCTGAGATCAGGTCGGCGACAAGCTGGCCGGCGAAGATCGGCTGGGTCGGGTAGTAGTCGGCGGCCGGGCGCAGCGTCGCCACGTAATGCCCGCCGCGCGTGACGCGCAGCACCGCCCCGAGCGTCAGCGTCGCGCCCGTGTGACTCGGATCGTTAACGACGTGCGCGGTCGGCTTGACGTAGCGCATCGTGTACGCGCCGACTCGCGCCGACTGCCCGACCTGGAGGCTCAGCTCCTGCTCGTGCTGGAAGGTCGAGGAGGCGGCGACGCCGATGAAGAGGACGGCGATGCCCGTGTGCACGATGTAGCCGCCGTAGCGACGGCGGTTGCGGCGCACCATCGAAAGCAGCGCGAGCGGCGGCGCCTCGCTCGACATCGCGCGGCGGGCGCGCGCGCCGCGCCAGAACTCCTGGCCGATGCTGGCGAGCACGAACATCGCGCAGCAGAAGAGGATCACCGTCGGCACAGACGAGCCGATCGGGACGACGGTGTAGGAGGCGACGGCCATTGCGCCGGCGGCGGCCAGCGGCAGCGCGAAGTTGCGCCGTGCGTTCGACAGCGTCGCGCGCCGCCAGGCGATGACCGGGCCGATCCCGCTGAGCAGGACGAGGATCAGCGCCAGCGGCACGGTGTAGCGGTCAAACCACGGCGGGCCGACGTGCGCGGTCGTGCCCGTCACCGCCTGCGAGATGAGCGGGAAGAACGTCCCCCAGAAGATCACGAAGCAGAGGCCGACCAGGACGATGTTGTTGAGCAGGAAGACAGCCTCGCGCGAGACCAGCGAGTCGAGCGAGTGCTCGCTGCGAAGGACGTCGCGGCGGGTACCGACGAGGTAGACGGAGCCCGCGACCATCACCGCGATCAGCCCGACAAACGGGCCCCCGAGCCCTCCCCCGGTGAAGGCGTGGATCGAGTCGAGGACGCCGGAGCGCACCAGGAACGTCCCGACGATCGCCAGCGTGCTGGCGCCGAGCACCAGCGACGCGTTCCAGATCTTCAGCATCCCCCGCTTCTCCTGGATCATCACCGAGTGCAGGAAGGCCGTGCTGATCAGCCACGGCATCAGCGCCGCGTTCTCGACCGGGTCCCAGCCCCAGTAGCCCCCCCAGCCGAGCTCGTAGTAGGACCAGCGCGCGCCCAGGAGGATCCCGATTCCCAGAAACAGCCA
>DATAWT010000060.1:0-27147 GCA_036267075.1 Solirubrobacteraceae bacterium
ACGGCACCGCGGCGGATGCGGCCATCCCGGGCGTTGCCGCCTGGGGAAAGACGGGAACGACGTCCAATTACACCGATGCCTGGTTCGTCGGCTCGACGCCCGTCATCCACACGCCGCACGGCGACATCCCGTCGATGACCGCGGCGGTCTGGGTCGGCTACCCCAACCGCGAAAGCCGCTCGATGGCGCACGACTACGGCGGCAAGCCCGTTTACGGCGGTACCTATCCGGCGCTCATCTGGCGCAACTACATGATGGCGGCGATTCAGACGCGTGAGGCCGAGGATGAGGGCAGATACCTCACGCCGGCTCGCCATTCCTCAAAGAGCGGCTCCACCGGCACAGCCGGCGCTGCGGGGACCGCTGGCAACACCGCGCCGACCGGCACGACCAGTTCGGCGGGCACCAACCTCAACGGCGGCACCGCCGCGTCGAGCACGACGCAGAACACGAACGCCGCGAACACCGGCACGACCGGCGGGGGCGGCGCGGCGACGGGTGGCGATCAGGGTTCCACGACGAATCAAACGACACCTCCGCCGACGACGTCCTCACCGCCGGGAACCAGTCAGGGTGGCGGCGTGACGGCGCCGAGCGGCGGCGCGCTCGCCCCCGGCGGCTAACCCAGCACCTCTCAGGCGAGCGCGCGCACGGGCCGCGAAACGAAACGGCTGCCGGCGGCCGTAAAGCGCCACGGTAGCTCGACCGCGCGGGTGATGCCGATCCGTAGGGAGACCGCGATCTCGAGACCGCCGGCGCCGGGGGTGATCCTGATCGGCCCGGTCTCAAGGTCGCTGCCGTTCAGCGACAGGTCGATGCCCAGCGCCTGCGTCAGCTTGCCCGGACCTGAGCACAGGTCCTTGAGCCGCTCGTGCCCGCGGCGCTTGCGCATCAGAGCGACGCCCTCGATCGGCTCGAGCGCGCGGATCAGCACGGCCGCTCCCACGCCCTCGGGCTCGCACACGGCGTTCAGCATCGCGTGTACGCCGTATGAGCGGTAGACGTAGGCGATGCCGGGCGGCCCGAAGAGGACCGCCGTCCGCGGCGTGAGCCCGACGTAGGCATGGCAGGCGGGCTCCGTGTCGTGGTAGGCCTCGGTCTCCACGATGACTCCAGACGTATCACCGTGGTGGACGATGCAGCCGATCAGCCTACGCGCGACGGAGCAGACGTCGCCCGCGTAGAGCTCGCCGCTCAAACCAGGGCGGCGCGAGCCGCGGCGAGTTGCTCGCGCAGGCGGACGAGCGCGGTGCCGCCGTGTGAGACCTTCGACTCAAGCGACGAGCCGTCCTGAAGCAACGCCACGAGCGCCTCGCTGTCGAGCGTCGGCGCAAGCGCCGCCAGCTGCGACCCGGCGAACGACGACAACGAGCGACCCTCTGCGAGTGCGACGCGAACGAGGTTGGCGACGATCGCGTGCGCCTCGCGGAACGGAACGCCGTCGCGCACGAGCAGGTCGGCGATGTCGACGGCCGCGATCATCTCGTCGGACGCTGCCTCGGCGAGGCGTTCACGCTTGAAGGTCACGGTCTCGAGCATCCCGCGCGCGGCGGCCAGCGAGAGAGCCAGCGTGTCGGCGGTATCGAAGAGGTGCTCCTTGTCCTCCTGCATGTCCTTGTTGTAGGTCAGCGGGAGACCGTGCATGACGCCGTGGAGCCCGGCGAGATGCGCCGCGACGCGCGGCGCCTTGGCGCGCAAAAGCTCGGCGGCGTCGGGGTTCTTCTTCTGGGGCATGATCGAGGAGCCCGAGCTCCAGGCGTCGCTCAGCTCGCAGAAACCGAACTCCTCGCTGCTCCAGAGGACGAGCTCTGCGCCGAGTCGCGAGAGGTGCGTCGCGGCGGTTGCCGCTGCGGCGAGGTAGTCGAGCGCGAAGTCACGGTTGGAGACGGCGTCGATGGAATTCGGAGCCAGCGCATCAAAGCCGAGCAGCCGCGCCACGAGCTCGCGATCGGTGTCGAAGTTGACGCCCGCGAGCGCGCCGGCGCCAAGCGGCAGCACTGCGCAGGCCCGCTCGACGGCCGCGAAGCGCTCGCGGTCGCGCACGACCATCCAGACGTAGGCGAGCAGGTGATGGCCAAGGTAGACCGGCTGCGCGCGCTGGAGGTGGGTGTAACCGGGCATCCGCCAGTCAACGTGCTCCTCGGCGCGCGCGAGCAGGGTCTCGCCGAGCGAGAGCAGCGCGGCGCGCGCGACACCGGCGGCTTCGCGCACGAACAGCACGACGTCGGTCGCGACCTGGTCGTTTCGCGAGCGCGCTGTGTGGAGCTTGCCGCCGACCGAGCCGGCGATCTCTGTGACGCGGCGCTCGATCGCCATGTGGATGTCCTCATCACCAGCGTCGAAGGCGAACTGTCCGGCCGCAAGCTCCCCCGCCACCGCATTGAGACCGACGAGCAGCTCGTCGCGCTCTGAGTCGGTCAGCACTCCGATCGAGGCGAGCATCGTCGCGTGTGCACGCGACTGCGCGATGTCGTGAGGCCACAGGCGGCGATCGAAGTGCAACGACGCGTTGATCGCCTCGAAATCGGGGTGCTGGGGCTCGCTGAAGCGCGACACGCGATGAGTCTATGTGCGCCCGAGCGCCTCGGTGAGAGCTGTCGCGACGCGCTCGATCTCGCCCTCGGTCAGCTGCGGGTGAAACGGCAAGGCGACCGAGCGCGCGGCGACGTCCTCGCAGACGGGGAACTCGCCGGGGCGGTGGCCGAAGGTCTCTCGGTAGTAGCTCATCAGGTGAATCGCGGGCAGATACGGCTTGCTCTGGACGCCGCGTTCGCGCAGCGCGCGGATCGTTCCGTCGCGGTCCGACGCGCGCGGCAGCGAGACGGTGTAGACGAACCAGCCGCGCACGCTCCCGCCCTCATCGGGGCAGGGCAGTTCGAGGCCCTCGATCTCCGCGAGCGCCTCGCCGTAAGCGGCGGCGACACGCGCCCTCGCCTCGAGCAGGCCGTCGAGTCGCTCGAGCTGAGCCAGGCCGATCGCGCAGGCGATCTCGCCAAGTCGGTAATTGAAGCCAAGGCGATCGTGGTCGAGCCAATCCATATTCGGCGCGCGGCCTTGGTTTCGCTCGCTGTCAATGCGCTCCTTGAGCGCCGCGTCGGCGAGGGTGACCATCCCGCCCTCACCCGTGGTCATCTGCTTGTTCGCATAGAAAGCGAAGACCGCCGGGTGTCCCCGCGCGCCGACGGTGACTCCGTCTGGGTGGATCGCCCCAAGCGCCTCGCAGGCATCCTCGACGATCGGGAGACCGAGCTCCTCGAGTGCCTGCACGTCGGCCGGCCAGCCGAAGATGTGAACGGGCAGGATCGCCCTCGTGTGCGGCCCGACGGCGGCGGCGACTGCCGCGGTGTCGATCGTCAGCGTGCGCGGGTCGATGTCGACGAAGACCGGGCGGGCCCGCTCGTAGACGATCGCGTTGGCGGAGGCGACGAACGAGAAGGGGCTCGTGATGACCTCGTCCCCGTCGCTGACGCCGACCGCGCGGAGCGCGAGATGCAGCCCGGTCGTGCCGCTTGAGACAGCGCATGCGTGGGGGGCCCCGATCCGCGCCGCGAAGCGCTCCTCAAAGCGCCCCAACAGCGGGCCGAGCGAGAGCTGGCCGCTGCGGAGCACCTCGAGCACAGCCTGCTCCTCGGCGTCGCCGAGAATGGGCCGCGCAAGCGGGATCTCGGTGGCGCTCACGCCGGCGGCCCGGCCAGCATTCCGCGCTGGAGCGAGTCGACGAGCGCCTCCCAGGAGGCAGCGACGATGTTCTCCGAAACGCCGATCGATCCCCAGACCGCGCTTCCGTCAGAGGAATCGAGCAGGACGCGCGTGACGGCGCCCGTGCCCTTGTCCTCGTCGAGGATGCGGACCTTGAAGTTGACGAGCTCGATGTCGGCCAGGTGCGGGTGGACCTCGCCGATCGCGGCGCGAAGCGCGGCGTCGAGCGCGTTGACGGGCCCGTTGCCCTCGGCGGTCCTCACGCGGCGCTCGCCGCCGACCCAGATCTTCACCGTCGCCTCGGTCTGCACCTCACCATCCGTGCGCTGCTCGACGATCACGCGCCAGGACTCAAGCGTGAAGAGTGGTTCGTAGCCCCCGCTCTCACGGCGCAGGAGAAGCTCCAGCGACCCCTCGGCGGCCTCGAACTGGTAGCCGCGGTGCTCGAGCTCCTTGATTCGCTCGAGGATCCGCCCGGCGGCGCCGTCCTCGAGGTCGATGCCGAGCGCTGCGGCCTTCTCGAGCACGCTCGCCCGGCCCGCCAGCTCTGAGACGAGCAGCTCGCGCTCGTTGCCCACCAGCGCCGGCTCGACGTGTTCGAAGGTCGCCGCGTCGGCGCTCACGCCTGCGACGTGCATCCCGCCCTTGTGGGCGAAGGCGTTGCGCCCGACGTAGGGCTGGTTCGGATCGGGCGTGATGTTGAGAATCTCGTCGACGAAGTGCGCGGTCTCCGTGAGACGCGCGAGCTGCTCGGCGCTCAGGCACTCGAAGCCGAGCTTGAGCTGGAGGTTGGCGATGATCGAGACGAGGTTCGCGTTGCCCGTCCGCTCGCCGCAGCCGTTCATCGTCCCCTGGACCTGGCGTGCGCCGGCCTCGACCGCCGCGAGCGAGTTTGCGACCCCGCACTCGGCGTCGTTATGGCAGTGGATGCCGACCCGCACGCCGTCGCCGAGCGCGGCGAGCACCGCCGAGGTCGCGGCCGTGACCTGCGAGGGCAGCGAGGAGCCGTTGGTGTCACACAGAGTGACCGTCTCGGCGCCCGCCTCGGCCGCCGTCTGCACGCAGCGCAGCGCATAGTCGGGCTCGGCGCGATAGCCGTCGAAGAAGTGCTCGGCGTCGTAGACGACGCGTTTGCCGGCGCCGTGCAGAAACTCGATCGAGGAGGCGATCATCCGCAGGTTCTCATCGCGGTCGACCTTGACGAGCTTCTCCAGATGGAGCGCCCACGTTTTTCCGACAAGCGTGCAGACGGGCGCGATGCACTCGGCGAGCTCGCGCAGCGCAGGGTCCTCCTCCGCGCTCATGTCGCGCCGCCGGGTCATCCCGAAGGCCGCGATCACCGCCTGCTGGAAGCGCTCGCGGCCGAGCAGCCCGAAGGTCTCGCGATCCTTCGGATTCGATCCGAGAAAGCCAGCCTCGATCAGCCCGACGCCGAGCTCGTCGAGCTTGTGGGCGACGCGCAGCTTCTCCTCTGCGGAGAGAGACATTCCCTCCCCCTGCATTCCGTCGCGCAGGGTTGCGTCGTATAGCTGGATGGTGTTCAAGAGGGGTCCTTTCGAAGGTCGCGGCGAATGTGTTGCGGGCAGCGGCCGTGCGCGCGTGGCGCTAGCCGGCCGCCCGCATAATTCGCGCCACGAGAATCGAAAGGAGGCGGTTCATCGCTAGCCGGCCGCCTGCTGGCGCTCCGCGAGACCGACCTCGATCAGGTCGAGCCACTCGAGGTAGCGCTCGTTGCGCCCGAAGAGCGCGTCCTGGAACGCACGCTGGAGCACGACCGTGATCTCGCCCGGCTTTCCGGCGCCGATCGCGTGATCGTCGATCTCGCGGACGGGGACGAGCTCCGCCGCGGTCCCGGTCAGGAACACCTCGTCGGCGAGGTAGAGATCGGTGCGCGCCACCGTGCGCTCGAGGACCGTGTAGCCCAGGTCGCGAGCGATCTGAACGACCGAGCGGCGGTTGATGCCGTCGAGGATCGCCGCGCTGATCGGCGGCGTCGAGATCACGCCGTCGCGAATGGCGAACAGGTTCTCACCGGAGCCCTCGACGACATTGCCGTGCTCATCGAGGAGGATCGCCTCGTCGTAGCCCGCCTTGACCGACTCGATCTTCGCCAGGACGCTGTTGAGGTACTGGCCGGACGCCTTGGCCTGCGGGATCAGCGAGCGCGAACTGATGCGCTCCCACGAGGAGACCTTTGCGCGAATCCCGTTGCGAGTGCCCTCATCGCCCAGGTAGCTGCCCCACGGCCAGACGGCGATCGAGACGTCGACCGGCGCTTCGAGCGGGTTCAGCCCCATGTGGCCGTAGCCGCGATAGGCGATCGGGCGGATGTAGCAGGACGCCAGCCCGTTGCGACAGATCAGCTCGTGGGTCGCGCTGCGGAGCTGCTCGACGCTGTAGGGCAGGTCCATGTAGTAGAGCCGCGCCGAGCGCTCGAGCCGCTCGAGGTGATCGAGGTGGCGGAAGATCGCCGAACCGCGCTCGGTCTCATAGCAGCGAATTCCCTCGAAGACGCCAGTCCCGTAGTGCAGGCCGTGCGTGAGCACGTGAACCTTGGCGTCCTCCCAGGCGACGAACTCACCGTTGTGCCAGATGAGCTCTGATTCGATCACCGGTTCGCCCGTCTCCTTGCGCTAGAGGTATGAGAGGACGGCTTCCGTGGCCTCTGCCGTGGTCGCCGAACCACCGAGATCGCGCGTCCGCAACCCGTCAGCAAGCGCGCGATCGACAGCCGATTCTACCGCGCCCGCAGCCGGTTCCATGCCAAACCCGTGGCGCAGCATCAGGGCGACCGAGAGGAACATCGCGAGCGGGTTCGCGGCGCCCGTGCCGGCGATGTCGGGCGCCGAGCCGTGGACAGGCTCGAACAGGCCCGGGCCGCCTTCGCCGAGCGAAGCGCTGGGGAGCATCCCGATCGAGCCGGTGATCATCGCCGCCTCGTCGCTGAGGATGTCGCCGAACATGTTCTCGGTGACGATCACGTCAAAGCGGCTCGGCTGAGCGACCAGCGCCATCGAGGCGTTATCGACCAGGAGGTGGTCGAGCTCCACGCCTGGGAATTCCTCGGCGTGGACGCGTGTGACCACCTCGCGCCAGAGCCGCGAGGTCTCGAGCACGTTGGCCTTGTCGACGCTCGTGACACGCCGGCGCACAGCGCCGAAGGCGACGCGCGCGATCCGCTCGATCTCAGCGACGGTGTATTCGCACAGATCGCTCGCGTGGTCTGGTGTGCGCGTCTTCTCACCGAAATAGATCCCGCCCGTCAGCTCGCGCACGACGAGCAGGTCGGTGCCGGCGATCCGCTCCTCACGCAGTGGGCTCGCATCGTGCAGCGCTTCGATCGCACGCACCGGCCGCAGGTTCGCGAACAGCCCGAGTCCCTTGCGCACGCCGAGCAACCCCTGCTCCGGTCGGGGCTTCGACGGGTCTGTCGTGTCCCACTTGGGCCCGCCGACGGCTCCCAAAAGCACCGCGTCGGCCCCGCGGCAGGCCTCGAGCACCTCGTCGGTGAGGGCGACGCCGTTGAGATCGATCGAGGCGCCGCCGAAGACGTGTTCCTCGATGTCGAAGGTCGCGACGGCGTCAAGGACGCGCAGTCCCGCGGCCATCACCTCGGGGCCGATTCCGTCGCCCGGCAGCGTCGCGATCCGCGTCATCGAGCGGGCACCGTAGCAGCCGGTCTGCTATCCCCCGCCAGATGGCCGACCCGCCACCCTTCGCCTCGCGCTTGGTCTGCCGCATCGAGGCGACGCTCGAGGAGCTTCAGGACATCGGCTGGATTCCGGGCGGGCATCGCCGCGTCGTCCCGATCGCCGGTGGCAGCGTCAGCGGACCGCTGCTGAACGGCGTGATCGTCCCGGGCGGCGCCGACTGGCAGATCCTCGCCGAGGACGGTTCGGCGGTGATCGAAGCTCGTTACACGATCCGCGCCGACGACGGGGCGCTACTCCTCGTTCACTCCCGCGGCGTGCGAAACGGTGACCCAGCCGTCCTCGCGCGGCTGCTGAAGGGCGAGACGCCGGATCCCTCGCGGTACTACTTCCGCACGCTCGTGACGCTCGAGTGCTCGGCTCCGGCGCATGCGTGGGTCAACGGGCGCCTCTTCATCGCCGTCGCGGCTCGCGATCCGGCGGCGGTCGTGATCGACCTCTACGAGGTGCTCTAGGGCGCTGGCGCCGGCGGCACGCAGGAGGGCGCGCGCCGCCGGTCGCCGGCCCGCGGATCAGCTCGACGAGCTTGTGGTCGAGGTCAAGCTGCCGCGCAGCGTCTGGATCGTGGTCCAGAACGTCGTGCGGTTTGACTCCACGCCAGCGTGGAAGAGGCTGATCGCGGCGCCCTCAGTCAGGCGGGCGGCCCTGATCGTGCCCCGAGCCGTGGTGCGCGCCGCGCGGCACGCCGGGTGATTACTCACGGGCCGCGCACAGGCCGCCGCAACGAGCGCCTTCTGCTGCGAGGCCGTCTGAAGGAAGGTCGACTCGGCTGCGTCGACCGCCGTCACCAGCGCCGGGAAGCCGTTCGACAGCGTGTTGCACGCTGCGGTCACAGCCGCCGCCTGCGATGCAAGCCGCGGCGGAAGGGTGTTCGACTGCGTCTTCGCGCACAGCGCGGTCGCGACGGTATAGGTCTCCGACACGGTCCGGTCGCCGGCGCGAGCCAGCGCCGCCGGGGCGGCGCCGAGCGCCACCGCGACAACTGCTCCTGTGATTACCAGCAACTGCCTGCGCATCACACACAACTCCTTGTAAGAGGCTGCTGTTTCCTGCCTGCACCAACACGCTGGGCAGGAGCGGAGTTGCGGCGTTGCGATGGGCGTCTAGAGCGAGGTCGTGACCGGACCGGAGCGCTCGCGCGAGCCTTCGTAGGCGGCGATATCGCCCGCCTGGTGAAGCGTCAGCGCGATGTCATCAAGGCCGCCGAGCAGCCGCCTGCGCACCTCTGCGTCGATCTCGAAGGCGACGGCGCGGCCGCCGAAGCGGACCTCCTGTGCCTCGAGGTCGATCTCGCCTTCGCCGGCTCGCGCGAGGGCGCGCACGTCCTCCTCGGGCAGCGCGACCGGGAGCAGCCCGATCTTCGTCGAGTTGTTGTAGAAGATGTCACCGAAACTCGGAGCGACGACGGCGCGGAAGCCGTAATCCTCGATCGCCCAGGCAGCATGTTCGCGGGACGATCCGCAGCCGAAGTTGCGCCCGCTTGTGAGGATCGGGTTGCGCGCGAGCTCCCAGCCGGGCTCCTTGGCCCAGTCGTAGAAGAGGAACTCACCGAAGCCGGTTCGCTCGATCCGCTTCAGGAACTGCTTGGGGATGATCTGGTCGGTGTCGACGTCTGCGCGGTCAAGATCGCTGACCGCGCCGCTGATGACTGTGATCGGCTCCATGGCTAGCTCCAGTTGCGGATGTCGACGAAGTGGCCCTCGATGGCCGCCGCGGCGGCCATCTCGGGAGACACGAGGTGGGTGCGCCCGCCACGGCCCTGGCGACCCTCGAAGTTGCGGTTAGAGGTCGAGGCGCACCGCTCTCCGGGAGCGAGGATGTCCGGGTTCATGCCCAGACACATCGAGCAGCCGGCCGTCCGCCAGTCGAAGCCGGCGGCGCGGAAGACCTCGTCGAGCCCCTCGGACTCGGCCTGCGCGCTGATCGCCGCCGAGCCCGGGACGACCATCGCGTGAACGCCATCCGCGACGCGGCGGCCGCGGATCATCGAAGCCGCAGCTCTGAGGTCTCCGATCCGCGAGTTCGTGCAGGAGCCGATGAAGACCCGGTCGAGGCGTATCTCAGCGATCGGCGTCCCGCCCTCGAGACCCATGTAGGCGAGTGCGCGCTCGACGGCGTCGCGGTCGGCCGGCGAGTCGAACTCCTGCGGCGTGGGAACGCTGCCCGACACGCCGGCGACCATTCCGGGGTTCGTTCCCCAGGTCACCTGCGGCGAGATCGCCGCTACATCGACCTCGACCTCGGTGTCGAAGGCGGCGCCCTCGTCGCTGCGCAAGGTTCGCCAGCCCTCGATCGCCTCGGCGAGCTCGGCGCCGCTCCCGGCGCCGGGGCGCTCGGTGCGCTCGAACCACTCGAACGTGACGTCGTCCGGCGCGACCATGCCCGCGCGGCCGCCGGCCTCGATCGTCATGTTGCAGATCGTCATCCGGCCCTCCATCGAGAGCGAGGCGATCGCCGGCCCGCTGTACTCGACGACGTGGCCGACGGCCCCGGCGACGCCGATCTGCCCGATCGTCGCGAGGATCACGTCCTTGGCGGTCACGCCGAAGCCGAGTTCGCCGATGTAGTTGATGCGCATCGAGCGCGGCTTGGCCTGCACCATGCACTGCGTCGCGAGCACGTGCTCGACCTCGCTCGTGCCGATCCCGAAGGCCAGCGCGCCGAAGGCGCCGTGCGTCGCCGTGTGCGAGTCGCCGCAGACGATTGTCTCCCCGGGCTGCGTGACGCCGAGCTCGGGGCCGATCACATGCACGATGCCCTGCCGCGCCGACCCCATCGAATAGAGCGGGATGCCGAACTCGGCACAGTTGCGCTCAAGCGTCTGGACCTGCACACGCGAGAGCTCGTCGCGGATCGCCTCGGCTCGGGTCGTGCCGTCGGTCGGGACGTTGTGGTCGGCGGTCGCCAGCGTGCGGTCCGGCCGGCGCACCGTGCGTCCGGCCAGGCGCAGGCCGTCAAAGGCCTGTGGGCTCGTGACCTCGTGGACGAGGTGCAGATCTATGTAGATCAGCCCGGGCGCGACCTCGTGGGCCTCCCAGATCTTGTCGAACATCGTCTTGGACATCGGGCTGGAAACCTCCTAGCTGCGGCGAAGTCCGGCTGAGACGACCGCCAGCAGCCGCGCCTCGTCGGGTCCGGGGTTCTCGAAATGGTGGGGAAGGTCGGCATCGAAGGTCACGCAATCGCCGGCCTGAAGCTCATAGGAGATGCCGTCGCAGCGCAGCACCACCGCGCCGTCCTCGACCAGCGCCGTCTCGCGCGAGCCCGCCTCATGCATCGGCGGGTCGCCGGCGCCGCCGGTGACAGCGCCCGCGGCGAGGGTGTGAAGTGAGAGCTCTGCGCGCTGGCCGGGGATCGGCGCGGTCAGGACCTCGACACGGTGACCGCGCCGTGCGTTTCCGCCGCTGCGTCGCTCAGCGGCGCGCACGATCGTGACCGATCCGCCTTCGTCGAGGCGGAGCAGCTGCGAAAGGCGCAGCTCGAGCCCGGCGGCGATCCGTGCGGCGACGGCCAGCGTCGGGCTGGTCTCACCACGCTCGACCTGCGAGAGCATCGCCGAGCTGACCCCGCATCGGATCGCAAGCTCGCGAAGCGAAAGCCCCATCGCCTCGCGCAGCGCGCGGACACGTGGACCGATCGCGGTTGCGTCGTAGTGATCGCGATCCGCCGGGAGCGCCATACAAGCGTACGTTATCACGGACAGTGCGCTCAGGGCGCGGGCGCAAGGTCCGGCGCCGGCAGCGCCTCGGGCGTCTGCGCCCCGCGCGCCAGGGTCGTCAGCGCGCGCAGATAGGCCCGCGCCGCCGCCTCGACTACGTCCGTCGCCACGCCCTGCCCCGACGCCGAACGGTCGTCGAGGACGAGCACCACCGAGACCTCGCCGAGCGCGTCCTGGCCCTCGGTGACGGCGTCGATACGAAACTCTCGTAGCGCTGCGGGCACCCCGCTTGCGGCGTTGATCGCGCCGAACACCGAGTCGACCGAGCCGTCGCCTGAGAATTCACCGGTGACGGCATTGCCTTCGGGCGTACGCAGCGTCACCAGCGCGCGCGGCTCGCGCGCGGTGCCGGCCTCAAGCTCATAGCCCTCGAGCGTGTAGCCGGCGATCTCCTCGCGCAGCTCGTCGGTGACGAGCGCCTCAAGATCCATAGCGGTGACCGTCTTCTTGCGGTCGGCGATCTCCTTGAAGCGCTTGAACGCGGTGTTCAGCGCCTGTCCCTGGACCTCGATGCCGAGGTTCTCGAGCGCCTGGCGCAGGGCATGGCGACCGGAGTGCTTGCCCAGGATCAGCGAGTTGGCGGCCAGGCCGACGCTCGTGGCGTCCATGATCTCGTACGTCGAGCGTTCCTTGAGCACGCCGTCCTGGTGGATTCCGGACTCGTGCGCGAAGGCGTTGCGGCCGACGATCGCCTTGTTGGGCTGGACGGCGTAGCCGGTCAGCCGCGACACGAGGCGGCTCGTGCGCGCGATCTCGCGGGTGTTGATCGCTGTCTGCAGGCCGATATCGGCCGAACGCGTCGCGAGCAGCATCACGATCTCCTCAAGCGACGCGTTACCGGCGCGCTCGCCGAGGCCGTTGATCGCGCACTCGACCTGGCGCGCGCCGGCGCGCACGCCGGCGAAGGAGTTGGCGACCGCCAGCCCGAGGTCGTCGTGGCAATGGACCGACAGCACCACGTCGCGCAGCGCCGGCACGAGCTCGTAGAGGCGCTCCAGCCACGCTGAGTACTCGTGCGGCATCGCATAGCCGACGGTGTCCGGAATGTTGATCGTGCTCGCGCCCTCCTCGATCGCCGCCGCGACCACCTCGGCGGTGAACTCGATCTCCGAGCGCGTCGCATCCATCGGCGAGAACTCCACGTCCTCGACGAACTCGCGAGCGTGCGCGACCGCCGCCCGCGCCTGGCCGAGGACATCCTCGCGCGTCGTCTGGAGCTGGTGGACGATGTGGATGTCAGACGTCGAGATGAAGGTGTGGATGCGCGGCCTCGTCGAATCGCGCACAGCCTGCGCGGCGGCGTCGATGTCGGCGAACTGCGTGCGTGCGAGCCCGGCGATGACGGGCCCCTCGACCTGGCGCGCGATCCCCTGGACGGCTTCGAAGTCGCCGGGCGAGGCGATCGGGAAACCGGCCTCGATGATGTCCACGCCGAGGCGCGCGAGCTGCTGGGCGATCTCGAGCTTCTCCGACGCGTTCAGCGAGATTCCGGGCGATTGCTCGCCGTCACGCAGCGTCGTATCGAAGATCAGTACGCGACTCTCAGCGCTGTCCATGATGTTCCATGCTCCTTTCGGGCTCTTCCTGCGGGCTTCTTCTCAGTGGGTTTGCGGCTACGCGGCCGCCACGCGTTATTCCCCCCGAGGGGGGAGGAGAAGAAGGGCCAGGGAGAGCTGGAACTTCATGTGGCGAAAAAGCTTAGACGATCAGTGGCCGGTAGTGAGGATGTTGATCGCCCGCGCGAAGACCACGCCGAGGGTGACCAGCGACGCGCCCGACTGGAACAGCATCAACAGCTTCGCAACCGGGCTGAGCGGCATCGTGTCGGTCGGGCTGAAAGCTGTCGCGTTGGTGAACGACGTGTAGAGGTAGTCGATGTAGGTCGGGCACCAGTCCATCCCGCCAAGGCGCTCCTCGGTCATCTGTGGGAACAGGAAGTCGGGCGTCCGCAGCTCGGCGTCGCGGCGCGCGATCGGCCCGCCCCGGTCGAGCTCCCAGTACATGACCGTGAACAGCAGGACATTGGTGATCCATATCTCGACGCCCGCGAGCAGCAGCACGTGGCCGTGAATGTTGCGGTGCAGCAGCTCGTGGACGAGCAGGGTGAGGTTGACGATGTTGCTCGCGACGACGATGCCGACCAGGCCGAGCGCCACGCGCCGGCGGTTGCGGTGATGGCGGTGGGGAATCCAGGGGGTGCTCGCGACCAGGCCGAGGAACAGCGCGCCTTCGATCGCGGGGATCAGCCAGACCTGGCGGATCGTCACGCGGCTCGGCAGATCGAGGCTCACGGCGATGGCCGCGGCGACCGTGAGCTGCGCGGGCCAGAACGGATCGTGACGCCCCAGCGCGCCTGCTTCGCGCTGCAGCCTCGGCCCGAGTGTGCTCACTCGACCGTGACGCTCCGCCCGCTGACGAAGTCGCTCGAGCCGAGCACCTCGGCGACGACGGCGTCCGGCACCGGGTCGTTGGTCATCACGACCATCGCGGCGACGCCGGAGCTGTCGGCGCCGCCGCCGTCCGGCTGGCGTCCGACGGCGGCCGAGGAGATGTTGATCCCGTTTCGGCCGAACACGGTGCCGAGGTGGCCGATCATGCCCGGCACGTCGCGGTAGCGGAAGACCGACACGGTGCGTTCGAGTTCGACCATGAAGCGGTGGTCGAAGACCTCGGCGAGGTGCGGGACCTGCCCCGGTCCGACGCCCGTCCCCGCGACGGTCGTGCGCTGCGGGCCGGCGACGACCGTCACGCGGATCAGCTCGTTGAAGTCCTCCGCCTCGCGACTGGACTTCTCCTCGACGACGATCCCGCGTTCGGCGGCGAACGCCGCCGCGTTGACGTAGTTGACGGCCTGCTCGGTGCGCCCCTGCATCGCGCCGGTGATCACGGCGAGTGTCAGAAGGCGCGTGTCGAGGTCGGCGATGCGCCCGAGGAACGATGCTTCGATCCGCTCGATCGAGCTCCCTTCGGCGAGGCCCATCGCGAGGCGGCCGAGCCGCTCGGCAAGCGGCAAGAACGGCGCCAGGGCGGCCATCGCCTCCGGCCCGACCGAGGGGATGTTGACGGCCGTCGTCACCGCCCCGCCCGTCAGCGCGAGCACGATCTGCTCGGCGCTCTGCAATCCGGCGCGGTCGGTCGCCTCGGCGGTCGAGGCGCCCAGGTGCGGCGTCACGACGACGTTGGGGTAGCCGTCGAACAGCGGGTAGTCGGTGATCGGCTCGCTCGGGAAGACGTCGAGCGCCGCCCCGGCGACCTTGCCGCTGTCGAGTGCGTCCTTGAGCGCCGCGTCGTCGATCAGGCCGCCGCGGGCGACGTTGAGGATCCGCACGCCGTCGCGCATCTTGGCGATCGCCTCGGCGTCGATGATCCCGCGCGTCTCGTCGTTGAGCGGGAGGTGAACGGTCAGGAAGTCGGCCCGCGCGTAGACCTCATCGACGCTCGCCGCCTTTTCGACGCCGAGCTCGCGGTAGAGCTCCATCGAGACGAGCGGGTCGAAGGCGATCACGCGCATGCCAAAGCCGCGCGCCCGCGCGGCGACGAGCTGGCCGATCCGCCCGAACCCCAAGATCCCGAGACGCTTCTCGTAGAGCTCGACGCCGGAGAAGCTGGCGCGGTCCCAGCGGCCTTCGCCAAGTGAGGCGTGGGCCTGCGGAATGCTCCGTGCCAGCGCGAGCAGCAGCGCCATCGTGTGCTCGGCGGCTGTTACGACGTTCGACTGCGGCGCGTTGGCGACGACGATGCCCCGGCGCGTCGCCGCGGCGACGTCGACGTTGTCGACCCCGACCCCGGCTCGGGCGATCACGACGAGCCGGTCGCCGCGCTCGATCAGCTCCGCCGTCAGCTTGGTCGCCGAGCGGACGAGAATCGCGTCGAAGTCACCGATCCGCTCCGCCAGCTCCTCGACGCTCCAGTCAAACCCGGTTTCGACGTCGAAGTGCTCCCGCAGCAGTGCCAGGCCAGGCTCGCCGACGTCCTCGCGGACGAGCACGCGGAGGCTCACGCGAGTGCCTCGAGGACGAAGTCGATGCATGCCGTGAGCGCGCGCACGTCGTCGGGGTCGATGGCCGGGAACATCGCGACGCGCAGCTGGTTTCGCCCGAGCTTGCGGTAGGGCTCCACGTCGACGATCCCGTTCGCTCGAAGCGCTGCTGCGACGGCGGCGGCATCGACTGGGTCCGCGAAGTCGATCGTGCCGACGACCTGCGAACGGTGCTTTCGGTCGCTGACGAAGGGCGTCGCCAGGCTATGCGACTCAGCCCAGCCGTAGAGGTGATCGGAGGATTCGCGGGTGCGCGCGACGCACCACTGAAGGCCGCCCTGCGCGAGCATCCAGTCGACCTGCTCGGCCATCAGATAGAGCGTCGCGATCGCCGGCGTGTTCTGCGTCTGCTCGGCGGCCGAATTCTCAAGCGCGGCGGTGAGCGAGAGGAATGCCGGGATGAAGCGGCCGGAGCCGGCGATTTCGGCGGCGCGCTCCTGCGCGGCCGGGCTCAGCAGGGCGAGCCACAGGCCGCCGTCGGAGCCGAAGCTCTTCTGCGGCGCGAAGTAGTAGGCGTCGGCCTGCGAGGCGTCGAGCGGCAGCCCGCCCGCGCCGGAGGTCCCGTCGACGAGGACCAGCGCACCGCCGGCCGGGCGGCGGACGTCGATCATCACGCCGGTCGATGTCTCGTTGTGCGCCCAGGCGGTGACATCGGCCTCGGCCGACGCGGTCGGCTCGAGGCCGCTGCCGGGCTCCGCTAACACGACGATCGGGTCGTCGAGGAACGGCGCCGCGCGTACGACGTCGGCGAACTTCGTCGAGAACTCGCCGTTGACGATGTGGTGCGAGCGCTCGCGGATCAGCCCGAATGCCGCGATGTCCCAGAACGCGCTCGCGCCGCCGTTGCCGAGCGCGACGACATAGTCGTCCGGCAACGCAAACAGCTCGGCGAGTCCCGAGCGCGCGCGCGCGACAAGCGAGCGAATCGGCTTCTGGCGGTGCGAGGTGCCCATCAGCGCGGCTCCCTCGCCCGCGAGGCTGGCGAGCGCCTCCTGCCGGACCTTCGACGGGCCGCTGCCGAAGCGGCCGTCCGACGGCCGAAGCTCGGCCGGGATGACGATGTCGTGGGTGTCGGGTCGTGCCTGCGTCATGCGGGTCTCGTGGGTTTGAAGAATGAGCGGCGCGCCGGTCGGCAACGCGCGCTAGATCGGCGCGCGCTCGGTGACCGTCGCGCTCCAGCCCTGCGCGAGTCGCGTCTTTGCGACCCCGCGCGGCGGCTGTTGCGCCAACACGCAGTATTCCGGTGCGGGCCCGAGCGCGAGCTGGCGCTGCCAGAGACCGGCGCTCCCGGGATCCATGCCGTCGCCGAGAAGTGCGGCGAGCAGCGGCGACTCGACGCCGCGAGGCTTGTCGATCCAGACCGCTACACGGGCGTGCTCGAGCGTCGGCGTGCCCTCGAGCAGCCGGTAGATCGACGCCGTTCCGGGGCCCGCGGCGCGGGCGGCGGCGTCGTGCGCGCTCAGGTGGCCGCGCCCGATCGCGGCCTCGTTGAGTACCCCGAGCGCTGCGAAGTCATCGACCACGTACCAATCCTCGAACGCCGGCTCCGCCCCGAGCCAGTTCGGCGCGGGCACGGCGAACGTCACCGATCCGTGGAAGCCGACCGGCGGCCGCGCCGCGAGCGAGCGGTGGAAGCGGTCGAGCAGCCGTGCGTAGGCGTCAGCGGCCACCCCATCCGCCGGGCGGTGCCAGAAGACGTAGGCGAGCATCAGAAGCTTGGCTTGATCCAGGGCATGTGCGAGCGCAGCTCGCGCCCCACATCCTCGACCTGCGTGTCAGCCTGCTCGGCGCGCATGCGCTTGAAGCTCTCCTGTCCGGCCCGGTTCTCGGCGATCCACTCACGCGCGAACTCGCCGGACTGGATCTGCGCCAGAATGTCGCGCATGTTGGCGCGCGTCTGTTCGGTGACGACGCGCTTGCCGCGCGTGTAGTCGCCGTACTCGGCCGTGTTGGAGATCGAGAAGCGCATCCCGGCGAGGCCCTTCTCGTAGATCAAATCGACGATCAGCTTGACCTCGTGAAGGCATTCGAAGTAGGCCATGTCGGGGTCGTAGCCGGCGTCCACCAGGGTTTCGAACCCCGCCTGAATGAGCTCCGAGACACCGCCGCAGAGGACGGCCTGCTCGCCGAAGAGATCGGTCTCCGTCTCATCCTTGAAGGTCGTCTCGATGACCCCGCCGCGCGTACAGCCGATTCCCTTGGCGTAGGCGAGGGCGACCTCGCGGGCGCTCCCCGTCCCATCCTGGGCGACCGCCACGAGACCCGGCACGCCGGATCCCTCGGTGAACAGGCGGCGCACGAGATGGCCCGGGCCCTTCGGCGCGACGAGTGCCACATCGACGCCCGGCGGCGGCTCGACCTCGCCGTAGTGGATCGAGAAGCCGTGCGCGAAAAGCAGCGCCTTGCCTTCTGCGATGCCGTCACGGATCTGCTCCCAGACCTCGTGGTGGAGCTCGTCGGGGGCGAGGATCATCACGATGTCGGCACGGCTTGCTGCCTCGACCAGCCCGGCGACCTCGAGCCCGGCCTCCTTCGCCGCGTCGATCGAGCTCGATCCCTCGCGCAGCCCGACGACGACCGAAACGCCGGAGTCGACGAGGTTGAGCGCGTGCGCGTGTCCCTGCGAGCCGTAGCCGATGATGGCGACGGTCTTTCCGTCGAGCAGGCCGAGATCGGCGTCGTCGTCGTAGATCATGGGCCGCAGGCTATCGTTTCGCCGCTCAGGCCTGCGCGCGGGCGACGAACGTCCGTCCGGGCACCGAGATCGAGCCGTCCGGCGCCGTGTAGGGCCGAAGGCGCTCGCGCAGGTCGTCCTCGATGGCCTCGGTCTGGCGTTCGCCGGCGGCCTGGAACGCGGCCAGAGTAGAGGCCGAGAGGTCGAGGTGGATCGCCCACCAGCTGTCGAAGTCCGGGGCGTCGCGCGCGAGCTCGACCGTGTCGATCTCGACCTCGGTGAACCCGGCCTCCTCGAGCATTTCCTGCACGACCGCGCGGTCGCCGAGCGCGAACGGCCCGGGCTCCCCTGGCGGTGGCGGTTGCGTGAGCCCATGCTCGACAAGTACGGCGTTTGGAATCAGCGACCACGGATTCGCGTTGCGGTCGTCCCACACGGCGAGGACCAGGCGCCCCTCGCTGCGCAGCACGCGCCGCGTTTCGCGCATCGCCGCGGCGGGGTCGACCATCAGCATGTAGCCCCAACGGCAGAGCACCACGTCGACGCTCGCCAGCTCCATGTCGATCCATTCGGCGTCGATGACGCGGTACTCGACGTTGGTCAAGCCGAGCGCCTCCCCCTGTGCGCGCGCGAGATCGACCATCTTCTCCGACTGGTCAGAGCAGGTCACGCTGCCGCCGGGCAGCACGCGTGGCGCGGCGGCGATCCCGAGCTCGCCGGGGCCGCCCGCGAGGTCCAGGACGCGCTGGCCCGGCGAGAGCTCGGCCGCGTCGAGCATCCAGTTCGAGACAGGGGCCGCCTGGCGCGCGAAGTCATCCCGCTGGCGCCCCCAGCCGGCAGCGGCACGGTTCCAGCCATCAAGCGCCGCGCCGCGCTGTGCGTCGGCCTCGCTCACGCGCCCCGTCCGTTCATGGGAGCGGGCATAGGAGGGCCACCTTGGCGCTCGCCGACTTCTGTCCCGAGGGCCGTCGGCCGGTGAAGGTCAGGCTCGCGAGCTGGTAGTCGTTGTGGTGGTCCTTGCAGAGCATCGCCTTGGAGAGTGCCACCTTGACCGGGTAGGAGTGGAACTTGCCGGCGGCGCAGTTTGGCGTGCAGTCGTTGGCGGAGTAGTCGCCGTCGCCGCGCGCGATCGCGCCGCCGAAGCTCGTCCATTTCAGGCGTAACAGCAGAATGTTTCCGTCCCCGCAGGCGATGATGATCGAGGGCGGGCGGAGCTGGGACTTCGTGCAGTTGCCGACAACGCGGCGGGCGCTGCCCGAGGCCAGCGCCGGGACGGCGCCCGCGCCTGCGAGCGCCAGAATCGAGAGCAGCACACGGGCGCGCATCGGCGGCGACCCTACGCGCTGCCGCCGACAGCGTCAACCGCGAGGAGCTTGCGTTGCAGCTTGCCCGAGGACGTCCGCGGCAGGGCATCGACGACGCGGATCGCCTTGGGCACTTTGTAGGCCGCGAGACGCTCGGCGCACCATCCGCGCAGCTCGTCGCCCTCAAGCGGCGCGCGCGCGACGACCACCGCGTGCACAGCCTCCCCCCACTCCTCATCAGCGCGACCATAGACGCCGGCTTCGGTGACCAGCGGGTGCTCTTCGAGAACCGCCTCGATCTCGCTCGGCGAAACGTTCTCGCCGCCGCTGATGATCGTGTCGCTGAGGCGACCGAAGACTCGCAGCGAGCCGTCCGCAAGCAGCTCGCCGACATCGCCGGTCGCGAGCGTCCCGCCGGCGACGGACGGGCTGACGGTCGGACCGCTGACCAGGATCTCGCCCTCTGCGCCGATCGCCACGCGCGAGCAGAAGAGCGCCGGCCCGGCCGCCGCCCCATCCTCGCCCGGGGTCTGCGTCGCGACCTGCGAGCACGCCTCGGTGAGGCCGTAGGTCTGGCTGACAGCCACGCCCGCGCCGCGCGCGCGCTCGATCAGCGCCGGCGGCACCGGACCGCCGCCGGCCAGTGCGCAGCGCAGGGCCGCCGGCTCGCTCAGGCCGGCGTCGAGCAGACGCCGCAGCGTCGTCGCGACGACGCTGACGAGCGTGATCTCATTCTCGGCGATCGCGCGCACCGCGGCCTGCGCCTCGAAGCGCTCGTGGATGACCGCCGTCGTCCCGTAGATCGCGCTTCGCAGCACGATCGAGAGCCCTCCGACGTGGACGAGCGGCAGCGTGCAGAGCCAGCGCTCGCGCGGGTCAAGGCCGAGCGCCACCGCCGATCCGATCGCGCTCCAGAGAAGGTTCCCGTAGGTCAGGGGCACGTCCTTCGGCGCCCCGCTCGTGCCGGATGTGCGCACGATCAGCGCCGCGTCTTCGAGCTCGTGAGGGCCGGGGGGAGCTGCGGCGGCCCGACACGCGAGCGGGCGAGCGATGACGAGGTCGGCCTCGGCGCCGCGCCGCGCACTGGCGGGATCGCGCAGGTCAAGCGGCACCGCCACGGCGCCGGCGCAAAGGCAGGAGTGCAGCGCGACGACGAAGTCGATCCCTGCCGGCAGCGCGATCGCGACGCGCGCGCCCGGCTCAACGTCGAGCTCGGCGGCGCCGGAGCCGGCCAGCTCAGCCAGCTCGCTGTAGCTCAGCGAGCGCTCGGGTGTCTCGATTGCGACACGCTCGCCGAACCGCCGCTCAGAACGCGCCAACCACGCCTCGACCTGCACGGCTGACAGGCTAGCCTTGCGGACATGGCGAGCGCGGCGAGCGACACCGGCTGGGTCCCTGCCGGCGAATTCGAAGACATCCGCTACGAGCTCTCCGAGCCGCCGGGCATCGCCAAGATCACGATCGACCGCCCGGAGGTGCGAAACGCCTTCCGCCCACAGACCGTCGTCGAGCTGAGCGAAGCCTTCACGCGTGCGCGAGAGGACCTTGCGGTGGGCGTGATTATCCTCACCGGAGAGGGTCCCGACGCCTTCTGCTCAGGCGGCGATCAGCGCGTTCGCGGCGACACCGGCTACCAGACCAGCCCCGGGGCGGTCGGTCGCTTCCACGTCACCGACCTCCACATCCAGATCCGGCGCACCCCCAAGCCGGTCGTTGCGATGGTCGCCGGCTACGCCGTCGGCGGCGGCCACGTCCTGCACGTCATCTGCGACCTGACAATCGCCGCCGACAACGCCCGCTTCGGGCAGAGCGGACCCCGCGTCGGCTCCTTCGACGGCGGCTACGGCGCCAGCATCCTCGCCGCCCAGATCGGCCAGAAGCGCGCCAAGGAGATCTGGTTTCTGTGCCGCCAGTACGACGCGCGCAAGGCGCTCGAATGGGGCCTTGTGAACGCCGTCGTGCCACTCGCCGACCTCGAGCGCGAAACGGTCGCCTGGTGCCGCGAGATGCTCGCGATGTCGCCCTTCGCACTGCGCCTTCTGAAGGCGAGCTTCAACGCCTCGGAAGACGGCCTCGCCGGACTCCAGCAGCTCGCCCACGACACCAACCTCCTTTTCTACGCATCGGAGGAGGCACGCGAGGGGCGCAGCGCCTACATCGAGAAGCGCCCGCCGGACTTTTCGCAGTTCCCACGCCGGCCGTGAGAATCTGGCTGATGGCCGCGCGGCCGCGGACGCTGCCGGCCGCGATCGCGCCGGTCCTCGTCGGCACCTCGCTCGCGATCCGCTACGGCACCTTTCACCCACTCGCGTTCGCGGCGGCCCTTCTCGGGGCAGTTCTGATTCAAATCGGAACGAACCTCTCAAACGACTACTCCGACGCGCGCCGCGGCGCGGACACCGACGAGCGAATCGGCCCGGTGCGCGTGACCGCCGGCGGACTCGTCCCGCCGCGTCAGGTGCTGATCGCGACGTATCTGACCTTCGGCGCCGCGATCGGCTGCGGCGCCTACCTGATCGCGGTCGCCGGCTGGGGGCTGCTCGCCGTCGGCGCCGCCTCGATCCTCGCCGGCGTGCTCTACACGGGCGGGCCGCGACCGTACGGCTACGAGGGCCTCGGCGAGGTGTTCGTGTTCCTCTTCTTCGGCATCGTCGCGGTGACCGGCTCCTACTTCGTGCAGCGCCGTGGCCTGCCGTGGGAGGCGTTCGTGCTGTCGGTCCCGGTCGGTTTGCTGATCGCCGCGATCCTCGTCGTCAACAATGTCCGCGACATCGATACCGATCGCCGCGCCGGCAAGCGCACGCTTGCCGTGCGGATGGGGCGCGAGCGAACGCGCATCCTGTTCGCGGGGATGGTCGGCGCCGCGTTCGTGACGGCGCTCGTGCCGTGGTTTGCGGGCGCGCTGTCACCGTGGCTGCTGGTGACGCTCGCCGCGGCGCCGCTCGCGGCCGGAGTCGTGCGCACCGTCCGCACACGCGCCGACGGGCCGTCGCTGAACGGCGCGCTCGCACGCAGCGCGAAGCTGGCGCTCCTGTTCTGCCTGTTGCTGTGCGCGGGAGTCCTCGCCTAGTGAGCCGCTCCTAGCGTCATGGATCTAACGCTCCGTCGCGTCGAGCTGGCGTTCGAGACACCGCTTCAGACGGCATACGGCGAGCTTCGCTCGCGCGAGCTCTTCGAGGTGACGCTGACCGATGAGGAAGGCGTCGAAGGCCGCGGCGAGGCGGCGCCGCTTGAGCCCTACGACGGGGTATCGCTCAAGCGAACACTCGACGCGCTCATGGCCCACCAGCGCGCACTCGCCGGGCGTCCGCCCGAGGGAGCGACGCTGCTTGACGCATGCCGCGCCGCCGACGATCTGCCCCAGGCACTCGCGGCGATCGACATGGCCCTGTGGGATCTTGCCGGCCGCCGCGCGGGACGGCCGGTCTGCGAGCTGCTGAGCTCAAGCCCCGCCGCGAGCATTCCCGTCAACGCCTCGATCGCGACGACCGAGCCCGGCGCGGCAGCACGAGCGGCCGCGGGCGCCGCGAAGGACGGCTACACGTGCGTCAAGCTCAAGGTCGGCGTCGGCGATGACGAGGCGCGCGTGGCGGCGGTGCGCTCGGCGATCGGAGCGCAGACCGCGCTGCGCCTCGACGCCAACGGCGCCTGGAGCGTCGATCAGGCGGTCAGCGTGCTCGGCGTGCTCGCCGGCCACGCGCTCGAGCTCGTCGAGGAGCCGGTGCAGGGCCTCGACGCCACGCGCGAGCTGCGCGAGCGCGTTCCGGTGCGGATCGCGATCGACGAGACGGCCGCGCAGGCCGGCGCGCTGACGGCGCGCGTCGCCGACGCCGTGTGTCTGAAGATCTCACGCTGCGGCGGGATCGGCGGCCTGCTGGCGGCTGCGAGCCTGGTGCGCTCGAGCGGCGCGGAGATCTATCTGTCCTCGACCTATGACGGGCCGCTCGGTATCGCTGCCGCCGTTCACGCTGCGGCGGCGCTGGCGCCCTTACCGCCATGCGGCCTCGCGACTCTCGACCTCTTTGCACAGGCGGCGCCCACGGCGCTAGCCATCGCGCGCGGCGCGATCTCGGTCCCGTCCGGGGCCGGGCTCGGCGTCTAGCCTGCGATCGCCGCTGCGACCGCTTCCGGCGCTTCGAGCGCGAGCCGGTGTCCCGCACCCGCCACGATCGTCAGCTGCGCTCGCGGAATCGCCGTCGCAAGCCGTCGTGCGAGCGCGACGTAGCGCGGGTCTCGCTCGCCGGCGAGCACAGCGACGTCCATCCGGAGCTCCCCGAGGCGCTCCCACATCGGCGCCATCGTCGCGGTGCCGAGATCGCGAAGGCACGCCGCGATCGAGCCAGTGTCGCAGTCGCGCTGCTCGCGGGCGACCTCGTCGCGGACCCACGGCGGGTCGCCGGCGAACAGCGGAGTCGCCGCCCAGCGTGCGATGAACTCTTCGATTCCGTTGCGTTCGACCTCCTCGGCCAGCTCCTCATCGGCCGCGAGGCGCGCCTTGCGCTCGCGCGCATCCACGATGCCGGCGGTCCCCGAGACGAGCACCAGGCGCTCGACCCGCTCGGGCATGGCGAGCGCCGCGTGGAGAGCCAGGCGCGCTCCCATCGAGTAGCCGGCGAGGACGAAGCGACCGCGAACTGCCGTGGCGACCGCGGCAGCGGCTCCATCCGCCGTCAGCGGCTCGACGCGACATAGGTCGAGCGCTCGGGCTTCGAAACGCTGCGGCGGCAGCGCCCCGATCACGCGCCGCCAGTGTTTCGGCGTGCCTGCGAAGCCGTGGAGCAGGACAAGCGGGGTCGCGGAGGCCAGGAGCGGACCGTAGCGGCCGGGCCTTCGCCGGCGCACCGCGGGTACGGTTCCCGCGTGGACCAGCACGACCTGATCGCCGCCTTCGTGGACGAGCTTGCCCGCCTCGGGATGACCGACTGCTGCACATCGCCCGGTTCGCGCTCGACGCCGCTCACGCTCGCGCTCGCCCGCCACGATCGTCTGCGCGCGCATTCCCACATCGACGAGCGCTCGAGCGCGTTCTTCGCGCTCGGTGCGGCAAAGGCGAGCGGGCGGCCGGTCGCGATCGCCTGCACCTCGGGCACCGCTGCCGCCAACTTCATGCCGGCCGTGATCGAGGCCTCGCAGGCGCGCGTCCCGCTGATCGTCCTGACCGCCGACCGCCCACCGGAGCTTCGCGGCGTCGGCGCGGGCCAGACGATCGACCAGATCAAGCTCTACGGCGACGCGGTTCGCTGGTTCTTCGAAGTCGGAAGCCAGGAGCCGACAGAGGCGTCGCTGGCGTGGGTCCGAGCGCTCGCCTGCCGCGCCTGGGCGGCGGCCACGGGACCGCAGCCGGGTCCCGTTCACCTCAACTGGCCGCTGCGCGATCCGCTCGTTCCCGGACGGCCGAAGCGGACCGCACCCGGCGGGCGCTCGGACGGGCGTCCCTGGGTCGAGATCGCGCCGCGTGCCGCGCGCGCACCGCTGAGCCTGCGCGAGCACATCGAAGCCGGCGCACGCGGCGTCATCGTCGCCGGGCGCGACGATGCGGGCCTCTCCCCCGAAATCCCCGCGCTCGCGGCCGCTGCCGGCTATCCCCTGCTCGCCGACCCGCTATCGGGCGCTCGCCGCGGGCCGGCCGCGATCGCCGCCTATGACGCCCTGTTGCGCGAGCCGACGTTCGCCGGCGATCACGCCCCGGAGGTGGTCGTGCGCGTCGGGGACCTGCCCACGTCAAAGCCGCTTCGCGAGTGGCTCGCGGCCGCCAGCGCCGCGCGCCAGATCCTCGTCGAGGAAGCGCCGTCCTGGCAGGATCCGGCCTGCGTCGCAGACGTGCTGCTGCGCGCCGATCCCCGCACACTCCAAGCGCCCGAGCGGGCTCCGAGCGACTGGCTTGCATCCTGGCGTGCCGCCGACGAACGCGCCCAGGCCGCGATCGACCGTGAGCTCGGCGAGGAACTCAGCGAACCGAACCTCGCCCGGACGCTCGCCGCCGCGCTGCCAGCGAAGGCGACGCTCTTCGTCGCCGCCTCGATGCCGGTGCGCGAACTCGAGTGGTTCGCCGAGCCGCGCGAGGACTCTCCGCGCGTCCTTTCAAATCGCGGCGCCAACGGCATCGATGGCACCCTCGCGGCGGCGCTCGGCGTCGCGTCCGTCGCGGGCGCCCCGGTCGTCGCGCTGATCGGCGACGTCGCGTTCGCCCACGACATGAGCTCGCTGCTGAGCGCTGCGCGCCTGGATATCCCGCTCACGATCGTTCTGATCGACAACGGCGGATCCGCGGTCTTCGATCACCTCGCGATCTCCGGCGAGCACGACGTCTACGAGCAGCACATCGCAACGCCGACGGGACTCGATTTCGCGGCCGCCGCCGCCCTCTACGGGCTCGACCACGTGGCGCCCTCGACACTCGCGCAGCTGCGCGAACTCGCCGCGGAGCCGCCCCCGCGCACCCTGATCCAGATCCAGACCGACCGCGCCGAGGGCCTCGCCCTGCACGCGCGGGTCTGGTCAGCTACCCGCTTAGCAGTGGCAGCATCGCAGCGAGCTTGACCTCGGTCTCGTGCAGCTCCGACGCAGGGTCTGAGTCGGCGACCACGCCGACGCCCGCGTAGCAGCGCGCGAGGCTGCCCTCGACCAGCGCGCAGCGAAGCGCGACGCAGAACTCGCCGTCCTCACTCGAGTCGGTCCATCCGACGGCGCCGGCATACCAGCCGCGGTCGATTCCCTCAAGCGCGCGGATCAGTGGCAGCGCGACGGCTGTCGGCTCACCGCCGACGGCGGGCGTCGGATGCAGCATCCCGGCGAGCTCGACGGCCGCGACGGGCGCAGTCAGTTGCGCGCGGATCGCCGTAGCGAGGTGCTGGATGTTGGCGATCCGCACGACCTCGGGCTCTTCGGCGGCGGTGACCCAGACGGCATGCGGCCGCAGCGCCTGCTCGATCTGTCGCGCCACGATCGCGTGCTCCTCACGGTCCTTGGCGCTTCGCAGAAGGCGCTCGCCGAGATGGTCATCGACGGCCGGGTCGGCGCTTCGGCCGATCGAGCCGGCGAGCGCCACGGTGCTGACCCGCAAGCCGGCGCGCCGCAGCAGGACCTCGGGCGTCGCGCCGATGAACGTCGCCTCACCGCGCCCGACGGCGTAGACGACGCAGCCGCCGAAGGCCTCGCGCAGAACACCGAACACGGCCGCGACGTCGTGGCGCCCAGGCGCGTGGACGTCGACCTCGCGCGCGAGCACGATCTTCTCGATGCGCCCGGCCTCGATCATCTCGACCGCCCGCGCAACAGCCGCCTCGTAGTGCTCGGGCGCCATCGGCGCGGCGATCGTGTGGCGCTCCACCGGGTGCGGGTCAAGCAGCGGCAGCGCGTTCTCGCGAAGCCGGCCGAGGTTGCGCTGAATGCGCTCATCAAGCTCCTCGACGCCGTCGCCGGGTTGCGCCAGCACGGCGGCGGTGCACCACACCTCGGTTCCGCGCCGAACGAGCGCGATCTCCGGGACGACCAGCGAGGCCGCCGCGAACGCCGACCACGGCGGGGTGGATCCGCCGTCAGGGGCGAACGCGAAGCCGCCGCACGCAAGCAGGCCGCTCGCCCCGTCGTCGCACTGTGCGACGCAGGCGCGCGCGATCAGATCGCGCCAGCGCACCGCCGTTCGCTCGAAGCGTGCGTGACCAGAGTCCTCGAGCGCGACGACGCTTCCGAGCGCCGCGAGCGACGCTCGCTCGCGGTCGGGCTGCTCGAAGCACATCCACGACTCGCCGGGCACACGTGAGGCCAGCACCACCGCGGCGGGATCTACGCCGTCGCCCAGGCGCCAGCTGACGGCGGCGACCGCGTCGCCGTCGCGGCGTGCGCGGCGCAGCGCCCGCTGAAGCTCGAGGAGGAGACGCCGGCGGTGCTGCGGCGGGAGCGCGAAGCGCTCCGGTGCCGGCGCCAGCGTCCCCTCGGCGAGCACTAGGTCTCCGCCCGCCCCCGCGACATCGCGATCTCGCCGGTGCGCATCATCTCGACCA
>DATAWT010000061.1:0-56112 GCA_036267075.1 Solirubrobacteraceae bacterium
GTGCGATCGCGCACGGCAATGAACTTGCGTCGCACGATCAGTCGCTAGCTGCACTGGCGACGGCGGTCGCGATTATCGTCCGTCGCTGTGGTGCGACGAGCTTGATGCCGTGCTGATCTACTCAATGAGCGTTTCGGTGGACGGCTTCATCGCCGACCGCGGCGGCGCGTTCGGCTGGAGTGTCCCTAGCGAGGAGCAATTCGGCTTCCACATCGCGCAGATAACCGAGCTCGGCGGCTTTCTGTGCGGCCGCCGGCTTTACGAGACCATGCTGCCGTGGGAAACGGATCCGTCGATGCGCGAGACCGAGCCTGGCGCCACATTCGCCGACGCTTGGTGCGCTATCCCGAAGGTCGTCTTCACGCGCACGCTCGACGGCGTTCAGGGCAACGCCCGGCTCGCTGAGACGTCGCTTGCTGAGGAGGTGGTCGCTGCGACGCTTGGCGCGAACGAGAAGGACGTTGCGATCGGCGGCGCCGGCCTGGCCAGCTCAGCGATCGAGCTGGGCCTCGTCGACGAGTTCCGCATGTTCCGCAATCCGATTGTCGTAGGTGGCGGCACGCCGTTCCTGCCACCGGTGACCGAACATGTGCCGTTGGAGCTTGTCGAGACCATGACGTTCGGCTCGCGTGTGATCTTTGAGCGCTACAGACGCGCTCAGGCTGCCGGTCCCCCGAGCTAGCGCGTGGCTCTCGCGCAACCCGCGCCGCTTTGAACCAGGTTGAGCCGATCGTCACGCTGCGTCTGGCGCTTGAGCCGGTGTCGCAGGACGTTGCTGCAGCGGTCCTTGCAGGAGACCTCTCCCAGGTGCGGGCGGCCGACGGCTGGCCGCACGAACATGCGCTCCACGGCCTCGAACATGTCGCTGGAGGCGCTGCGGTGTGGTTCATCACGCTCGACGGCCTGGTGATCGGCGATTGCGGGCTTCACGGCCCGCCGAGCGAGCAGGGCGAGGTCGAGATCGGCTACGGCCTCGCGGAGCCCTATCGCGGCCGCGGGTATGCGAGCGAATTCGTCCCAGCGCTCGCCAGCTGGCTCCTACGACAACGCGACGTCTCGCGCATCGTGGCGAATACGGATGCGGCGAATGTCGCTTCGCGCCGTGCTCTTGAGCGCGCCGGCTTCAAGATCGGGCGCGAGCACGAGCACACGGTCGATTACGAGCTGACGCCCTGAGACGGGCATAGCTTCGCCATACCGGCGCCGCGCCGGCGAGCATCCCGCTAACTCCCCTCGTCCCTACCGCCGAGTTATGTGAACTGGCGGGCGATCCGGCGAAGCGTCCACATCGCGACACGGCGGCTCATCGACCGGCGCTTCTTGGGCGGCGCGGCCGGTGCCGGGGCTCCGTCGGCCGGCTCGGCGGCGCGGTTGCGCCGTGTGGCCGCGGTACCGAACAGAAGCGCTCCGAGCGTTGCGAGCACGAGCACGATGAGGATTGCGGTTAGCGGGCTGAGCCCGCCGAATGTCGAGTCGTCGTGATCCACGGGCGGAAGACTACGTCATCACGCCGCCGATGTGCGACGAGAATGCCTGCTCAGCGCTTTTTCCGCCGTCCTGGCCAGCGGCCGGTGACGCGCGCGAACTCGCGTCTTGAAACGTGGTCGGCAAGGCCGCGGACGATCGCCGTGACGGCGCCCTCGAGCGCCAGCGCGAGACCTAGCTTCGCGACCGAGCCCTGGGGCTCCTCGGCTCGCGGCGGCGGTGCGCCGCCATCGATCGCCCCCCATACTCGTCTGAAGACCCGCGCCGACAGCCGCGGCGCAACGCGGTTCGAGACGAGCTTCACCGGCGCGAACAGAACCTTGGTTGCGATCCCAGTCGGCGGGCCGCTCGGCACGTCCATGACTGGCGGTTCCTCGGTCTTGCGGGAGCGTTTCAGGCGCACGCGGGCAGCCTATCCGCGTGCGTCAACCCGCGCCGGAGGGGACGAACATTCGCGCATTTTCCGGGCGTCTGCGTCACAAAAGGGACCCCATCGGGCAATTAGTTCTTACAGGGAACACGCAGATGGCGGACTCACTACAGGCGATCGTGGCATCGACACCACGCGGTGGGAGTCCGACGCGGCTTGCCGAGACTCTCGAGGACTCACCGGACCAGCTTCGCCACGCTCGTAGCCGTCGCGTTGCGCGCGATCTCGTTGAGCTGTGGCGGCTTCAGAACGGCGCCGAGCGCGCCGACGTGGCGGTCGTCGATGTCGCGGCGTTGCTCGCCGGCGTCTGCGAGGACAGCCATGAGGTCACCCTCCACGGACCGCGAGTCGCCTCCGTCGTGAGCGATCCGCGTCGGCTATCGCGAATCGTTCTGCTTGCGCTCGACAATGCGCGCCTCCACGGTGCCCCGCCGGTAACGGTCGAATACGACGAGACGAGCATCTCGATCACCGACTCCGGCGACGGCTTCGCAAAGCGCGTGCTCGACCTCGTCCCGGCGCCGTTCATCACCGCCGACCGCTCGCACGGGCGCGGCGTCGGCCTCGGGCTCGCGATCGCCTATCGGCAGGCGGAGCTGATCGGCGCCCGCCTCGTTCTCGGCAACGCACCGAACGCCGGCGCCGAAGTGCGGCTCAAGTTCCTCGCTGCCGCCGCTGCCGCCTAGAACGGATCGATCCCCCACAGCGAGACGTGCGTTTCGCCTGGTTCGAGGCGCACGAGACCGTCGCCGCTCGCAAATGCGTTGGGGGCGCAGGACATCGGCTCGATCGCGACACCGCGCCGCCGGCGTGCTGGCGCGAGCGTGTCGCCGGTGAAGACCATCACGAACGGGCATGCCTCCCCCACCCAGACCGTCACCGCCGTCTCTCCCTGGGCGAGCGTGACGCGCGCGAGCCCGTCGCCGTCGCGCTGCAGGTCGGTGAAGCAGCCGTCAAGCAGTGCCGAACCGATCTGGCGCCCGGTGCGGAAGTCGAAGGCTGTCCCCTCGACGGAGCTCGAGCCGCTCGGGATCTGGCGCTCGTCGAACGTCAGCATGCGCGAGGCGGGAACGGTCAGCGTCGCCGTGTCCACCTTCTCGCCCACCTTCACGTAGGGGTGAAAGCCGACTCCGTAGGGGCATGCGCCCGCTCCGATGTTCTCGGCACTGGCTGACACCGAGAGCCCGCGCTCGTCGAGTGCGTACTCGATGCTCAGCGAGAGCGCGAACGGGTAGCCGCTCATCGGCGCCAGTCGCAGGCCCAGCAGCACCGAGGAGGGCGAGATGTCGAGCGCGCTCCAGTTGCGCCAATGCACTAGCCCGTGGATCGAATTCAGCAGCGCCGGCTCGCTGAGGGCAAGCTGCAGCGAGGCTCCCTCCCACTCGTAGCGGCCATCGCGCAGGCGGTTCGGCCACGGCATCAGAACCGATCCTCGCCCGCCGTCGACCATTGCGTCGCGGGCGAACCCGTCGAGAATCTCGCGCTCGCCGACGCGATAGCTCCGAAGCGTCGCGCCGACCTCGGTGATGACCGCAAGCTGCTCGCCGTGGCGCAGCTCGAACTGCTCCCCCGAGGGAGCCCCGCCCACGCCTACCCCCAAGGTTCGTGCCAGCGGCCGAGCCCATGAACGAGCTTCGCCGCCCGCGCCGGACCCCAGGATCCGGGTGCGTAGCTGTCGACTCGTCCGGGTTTCTCAAGCAGCGGCTCGACGATCCGCCAGCTTTCCTCGACCGAGTCCTGGCGCGTGAAGCGCGCCGCGTCTCCCTCGAGTGCCGCTTCGATCAACAGTTCGTACGGCGTCGGCGGCGGCCCGCCCTCTGCGACGAGATCGGCGTCGAGCCAGATCGGCGCCGCCGCCTTGCGATCGGCACGCAGTCCGTCCAGTGTGAGCTGGATGCCGACGCGCGGGTCTAGCCTCACCACGAGCTGGTTTGCCTCCGCCCGATGCTTCGCGCTGACGAACCCAAGCCGCGGCGAGTACCGAAAAACGAGGCGAACCTCGGTTTGGGTGAGCGGCAGGCGCTTGCCGGTGCGGATGAAGAAGGGAACGCCCGCCCAGCGCCAGTTCTCGACCTCCAGCCGAAGCGCCGCGTAGGTCTCGGTGCGCGAGCTCTTCGCGACGCCGTCGATTGCGCGGTAGCCGCTGTACTGCCCGCGCACGTAGTGGGCCGGGTTGGCGCTGGCCGTGGAGCGAAGCACGGCGTACTTGGCGTCCTTGAGCGTCGCCGCGTCGGCGGCCGCCGGGGGCTCCTGCGCGACGGCTGCGAGCAGCTGCAGAAGGTGGTTGACGACGACGTCGCGAAGCGCGCCGACGGCGTCGTAGAAGCGCCCGCGGTCCTCTACGCCGAAGGCCTCCGCCATCGAGATCTGGACGCTTGAGACGTGATTTCGGTTCCAGACCGGCTCGAGCATCGTGTTCGCGAAGCGCAGGTAGAGGAACTCCTGCAGGCCGAGCTTTCCGAGGAAGTGGTCGATTCGAAAGATCTGCGTCTCGTCGAGGTGCTCGTGGAGCTCGGCGGCCAGCTCCCGAGCGGAGGCGAGGTCGTGTCCGAACGGCTTCTCAACGACGACGCGCGCGCCGGGCGGAAGCGCTCCCGCGTTCGCCAGGCCGGCGACGACCGTCGCGAAGAGGGACGGCGGGACCTCGAGGTAGTACACGGGCCGCTTCGCGCGGCCGACGGCCTTCGCAACCCGCTCGAAGGTCGACTCCTGTGAGAAGTCGCCGCCGATGTAGGAGAGGCGCTCCGCAAAAGCTTTGAAGACCTTCGGGGAGACGCGGTCGCCGGCTGCCGCGATCGCGTCGTCGGCGTGCTCGCGCAGACGCGCGATCGACCAGTCGTCTGCGGCGACGCCGATGATCGGCACGTCGAGTAGTCCGCGCGCCTCGAGCCGGTAAAGCGATCGAAGCGTCATCTTCTTCGCTAGGTCGCCGGTGATCCCGAACACCACGAGCACGTCGGCCCTCTCGGTCATCGTCTTGCCTCCGCGCGCCGAAGCGCGATTCCAGTGAGTAGTTCGCGCACCGATCGCTCAGCGGCGAGCGCGGTGATGTCGGCCGAGCCGACCGCCGTCGGTATCACCTCGACGACCTCGGCTCCGACGACGTCCAGCTCGAATCCGAGCCTGCGTACGGCCCAGAGCAGATCCGCCACGCTCATCCCGCCGGGTTCCGGTGTGCCCGTGCCCGGCGCGAACGCCGGATCGAGCACGTCGATGTCAATCGACAAGAACACCGGCCCTGAGCCAACGGCGACGAGCGCGCGGCCGACCACGTCCTCGATCGATTCCCGTCGCACGTCCTCCATGAAGAATGAGCGGATGCCGTGCTGCGCCTGCCAGGCGAACGCCTCCTCGCCAGGCCAGTAGCCTCGCAGCCCGATCTGCACGTAGCGCGCGCCGTCGACCGCGCCCGCCTCGACGAGCCGGTACATGCCGGTGCCGTGGGATCGCTCAACCCCGAAGACCTGCGTCCCGGTGTCGGTGTGCGCGTCGAAGTGCACGAGCCCGACCGGCCCGCGGGCCGCCGCGACGGCGCCGATGTCGGGCTCGGCGATCGAGTGATCGCCGCCGAGAACGACCGGAATCGCGCCCGCCGCCACGACCTCGCCCACGGTGTGCGCGATCGCGGCATGGCTTGCCGGCGCGTCGGCGGGCAGCACGGCGGCGTCGCCATAGTCGATGACGCGGAGCGCTTCGAAGGCGTCGATGCCGGCCACGAGATGGCGCCCTGGTGGCGCGCTCGCTGCGCGGATCGCGCGGGGGGCGAATCGCGTTCCCGGACGGTCTGAGACCAGATCGTCGGTCGGAGCGCCCACGATTGCGACGTCGACGCCGGTCAGCTCGGCCGGATCCTCGGTGTAGCGCTGCCCCGCGAATGTCAGCAGTCCGGCGAAGTCAGGCTTTTCGCCGTGCTCGGCCCAGCGCGCGAGTGGGTCGATCATCGCCCGCGGACGCTACCAGCGTCACGGGCGCGGACTAACCTTTGACGTCATGAGACAGCAGCTTCGCCCGCTCTTCGACCGCGTCGTCATCAAGGAGCTCGAACCGGACCGTGTTCGCCAGTCCGGTCTGGTCGTCCCGCCGGGCACACACGAGCCGCCGCCGCAACACGGGATCGTGCTGGCGGTTGGCGCCGGCGTCGACTGGTGGGTGCAGGCCGGCGTGGAAATGCCGGTGGCTCCGGGCGATCACGTCGTCTTCCCTTTCTCGGCCGGCGCCTGGGTCGAGGTCGACGAGGAGCGCCTGCTCGTCTGCCGCGTCGGTGAGCTGCTCGGCGTCCTCGAGATCGTCGAGGAACGCGAGCCGCTGCCTGATCCCGACTGACGCTCAGGCCGTCGCGTAGCGGTGCAGCGCCTCGACGAGCGGACCGAGCGCCTCGCCACGCGCCGTGAGGCGGTACTCGACCATCGGCGGGCTGTCGGGGATCACCGTACGGATGATCAGCCCGGCCCGCTCGAGATCGCGCAGGCGCGAGGCGAGCATGCGCGGCGAGATGCCGACCACCGCGGAGCCGAACTCGTTGAAGCGAACCGCTCCGGAATGAGCCGCCACGACGACCTGGATCAGCCAGCGGCGCTCGAGGAGGTCCGCAGCGATGCGGACCTCCGCGGTCACCGGCTCGCAGTTACGACAGCGAGACACCCTGCACCGCCGGCTCGAGTGCGAGATCGAGCACTTCGTCGACCGTCATCACCGGATGGAAGCGGACCGCCTCGCGAACCTCGTTCGGAATGTCGTCGAGATCGCCGCGGTTTCGCTCCGGGATGATCACATCGGTAAGGCCCGCTGCGTGTGCGGCGAGCGCCTTCTGCTTCAGCCCGCCGATCGGCAGCACGCGGCCCTGCAGCGTCACCTCGCCGGTCATCCCGACCGAGTGCTTGACCGGCCGCTGCGACAGGAGCGAGGCGAGCGCTGTGACCATCGTCACGCCCGCGCTTGGCCCGTCCTTCGGAACCGCGCCGGCCGGGACGTGGACGTGGAACTCGCGCTCCTCGAAGGCATCATCGGCGATCCCCATCTTCGGCGCGTGGCCGCGGACGTAGGAGAGCGCGATTCGAGCCGACTCCTTCATGACGTCGCCGAGCTGGCCGGTCAGCACGAGGCCCGCCGCCGAGCCCTGCGAGCGCATCGCGGTCGCCTCGACGAAGAGCACGTCGCCACCGACGCCGGTGACTGCGAGGCCGGTCGCCACGCCCGGCACCGCCGTGCGCGCCGCCGACTCCTGGAAGAACTTCTGGCGCCCGAGGGCATCGCGCACCGCGTCCGGATCGATCGCCACCGGCGGCTCGGCGGTCTTTGAGGCGATCGCCGTCGCGGTCTTGCGTAGGACGGTCCCGAGCTGGCGCTCCAGGTTGCGCACGCCGGCTTCGCGGGTGTACTCGGCGATGACCGTCTGCAGCACATCGTCGGCGATCGTGACCTCGTTCTCGAGCAGGCCGTTTCGGTCGCGCTGGCGCGGCCACAGGTAGCCCCTCGCGATGGCGAGCTTCTCCTCGCTCGTGTAGCCGTCGAAGCTGATGACCTCCATGCGGTCAAGCAGCGGCCCCGGAATCGTGTCCGCCTGGTTGGCGGTGGCGATGAAGAGCACCTGGCTGAGGTCGAGTTCGACGTCGAGATAGTGGTCGCGGAAGCTGTGGTTCTGCGCCGGGTCGAGGACCTCGAGCAGCGCCGAGCTCGGGTCGCCGCGCCAGTCCGCGCCGACCTTGTCGACCTCGTCGAGCAGGATCACCGGGTTGATCGTCCCGGCATCGCGCAGGGCCCGCACGAGGCGGCCCGGGAGCGCTCCGATATAGGTGCGCCGATGTCCGCGGATCTCGGCCTCGTCGCGCACGCCGCCGAGCGACATGCGCACGAATTCGCGGCCCGTCGCCCGTGCGATCGACTCGCCGATCGAGGTTTTGCCCGTGCCGGGCGGCCCGATCAGCGTCAGGATCGCGCCGGAGCGCGGGTCAGCCTCGATGCCGCGGTCCTGGCGAAGCTTGCGCACGGCCAGGTACTCGGTGACCCGGTCCTTGACGTCTTCGAGTCCGGCGTGGTCGGCGTCGAGGACGGCGCGTGCTTCGACCGGGTCGAGGTGCTCCTCGGAGCGCTTGTTCCAGGGCAGCGCGATCATCCAGTCGAGGTAGGTGCGGATCATGCTGGCCTCGCCCGACTGCTCCCCCATGCGCTCCAGGCGCCCGAGCTCCTTGACGGCCTGCTCGTGCGCTTCCTCGGGCATCTCGGCTTCCTCGATCTTCGCGCGGTACTCCTCGACGATCGAGGACTCGTCCTCGCCGAGCTCCTTGCGGATCGAATCCATCTGCTTGCGCAGGAAGTAGTCGCGCTGCTGCTTGTCGGCGCCCTGTTGCACGTCGTCGCGGATCCGCTTGCGGATCTGCAGCTCCTCGAAGCGCTCGCGCTGAAGCTTCAGCGCCAGCTCGAGCCGTTCTGTGACGTCGAGCGTGCGCAGCAGCTCGAGGCGCTGCTCATAGTCGAGATCGGGGCTGTATCCGGCGGAGTCCGCGAGCGCCCCCGGCTCGCTGATCGAGCGCAGCCAGCCGGCGACGCGGGAATCGGCGCCGCGCAGCTCGAGGATCTCCTCGACGACGGCGCGGTACTCGCGCGAGAGGGTGCGCGTGCGGCCGTCGACAGGCACCTCGTCGACGTGCTCCTCGGCCTCAACGAACAGATCGCCGTCCGGCCCGGTGTGCGCTGCGCCGATCGTCGCGCGGTGCTCCGCCTCGACGGTCACGGCGTGTCCACCGCCGGGAAGCCGGACGCGCTCGGCGACGTTCGCGACCACGCCGACCTCGGCGAATTCGCCCTCATGACGCGGCACGAGCGCGACGCGCTCCTCCTCGCCGACGTCGACGGTCAGGGTGATGCTCATGCCCGGGAAGACGACGGTGTCGTCGAGTCCGATCAGTCGAAGCGCGCTCACGAATATCAACTCCCTATCTACTTACGATTGAGAAGTAAGTGTAGCACGGTGACTGCCCAGCCGCCAGAGCGCCGCGTAGGCTGTCGGCATGCCGATCGCTTCCGTAAAGGAGCTGCTCGCCTCGCACAGCGGCGAGGCGATGGCCCTCAACGATCGCTACATGAACCCGCAACTCGGGCGAATCGTGCGCACGCTGGGCTTCGACCGCACCTGGGTCAGAGGCGAAGGCGCGCACCTCATCGACGCTGAGGGTGAGAGCTATCTCGACCTGATCTGCGGTTACGGCACGTTCGCAGTCGGGCGCAACCATCCCGATGTCATCGCCGCCCTCGGCGACCTCATGATGGCCCGCAGCCCGAACCTCCCCCAGCTCGGCGTCAGCGTCCTTCCGGGCGCGCTCGCCGAGGCGCTCGTCGAGCGGGCGCCGTCGCGCATCGCCGCAATGGTGCCGGCCAACACCGGCACCGAGGCCGTCGAGGGCGCGATCAAGCTCGCGCGGGCCGCGACCGGCCGCCAGCGGATCCTCTACGCCACGCACGCCTTCCACGGCCTCACGCTCGGGTCGCTGTCGCTCAACGGCGACGACAACTTCCGCGATGGTTTCGGCCCGCTTCTGCCCGGCTGCGACAGCGTCGAGTTCGGCGACGCGGCGGCGCTGCGCGGGGAGCTCGAGCGCCGGGATGTGGCCGCGTTCATCGTCGAGCCGATCCAGGGCAAGGGCGTGAACCTGCCACCGGACGGCTACCTCCAGGATGCCCAGGCGGCCTGCCGCGAGACCGAGACGCTGTTTGTCTGCGATGAGGTGCAGACCGGCATTGGGCGCACCGGGCGCCTCTTCGCGCTTGAGCACTGGGGGCTTGACCCGGACATGATCTGCGTCGCCAAGGCGCTCTCCGGCGGGTTCGTGCCCGTCGGCGGGGTTCTCGTCTCGGAGGCCGTGCGCGAGCGCGTCTTCGACGGCATGGAGCGCGGCGTGCGCCACGGGTCGACGTTCGGCGGCAACGACATGGCGGCCGCCGCCGGCCTCGCGACGCTCGCCGTCATCGAACGCGAGGGCCTCATCGAGCGCGCCGCCAGTCTCGGCGCGCTACTGCTCGAGCTGACCCAACCGCTCGTCGAGCGCTACGAGATCGTCCGCGACGTGCGCGGCATGGGGCTGATGTGGGCGATCGAGCTCGGAGCCCCGGACACCAAGCGCCGGCGCGTCGTCTGGAGCCTCGTCGAGCGCGCCCAGAGCGGCCTGGCCGCGCAGCTGCTGGTCGTACCGCTCTTCAAGCGCCACCGCATCTTCTGCCAGGTCGCAGGCCACCGCATGAACGTGGTGAAGGCGCTGCCGGCACTGGTCGTCGAGGAGTCGGAGATCCGCCGCTTTGCCGCTGCGCTAGAGGATGTCGTGGAGCGGGCCGACCGCATGGGCGGCGCCGTCGGGCGCCTCGGCCTCGACCTCGCTCGCGGCGGCGCTCGCGCGCTGCGGCGATCCGCCTCCAAGCCAGCGGCTCACGCGTAGCCGTCACGCGTGCGTCGCGGCGGACTCGCCGCCGCTAATCCGCGGGCCAGCTTCCTGTTCGGTCGAACTCCTGCCGTGCGAGCTCTTCGCGCTCGCGCTCGGGCTGGCTCTGCGGACCGAGCCGCGCGACGACGACCGCGATCACGGCGATCAGCATCGCCGTCAGCAGAACCGTGCCGACGACCTCCTGCGCGCCGCCGCCCGGGATCGCCAGGAGGATGAAGCCGATCAGTCCGGCCAGTGCCACGGTGACGATCCAGGGACGGCTCGGCATCAATCCACCCTAGCTCAGCTCGAAGCGATCGTCGCCTGGTCGCCAGTGACGCTCGGCGGCCGGGGCCCTGGCTCAGACGGTTCGGGCATCGGCTCGAGGTCAGCGGCGACCAGCAGCGCCGCGGCGAACGCGCTGGCGGAGATATAGCGATCGGCTGGCTCCTTGGCGAGCGCGCGCTCGATCACGGCGTCGAACGCGGCCGGCACAGCGGGCCAGTGCTCGGACGCGCGCGGGATGGGGTCGCGGAGGTGGGCCGCTATCCGCGCTCCATCGGCGGCCGCCGGGTAGGGCACCTGGGCGGTCAGCGCCTCGTAGAGGACGCATCCGAGCGAGTAGACGTCGGCTGCCGGTCCGACGCGCTCACCGACGGATTGCTCTGGCGCCATGTAGTCGACGGTTCCGAGCAGCTCGCCGATGGCCGTCAGGCCATCGGAGCCAAGCTCGCGTGTCACGCCGAAGTCGGTCAGGTAGGCGTGCTCGCCTTCGTGCAGCAGGACGTTGCCCGGCTTGACGTCGCGGTGGACGAGACTCTGCGCGTGCGCGGCGCCGAGCGCCGAGGCGACCTGGGCCACAAGGCGGGCGGCGCGCTTGGGATCGACGGGCGCCTCGGCGGCGATCAGATCGGCGAGGCTCGGCCCGCGCACAAGACGCATCGCGATGAACAGCAGCCCGCCGTCCTCGCGGGCCTCATAGACCGGGATCACGTGCGGGTGCTCGAGCCCGGCGGCGATGTGCGATTCGCGCACGAAGCGCGCACGGAACTCCGCATCGTCGGCGCGCGACGGGTTAATCAGCTTCAAGGCCACGGGCCGGTCGAGGGTCAGCTGCACCGCCTCATAGACCACCCCCATCCCACCGCGTCCGACGAGGGCGGCGATCCGGTAGCCGGCGATCACCGACTCCGGTCCGATCGCCATCGCTCGCGCGCGTAGCGCCATTCCCGGGTCGGCGAGCACCGCGTCGACGACGCTCGGATCGAAACGCGCGAAGCGGCGTCGCAGGCGCGCGAGTTCGCGGCGCTCGAGCGCCAGCGGCACGAGCACCGCGCCGACGCCGCTCACGAACAGGGCCGCGAGGACCGCGACGAACAGGTTGATCACGTTGTTGTCGAACGCGACCTGGGTGCCGACGACCAGCACCGCCGCGCCGAGCAGGCCCGCTCCTACGATCCACGGCCAGCGCACGCGCCGCCACGCGAGCAGCGGCAGGAGCGTCGCGGCGGCGATCACCAGCAGCCAGTTGACCGCGGCGGGCGCCCCGCGAAGCTTGGCCCCGGTCATCAACGTCGAGATCGCGTCGGCCTCGAGCTCTGGCCCGCTCATCTGCGCCGATCCGTCGGCGACCTTGTGGATGTCCTGGAGATCGCCGGCGGTCGCGCCGACGACGACGATCTTGCCGCGGACCTTGGCGGCGTCGAACCCCGGTGAGAGAACGCTGCCAAAGGAGATCGGCGGCACCGTGCCGGCCGGCCCGGGCAGGTCGATCCACGACGAGCCACCGTGGAACTCCGAGCGCAGCGTCGACTGCGACACGCCGGAGACGGCGGCCGTCGCGTAGGCGAAGCTCTGAAGTCCCGCGAGTGACTCGGGGATGTGCGTGATCGTGCCGTCGCTGTCGGCGACGAAGTTCGCGCTGCCGACGGACGCGCCGACGGCGCGCTGGTTGCCGACGCCGCCGAGCACGTACGTCGCTCCGCTGCCGTTGACGTCGGTCGCGTCGGCCGCGAGCACGACATGGCCGTGATCGCGCCCCACCGCGTCGTAGAGCTTGAGATCGTCGTAGTTGTCGGTCCTTGCGTCGAAGACCTGGTCATAGGCGATGGTCTTTGCGCCGTCACGCCGCAGCGCGTCGATCAGCCGGGCGTCCCAGCGGCGCTTGAACGGAAACAGGCCGAAGCGACTCGACTCAAGTGTCTGCGGGTCGACGCCGACGACGACCACGCCGGAATAGGCGGGCTTTGGACCGCGTACCCCGAACCGCGCGTCGATCGTCTGCAGCTCGAGGCTGTTGCCGAAGCTCGAGTGCCACGTTCCGTAGCCCGCCAGCAGCGCGATCGCAGCGACGGCGACCAGCGTCGCCGGCAGCGCGATCGAAAGCGGAATGCGCGTGAGCGCTAGCGATCGAGGGCTACGAGGCCCCACGTGATGGCTCGCTCGGCGAGCTGCGCACGCTTCTGGTTCTGCGGTAGGCGGGCCACGCCGAAGATCTGGTACATCGCCCGCAGATTCGCCTTCACCGCATCGATGCTGAGAAAGAGCTCGTCGCTGATCTGCTGGTTTGAGGCTGGCGAGGCGAGGTGCTGCGAAGCCTCGTACGGCCGGCACAGCGCGATCAGAACGCGGCGTTGCGTTTCGGTCAGCTGGTCGATCGTCACACCGACCGACCCGCGCACCGTCGCCGCGTGCACCGGCTCGGGGTTACGAAACAGGATCACGGTCGCCCCGACGCGGATCGCGTCGCCGTCGGCAAGCCGTCGCCGCGCGGCGATCCGCTGACCGTTGACGAACGTCCCGTTGCTCGAGAGCCCGTCGTCGGCGACCAGCCACTCGCCGGCGACGCACTCGATCTCAGCGTGCAGGCGCGAGACCTCGCCGTCCCAGCTGATCGTCACGTCGGCCTGGTCGCTCCGCCCGACCGTCACCCTCGCCCGCGCCACGCCGTCGAGCTCGACGATCTGCTGGGTCTCCTCGCCGTCACGGAGCAGGAGAAACGGCCGCCCGACGCGCTCGGCGAACAGGCGGGCTTTGACCTCGCTGCCCGAACGTGCAGCGGGCGAGTCATCAGGGCCGTGCGCTGGGCCGTTCACCCGGAGCGAGTCTAGCCGCCCGAGAGGCTGATTCGCAGGCCTTCAGCGGTGGTGGACGATCACGTGATGCCCGGCGGTGACGACGAATGTTCGATGGTGCTGGCGGTCGGTCACGCTGACCTTGCCGACCGTGACAGCCACGAGCGTTCCGTCGCAGCGGTCGGCTTCCTGCCAGCTCGTGCCCTGATCGGCGGCGGTCGCGTACTGCCCTTGCGTCGCGAACTGGCCGTGTGCGTTGCCGAACACCTGGTTGACGGTCTTCTTGGATGCCTTGTGCTTGCGACGCTTGTGGCGCGAGCTCTTGGCGGTTCGCGCAAGCGGTGCGGCCCGCCGCGTCGCGGCCTGGCACGCCTTGAATGAGCTCTGGAGCACGAGCACCGTCTCCGGCTTGCCCGCGGGCTGTGTGACCTCGAAGAGGCCGCCGGAGAAGACTCCCGAGGCCTGCTGTCCCGGTCCGGTCGAGCTGACGATCAGGACCTTGCCGTGGCGGGCGTTGATCGTCGCTCCGAGCGGCACGAGCTCGCCAGAGCGCAGGCGAACGAATCCGTGATGGTGCGGAACGTGGATCAGGATCGTCCCGGAGACCGGCTTGGCCCCTGTGCTCGTGCCCTGGGAGGGCGCGAGCGTCGACCCGGTCGTGAATGTCTCATCCGGGCTCGCGGCCTGGCAGCTGGCTTGGGCGCAGTCGCTTGCGAGGAGCCGGTAGTGGTAGGTCGTGTAGGGATTCAGGCCGGTGAGGTTGGCCGAGACGACCGTGCCCGCCGGCGTGACCATGGCCGTTGCCGCGGTCGTTGAGGTCCCATACGTCGTGTCGGTTCCGTATTCGAACTGGTAGGTGGCGCTGGTCGACACGCTTCCCGCCGGCTCGCTGATCGTGCCGCTGACGGTGGCGGCGGTGACGGCGATCCCCGTCGGGGCGCCGAGGGCACTCGCCAGGACCGGCGGCACGAGCACTGGCACCGGTGGCGGCGTAGCCGGTGGTGGTGGCGCGAGCGGAACGCGCTGCACTGTCGTCGCCGTTGCGTTCGTCATCCATAGGGCGTCAGCCCCACCAGGGTCGGCGACGATCGAGGTGATCGAGGATCCCGACGTCAGAACCTGCGGGTAGTCGGTGAAGGCGCCGGCCGTCGTCATCGCCGTCAGGTCGCCCCCACCCGTTGTCGCGTCGGCCATCCACAGCCGGCCGTCCGGACCACTGGCGAGCACATCGACGTTGGCGTGAGAGCCGCTCGGCAGCGCAAACGCCGTGGTCGCGCCCTCACCCGACCCGGAGCCCGTGACGCGAACGAGCCAGGAGGCGCTTGTCCCCACCACACCGACCCAGAGGTTGCCGTCCGAGCCCAGCACGATGTTGCCGGGCGTCCCGGAGACGCCGGCGGGGAGCGCGTACTCCGTCACCGTCCCGGTCTGGCCGATCGAGCCGATCTTGTCGGCCGGCTGCTCGACGAACCACATCGTCGTGCCGTCGGGGCCTGCCGCGATCGAGGTCGCGCCCGAGCTGAGCAGACGGGAGTCAGGATCTGTCTCCTGCGAGTAGGACGGGGGCGTCACCTCGTGGATCGCATTGAGGAAGTGGTAGGCGATCCAGACGTCGCCGGCGCTGTCGGTGGCGAACGCCGTCGGGGCGTGAAACAGCCCCGTCTTCGGCGTCAGCGTTCCCGTGGTCGTCAGCTGCCAGAGGCCGCCGAAGTCTCCGGACTCGCCGAGGACCCAGAGCGTCCCCGCAGGCGCCGCGGTGATCGCGGTAAGTCCGAAATGGGTCGTGGAGAATTCTGTGAGCCCGCCCGCCGCGACGGTCCCGACCTTGAACACGCTCGGCTCGAGAAACCACGGATTGCCGTTCGGGCCGGCCGCGATGGCGGCGGGCGCTCCCGCCGTCGCGTAGCTTGTGACCGCTCCGCTCGGCTGGTCGGCTGCGGCTATCGCGGTGAAGCCGAGCGCGACCGCGACCGTCGCCGCGGCAAGGACTCTCACGGCGTGGCCCTCACCCGTGCCGCGTCCCCGTCGGCCTCGATCACGTCGCCGTCGTGCAGCTGGCGCCCGCGGCGCGTCTCAGCGACGCCGTTGACCCGCACACCACCGGCCAGAAGCTGTTTGCTAGCGCCCCCGGACGCGGCGAAGCCGCCGAGCTTCAAAAGCTGGCCGAGACGGATAGTCGCGCCGCTGATGCGGATCTCGCGGACACTCACCAACCCTTGATCTTGACGCACGCGCGGCTCTGTGTGGCCGCACGCAAGGTGGTTTGTTCGCACACCTGTCGATCTTTATGAAATCTCCACGCCCGCCCCCGCGATCTTGATGCGGCCTGCACGGAGGCGCTCCTAGGCTCGTATTCGTGCCCGGAGACATCGTCGCAATCCTCATCGCAATCGTCGCTTTCGGCGTCCTCTACGTACTGATCGAGGCGATCGACCGCGTATGACCGTGCTCGGCTTCTTCGTCGCGCAGATGAGCGCCGCTGACTTCTTCGGCTTGGTGATCGCCGCGGCGATCTGCGTCTACCTGCTCTACGCGCTCGTGCGCGGCGAGCGGTTCTAGGCGATGACCGTCAACGGCTGGCTGCAGATCCTCGCGTTCTGCGCGGTCCTGATCGCCGTCTCGCCGTTTCTCGGGCGCTACATGGCGAAGGTCTACGGCGGCGAGCGCGTGCTGCTCTCCCCGCTGCTCGGGCCGCTCGAGCGCGTCCTGTACCGCTGCTTCGGCGTCGATCCCAAGCGCGAGCAGGACTGGAAGAGCTACGCGCGCAGCGTGATCGTCTTCTCGCTCGCGGGCTGGATCATCCTCTACGTAGTCCTGCGCACGCAGTCGATCCAGCCGTGGAACGACTACGGCGGGGCCACGTTCCATTCGGCGCCGTGGGACGTGATGTTCAACACGGTCTCCTCGTTCGTGACGAACACGAACTGGCAGTACTACGGCGGCGAGACGACGATGACCTACTTCAGCCAGATGGTCGGGCTGACGGTCCAGAACTTTGCCTCCGCGGCGGTCGGAATCGTCGTCGCCGTGGCACTGATCCGCGGCATCGTCGGCCGAAGCGGCCGCAGCCTCGGCAACTTCTACGAGGACTTCACGCGCACGGTCCTCTACGTCCTGCTGCCGATCTCCTTCGTCAGCGCGCTCGTCCTGGTCTCGCAGGGCTCGATCCAGAACATCGCGCACTACGTCTCAGCGCACGGGATCAGCGGCCTCGTGCAGACGATCGCGATGGGACCGGTCGCCTCGCAGGAGGCGATCAAGCTGCTCGGGACCAACGGCGGCGGCTTCTTCAACACGAACTCGGCCCACCCGTTCGAGAACCCGAGCGCCTTCACCAACTACTACGAGATGCTGCTGGTGCTGATCATCCCGGCTGCCCTCGTGTTCATGTACGGGCGGATGATCGGCGCGCGCCGCCAGGCGATCGCGATCTTCGCGACGATGTTCGTGATGTTCATCGGCGGCGTCACCGTCGCCTACGCCGCCGAGGCGCATGGCTCGCCGGCGCAGCGTGCCGCCGGCATCCACACCGCGGTGGTCGCGAACTCAACCGGCGGCAACCTCGAGGGCAAGGAGCAGCGCTTCGGCGTCGCCGGCTCGGCGCTGTTTGACGTCGTCACGACAGTCACCTCCTGCGGCGCGGTCAACAGCTCGCTCGAGTCCTACACGGGCCTGGGGGGAGCCGTGCCGATGGCCAACCTCTCGGCGAGCGAGGTGATCTTCGGCGGTGTCGGCACCGGGATGTACTCGATCCTGCTGTACGTACTGCTGGCCGTCTTCATCGGCGGCCTGATGGTCGGGCGAACACCCGAATACCTCGGTAAGAAGGTCGAGGCCAAGGAGATCAAGCTGGTCGCCCTGGGGATCCTGATCACCCCCCTCGCGGCGCTCTTCTCAACGGCGCTCGCCGTCGCCAGTTCGGCGGGACGGGCATCGATCTACAACAAGGGCCCAAGCGGGTTTTCCGAGAGCTTCTACGCCTATCTCTCCCAGGCCAACAACAACGGCTCGGCGTTCGCCGGCTACACGGGCTTCATCCAGCCCGCCGCCGGGAACGTTGGATCGCACGGCGTGACCTTCGCCGACCTGCTCGGCGGCCTGACGATGCTGTTCGCGCGCTTCGCGCCGATCCTCTTCGCGCTGGCGGTCGCCGGAGCGCTTGCCGGCAAGCGCGTTAGCCCGGCGGGCCTCGGCACGATGCGTACCGACAACGCCACCTTCGCCGTGCTGCTGACCGGCGTGATCATCCTCGTCGGCGCGCTGACCTTCTTCCCCGCGATCCTGCTCGGCCCAATCGTGCAGGCGCTGACAGGGCATCTCTACTGATGCTCCGCGACCTGCGTACCGCGTTCGTCTCGATGATCGTCTTCACGGTCATCCTCGGTCTCGCGTACCCGCTGCTAACGACCGGGATCAGCCAGGGGCTCTTCCCCGGCAAGGCCAACGGCTCGCTGGTCAAGCGCAGCGGCGTGATCATCGGCTCCTCGCTGATCGGCCAGCAGTTCTATGCGGCCGAGATCGCCGGCGACGGCAGGCCCGTCACCAAGGACGGCGTCGTCCAGACCGCGCCCGACGCGCGCTATTTCCAGACGCGCCCGTCGAGCACCTCGGACAACGACGCGGCGACCGCCTTCTCGAACCTCGGACCCAACGGCAAGGCGACGCTGACCGCCTTCAAGGGCTACATCGAGACCTACCTCGAGCTCAACAAGGGTCCCAACGGCGCCCCCTACGACCCGGCCGTGACGAGGGCCTCGCAGATCCCCGTCGATGCGGTTTCAGACTCGGCCTCCTCGGTCGACCCCAACATCTCGGTCGCCAACGCCCGCATCCAGGCCTATCGGATCGCAGCCGTCCGCCAACTCTCGCTCGCCCGCGTGGACGCGCTCATCGCCAACTACACCTCGGCCCGCGGTCTGGGCTTCCTCGGCGAGCCCGGCGTCGACGTGCTCAACATCAACCTGGCCCTCGACCGCATCACAGGGGGCAACTAGGCGATGTCGACGCAAATCGCAACATCTGAGCGTCGCGCGGTCTCGCTGTTCCGCCGCGACATCATCCTGCGCGCGCTGCTTGACAGCTTCGCCAAGCTCGACCCCCGCGTCCAGGTTCGAAACCCGGTCATGTTCGTCGTCGAGATCGGCGCGGTCATCACCACGATCACGTGGTTCATCCAGCTCGGCGGCGGCCAGTCGCTCGGCGGTTACGAGCCGGCGTGGTTCACCTTCACGATCTCTGTGTGGCTGTGGCTGACCGTGGTCTTCGCCAACATGGCGGAGGCCTTCGCCGAGGGCCGCGGCCGAGCCCAGGCGGACACCCTGCGCTTGATGCGCAAGGAGACCGTTGCGACGATGCAGGACGGCAGCACGCGCGCGGCTGCTGAACTGCGCCGCGGCGACATCGTCGTCGTCGCGGCCGGCGAGGTGATCCCGGGCGACGGCACCGTGATCGAGGGGATCGCGACGGTCGATGAGTCCGCGATCACCGGCGAATCGGCGCCCGTCATCCGCGAGTCCGGCGGTGACCGAAGCGCCGTGACCGGCGGCACCCGCGTGACCTCCGACCGGATCGTCGTCGAGATCACGCAGGAGCCCGGCAAGTCCTTCCTCGATCGCATGATCGCGCTCGTCGAGGGCGCCGAGCGGCGCAAGACGCCCAACGAGATCGCGCTCAACATCCTGCTCGCCGGGCTCACGCTGATCTTCATGATCGTCGTCGCGACGCTGCGCCCGTTCGGCCTGTTCGCAAACACGACGATCCCCGAGACGACGCTGATCGCGCTGCTCGTCGCGCTGATCCCGACGACGATCGGCGCGCTGCTGTCGGCGATCGGCATAGCCGGAATGGACCGCCTCGTGCGCCGCAACGTGCTGGCGCTCTCGGGGCGCGCCGTCGAGGCGTCGGGCGACGTCGACGTGCTGCTGCTCGACAAGACCGGCACGATCACGCTCGGCAACCGCCAGGCCTCGGAGTTCATCCCGATGCCCGGCGTCAGCGAGGCAGAGCTCGCCGAGGTCGCCCAGCTCGCCTCGCTCGCCGATGAGACGCCCGAGGGCCGCTCGATCGTCGTGCTCGCCAAGCAGTACGGGATCCGCGAGCACGACATGACCGGCGCCGACGTCGTCTTCGTGCCGTTCACCGCGCAGACCCGCATGAGCGGCGTCGACTGGCACGGCCAGCAGCTGCGCAAGGGCGCCGGCGACTCGGTGATCGAGTTCGCCCGGCGCGAGGGCGGCGAGGCGCCACCGGAGCTTCAGACCGAGCTCGATCGGATCGGCCGCGAGGGCGGCACCCCCCTGGCGGTCGCCCGCGACAGCCAGATCCTCGGCGTCGTCTATCTGAAGGACACGATCAAGGAGGGCATGCGCGAGCGCTTCGACCAGCTGCGAGCGATGGGCATCCGCACCGTGATGGTGACCGGTGACAACCGCCTCACCGCGGCCAAGATCGCCGAGGAGTCAGGCGTCGACGACTTCCTCGCCGAGGCGACGCCTGAGGCCAAGCTCGAGCTGATTCGCGAGCAGCAGGCTTCCGGCCGCCTCGTGGCGATGACCGGCGACGGAACAAACGACGCCCCGGCGCTCGCTCAGGCGGACGTCGGCGTCGCGATGAACACCGGCACCCAGGCGGCCCGCGAAGCCGGGAACATGGTCGATCTGGACTCCAACCCGACGAAGCTGATCGAGATCGTCGAGGTTGGCAAGCAGCTGCTGATCACGCGCGGCGCGCTGACCACGTTCTCGATCGCCAACGACGTCGCGAAGTACTTCGCGATCCTGCCGGCGATCTTCGTCACCACCTACGCCGCTTCAGCGCATGCCCGGGGACCGCTGCACGTCCTCAACATCATGAGCCTGGGTACGCCGAACTCGGCGATCCTCTCGGCGATCATCTTCAACGCGATCGTGATTCCGCTGCTGATCCCGCTCTCGCTGCGCGGCGTGCGATACCGGCCGATCGGCGCGAGCGCGCTGCTGCGTCGCAACCTCCTCTTCTACGGCCTCGGCGGAATCATCGCGCCGTTCATCGGCATCAAGCTGATCGACCTCGTCGTCCACAATCTTCTCGGGGCATAGCGGGGAGGCGAGCGTGGACACTCCTGCGCTCCGGGGGTCGCATCGCGTGTTCCTCGGCATGGCCGCCGGCGTCGGCAAGACCTATCGCATGCTCCAGGAGGGCCGCGCCGAGTCCGAGGCCGGACGCGACGTGGTGATCGGCTACCTGGAAGCGCACGGGCGCGCCGAGACCGAGGAGCTCGCGCGCGGCATGGAGATCGTGCCGCGACGCCACCTCAGCTACCGCGGCGCTCCGCTCGAGGAGATGAACCTGACCGCGATCCTCGAGCGCGCGCCGGAGCTCTGCCTGATCGATGAGCTCGCGCATACCAACGCCGCCGGCGTCGAGCACGCCAAGCGCTGGCAGGACGTCGAAACCGTCCTTGACTCGGGCGCCGACGTCTTCTCGACGGTCAACGTGCAGCACCTCGAGAGCCTCAACGACCAGGTCGCCGAGCTGACAGGCACGCGCGTTCGCGAGACGATTCCCGACTCGGTGCTCGGCGAGGCCGACGAGGTCGTGCTCATCGACATCACTCCCCAGGCGCTGATCGAGCGCCTGCGCGCCGGCAAGATCTACCGCCCCGACCGCATCGAGGCGGCGCTCAACAACTTCTTCAAGATCGAGAACCTCGGCGCGCTGCGCGAGGTCTCGCTGCGCCAGGTCGCCGAGGAGGTCGAGGCTAAGCGGCTCGTCCAGGGCGATCGCCCGGGGCGCGAGGACCGCCTCGTGCGGGTCGCGGCGCCCCAGGCCGTCGGCGAGCGCCTGCTTGCCCTGATCACCCTTTCGCCCCAATCCCAACGCGTCGTGCGCCGCGCGTGGCGCTCCGCGCAGCGCCTCGGCGCGGAGCTCGATCTGTTGTGGGTCGTCAAGCCGGGACGGCTCGCCCAGGAGGAGCTCTCCCCCGATCTCGCGGCCGTCCGCCGGCTCGCGTCGGTGCTCGGAGCCCACGTGCTCGTCGAGGAGGGCGATCAGATGATCGAGGTCATCGCGCGCGTCGCACGCGAGCGCGGCACGACGTACATCCTGATGGGCACGCCGCCGTCGCGAAACGCCTGGAAGCGGCTGACCAAGACCCACCTCGTCTTCCAGATTCTCAACGCGCTTCCGGGCGTCGATCTTCGGATCGTCGCCGACCGCACCCGGCGTCCAAATGAGGAGGACGTCCCATGACAGCACTGGTGCTCATCCTTGCCGTGGTCCTGGTCGCGGCGCTCGTCCTGCTTGCTGTGCGCGAGCGCGAGCGCGGGCGCCGCGGCGTGCACCTGGCGACGCCGTCCGCGGCGCGGATCGCCTTCCCATTCACCTCGAACATCGTCTCCCAGCGCGGGCTGGACGCCGCCCTGCGCCTCGCGCGCACGGAGGGGGCGACGCTCGTTCCGGTGTTTCTCGCCCAGGTCCCGATGCACCTGCCGCTCGACACTCCGGTCGCGCTTCAATGCGACGGTGCGCTGCCGCTCCTTGAGGCGATCGAGCACCGCGCCGTTCGCTGCGGCGTCGCTGTCGACTCGCGAATCGAACGTGGGCGAAGCTACCGCCACGCGCTGCGGGAGATGCTCGTGCACGAGACCTTCGACACCGTCGTCGTGACGGCCGCCGACGACGGGGCCGCCGGCCTCTCGCCCGACGACGTCAGCTGGCTGCTCGAGAACGTCCCCGGCGAGATCATCGTGATCCGTCCTGGAAGTGCCGATTTGCGGGGATTTCCTTCGCTCGAGGCGCGCTCGCACCCGGGAACGGGGCGGTCGCGCTCGCCACACGCGCCAACCAGTCCCCGAGCCGGCCGGCGGCCTCGCTCTCGCTCGCGGGTGTCAGGCGACCGTGGCAATCCGGCGTGATCGGCGGCACGCTGTCCTATCGTCACTCGATCCCCAGAAACCGAAAGGCGGCAGAGGTGGGCAACTCGAGTGCAGCGGACATGTGGCATTACCGCGACGGCGGTGCCCCCACCGAGGACATCGCGGGCTTCGCGATCAGAGCGAGAGATGGAGAGATCGGCAAGGTCAACCGAGCGAACGCCGAGACCGGCGCCGCCCACCTGATCGTCGACACCGGACCGTGGATCTTCGGGAGGACCGTGATGCTGCCCGCCGGCGTGATCGAGCGCATCGACTACAAGCACAGGGTCGTGCAGGTCAATCGCGACAGGGACCAGATCAAGAACGCTCCCGAGTACGAAGAGGCGGGCCCCGACGACGGCGCGAGCTACCGCGACGGACTGGGCGCGTACTACGCCGGTCACGACTCCTGAGCTAGGCGCGCGGCTGCGGCTTCGTGGCCGCCCCGGCTGTCAGGCCGCGAAGCGGTAGCCGATCCCGGCGTCGGTGCGAATGAAGCGCGGGCGATCGGCGCCGCCCTGGAGCTTGCGTCGCAGATTGGCGATGTGCGTGCGAAGCAGCGGCGTCGCGTCCGCGTACTCCGCGCCCCAGACCTCGGTAAGCAGCTTGCGGTGCGTCATCAGGAGGCCGCGATTGAGCGCCAGCGCGCGCAGCAGCGAGAACTCAAGCGGCGTCAGGTGGATCTCCTCGCCGTCGAGGGTCACGCTATGGGCGGCAAGGTCGATGACGAGGCCTTCGGCCTCGATGCGGGGCTCGTTCGCAGCCCGGCCGGCGCGGCGCAGAACCGCCTGGACGCGCGCGACGAGCTCCCCCGGTGCGAACGGCTTCGTGACGTAGTCGTCGGCGCCGACCTGCAGCGCCTCGATCTTCGCCTGTTCATCGGCGACCGCCGAGAGCACGATGATCGGAAGCTCGCTCCAGCTGCGAAGCTCGCGGCAGACCTCGATGCCAGGGCGGTCGGGCAGCATCAGGTCGACGATCGCCACGTGCGGTGAGCTCACCGCGGCGCGATCAAGCGCCTCCTCCGCGCTCGCGCCGGTGACGACCTCATAGCCCGCTCCGCGCAGGATCAGCCGCAGCGCGCGCAGGATCTGCGGGTCGTCGTCGCAGACCAGGACGCGCTCGCCGGCCATCAGGCCGCCGCTTTGGCGTGCTGGAGCGGGAACTCGATGACGAAGCTCGTCGTCTGCCCCGGCAGCGACTCGACCGAGATGCGCCCCCCGTTCACCTCGATGAACCCCTTCGCGATCGCCAGCCCGAGGCCCGAGCCCTGGTGGCCATCGCCCGCGCCGCGGTAGAACGGCAGGAAGATCCGCTCGACCTCGCCGGCTGCGATCCCCGGCCCCTGATCGACGACCCGCACGCGCACGCGATCGCCGACGAGCCGCGCGCGCACCGAGACCGGCTTGCCGGCCGAGTAGCGGACCGCGTTCTCGATCAGGTTCGCGAAGGCCCGCTCGAGCTGGTCGGGGTCGCCGTCAAGCAGCGGCAGATCGGGATCGATCGAGACCTGGACGAGCGCCCCGTCACCGGCGTGCTCGACCGCCTCGGCGAGCACCTCTTCGAGCGAGTAGGCGCCGACCTGGCCGCCTCCCGTGCCCGACTGAAGGCGCGACAGGTCGAGCAGCTTGTCGACGAGGCCGGCGAGGCGTGTCGCCGCCTCAAGGACGACCGAGCGCGCCTCGGCGAGCTCCTCGGCGTCGCCGCGCTGCGGTTCGATCGCCGAGGCGGCGGTGATGATCGCCGTCAGCGGCGTGCGAAGGTCGTGCGACACCGAGCGCAGCAGCGCCGTCTTCAGCTCGTCGTTGCGCCGAAGCGCCGCCGTCTCGACGACTTCGGCCTGCAGTTCCGCGCGCACGAGCGCCGCCGCGAGCGTCGACTGGAGCGCCGGGACGATCCGTTCGCTGATCCGCGCGCGATTGTCCGCGGCGAACGCGGAGGGCAAGAGCAGCGTCGCAACCACTCCGCCGTCCTCGCCGTGCAGCGTGAACGCCTCGTGGCGCTCGCCGCCTGAGACGACACCGAGCTCAAGCGACGCCGACGGCGAGCCGATCGAGGCCGCAAGGCGCTGGGCGGCCGTCGCCAGCACGGCGTCGAGGTCTGCGCTCGCGAGCAGCGTGCGCGCGAGCTCCGTCGCAAGATCGGCCTCGCGGCGCCGCACGTCGGCCTCCTGGGCGCGCGTGCGCGCGAGATCGGCGACGAGCCCGCTCGCGGCAGCGACGACGATGAAGGACACCAGCGCGACCCAGTTTCGGTCGTCGGCGAGCGTCAGGCGGCCGAGCGGCGGGAGGTGGAAGTAGTTGAAGGCCAGCGCGCTCAGGACGGCTGTCGCGAGCCCGAACCCGATCCCCCAGTAGGTCGAGACGACGACGACTCCGAGCAGGTAGACGACGCCGAGTGAGACGACCTGCGTGACATGGGCGAGCGGATAGATCGCGACGGTCTCAAGCGCGATCGCGCCGATCGCCGCGAGCGCCCCCGCCGCGGCCGACGGCCGCGGGCTGCGCAGAACAAGCGGCGAGAGCGACGGTGCCGGCATGGCAGGACATATGTTCGCTCATGGCGCCCGCGTATCATGCGCGCGGTGACGGAGCCGGACGAGCGGCCGAAGCCAGGCTCCGCCCTACTGATCGTCGGCATCATGGTCGTGGCGGCGAACATGCGGCCGCTGGCGACGAGCCTCGGCCCGCTGCTGCACCAGATTCGCCACTCCGAGCACCTCTCGGGCGCCTCGGCTGGGCTTCTGACGACGATTCCCGTGCTCTGCTTCGGCGCCGTCGCGGCTGCGGCCGCGCCGCTCACCCGCCGCTTCGGCATCGCCGTGACGATCACGCTCGTCCTTGTCGCGATCATCGCCGGGCTGCTCGTGCGTGTCAGCGGCGGTGTCGGGCTGCTGTTCGCGGGGACGATGCTCGCAGCCGCCGGGGCGGCCTGCGGGAACGTGCTGCTGCCGGTCGTCGTGCGCCGGAGCTTCGCCGACCGCGTCGGTCGGATCAGCGCCCTTTACACGACGGCGCTCGTCGGCTGCGCCTCGCTGGCCGCGGGCGTCGCGGTGCCACTGGCCTCGGTGATTGGACACGGCTGGCGCGGCGGGCTCGCGATCTGGGCGGTGCCGGCGGCGATCGCGCTGCTCGTCTGGCTGCCGCAGCTGCGACGCGACGGCGGGCGGCCGCCGCCGGTCAGCTCGCCCCACGCGGTGAGCGTGCGCCGGCTCACACGCGAGCCGCTGACCTGGCATCTGACGGTCTTCTTCGCGATGCAGTCGTGGGGCTTTTACGCGACGCTGGCTTGGCTTCCGAGCATCTTCCAAAGTCATGGGCTCAGCAGCACGACGGCGGGGCTTCTGCTCGGCCTGAGCAGCATCATGGCCGTGCCGGCGGCGCTGATCATCCCGGGCCTCGCGATCCGCTTTCGCGAGCAGGGACCGTTGGCCGTCGGCATGTCGATCGTCGCCGCGGGCGGCTACGCCGGCCTGCTGGCGGCTCCGGCGGCCGCGCCGGCGCTGTGGGCGGTGCTGATCGGCCTCGGCCAGGGTGGCGCATTCCCGCTCGTGCTGACGATGATCGTGCTGCGCAGCGGCTCCGCGCAGCTGACGGCGAGCCTCTCAGCGCACGTTCAGGGCGGTGGCTACCTGATCGCGGCCGCCGGCCCGTTCATCGTCGGCGCGCTCCACGACGCGACCGGCTCGTGGTCGCTTTCGGTGATCGTGCTGATCGCGATTCTCGTGCCGCAGGCACTGAGCGGAATCGGCGCCGGGCGCCCCCGGACGCTCGCCGAGCGCCTCGACCTCGCCGGTCAGCCCTCGGCCATGTAGGCGAGGCGCTCGCGCAGCTCGCCGAGCGCGCGAGGGCGTCCGACGATCAGCGCCGCGACGGGCTCGCCGGAGCGCGTGTAGAGCGCCACGAAGTCGCGTGCGGCGAGATCGCCGTCGACCTCGAGCGCGTCGGCCAGCGCCGCGTGGCCGAGGTACTGGATCCGCATCCCGTACTGGTCGCTCCAGAAGCTCGACAGCGCCGGCCGCGGCGGCTCGCTGCCGGTGATCGAGTGAGCGACGGCGGCGCCCTGGCGGCCCGCCGACTCCCAGTGCCCGCTGAGCGCGTGACGGCCGAGAAACGGGTCATAGAACGCGGCGGCGTCGCCTGCGGCGTAGACGTCGGGCCACTCGCTCCGCCCGCCTACGTCAACCGGCACGCCGCCGGCCTCGATTCCGGTCCAGCCGACGTCGGGGGTGACGCCGACGCCGATCAGCACGTGTTCGGCCTCGATGCGCCGCCCGTCATCGAGGGTGACCGCCTCGACACGGTCGCCGCCGTGGATCTGCGCCGCGGTCTGGCCGAGCACGAGGTCCACGCCCTCCTCGCGGTGAAGCGCCGCGAACCAGCCGCCGATCTCGCTCCCGAGCACGCCGTGCATCGGCAGCGGTGCAGCTTCGACGACCGTCACCGCCAGGCCGCGCTTGCGAGCAGCGGCGGCGACCTCCTGACCGATGAAGCCGGCGCCGACGATCAGCAGATGCGCGCCGCGCTCGAGCAGGCCGCGTAGGAGCAGCGAGTCCTCGATCGTTCGCAGCACGCTGACGTTCGAGAAGCGCGCGAACGGCTCGAGCATGCGCGGCCGCGAGCCGGTGGCGATGACGAGGTGTTCATAGTCAAGCGAGGATCCGTCAGCGAGCGACAGGCGGCGCGCGTCCGCGTCAAACGCGCTGGCCGTCGTGCCCTCGAGCACCTCGATCGCGCGCTCCTCAAGCCACTCCGGCGAGCGAAACGGGACCGGATCGGCCTGCTCCTCGCCGAGCAGCTCCTTTGAGAGCGGCGGGCGGTCGTAGGGGTGGTGGGGTTCCGCGCAGACGATCCGCACGGCACCCTCGTAGCCGAGCCTGCGCAGCGTCTCGGCGCAGCGCTGCGCGGCAAGGCCGCCGCCGGCGATCACGACCCCCGTTTCGCGCGCGCTCACCCCGCTGATCCTAGGCGAGGACCTCGATGGCCTAGGCTCGTGCGCTGTGCTCCGCCCGCGCCCCGACATCCGCAATGTCGCGATCGTCGCCCACGTAGACCATGGCAAGACGACGCTGGTCGACGCCATGCTCTGGCAGTCGGGCGCCTTCCGGGCCAACCAGGAGGTCGCGACTCGCGTCATGGATTCGATGGATCTCGAGCGCGAGAAGGGGATCACGATCCTCGCCAAGAACACCTCCGTGCGCTACCGCGACGTGAAGCTGAACATCATCGATACGCCGGGGCACTCGGACTTCGGCGGCGAGGTCGAACGGGGCCTGACGATGGTCGATGGCGTGCTGCTGCTCGTCGACGCGAGCGAGGGCCCGCTCCCCCAGACCCGCTTTGTGCTGCGCAAGGCGCTCGAGGCTCGCCTGCCGGTGATCCTCGTCGTCAACAAGGTCGACCGCCCCGACGCGCGCATCGGCGAGGTGGTCGATGAGGTCTACGAGCTCTTCCTCGACCTCGACGCCGAGGAGAGCCAGATCGAGTTCCCGATCGTCTACACGAACGCCAAGGCCGGCTGGGCGTCGCTTGAGGAGGGCGTCGAGGGCCGCGACCTCGGCCCGCTGATGGACCTCCTGCTCGAGCACATCCCGGCACCGATGCACGACCCCGACCATCCCTTCCAGGCGCTCGTCACCAACCTCGACGCGTCCCCCTACGTCGGGCGCCTCGCCCTCTGCCGCGTTCTGCACGGCAGCGTCAGCCGCGGCCAGCAGGTCGCCTGGTGCCGCGCCGACGGCGAGATCGCGCGCGCGGCGATCGCCGAGCTCTACGTCACCGAGGCGCTCGAGCGCGTCGAGGCGGCGCAGGCCGGACCCGGCGAGATCATCGCTGTCGCCGGGATCGCCGAGGTGACGATCGGTGAGACGCTCGCCGACCCCGAGGATCCTCGGCCGCTGCCGGTCATCACCGTCGATGAGCCGTCGATCTCGGTGACAATCGGGATCAACACCTCGCCGCTCGCCGGGCGAAGCGGCACGAAGCTGACGGCGCGCCTGGTCAAGAGCCGCCTCGACGCCGAACTGATCGGCAACGTCTCGTTGCGGATCGGCCCGACCGAGCGCCCCGACGCCTGGGAGGTGCAGGGGCGCGGCGAGCTGCAGCTGGCGGTGCTCGTCGAGATCATGCGCCGCGAGGGCTTCGAGCTGACGGTTGGGCAGCCCCAGGTGCTGAAGCGCGAGATCGGCGGGCGCGTCCACGAGCCGGTTGAGCGCCTCGCGATCGATGTCCCCGAGGACTACGTCGGCGTCGTCACCCAGCTCCTTGCGCTGCGCAAGGGGCGTCTTGAGCAGATGGTCAACCACGGCACGGGCTGGGTGCGCATGGAATACCTCGTGCCCGCGCGCGGCCTGATCGGTTTCCGCACCGAGTTTCTGACCGAGACGCGCGGCACCGGTCTGCTCCACCACGTCTTTGAGGGCTTTGAGCCGTGGGCCGGCGAGCTGCGCACGCGCCCGACCGGCGCGCTCGTCTCCGACCGAAGCGGCGTCGCCGCCCAGTTCGCGCTGATGAACCTCCAGGAGCGCGGCACGCTGCTCGTCGGCCCGGGCGATGAGGTCTATGAGGGGATGATCGTCGGTGAGAACGCGCGCGCCGAGGACCTTGACGTCAACGCCTGCAAGGAGAAGCACCTGACCAACATCCGCTCCTCGACCGCCGAGGTACTCGTCCGCCTCGTCCCCCACCGCCAGCTCTCACTCGACCAGGCGCTCGAGCTGCTGCGCGACGACGAGTGCGCCGAGGTGACGCCCGATGCCGTGCGCCTTCGCAAGGTGACGCTCGAGCGCGTCGGGCGCGTCAAGGCTGCCCGTCGCGCGCGCGCCTAGGACTCGGCGCTCTCCGCGAGCAGGCGCTCGACGCGCGCGCGGCGGCTCTCGAGGTCGTCCTGAAGGGCGACGAGCTCGGCGGCGCGGCGGCGCACGAGTGAGAGCTGGAGATCGAGGTGGCCGCTGGCCTGGGTGAGGATCTCGCGCAGGCGGGCGGCGTCGCTGACGCCACCCTCGAACTCGGCGCGCAGCATCGCCCTTGCCTCCTCGGCCTCAACGACCGCGCCGAGCTCCTCGAGCGAGAGGCCGAGCAGCGCGCGCAGGCGCATCAGCTCGCGGACGTGGCGAGCGTCCTCCTCGCTGTAGAGGCGGTGTCCCCCGGCGGGGCGCGCGGGAGCGTTCGGGAGCAGCCCGAGCTCCTCGTAGTAGCGGATCGTTCGCGGTGTCGTGCCGGCACGGCGGGCCAGCTCGCCGATCCGAAGCAGGCCGCTCGGCGCGGTCGCGGTCATGTCTCCTCCAAGCTGGTGTGCTTGGGCCGCATCAGGCTGACGAACGCGCCGATGATGGCCGCCACGGCGAGCGCCCAGAGGGCCGTATGCATGTTTTGGATGAAGGGATCGAGCTTCGCGGCGGTCAGCCCGCGCGAGACACCCGAGAAGATCGCAAACAGCGTCGCCCGCGGGATCGCCGCGGTCACAACCGCGAGAACGAAGGCGATCGAGAGGACCGCGCCGGTGTTCTGGAGCACGACGCGAGCGCCGGCGGCAATGCCGCGGCGATGCGGCGGAACCGCGCCCATCATCGCTGCGGTGTTGGGGCTCATGAACATCCCCGAGCCGACGCCGACGACGCCGAGCGTCAGCCCGCTCCAGATGAACGCGCTGTGGACGCCGAGCGTCGTCATCAGCGCCAGCCCGACAGCGGTGACGAGCATGCCGAGCGCCGCGAGGCCGCGCGAACCGTGGCGGTCGCAGTAGCGCCCGGCCAGCGGCGAGGCGATCAGCATCCCGATCGCGAGCGGCATCAGCTTCAGTCCCGCCGTGATCGCTGAGTTGCCCTGTGCGCCCTGGAAGTAGAAGACGAAGATGAACATCAGCGCGAAACGCGCGAGGCCGTTGATGAAGCTCGCCACGCTCGCGGCCGCAAAGAGGCGGTTTGAGAACAGCGTCAGATCGAGCATCGGCGCGCGGCCGCGGCGCTCGATTGCGACCCACAGCGGCAGAAGCACCGCGGCAACGGCGAAGCAGACGAGGACGATCGTGTCGCTCCAGCCCGACAGGCCACCGCGCGAGACCGCAAGCACGAGCGCCGTCAGGCCGGTGACGAACGTCACCGTGCCGGCCACGTCGAAACCGCGCACCTCGTCGGGATTGGCCAGCTCGTGGAGCACGAGCGCTCCCCACAGCGCGCCGCCGAGCGCAAACGGCACGTTGAACCAGAACACCCAGTGCCAGGAGATCGCGACGAGGGCGCCGCCGAGGACCGGGCCGAGCACGAGCCCGATCGCCGCGACCATCGTGTTCGCTCCCATCGCGAAACCGAGCTGCTCGCGCGGGAAGGCGTCGGTCACGAGCGCGGCCGCGTTGGCGAACAAGAATGACGAGCCGATGCCCTGCAGGATGCGCCACAGGATCAGCTGGTCGCCGTTGCCGGCGAACCCGGCTCCGAGCGACGCCGCGGCGAACACGACGAAGCCGCTGACGTAGGCCGTCTTTCGCCCGAAGAGGTCGGACAGGCGCCCTGCCGTGAGCACGAGCACAGTCGAGGCGATCATGTAGGCGAGGATCACCCAGACGAGCGCCAGGAGGCTCGTGTGAAGGCTCCGCTCGACGTCCGGCAGGGCGATGATCAGCGTGCCGGAGTTCGTCGCCGCGAGCAGCATCCCGAGACTCGTGCAGGAGAGCGCCCACCAGCGGTAGGACTCGGAGTCGGCGGCGACTCCGACACGGCGGCTCCCGCGGGGACTCGCGGCGGTTTCAACGCTCACAATCGCTAGTTTACGTGAACGTCATGTTCGGCGCAAAGGAAGCCGCCCGAGCGCCCTTGGCGAGCCCCCTAGCCTCGGCGCGGGCGCCGCGCCTTGCGCGCGGCCTTCGCGCGGGCGCGGCTGCGCTTGACCCGCTCGGCCTGCGGGGCGACGGTGCCCCGGCCGCGGTCGAGGTCGCGCGCCGCGTGCCGCGGCGCATGGAGGTGCGCGTCGCGGCGAACGAAGTAGACGATCGTGACGAACAGGATCACGACGACGAGCGCGATCAGGACGTAGTCGAGCGTCGTCAGGCCGCTGCTCGTACTCGTCGTGGTCGGCAGCGTTACGGGCGCCGCCGTCGTGGCGGTGGAGGTCGTCGTGGTCGACGCGACGCTGCCCGACCCCGAGAGTCCGGTGCTCAGCGAGCCGGCCGCGACTGCCACCGAGGGCAGCGCCAGCGTGAAGGTGATCAACAGCGCGCCGAGGGGCGCGCGCGAGGGAGCGTGCCTCATGGCGGCCCAATATAACCGCGGCGGCGGTCCCTAGACTACGTTCGGTGGCACCACAGCGTGGGATCAGGATGCAGCAGCTCGTCGGCCCAGACGTCATGGAGCAGCTGCAGACGCGCAGCGACGAGCAGCTACAGAACGAGCGCAAGCACAAGTCCATCGCCTACGCGATCCTCGGCGCGCGCGCAGCCGAGCGCTATGACGCGGGCGCCGCGCGCAGTTGGTTTCAGAAGGCGATGGTCGCCTCGCGTCACCCCCAGGAGCGCATGCAGATCAAACGCATGGCCGATGCCTCGCTCGCGCTGGCCGAGCGCCGCGCCGATGACCTGAAGGTCGCCGTCGAGCGGCTCGGCGCCGAGGCTCCCTCGTCGCGCGCCCTCTTCGGTCTGCGCCTGATGGGGCTCGTAGTGCCGCCGCGCAGCGCTGGAATCGCGGCGCGCCTGCGCGGCGTCGGCGTCGCGATCGTGCTCGTGATCGCAATCGTCGCGCTCGGCACGGGGATCATGGAGCTGGTTTCGCTGCCGTTCGGCCGCTTCAGCCTCCCGCCCGCGATCCTGCTCGGCGTGATCCTCGACGCCGTCGTGCTTGCGATCCTCGCCACGTGGGGACGCCGCAAGCAGAAGGCGGCGCGCGAGCGCAGCGCCGCCTCCTGAGCGCGCCGCGGCGGGCAGTGAGCCCACGACAGACCCACCACAAGCACTCCTCCTCGAAGGAGTACCGCCGCCTGCTCGATCGCCTCGCGGCACATCCCGCCGTGCACCGCGTAGCGACCGGCAAGGTCACCCCGCGGATGGGATCCGGACGACCGATCGCGCTGATCTCAAAGGTCCGTCCGGTCGCTTCAGGCCTCTCTATCACGATCAACGTTTCCGGCGCGATCGTCGACGCATACGTGATCACCGACCAGCCCGAGGAGGTCGCCGCCTTCATGGCACAGCAGGGCTGGACCGCCGAGTGAGCGCGCCTGTCCGCACCGCGCTGGCGCGCGGGGTCGGCCGCGGCCTGCGCGCCGCTGGGCGCGGCGGAACGAGCCTCCCCGGCAAGGTGCTTCTGCGGATCGACCCCGCAGCGATCACGCGCCTCGCGCGCTCCCTCCCCCGCGGCAGCGCCGTCATCTCGGCAACCAACGGCAAGACCACCACCGCCGCGCTCGCAGCAGCGATTCTCGACACAGCAGGCGTCGCGACACTTCACAACGTCGCCGGAGCGAACATGGCGGGCGGGATCGCCTCGGCACTGCTCGAGCGCCGCCGCGACGCCCAGCTCGGCGTCTTCGAGGTCGACGAGTTCTGGCTCGACGCGGTTGCCAAGGCCCTGGATCCCGAGGCGATCGTGCTCTCGAACCTCTTCCGCGACCAGCTTGACCGCTACGGCGAGCTCGAGGCGATCGCAGACCGCTGGGACAAGCTCACGGCTCAGCTGCGGGCAAGGCTGATTCTCAACGCCGACGATCCGCTGATCGCCGACCTCGGCCGCGAGCGGGCGCAGACGCTCTTCTTCGGCATCGAGGATCCGGCCGCGGCAACGGGCGTTGCGCCCAGCCACGCGTCCGATTCGACGCACTGCCGGCGCTGCGGCACGGCCTTCGCCTACGAGCGCTCCTACATCGCCCACCTCGGCGTCTACGCCTGCCCGGGGTGCGACGCGAGACGTCCGGTGCCCGCGGTCTGCGCCCATGCGGTAGCAATCGACGGGCTGCGCGGATCGCGATTCGAGCTGCGCACGCCCCTCGGCGCGGCGTCGGTGCAGTTGTCGCTGCCGGGTCTCTACAACGTCTACAACGCGCTCGGCGCGGCGGCGCTGGCGACCGCCCTGGGCGTCGAGCCGCAGACGATCGCGACCGGCCTCGCAAACGCCACCGCGGTCTTCGGACGCGGCGAGCGTGTGCCGCTAGAGCGCACGGAGCTCTCGATCCTGCTGGTCAAGAACCCGGCCGGCGCAAACGAGGTGCTGCGGCTGCTCGGCTCGCAACCAGGCCCCCACGAGCTCCTCGCGGTCCTCAACGACCGAACAGCAGACGGTCGTGATGTCTCCTGGATCTGGGACGCCGACTACGAGACTCTCGCGCCACGCGTCGGTTGGGTGACCTGTTCCGGTACGCGCGCCGCCGAGATGGCGCTGCGGCTGAAGTACGCCGGCGTGCCGGTCGAGCGGATCGCGGTCGTGCCTGAGCTCGATGAGGCGCTCGACCAGGCCCTGACGCGCGCGCCGGGCGATCTCTACGCGCTGCCGACCTACACCGCGATGCTCGCCCTGCGCGAGCTGCTCACACGGCGCGGGCGGGTGCGAGGCTCATGGGAGCGACACCCGTGAGCGGCGTTGTCTGGCATGACCTCGAATGCGGGTCCTACGTCGAGGATCTGCCCGTCTGGCTCGAGCTCGCAGACGGCTGTGACGGCAGGCTCCTCGATGTGGGCGCGGGCACGGGCCGCGTGACGCTTCCCATCGCGCGTGCCGGCCATCAGGTGGTCGCTCTCGAGCGCGACACCGAGCTGGCCAGCGAGCTCCGCCGCCGCGCCGCAGGCCTAGATGTCGAGGTGATCTGCGGCGACGCCTGCGACTTCACCCTCGACAGCGCTGTTGACCTCGCCCTCGTGCCGATGCAGACGGTGCACCTGCTCGAGGATCTCGGCGCCTTCCTGCGCTGCACTCACGCCGCACTCCGCGACGGCGGACGGCTCGCCGTGGCCCTGCTCGGCGACGGCGTCGAGCCGTTCGAACTCGAGCTCGAGGCGGACACGACGGAGATCGCCGGCGTGCGCTACGCGAGCGCTCCGACGGCGCTGCGCCGCGAGAACGGAGCGATCCTGCTCGAGCGCCGCCGCACGCGCAGCCAAGCAGGCGCGACGCAGAGCTCGGAGCTCGACACGATCCACCTGCGGGAGCTGGACGCGGCCGAGCTCGGGCGCGCGGCGCACTCCGTCGGCTTTCAGACCCTGCCAAGCCGGGTCATCGCGCCGACGCGTGAGCATGCAGGCAGCGAGATCGCGCTGATGGAGGTGCGCCGGTGAGGCTCCGCGTGTGCGCGCTCTACCCCGAGCTGATGAACATCTACGCCGACCGCGGCAACCTGCTGATGCTCGAGCGCCGCTGCGTATGGCGGGGGGTCGATTTTGAACTGACGGCAAGCACGCTCGGCGACCCCCTCGAGGACAGCCACGACCTGTACTACATCGGTGGCGGCCAGGACGCGGATCAGCGACGCTGCGCCGCCGACCTTCTCGAGCGAAAGACGCGGGCTCTGCACGCAGCGGCGCGTCGCGGAGCGGTCGTGCTCGGCGTCTGCGGTGGCTACCAGTTGCTTGGGCACTCATACGAGCTTGGCAGCGAGACGATTCCTGGAATCGGCCTGCTCGACGTGCGGACGATCCGTTCGAACGGGCCTCGGCTGATCGGCAACATCGCGCTGCGCACAGACGAAGGGCTTGTGGCGGGCTTTGAGAACCACGCCGGGCGCACCCACCTCGGCGAGGGGCAGGCGCCGTTCGGAAGCGTCGTGCGCGGTAAGGGCAACGACGGGCGCAGCGGACGGGAGGGCGCGCGCAGCGACGCCGTGATCGGGACCTACGTGCATGGGCCGCTCCTGCCCAAGAACGCGTGGCTGTGCGACCTGCTGATCGCGCTCGCACTGGGCGTCGACCGAGCCGAGCTCGAACCGCTCGAGGACTCACTCGAGGACGCCGCGCACGCTGTCGCGCTTCGCGCGGCGGGCGCTTGAGCGGGCACTCGCGATCCGGGCCGCCAGCCTTGCCTGCCATCGAGGACTAGGACGTCTCGGCGCGTCCGAAGATACGACCGCGAGACGGCATCCTGGCGCCGCCTCGGGAAGGAACGCCGCCGACCGGCGTCAGCCCAATGATGAGGAAGTACGCTTCGGCGATCGTGCGGGACACCGGTGTACGGCGCCACCGTGTCTGACCAGAACCGGCGCTTCAGCGAGTTTCCGGCCACGACGTCGGTCCACGACGGAGAGCCGTCGACGGAGGCCCCAGGGTCGACGTCGCGTCGAAGCTGGCGGGCATCGCGCTGGCTCGCCGCTCTGGCGGCGCTCACCATCGTCGCGCTGATCGTTGCCCTCGTCCTGACCAATCTCCGCATCTCAGGGCGACCGGATCTCAACCCAGGCGCCGTCAAGGCAATCGCCGGTGCGCAGTCGAAGGCCGCGATCTCCGGGCTCAAGACGGCGCCGCCGGTCGCCGCAGCCGTCTACCAGAGCGCGAGAGGCGGGCTCGTGACGGTTGAGGTCAGGCGATCGCACTCCGCCAGCGACCTCGGCAGCGGCTTCGTGATCGACGCGAGCGGCGACATCATGACCGCCCTTCACGTCGTGAAGAACACGAGCGCGATAAAGGTCATCTTCGCCGACGGGACGACGTCGGCGGCGTCTGTGAAGTCGGCTGATCCGAGCAACGACATCGCCGTCCTGACGGCGAGCAAACTCCCAACAGTGATCCTGCCGGAGACCCTCGGACCGGCCCCCGACGTCGGCGACGAGACCTTCGCGGTGGGCAATCCGATCGGGCTCGTCGGCTCTCTCTCCGCCGGCGTGATCTCCGGACTCGGCCGCACCTTCGCACCGCGACGCGGTCGCACACTGAAGGGACTGATCCAATTCGACGCCGCGGTGAACCCCGGCAGCTCCGGCGGGCCACTGCTCAACACGAAAGGCCAGGTGATCGGAATCGTGGAAGGACTTGCCAACCCCTCGGGCGCCGACGACTTCTCGGGCATCGGATTCGCCGTCCCGATCGCAACCGCCGGCGGCGCCGCCGGAGCTCCCGCGAAATGACCGCGCAACCTGAGCGCCAGGAGACGCCGCAACCCGATTCGCTCGAGAACGTCCTCTACAACGTAAAGCGCGTCATCGTCGGCCAGGACGTGCTGCTCGAGCGGATGGTCGTCGCGCTCGTCGCTCGCGGCCACCTGCTCGTCGAGGGCGTACCCGGACTTGCGAAGACGCTCGCGGTGAAGACATTCGCGGACGTGCTGGGCGTGGAGTTTCAGCGCATCCAGTTCACGCCCGACCTCGTGCCGGCGGACATCCTCGGTACGAGGATCTACAACCAGAAGGTCGGCGATTTCGAGGTGGCGCTCGGGCCGATCTTCGCCAGCCTGGTCCTCGCCGACGAGATCAATCGAGCGCCAGCCAAGGTGCAGAGCGCTCTGCTGGAGGCAATGCAGGAGCGCCAGGTCACGATCGGCCGCGAGACCTACGAGCTGCCCGATCCCTTCCTGGTGATGGCCACACAGAACCCGATCGAGTCCGATGGCACCTACCCGCTTCCAGAGGCGCAGATCGATCGCTTCATGCTCAAGGTGCTCGTCGACTATCCGACGCCTACCGAGGAGTTCGTGATCGTCGAGCGGATGGTCGCGGGTCTCGAGAGCCTCCAGGAGGTCATGGGCGTCGCGCAGCTCCGCGCGCTGCAGAAAGCCGTCCGCGCGGTGTTCGTCGATCCGGTCCTGATCGAGTACGCAGTGCGGATTTCCACGGCGACCCGTCATCCCGCCTCCGTCGGCCTCGAGGATCTCGGCCGCTACGTCACCTTTGGCGTCAGCCCACGCGCCTCGATCAACATGGTGCTCGCCGCGCAGGCGCTGGCGCTCGTGCGCGGGCGCCAGTACGTGCTGCCCGAAGACGTCACTTCGATCGCACCCGATGTTCTGCGGCACCGCCTCGTCCTGTCCTACGAGGCGCTGGCCGACGGCGTCCAAGCCGAGCAGATCATCACCGCGATCCTGGCGCGGGTGCCGGCACCGACCGTCATTCTCCGGGCCGAGACCCGCTGAGACCCTGCTCGGTGGTGGACTCCGCCTCTCTGCTCACGCCGGAGCGCGTGCTCCGCCACCTCCAGTGGCATGTTCTGCGACGCCTCGAGGGTCGTCTGCAAGGCGACTACAGGACGGTCCTGCGAGGCAATGGCACCGACTTCCTCGGCCTGCGCCTGTACGAATGGGGCGACGACGTGCGCCACATCGACTGGAACGTCACGGCGCGCATGAACGAGCTCTATGTGCGGGAGTTCGTGGAGGATCGCGACCTCACGGCGTGGCTGCTCCTCGACCGCTCGCGGTCGATGGCCTTCGGAGCGCCCGAGCGCACGAAGGAGCTGGTGCTCGCCGAGCTCGCGGGCGTCTTCGGACAGCTGCTCGTGCGCGGCGGCAACCGGATCGGCGCGATCGTCTACGACGGGGATCGAACTGTCACGATCCCGCCGTCGCAGGGTCGCCACCAGGTGCTCCACCTGCTCGAGCGCCTCCTGCAGCCAGTCGCGGGCGGGCAGGTGACCGATCTGTCGCTGCTGCTTGAGACGGCAGCGCGTGTCGTGCGCCGCCGCTCGCTCATCGTCTTGATCTCCGACTTCATCAGTGAGCCGGGCTGGGAGCGGGCGCTGGTCCGTCTCACGCAACGCCACGAGGTGGTCGCCGTCCAGATGGTCGACCCGCGTGAGTACGAACTACCCGACGCGGGACTGCTCTTCGCCGAGGACGCCGAGACCGGCGAGCAGCTGCTCGTCGATTCAAGCGATCCGCAGCTGCGGCGGCGACTGCTTGCCGTGGCGGCCGAACGCGACGAGGCGATTCGCCATGCCGCCGCGGCGGCCCGGGTCGATCTGCACGTCGTCTCGACGGCTGACGATCTCCTCGCCGCATTTGCGCGGATCGTGGCCCGGCGGAGGAGGCCGGCGCGATGACGTTCGGCGCCCCATGGTGGCTTCTGGGCCTCTGTGGACTGCCGATCGTTCTCTTCGCCTACGTCACGGCGCGTCGCAGGCGGCAACGCCGCTCGACGGCGCTCGCGGCACAAGGCCTCGTCGTGGCCGGCGGGCAAGCGCAGCGGCGCTGGCGGCTCCACCTGCCGTTCGCGCTGTTCGTGGTCGCGCTAGCGCTCCTCGTCATCGCGACCGCGCGGCCGATGGCGACGATCGCGAGCGTGCGACGTCAAGCGACCGTGGTGTTGGCCATCGACGTCTCGAACTCGATGGCCGCGAAGGACGTCAGGCCGTCGCGGATCGCCGTCGCCAAGAAGGTGGCACGGGCGTTCGTCAAGGACCAGCCGTCGACGGTCCGCATCGGAGTCGTCGCGTTCGGAGCGACACCGGCCATCGTCCAGCGCCCAACGTCTGACCATGCGGCCGACCTGGCGGCGATCCGCAGCCTCACGCTGGGCGGCGGCACCTCGTTGTCGGCAGGAATCCTCAGCGCCCTTGACGCGATCGCCGGGAAGACGCTGAGGATCAGCGAGAAGGCGCTCAACGCGGACAACTCGGGGAACGTCGACATCGGCTACTTCGGCGGGACGACGATCGTCCTGATCTCCGACGGCGAGAACACGACTCCCGCGAACCCGTTGACCATGGCGCGCGTCGCCTCGACAGCGGGCGTGCGCATCGAGGCGCTAGGGGTCGGCACGACAACCGGCACGACCGTCGAGATCAGCGGCTTCAAGGTTGCGACAGCGGCTGATCCCGCGACGCTCAAGAGCGTCGCGTCAGTCACAAACGGCGCATTTCGGCAGGCGGATGCACGCGGTGCCGCCAGCGCCGCCAAGTCCGTCAACCTGCACTTCGCGGTGGTCTCGGAGCACACCGAGATCTCGGCGCTGTTCGCGCTGGGCGCCGTGCTCGTGCTCGTCCTCGGCTCAGCCGTTTCGCTGGCGTGGTTCGGGCGGGTGATGTGAGGTGAGTTTCATCTGGCCGCTGTCGCTGGGCGCCCTCGTCGCGGTTCCGCTCGTGCTCGGCACGTACCTGCTCGCGCTACGCCGCCGCCGCCAGCGCGCCGTCACCTACTCAAGCCTGGCGCTACTCCGCCTGGCTATTCCGCGTAGATCGCGATGGCTTCGTCACGTGCCGATCGGTCTCTTGCTCGTGAGCATCGCGCTGCTGGCGCTCGCGGCGGCTCGGCCCCAGATCACCGAGGCTGTCCCAAAGAATCAGACCTCGATCATCCTCGCGCTGGACGAGTCCGGCTCGATGTGCTCCACCGACCTCAAGCCCAACCGTCTCGCCGTCGCCCAGAAGGCCGCGCTGCGGTACGTCGCGCATGAGCCCAGCGGCACGAAGATCGGCCTGGTCGTCTTCAACGGCTTCGCCGAGCAGGCTGTCGCGCCAACCACAAGCCGCGCGGCGCTCGACAAGGCGCTCAACAGCCTCACGACGGGCCCCGGTACAGCGATCGGTACAGCGCTGCTCGAATCGCTGAACGCGATCGCGCAGGTGGACCCCAAGGTCGCGTCGATCGGCGCCGGAGCAACAATCGGCGGTGGTCAGTCAAACCCGTTCGAGCCGACCCCCAACCCACCTGTCACGCTCACGCCCGAGCGCAAGACGCCGACGGGCGGCTACGTTCCCGACGTCATCGTCCTGTTGACCGACGGTGCGAACAACCGCGGCATCACGCCTCTGCAGGCGGCGCCGTATGCGGTGAAGCGACGGGTCCGGGTCTACACGATCGGCTTCGGCACGACGCACCCGGGGCCGCTCGCCTGCACGCCTCAACAGTTGGGCGGTTTCGGCGGAGGTTTCGGCGGCGGCGGCTTCCCGGGTGGCGGGTTCCCGGCCGGCGGCTTTCCGGGCGGGTTCAGAAACCCGCTGGTGGCGGACCTCCCGCCACTGCAAGAGGTGTCCCGGCTGACCGGCGGCCAGAGTTACACGGCGCGCACCGCCTCGCAGCTCAGCGGCGTGTTCTCCAACCTGCCGAAGCAGATCGCCGTCCAGAAGGAGCGCCACGAGATCACCTCGGAGTTCGCGCTCTTCGGCGCCCTCCTGGTGCTTCTGGCGCTCGGGGCAGCAGTCCGTTGGAGCCCCTACCCGTAGAGCGGTCTGGCGCGAGCGTCGCCGTCGCCGCGCCAATAACACTCAGAGCGGCGCTAGCGTGTCCGGCGTGGACGACTCCGGGCTGAGCCGGCGAACCTTTCTGCGCCGGGGCGCGCTCGCCGTGGTCGGCGCCGGCACACTCGCCGGTTGCGGTGCTTCAAAGCCGGCGGCGAGCGCGACGAGCAGCCGCTCTCCGGCCCGCCTTGCCAGCTCCACGACGAGGAGCACTACATCCAGCACGCATGCGGCGGCACCGCCGGGCCCCGCTGAGTGGTCGGCGCTCGAGGATGCGCTGTCCGGTCGACTGGTACGGCCTACGAGCTCCTCCTACGCCGGCGCGAAGCTCGTCTACGACCTTCGTTTCGATGCCGCGACCCCGGCGGCGATCGCCTACTGCGCCTCACCGACCGACGTGCAGCGCACGATCGACTTCGCTCGACGGCACGCGATCACGCCAACTCCACGCTGCGGCGGGCACAGCTACGCGGGCTACTCCACAGGCTCGGGACTCATCATCGACGTCACGCCGATGAACCGCGTCGTCGTGAGCCGCTCGACGGCCCGGGTCGACGCCGGTACGCGCCTCATCGATCTCTACAACGCCGTCGCCGGCGCGGGGGTCCTCGTCCCGGGCGGCAGCTGCCCTACGGTTGGCATCGCCGGCCTCGCCCTCGGCGGGGGCGTCGGCGTGCTCGGGCGCAAGTACGGCCTGACCGCAGACGCGATCGAGGAGGTCACGATCGTCACCGCCGACGCGCGCGTCTTACGTGCCGGACCGACACGCGAGCCGGACCTCTACTGGGCCTGCCGCGGCGGTGGGGGCGGCAATTTCGGCGTCGTCACGTCATTTCATCTCGCGACCCAGCCGATCCCGCCGCTCGCCCTGTTCACGCTCGAGTTCCCCTGGGCGGCCGCCGGCGAGCTGTTCGAAGCGTGGACCCATTGGATCGCCAAGGCGCCGGATGATCTGTGGTCCAATTGCCTGTTGCTGAGCGCCGGCGTGGGCGGCTTGGTCGCTCGCTCGACCGGTGTCTATGTCGGTGACACGAGCTCGCTGACGGGTTTCGTCAATGGGCTTGTAGCCGCCGTGGGAACCGCTCCGACGACCAACTTCGTCGGCGCGGAGAGCTACCTGCGCGCGATGTTCGTCGAAGCCGGCTGCGCCGAGCTCACGCTCGCCCAGTGTCATCTGAGCGCTCGGGGGTCGGCTGGCACGCTCACGCGATCCGCCTTCGCCGCCAAGTCGGCGTACTTCGCCAAGACCCCACCGCCCGCGGGGATCGCGGCGATCACCGCTGCTGTGGAGCACTTCCACAGCGAGCTTCCCGAGCTCGGCGGGGGGCTCGCCTTCGACGGTCTCGGCGGCGCAATCAACGCCGTCGCCGCAGACGCCACCGCATTCGTCCATCGCGATGCTCTCTGCCAGCTGCAGATGAGCGGCACCTGGGGCGCGGGAAGCGACACCTCGACGGCCGCGGCGGTCGAGCGTTGGTTGAGGCGGACCGCCTCGTCGTTGGCCCCTTACACCAACGGTGAGGCCTACCAGAACTACATCGATCCGACTCTCGCGGACTGGGAGCGCGCCTACTACGGTTCAAACCTGCCGCGCCTGCGGTCAATCCGGCGTCGCTATGACCCCGACGCCGTTTTCAACTTCGCGCAAGCGATACCTGTTAGCTGAGCAACCGCCGCCGCGATGCTGCGGGGGGGCGGCGATGCGACTCGGCGAATGACTCAGCCGATCTGCTCCGCCAGCTCCACGATGATGCCGGCGGGACCGCGCAGGTAGCAGAGCCTGTAGCGGTCCTGGTAGCGCACGACCTCTGCAACAAGGTTGGCGCCACGGCTCTGAAGGCGAGCGAGAACGTCGTCGATGTCCTCGACTGCGAACGTGACATGGCGGATGCCCGAAGCATTCGCCGGCGCGCTCTGGTGGCCACCGTCGCTCGGCGGCGCGTGAAACTTCGCGAGTTCAATTCGCGCGTGCCCGTCCGGCGTCGCCAGCATCGCGATTTCCGCGCGGACACCATCGAGTCCGACCACGCGGTCGACCCAGTCGCCTTTGACGGGTGTCTCGCCCTCGAGTTCGAGACCGAGCTCAACGAAGAACGCCACCGCCTCGGCTAGGTCGTCGACCACTATGCCCTCGTGGTCCATCCTGCGGATCTCACGCGTTCAATGGTAGGCAAGCGAGCCAGCCGTTGGATGCCGCGCCCGAGGCGGCCCGAGCACGGCATTCGCTGCGCTTCTGTCGTGAGCCTCGGCCCGCCGACCGCGACCGTCGGCGGCTCGACTATCCGCGCGGTGGCAAGCGGGTCAACTTGTCGGTCGAATCGACCATCACCGGTGGGCGGTCGGTCCCGTCGAAGTCGTAGTACACGCCGGGGAAGGTTTGAAACTGGCCGCTGATGTCGCCATGTAGGTGTGACTCCCTGAACGTCAGCGAACCCCAGCCGCTGTCCACAACGTCGAAGACGGCGCCACCGCCCTCTCTCGCGCGATTGCCTTTCATGACGGTGCCAGCGATCAACACGTTGTCGTCGGTGCCGTCGAGGTAAATGGCACCGCCGCTGCCGCCGCCCGGCGTGCCGCTCGACGCCGGGCTGGCTCCCCAGCCGGTGGCCTTGTTGTCGGCGAAGCGGCTGTTGAGCACATCCCACTGGACGCTGATGCTGCTCAGTGCTCCGCCGTTTGAACAGCGCCCGCCGCGGAAGGTGTCGTTGGTGATGTAGATCGGGCGGTTCTTGTACTGGGCCAGGGCGCGAATCGCTCCGCCGCCGAGATCAGGGCCGAAGGCGTAGCAGCCGTTCGCGAGAAATCGCGAGTTGACCGCCTTGAACTGCCCACCCTCGGCGTAAATCGCCCCACCGCCGTCGACCCCGCCGTACCAGCACTTCGGGACGTTGGCCGTGCAGGCGGCCTGATGGGTGCCGTCGTAGCCGTTCTCGAACGTGATGTTCTGGACCACGATCTGCGGATAAGGCTGGTCGACACAGTCATCGGTTGACCACTTGCCGGCACAGGTGTCCGAATACACGATCCGGCGTCGGCTGTTTCCGCTCAGCGTGACAAGCCCGCCACCGTCGAGCACGACTAGCCGCCGCGTCTTGATCACGCGGGCCGTTGCTGTCATGACGATCGTGACCGGCTTGGGCCCGCAATTGAAAGTGATGATGCCGCCTGCCGCTACGTCGCGCACCACCGCGGCGGACGTGCAGCTCGCCGGCGTGCCATTGCCGATCACATGATCGGGGTGACCGGTATCGACCGCGCGGCCCGCCGCCGGCACGCCCGCGTGGCCACCCGGATTGCCGAAGTCGGGGACCAGCGACGCGGACACCGTGCGAAACGCCGCGGGTCCTCCCTGTGCCGGACCGTGGCTGGCGGCGACACCTCCAACCAGCGCGCCAGCGCCGAGGATCGCGAACCACAGGGCGAGCCCGGCGTTGCGCCCCGATACCCGCCGGCGGGGTACAGCCCGTAGGACACGGCTGTCCACCACTCCTGCATCGGCAAGCGGACAGATCCGATTGAGGCGCCTTCTGCGCCCGGCGATGCGACCTACGACATGCATCTAGAACGTCCGGGTGCGGCCTTTACGATGAACCGATGGCAGCGAGACAGAGCGCCGGGATTCTCCTCTTTCGCCGTCTTGAATCCAAAGCCGAGCCGGAGGTACTGCTCGGCCATCCGGGCGGGCCGTTTTTCACGCGCAAGGACGCCGGCTACTGGTCCATTCCGAAGGGCGAGCCCGAATCCGTCGGCGAGGACCTATTGGCCGTCGCGCACCGTGAATTCGCCGAAGAGGTCGGCCACCAAGCACCATCGGCGCAGCCCGACGGAGGCGCACCGATCTCGCTCGGCACAGTCGTTCAAAAGGGCGGCAAGGTCGTCCACGCCTGGGCAATCGAGGGCGACCTCGACCCGGCGGTGGCCAGCTCAAACGAATTCGAGCTGGAATGGCCGCCGCGGAGCGGCCTGCGCGAGCGCTTTCCCGAACTCGACCGCGTCGCGTGGTTCGCGCCGGCCGAGGCGCGGCTCCGCCTGAAAGCCGCTCAAATCCCGTTCATCGATCGCCTCGTCGCGGCCGTCACGAATGTCGACTGATGTCTCGAGCGAGCAACCAAGCACTCGGCGCATCGCCCCGCCGGATATGGCTAAGCGATGTCGAGGACGAGGGCGAGGGCTTCGTCGACTGCCCGCTGCTCGGATGCGGTGAGCCGGCCGGCGAGCGTATCGAGACGTTCGATGTCCACGGCCCGAAGCTGCTCGACAAGGACGCGCGTGTGCCCGCCTGCTAGCTCGATCTCCGGGCGGAATGTCGCCGCTGCAGCGCTGCGTGAGGTAGGCGCGAGAATCACCGTGGACAGCCCGAGCAGCTGGTCGGCCTGAACGATGACGCCGTAGCGCGTGCCACGCTGCTCGCGTCCACGCGTTGCTGGGAGGCGGATGCGGTAGACCTCGCCGCGGGTCACCCTGGCCAGTCGCTGCCGACGGCGTCCATGTCGGCCAGGACGGCTCTGCTTTCGCGCACGTCGCGCGCGTCGGCAACGAGCCGACGCACCTCTTCCGCGACCGCTGAGCGCTGGCCGCGCCTGCGCCCGGCCTCGACGAGCGCCGTGCGCACCGCATCGGACTCGTTGCGGCCCTCTCGCATTAGGAGCGATAGCGCACTTTCGGAAGCCTCGTCCAGACGTGCCCGAACCACTCGCGAAGCCACCCAAGGACTGTAGCACACGTTGTGCTACGCCCGCTTGGCACCGCCGGTCCGGTGCTGGTTCTACCGTCGCCGCGTGAGAAGGATCGCCGTGAGCGGGTGTGGCGGAGCGGGTAGGACCACGCTCGCCAATGAGTTGGGACGGCGGCTCGACCGACCGCAACGCACCTGGCCGTGCCTCGCCCGCGCCGGGAACGGGCTCACCGCCGCTGGTCGCGGTCTTGGTCGCTCCCGCGTCGCCGCCGGAAGTACCAGATAACGACAGCGGTGAAGACCAACACGAGCACGATCCCGACGGCGCCACGCGGTCGATGACCGGCCGTGGAGGCGAGCCACAGCGCTGCGGTCATCGCTGCGTCAGGCATTTGTCCTCGCTCCTCGCGAGACGTTGCGTTCGATTCGGTCGGCGTGATCGCGGCGCCGGCCACGCGCATCCGTGACCGGCCGGTGCGGTACGCGGAGGGTAACCGAGTTCGGCCACGCCTCGTCGAAGGTCTGCCGTCGAACCAGCGTCGCGCATCCCGTCGGCCTGCCCAGCTCTCAGGTGAACGCTGCCCAACTTCATGTGGCCGCGCAAGATGGGATCACTTGCCTTGGTCTGGCAACTGACGGATCCTGGTGTTCGGGCGCGTAAGCTTGGCCGCGTTGTCGCTTGATCACGTGTTCGACCCTGGTTTCAGCAGGAGCGGAACACGCCAAGAATCTGCGACGCGGGGCGCTTGTGGACGGTGGGGAGTCGCACAGAGGCGGGGCAGCTGCACGGGGGCGACCAGGCAAGCAAACGAAGGGCGGCCCGCATGTCGGAAGGCACGCAGTTCACGATCGGAAGCGAAGTCCTCGGCAGCGATGGTGCCTGCGGAGAGTTGCAACGGGTGGTCGTCAACCCGGTCAGCCGTACCCTCACCCACCTGGTCGTCGAACCCCGCTTTGGGTCAGGCGGCGGTCGGCTGGTGCCGATCGATCTCGTGGAATCGGCCGCGGGCGAGATCCGACTGCACTGCTCGAGGTCTGACTTCGAGTCGCTTGAGGCGGCCGAGGAGACGCACTTCCTGCAGGGAGCACCCGGACAGTGGGGTTACGGACAGGGTCAGATGATGTCGCTGCCACTGTTCGCGCTCGGCATGGGCATGCGCGGCATGGGCGGCTTCGGCGGCATGGGCGGCTTCGGGATGGGCATGGGCGGGCTCGGAATGATGGGCGGCTTTGGGCCCGGCATGGGTGGGATGGGCATGGGTGGAATGGGCACGCGCGGCATGAACATGGGTCCCCAAACGACGACCGAGGACCGCGTCCCGGAGGGCGAGGTCGAGGTGCGGCGCGGCGAGCACGTTCACGCGACCGACGGGGCGGTCGGGCGGATCGAGGGTTTCGTGATCGACCCGACCGATCACAACCTGACCCACGTGCTCCTCGCGGAAGGTCACCTCTGGGGCAAGAAGACGGTCGCCATTCCCGTGAGCGCCGTCAAAGACGTCAGCGACGGAGTCCGTCTCACCCTCACGCAGGCCGAGGTTGGCGAACTGCCGCCCGTAGAGCTGCACGACCAGCAGTGAGAGTCGATCCCCGTTGCTCCCAGCCCGCCCGCGGGCGGGAGCCGCCGCGGCGACATCACGCCAGTGCGCGGGCAGCTTCGCGACCAGGGCGCTGTCAGCCGGCGAGCGACGCCGCGTCGACCGCGGTCGCGTAACCTTCGGCGAGCGCGCCGACGAACGCGGCGTGAACGGCCGGCGCCGGCACCCCGACGCCCTCAAAGGCCAGCGAGGGCGCCGCGCAGGCGTCATGGACGAGCGTGACGGTGAAGCCGAGGTCGCTCGCGGCGCGCACCGTCGCATCGACGCACATCGAGGTCATCATGCCGCAGAGCACGACCTCCTCCACCCCGCGGTCTCGAAGCTCGGCCTCAAGCGGCGTGCGCAGGAAGGCGTTCGGCGAGTCCTTGGTGATCACGAGCTCGGCGCCGGCGGGAGCGACGTCGGGGTGAATCTCGACCCCTTCGGTCCCCGGGCGAAAAAACGGCGCGTCCGGCGAATCCCAGACATCCTGGATGTGGATCACGTGCTCGTCGCGAGCGCGGAAGCGCTCGAGGACGCTGCGCGCCGCCGCGGCGGCCGCGGCCGGCTCATGCAGCGGATGCGCTCCGCCGGGGAAGTAGTCCCGCTGGATGTCGACGATCACAAGCGCCCTGGACAAGCTGCGCTCGATCATAGCCTCAGCCGCTCGAGCCGAAGCCGCGCTCGCGGCGCTCGCTGGGCGAAAGGTCGGCGACCTCGACGACCTCGAGCGCCGCGAAGGCGACGATGAGCAGCTGCGCGATCCGCACGCCCGCCGCCACCTCGAATGTCTCCGTGCGGTCGGTGTTCAAGAGCAGCACCCGCACCTCCCCGCGGTAGCCCGCATCGATCAGGCCGGGCGCATTGACGAGCGCGATCCCGTGGCGGAGCGCCAGCCCCGAGCGCGGCAGGACCAGTCCGGCGTGGCCGTCCGGGATCGCCACGGCGATGCCCGTCCCGACGCTCGCCCGTGCGCCCGGCTCGAGCGTCGCGGCGTGCGCGGCGTAGAGGTCAAGCCCCGCATCGCCGTCGTAGGCGCGACTTGGAAGCGTCGCCGCCGCATCGAGGCGCTGCACCTCAAGCGTCACGGCGAGCTGCCGTTTCGTCGCGCGAAGCGCGCGAAGCGGGCGGCGCTGCGCGGCGGCAGCAGCGCGCGGACGAGCACACCGTCGGGGGTGTCCTCGCGCTCGAGCTCGCCGGCCAGCTCGTGAAGCTCGGCGAGGCGCGCGCCCTCTGAGTAGGGAAGCAGCAGCTCGACGGGAGCCAGGGCGGCGACGAACGAGGCCTCGATCCGCTCGCGCAGGACGTCGAGGCCCTCCCCCGTCTGCGCCGACACGAGCACGGCGTCGCGGTGGCCGCCCTGCGCGCGGGCGCGCGCGAGGTCGCCGAGCAGGTCGGCCTTGTTGAGGACGAGCAGTCGCGGGCTCTCCCCGGCGCCGATCTCCTCGAGCACGTCCTCGACGGCCCGCGTCATCGCCTCGACGTCGTCCTCGGAGGCGCTCACGTCGACGACGTGCAGGATCAGCGCGGCCCGGCGGGTCTCTTCGAGCGTCGCGGTGAAGGCGTCGACGAGCTGGTGGGGAAGCTTTCTGATGAAGCCGACGGTGTCGCTCAGCAGGTACGTGCGCCCGTTGATCTCGAGCGTTCGCGTCGTCGGGTCGAGCGTCTGAAAGAGTCGGTCCGCGACGGCGACTTCGGCTCCGGTAAGAGCGTTCAGGAGCGTCGACTTACCGGCGTTGGTGTAGCCGGCGAGCGCGACCTGCGGCAGCTGCGAGCGCTCGCGTTCGCTTCGCATCACGCCGCGTGAGGCGTGCACGTCGCGCAGGCGGCGGCGCAGCACGGCGATCCGGTTGCGCGCCAGGCGGCGGTCGGTCTCGATCTGGGTCTCGCCCGGTCCGCGCGTCCCGACGCCGCCGCCGAGGCGCTCGAGGTGCGACCACAGGCCGCGCATGCGCGCGAGGTTGTATTCGAGCTGGGCGAGCTCGACCTGCAGCTTGCCTTCGGCGCTGCCCGCGTGGCGGGCGAATATGTCGAGGATGATCTCGGTGCGGTCGACGACCGCGATGCCGAGCGTCGTCTCGAGCGTGCGCTCCTGGCGCGGCGAGAGCTCGTCGTCGCAGGCGATCACGTTGGCGTCGAGCTCGCCCGCGAGCGAGCGCAGCTCCTCGAGCTTGCCGGAGCCAAGGTAGTTGTTAGGGTGCGGGCGCTCCTGCTGCTGGACGAGTTCGCCGACGACCGCTACGCCCGCGGTGCGAAGCAGCTCGCGCAGCTCGGCGAGGCTCTCCGTGCGCTGCTGGGAGGCGATGCAGAGGGCGCGCTGGCGTGCGCGCCCCTCGCGCGGCAGCGACGGCGCGCTCAAGCGCTCAGCCTGCCGAGCCGCTCCACGGCCTCCTCCAGACGGTCATCGGGCGTCGTCAGCGAGATCCGGAAGAAGCCCTCTCCGTTCAGACCGTAGGCGCCGCCCGGGGACAGCACGACGGCGGCCTCCTCGAGGACGTGCTCGCAGTAGGCGGCGGCGCCCGCGTAGCCGGCCGGAACCGGCGCCCAGATGTAGATCGTTCCCTGCGGCGGGGTGACGTCGACGCCGATCCGCGCGAGCGCGCCGCAGACGAGGTCGCGGCGGCGCGCGTAGATCTCGTTCATCTGCGCCTTGTACCCGTCGAGCGCTGGCCCGAGCGCCGCGGCGGCGGTGAGCTGGACGGCCTCGAAGAGCCCCGAGTCGACGTTCGTCTTAAGGCGCCAGTAGGAGGCGATCGCCTCGCGGTTGCCGACGATCGCCGCGCAGCGCCAGCCGGTCATGTTGTAGCCCTTCGACAGCGAGAAGACCTCGACGCCGACGTCCTTTGCCCCCGGGTTCGCAAGGAACGACGGGGCGACGTAGCCGCCGTAGGTCGTCTCGGAGTAGGCGTTGTCGTGGACGATCAGGATGTCGTTGGCGGCGCCGAACGCGACGAGGCGCTCGAAGAAGCCGTCGGGAACGATCGCGCCGGTCGGATTGTTGGGGTAGTTCACGAACAGCAGCTTGGCCGCGGCCCGCGCCTCCGGTGTGACGGCGTCGAGGTCGGGGATGAAGCCGAGCTCGGGGACGAGCGGCATCAGCTCGGCTCGCGCGCCTGCGAGCAGCGGGCCGCCGGTGTAGACGGGGTAGCCGGGATCGGCGGCGAGCGCCACGTCATCGGGATCGAGGAAGGCGATGTTGAGGTTGAAGATGCATTCCTTGGCGCCGATCGCGGGCATCACCTCGCCGTCGGGCTCGAGCTCGACGCCGAAGCGGCGCCCGTAGAACCCGGCGACCGCCTCGCGGAACTCCTCGCGGCCGCGGTTTGAGGGGTAGGTGTGGGTGCTCGGGTTGGCGAGCGCGCGCTGGGCGGCTTCGACGATCGGCGGGAAGGTCGGGATGTCGGGGTCGCCGATCCCGAGCGTGATCACGTCGATTCCGGCGGCTCGCTTGTCGGCGATCTTGCGCTCGAGCTGGGCGAACATGTATGGCGGGATGCGCTCGAGGCGCTCACTGTGTCTCATCGAGCTCCTTGCGGAAGTCCTCGCCGAGGGTCCCCGTGCACACGGACACCGCCCAGCCGGTCAACGTCACCGCTAGATCCTCCCCGATCGCGACCGCGAGCTCGCCCCCGTCAAGCGCGACGGTGACCTGCGGCGGTCCGCCGGCGAGGTGATAGGCCAGCGCCGCGCCGCAGGCGCCGGTGCCCGAGGACATCGTCTCCCCCACGCCGCGCTCGAAGATCCGCGCGCGGATCACGCCCGGGGAGAGCTCGCGGTACCAGGAGACGTTCGTGCGGTTCGGGAAGAGCGCGTGGTGCTCGATCGGCGGACCGTAGGCTGAGAGGTCGAGTGAGTCGAGGTCCTCGGAGGCGATCGAGCACTGCGGATTTCCGACCGAGACGTGCTGGAAGGCAAAGCGGTGGCCGGCCGCTTCGAGCTCGCCGCGACCATCGGGCGGGCCCGACGGGAAGTCCTTGGAGGTCGTCGCGGCCGTGCCCATGTCGATCGCCGCGCTCGAGGGCCCGCTGATCCGCGCGCGGATCGGGCCGGCCTCGGTCAGGATCGAGAAGTCGTCGGTATCGACGTGGCCGCGACGGCGCAGGTAGATGACGGCCTGCCGCGAGCCGTTGCCGGACAGCTCTGACTCCGACCCGTCGGGATTGAAGATGCGAAGGCGCGCGACGTGGGCCGGATCCTCGATCGGTGTGAGCAGCAGGATCCCGTCCGAGCCGATCCCGAGGTGCGGGTGACAGAGCAGGCGGATCCGCTCCGGCGTCAGCTCCCAGGGGAGCTCTGCGGCCTCGATGATCAGGTAGTCGTTGCCGAGGGCCTGCCATTTCTCAAAGCGCATCGAAGCGGCGATCATTGCAGCGCCGCTGCGAGGTCGTCGGGCGAGCGCGCGGTCGCGTCGACGAGCTCGACGCCGGCGAGCTTGCGCATCCAGGTGAGCTGGCGCCTGGCGTAGTTTCGCGTGCGCCGCTTCATCGCATCGATGTCGCCCTGCAGGAGCTCCTCGAAGCCGAGCGCGGCGCGCACGCCGCTTGAGGCGCCCGCGCGGTGGGCGGCGCGAACCTCTTCGATCACGCCCGCCGCGACCATCGCCTCGACGCGGCGGTCGATGCGCTCATACAGCGCCTCGCGCTCCATCGTCAGGCCGATCAGGCGCGTGGGGTGGCGGACGTCATCACTCCACAGCTGGGAGTCGCCCTGCGGGGGCTCCAGGGCGCCGATCTCCTCGAGTTCGAGCGCGCGGACGATGCGATGGCGATCGGCGGGGTCGATTCCCTGCGCCGCCCACGGCGCGCGCTGTTCGAGCAGCGCGTGGAGGGCCTGCGGGCCGCGGTCCTCGAGCTCGGCGTTCCAGCGCTCGCGCACGCCCGGCGGGGGCGGCGGGCGCAACTCGAGCTCGGTCAGCGCCGCGCGCAGGTAGAGACCGGTTCCGCCGATCACGATCGGCACCGCGCCCGTGGCGAGCAGCTCGTCGATCTGGGCGTGGGCGAGCGCCGCGTACTCGGCGACGCTGAAGCGCGCGTCGAGCGGCAGAAACGAGACGAGGCGGTGCTCGAGGAGGCGCTGCTGCGCGGCGGTCGCGACGCCGGTCAGGATCTCAAGACCGCGGTAGACCTGGAGCGCGTCGGCGGAGACCGCGACGGGCCGCGCTCCGCCCTCGCGCAGGCGCGCGGCGATCGCCAGCGCGACGTCGGTCTTCCCGACGCCGGTCGGGCCGAACAGCGCGATCAGACGCTCTGGCACGCGCTCAGTATCGTGACGCCAATGGCAGTCCGCATCGGGGCAGGCCTCTCGCGCACACACGACGCGCGCGTCGGCGCGATCGAAGCGGCACAGACCGCCGCCGCTGACCTCGGCGGGCGCCGCGCGGACATCGCTGTCGTGTTCGCATGCGGCGACCATCTGGCGGCGCCGGAGGCCGTACTTGAGGGCGTCTATGAGGCGCTCCGCCCCGAGCAGCTCGTCGGCTGCGGGGCGTCGGGCGTGCTCGCGGCGGGCTCTGAGGTCGAGGAGGGGACCGCGGTCGCAGTGTGGGCGGCGGCGCTTGACAGCGGCGAGGTCAAGGCGTTTCGGATCGAGTCGCCGCGCGATGAGGAGGACGAGGAGGAGCCTGAGTCCGGCGAGGCACCGGCGGCCAGACCGGTCACGAGCCCGCCGCGGCTGCGCGGCTCGGCGACCGCGGCGATCCTCTTTCCCGACCCCTACAGCTTCGACACGCAGGGACTGCTCGACAGCCTGCGCCAGTCCTCCCCCCAGGTCCCGGTCCTCGGTGGCCTTGCGAGCGGGCGCACCTTCGACGGCACGGCGGCGCTCTTTCACGACGAGGTCGTGCTCGAGGGCGGCGCGGTCGGGCTGATCTTCGACGGCGTGCCAGTCCACACGTGCGTCTCGCAGGGCGCCTCGCCGCTCGGGCCGGAGCTGACGATCACCGCGGCCGAGGGGCAGGTCATCCACGAGCTCGCCGGCAAGCCGGCGCTCGTGAAACTGCGCGAGGTCTTTGACGAACTTGACCAGCGCGAGCGCAGCCTCGTCGCGGGCGGGCTGCTGCTTGGAATCGTCATCGACGCCGGTAAGCCCGAATACGAGCACGGCGACTTCCTCGTCCGCGGCGTCGTCGGCGCCGACACCGAACAGGGGTCGGTGGCTGTGGGTGCGGACCTTCACGCCGGGCAGGTCGTGCGGCTGCACGCGCGTGACGCGCGAAGCGCCGATCGCGACCTCGAGCGCGCGCTCGCGCAGCGCCGCGCGACGCTCGGCGACTCGGTCGCCGCGGGCGCGCTGTGCTTCACCTGCAACGGGCGCGGGCGCGGCATGTTCGGCGTGCCGGACCACGACGCGGCGGCGCTTGCGCAGGCGCTCGCCGGGGCGCCCGTCGCGGGCTTCTTCGCCGCCGGTGAGATCGGGCCGGTGTCGGGCGAGAGCTTCCAGCACGCCTTCTCGGCGAGCATCGCCGTCTTCGGCGGCTGATGGGCCGCGTGAAGCTGCGCGGAGCGCGCGTCCTGCTGACGGGCGCGAGCGGCGGCGTCGGGCAGGCTCTGGCGCGCCGCCTGCGCGCGGAGGGATCGCAGCTCGTCCTGACGGGGCGGCGCCGGGAGGTGCTCGAGGCGCTCTCGAGCGAGCTCGGCGCACGCGCGATCGTCGCCGACCTCGCGGTGCGAGAGGACGTGGCGCGGCTGATCGCCGAGGCCGGCGAGGTCGACGTGCTGATCGCCAACGCGGCGCTCGCGGGATCGGGACGGCTCGAATCGCTCGACGTCGAGCACATCGAGCGCGCGGTGGCCGTCAACCTCTGCGCGCCGGCCGTGCTCGCGCACGCCCTGGCACCCGCGATGGCGGCGCGCGGCCGGGGCCAGATCGTCTTCATCGGATCGCTGTCGGGCAAGGCGCCGAGCGGCGGCGCCGCCGTCTATGGCGCGACGAAGGCCGGACTTCGCGCGCTCGCGCTGGCCCTGCGCATGGAGCTTGCGCCAGCCGGGGTCGGCGTCTCGCTCGTTTCCCCCGGCTTCATCGCCAGCGCCGGCATGTACGCCGACACCGCGATCAAGCTGCCGCCGCCGATGTCGGCGGTGCCGATGGCGCGCGTGATCGACGCGATCGTCCGCGCGATCGAGAAGGACCGCGGCGAGATCGACGTCGCCTCGCTGCCGATGCGCGTCGGCGCCGACGTGGCGAATCTCGCGCCGGGCCTCGCGGCGCGGGTCGGGCGCCTGATCGGCGCTTCCGACCTGGCGCTTCAGTTCGAGGAGCGCCAGAGCGAGAAACGCTGAGCGGCTCGAGCTCGAGGCGCCGGCGAGCGCGCGCCGGAGAGGGCAGACGGGCCACGCCTCCGCCCGCGGGCAGAAGCCGCCAGACGGACGCGGGCATTCGAAGGATCCACGGCCGCCACAGCGGCGGCCGGGCGTGCGAGCCCATCAGAAGAGGCTTTCCTGCGATGGCCGCGGATGCTCGGCACGAGCCCGCGCCCTGGCGGGCGGCGGGGTGAGCGGACGTTCGAAGCGCGTCGCTGCAGAGCGGGAGCGCCCGGCCGGGCGGACGAGCTCGCCGAGGCGCCGGCGCTCGTCGGCCGCCAGGTAGGCGCCGCGAGCGTAGAGCTCCGAGTAGCGCCCGACGAGCTCGGGGCGCTCCTGCTCGAGCCAGTCCATGAAGACCTCGCGCACGCCCGCCCGCAGGTGGAGCGCGATCGGCGTGACGTTGCGGGCGCCGGCCTCGCGCGCGCGGCGGACGATCTCGCGGACCGCCGCGGGATCGTCGTTGATGCCGGGCATCAGCGGCGCGATCAGGACGCTGGTGCGGATTCCGGCCTCGGTCAGGCGTGCGACCGCCTCAAGGCGCGCCGCGGGACTCGGCGTGTGCGGCTCGGTCGCCCGCCACGCGCCCTCATCGAGGGTCGGGATCGAGAGGGCCGCGCTGAACAGCCCCTCCCCCGCGAGCTCGGCGAGGATGTCGATGTCGCGCAGCAGCAGCGGCGACTTCGTCAGCACCGAGCAGGGCGTGCGGTTCTCGAGCAGCGCCCGCCAGATCCCGGGCATCAGGCCGTAGCGCGCCTCGACCCATTGGTAGGGATCGGTGTTTGTGCCCAGCGCGACGTGCTCGCGCTTCCAGGACGGCCGCGCGAGCTCCTGCGCGAGCGCTTCGGGGGCGTTGACCTTGACGACGATCTCGCGCTCGAAGTCGCGCCCTGCGTCGAGGTCGAGGTAGCGGTGCGTGGGCCGCGCGAAGCAGTAGACGCAGGCGTGGGTGCAGCCGCGGTAGGGATTCACGGTCCAGCGGAACGGGACCATCGCGCGGTCCGGGACGCGGTTCAGCACCGAGCGCGCGCGGACCTCGTAGAAGCGGATGTCGAGCGCCTCGGGCGCGTCGAAGCGGCGCACGACCGCCTCGTCGCGGTATCCGGGCAGGCGCTGCTGCTCTTCATCGGTGAGCGTCAGGTTGGTCCAGCGCACGAACGTATGTTCGCATTCGAGGCGGGCAAGTGGGTAGTCGATGTAGAAGCTGCTAACACGAACATGTGTTCGTCTAACACAACGCTAACCCCCTTGGGTCGCTCGACATTCCTCGATACTGCTGGCCAGAGTGGGGTGCCACACTCCGAGCACTGTGGAAGCAGTTCGTGCCCCTCGCGCAACGGCCAGACTTCCTGACGCGGGACAGCGACCGTCCGATCGTGCCGCGCCCGTGTCGGTCGAACGCTGATGCGCGAGTCACTGCTCGAAGTGCTGCGATGCCCTCGCTGCCGCGCGGCGGCGAGCTTTGACGTGGACGTCCAGGTGCGCAGTAGCTCTGAAATCCGAGATGGCCGAGTTTCCTGTCGCCAGTGCGGACTTCAGGGACCGATCCAGGCTGGGATCGTCGACCTGCTTTACGACCCGCCCGATTTCGTGGTGCGCGAAGCGGCAGGCCTAGCTCGCTTTGCGGAGGCAATGCGCGCCGATGGTTGGGACCGCGAGCGAATTCGCCAACTTCCCAATTTGCCTCTCGGTTACTGGGTTGAACAAGAGCGCGCGATGCGCTACGTACTGACGACCGTGCCGTTCCGACGCGGCGACCGTCTTCTCGACGTGGGGGCGAACACCTGCTGGGCAAGCAACATCTTTGCGCGTCAGGGCTTGGAGGTCGTCGCGCTCGACATCGCGACGACTGAACTTCAGGGCCTGCGCACAGCCGACTATTTCCTCGACGATGGAGAGGTGTACTTCGAGCGAGTGCTGTCGGCGATGTTTGCCCCCGCGTTCTCCGACGCGAGCTTCGACTACGTGTTCTGCTGCCAAACGATGCACCACAACGATCCCGAGAACCTGAAGCGCACGATGCGCGAAGTGCACCGCATCCTGCGACCTGGCGGCCGTCTGTTGATGGTCAATGAGCCGCTCCGGTTCCCGTTGCGACCAAAGCGGCGGCACGCCGAAGACGTAGCTTGCTACGAGGGGAACGAGCACGTCTACTTTCTTCATGAGTACCGTCGCGCCGCGCGTCAGGCGGGGTTC
>DATAWT010000062.1:0-5655 GCA_036267075.1 Solirubrobacteraceae bacterium
CCGACGGGTTGTCGGTGGCGTTGATCGCGTCGAGCCAGGGCTCGATCGGCTCGAGGTGGCGCTCGAGCATGGCCAGGCCGCCGCCGTTGATCACCGGCAGCTCGCCCGTGATCACCAGCTCGCCGGCGGCGAGCTTACGGCGCAGATTCGACACGGTCCGGATCCCAGCCGGGCGGCGTCTCTTTGTCGCGCCCGCTGAACAGATTGACCCAGGCCGACGTTCCCTTCAGCGAGTTGTCGACGGGCGGGCGCAGCTTGTCGATGTGACCGCGCCACAGCGGCAGGCGGTCGGAGCGCTCATACGCCTTCACCCAGACGCAGCGCATCTCGGGGATCACCTCGCAATGGCCGTCGTGGCGCACGCCCCCGCAGGGCCCGTTGCGCAGCGTCTTCGGGCACGTCATCGGGCAGGTCATGCCAGTGTCGTGCAGGACGCACTGGCCACACATCTTGCAGCCCCAGATCGGCTCCTTGACGGCGTGCTCGGCGCGCTCGAGACGGTTCATGGCGGTCAGGCTGGAACGAGCTCGCGGCGGCGCTCGATGAGCTCCTTGGCCTTCTTGACGGCCGACGAGGCGTCGGCCGAGTAGCCGTCGGCGCCAACGGCGTCAGCGTACTCCTGGGTGACCGGCGCGCCGCCGACCATGACCATCACCTTGTCGCGCAGCCCAGCCTTCTCCAGCGCGTTGATGTTGGCTTTGAACATCGGCATGGTCGTGGTCAGGAAGGCCGAGAAGCCGACGATGTCGGGATTGTGCTTCTCGACCTCCTCGATGAATCGCTCGGGAGCGACGTTCACGCCGAGGTCGATGACGGTGAATCCGGCCCCCTCGAGCATGATATTGCAGAGGTTCTTGCCGATGTCATGGACGTCGCCCTTGACCGTCCCGATCAAAAACGTGCCCACCTGGGCGATGCCGGACTCCGCCAGCAAGGGCCGCAGCACGTCGAGCGCGCCCTGCATCGCGCGCGCGGCGATCAGCATCTCGGGGACGAAGTAGTCACCGCGCTCGAAGCGCGCGCCGACCTCCTCGAGCGAGGGGATCAGCGCGTCGTAGAGCATGCGCTCAGGCTCGAGCGAGTCCGACAGACCGTCCTCGACCGCCTGGCGGACCGCCGGCGCGTTGCCGATCAGCGTCTCGTCGTAGAGGAACTGAAGGATCTCCTCATGTGTCATGCGGCGTGCTCTCCTGTTCTCGAATGGCCGAGGCGGCTGCTGAGGTGGTCTGACTCGCGCTGGAGCAGCGGTACGAGGCGCTCGATGTCGCGGGCGCCGAGGCGCAGCGTGGGCCCGGTGATCGAGAGCGCGGCGACGACCCGTCCGTCGCCGCCGCGGACCGGCGCGGCGATCGCCGCGAGGCCCGGTTCGAGTTCGTCGACGGCCGCCGCGTAGCCGTGGCTCTCGACGCGCCGAAGCTCCGCCTCGAGCGCGTCGCGCGCCACGATCGTCGCCGGCGCGTGTGCCTGCAACGGCCCGCTCGGCACGCGCGCGGCGCCCGCGGCGAGAAAGACCTTGCCGACCGCGGTGCAGTGGTAGTCGACGCGGCGGCCGACCCACTGGCCCGCGCCGAGGAAGTGGCGGCCGTCGGCCTGCGACAGGTGTTCGACCCCGCCCGGGCCGGGCACCGCGAGGTTGATCGTCTCGCCGCTGGCCGCCGCGAGGACCTCGAGCGAAGGCTCCGCGAGGGCGACGATGTTTCGCTCGTAGAGGCCGCGCTGAGCGTAGGTGAGGATCGCCGGGCCAGGACGCAGCGCTCCACGCTCCCCGTCCTGGGCGACGAGCCCGTGGCGCTCGAGAACCCCGAGCAGGCGCGAGACGGTGCTCTTGGGCAGCTCCGTCGCCTGTGCGAGCTCGGTCACCCCGACGGCTCGCTCGGCGGCCAGGATCGAGACCAGCAGCTGCGCGCCGCGGTCGACCGCCTGACTGGCCGGTTTTTCTTGGAACAGCTGTTCCATCGCGGATATATTAGGCGCGAAAGCGCCCTATTCGCAAGCGATGAGGAGGAGGCCACGGTGTTCGTCAATGCGCTGCCGCGCTATGAGATCCTCAGCGAGGAGGCGATCGACGTCCTCGACCGCGGCTGGCGGCGGATCGTCAGCGAGCTCGGTATCGAGTTCCTGCTGCCCGAGGCCGTCGAGGTCCTGCGCGCTGCGGGCCAGACCGTCGAGGACGAAAATCGCGTTCGCTTCGACCCTGACTTCATCCTCGAGTGCGTGGCCAAGGCACCGCGCGAGTTCGATCTCGCCGCCCGCAACCCCGCCCACAGTGTCCACGTCGGCGGCGATCACATGGTCTTCGCGCCCGTCTATGGCTGCCCGTTCATCCGCGAGGGCGCGGTTCGCCGCGACGCAAAGATGGCCGACTTCGAGAACCTCGTCCGCCTCGCGCAGGCCTTCCCCGAACTCGACTCTCCGGGCGGGACGATCTGCGAGCCCGAGGACCGCCCGCTCGACTCACGCCATCTCGACATGGTCTTCGCCCTGCAGACCCTCAGCGACAAGCCCTACATGGGGTCGGTCACCTCGGCCGGCAACGCGGCCGACACGATCGCGATGGGCGAGATCCTGTTCGGCGGGCGCGAGGCGATCGAGGCCGCTCCGGTTTCGATCTCGCTGATCAACGTCAACTCGCCGCTGCGCTTCGATGACCGGATGCTCGGCGCGATGCTCGAGTACGTGCGCGCCGGCCAGCCGGTCGTCGTCACGCCGTTCCTGCTGATGGGCGCGATGTCGCCGGTCTCGCTGCCCGCGACGCTCGTCCAGCAGATCGCCGAGGCGCTCGCCGGGATCGCGCTGACACAGCTCGTGCGCCCCGGCTGCCCGGTCGTCTTCGGGTCTTTTCTCTCGAACACCGACATGCAGTCGGGCTCGCCGAGCTTCGGCACTCCCGAGTCGGCGATCGGCGTGCTGTGCACAGGGCAGATCGCGCGCCACTTTGGCCTTCCCTGGCGCGGCGGCGGAGCGCTCAACGCCAGCCAGACGGTGGACGCGCAGTCGGCCTACGAGTCGCTGATGACCTTCCTGCCGACGTTCTTGGCGGGCGCCAACTTCGTGATGCACTCAGCCGGCTGGCTCGAGGGCGGCCTCGTCTCCTGCTATGAGAAGTTCATCGTCGACATCGAGCTCCTGCGCGAGCTGCGCCACATGTTCGCGCCGCTTGAGATCGACGAGGCAAGCCTCGCCTTCAGCGCCCATGAGGAGGTCGGCGCCGGCGGCCATTTCCTCGGCGCGGTGCACACCCTCGAGCGCTTCCGCGAATGCTTCTACCGCCCGCTTCTATCCTCCACGGAGAACTTCGACCGCTGGAGCCGCAACGGTGGCCGCGACGCGACCGAGCGCGCCGGTGAGATCTGGCGGGCGACGATTGAGAGCTACGAGCAGCCGCCGCTCGACGACGCGCTGCGGGCGGAGCTCGAAGCGTTCGTGTCGCGCCGGCGAACGGAACTCGGCGACTGAGAGAGAGCTAGGATCTCGCCCCGGGGGCTAACTCATATATCAGCGTAGGCGGGGCGATGAGCGCGGTGCGGGCGACGCATGGGAGGCGGACCGGCGGTGAGCTGATGGCCGACCGCGCCTACGACCGGCTGCGCGACCAGATCGTGACGCTGCAGATCGCGCCCGGCGCACCGATCAACGAGGACGCGCTCGGCCGTGAGTTCAAGATGGGCCGCACGCCCGTGCGCGAAGCGATCCAGCGGCTGGCGCTCGAGAACCTCGTGACCGTCTTCCCCCGCCGCGGCACCTTCGCCTCGGAGATCAACATCACCGACCTGGCGGCGATCTCAGACGTCCGCGTCCAGCTCGAGGGACACGCCGCCTACCGCGCGGCCGAGCGGATCACGCCTGAGCAGCTGAGCGAGCTCGACGAGCTCCTCGAGGAGCTGCGCGCCAATGCCCACAACGAGGACGCGGCGCAGCTGATGGCTCTCGATGCCCGCGTTCACCGCCTCATCCACCGCTCGGCGGCAAACCCCTACCTGGAGCAGACGCTGAGCCGCTACTTCAACCTCTCGCTGCGGATCTGGCACCTGGTGCTCGGTCGTCTCCCCCATCTGCCCGCGCGCGTGCACGAGCACTCCGATCTGCTCGAGGCGATCCGGGCTCGCGAGCCGCAGCGCGCCCGCGACATCGTCGCCGAGCACATCGCGACCTTCGAGTCCGAGATCCGCAGCGTCCTTTAGCCGATCACGACCGTCTGCAGCTCGGTGAACGCCTGCATGACGTGATCGCCGCCGACGCGGCCGATTCCCGAGCCGGTCCCGGCGCGGCCGCCGAAGGGCAGGTGCGCCTCCCAGTAGTTGGTCGACTCGTTGATGTTGACCCAGCCGGTCCGAACGGAGTCGGCGAAGCGCAGCCCCGATGCGAGGTCGGCGGTGAAGATCGCCGCGAGCAGGCCGTAGGGCGAGGCGTTGGTCAGCTCGATCGCCTCATCGAGTGAGCCGATCGTGACGATCGGGGCGACCGGGCCGAAGGTCTCCTCGGTGGCGATCCGCGCGTCTGCGGGGACGCCGTCGAGCAACGTCGGCTCCCAGTAGAGATTCGTCGGGTAGCCGTCGGCGCGCGCGCCGCCGCCGAGCAGCGTCGCGCCGCGCTCGAGCGCGTCGGCGACGTGCTCGTCCATCTTGGCGGCGACCGGCTCGTTGTTGAGCGGTCCCATCGTCGTCTCCTGCGCGAACGGGTCGCCGAGACGGATCCGCTCGGCCACCGCCGCGGCCAGCGCCTCGGCGTATTCGTCGTGGACGCCGCGCTGGACGAGGATCCGCTCGCCCGCGGTGCAGCTCTGGCCGGCGCAGAGGAAGCAGGCGACGAGCGTCGCCTCGACGGCCGCCGCGACGTCGGCGTCGTCCATCACCACGAGCGGGCCGTTGCCACCCATCTCAAGCAGCGCCGCCTTTCCGGCGGCAGCCGCCGCGACGAGGCCTCCGGTGGCCGTCGAGCCGATGAAGCCGACGCCGGCAAGACCGGGGTTGCGCGCGATCTCGTCGCCCACCACCGGGCCGGGGCCAGTGACGAGGTTGAAGACGCCGGGCGGCAGATCCGCGTCGGCGATGCAGCGCGCGAGCGCGTTTGCGCAGACGGTCGTCGATGGCGCCGGCGTCCAGACGACGGTGTTGCCACAGGCGAGCGCCGGCGCGATCAGCTCGGCGGGCATCGTGTAGGGCCAGTTCCACGGGCTGATGACGCCGATCGCGCCGCGCGGGCGGCGCACGAGCATCACGCGCTTGCCCGGCGAGAACGAGTTCGGGAGCTCACCACCAAGGCGCTTGGCGTCCTCCGCCGCCATCCGCCAGTACTCGACGAGCTCGGAGACCTCATCGCCCGCCTCGGCGTGGAGCGGCTTGCCCTGGTCGAGCGTGAGCGTGCGGGCGAGCTCCTCGCGGCGCGATTCGATCAGGTCGCCGACGGCGTGCATCTTGGCCGCGCGCTCGAATGCCGTCAGCCGCGCCCAGCCGTCGGCGGCGGCGCGTGCCGCCGCGATCGCGCGCTGCGCGTCCGCCCGGTCGCCCCAGGCCACGGCGGCGATCTCCTCACCGGTCGCGGGGCTTTTCGCGGGCTCCGTCGCGCCGCTCGCGCTCGGCCCCCAGTCACCGCCGACGAAGAGCTCGCAGGAGGCCTGTGCCGCCACTCGCTAGCCGCCGGAAACGCGCGTTGACA
>DATAWT010000063.1:0-44183 GCA_036267075.1 Solirubrobacteraceae bacterium
GCCGCGGTGACGTCGTCGATCCCGCCGAAGACCGCCGTGTAGTCGATGCGGTGGGCCTTCAGCGCGGTGATCACGTCGGCGTCGAGGATGACCTGCTTGAAGATCGGCTTCTTGACGCCGTCGGCGCGCAGGATCGAGGTGACGAGCGGCTTGTCGGAGGCGATCCCGAAGCCGCCGTAGATCTTGCCGTTGAGCTGCGCCGGACGCGTGTACTTGGAGGAGGCGAGCACCGCGAGCGCGGTGGTGCTGTCGGTGACGAGCGCCGCGACGGCCTTGTAATGGAGCGTGCCGTTGGCGTTGTTGATGATCACGTCCGGCGGATAGCTGATGCCGAGGTCGCTCGTCCCGGCCTGGATCAGCTGCTCGGCGGAGGCGTTGGCGTAGGGAAGGACGACGGCGTCGATGTGGTGCGCCGCGAAGTAGCCCTTCGCGATCGCGTCGTAGATGCCGAGATAGTTGACGTTCGCGGTGTAGTCGAGGGCGATCTTGACGGTCGCGTTCGCTGGCGCCGAGCCCGAGGCTGGCGAGTCGAGGATCGCGGTGGCGGTGGCTGTGGCGGCGCAGGCGAGCAGCACTGCGCCAGCGCGGCGGCGGACCGAGCGGCGAAAAGGCAGGATGGACATCGCTCTCCCTTCGCTGGTATGAACCAGAGCAGGTTCGTCGGGTCGGCGCTTATTGCGCCCTCTCAGCCCCTGAGGGGACTCCCCGGATTGCGGATATGGACCGACAGCGACCTTATCCCCTAGCGCAGGAGGCGTCAACGATCGGGCGAGCCCTCCGCGCCGCCGCGCCGGCGTGCGGCGCGACCCGGGTCCTCGCGATCGACGGCCGCTCGGGGTCGGGCAAGTCGACGCTCGCCGCGGGGCTCGCGGAGCGCCTCGGCGGTGCGCCGGTCGTCTCACTCGAGGACCTCTACGGCGGCTGGGACGGCCTCGAGCACGGCGTCACGCTGGTGTGTGCGGCGGTGCTCGAGCCGCTCGCCGCCGGCGCGCCGGCGAGCGTCCCGCGCTACGACTGGCACGCCGCCGCGTGGGCGCGGCCGTGGACCCTCGACCCGCCGGCCGAGCTGATCGTCGAGGGCGTCGGCGCGGGCGCGCAGCGCCTCGCGCGGTTCACGAGCGTCCTCGTCTGGATCGAGCTCGGCGAGGAGGCCCGTCGCGAGCACGCGCTCGCCGACCGCGGCGACCGCGCGATCTATGAGCCCCACTGGGAGCGCTGGGCGCGCCAGGAGGAGGAGCACTACGTGCGCGAGCGGCCCTGGGAGCGCGCGGCGGTTTGCCTGCGCGGATAGCCGCGAGTCGGGGAAGCGCACCGCGGCGCCGCGGCTAGGAGGACTCGGCGACGAGCTCCTCGAAGCGCGGGTCGCCGTGCAGCGACTCGAGATCCGGGTCCTCGCGTGCGTTCTCGCCGAGCGCCGGCCGCAGCGCTAGCGCCGTTCGGAGGTGCTCGAGCGCGGGCTCCGCCTCGCCGAGCAGGGCGTCGACGCAGGCGAGGTTGAAGAGCACGAACGGGTCTTGCGGATCGCGCCCGTGCTCCTTGGCGAGCACATCGCGAGCCTCCGGCAGCCGGCCGGCCTGGATCAGCTCGATCGCGTCGTGATTGGCCTCCCAGGAGCGAACCGCGTAGGCCGCGCCGGGCTCCCCGCCGGCGGCGATCAGCATCGTCCCGGCCTCCGCGGCGACCGCGCCACGCGTCACCGCGGCGTCGCGCACATAGACGATCGAGCCGGCGGGAGCGTCGACCTCTTCGCCGTCGATCGTGAACGTCGCGCGGCCGTTGATCACGACGTAGACCTCCTCGTGCGCGGAGGGCTCCTCATCGTGGCTTGGGACGATCGAATCGCCTGCCTCGTGGCCGTGCCAGCCGTTGATGCCAAAGCTCTCGATGCCGAAATGGCGGCGGATCGGCGACCAGCCATCGGCGTGCTCGATCTCGGCGAGGGTGACCAGCTCGTAGCGGCGTTTCGTGGCCACGCTGGAGGCCAGGCTAGCAGCGTTCGAAACCCTTGGTCCCAGGTCTGGACAGGCTCGGATAAATCTGCTACGATCACACTTAGATTTCATGCAGCCCGACCGATTCACGATCCGCGCCCAGGAAGCGCTCGCCGAGTCCGTGCGACTCGCGCAGGCCGCCGGCAACCCCCAGGTCACGCCCGGTCACGTCCTTCAGGCGCTGCTCGCGGATCCCGACGGAATCGCGCTTTCGCTGCTTCGCAAGCTCGGCACCGACCCGGGCGAGGTCAACGCGCCGCTGCACGCGGCGCTGGGAGCGCTCCCGGTGCTCGGCAGCGCCGCGGCCGAGGCACCGCCAGTCGCCTCCGAGCTCGCCGCCGTCCTCAACGGCGCCGACGCCGAGGCGCGCCGCCTGCAGGACGACTACGTCTCGACCGAGCACCTGCTGCTCGCGCTGAGTGCCCACCCCGGCCGCGTCGGCGACATCCTGCGCGCCGCGGGCGCCACCCACGAGCGCCTCGAGTCAGCACTCAGCGAGGTCCGCGGATCCCATCGCGTGACCGACCGAAGCCCCGAGGAGCGCTACCAGGCCCTCGAGCGCTTCGGCCGCGACCTCACCGCCGAGGCGGCCGACGGCAAGCTCGACCCGGTCATCGGCCGCGACGCGGCGATCCGCCGCGTCGTCCAGATCCTCGCCCGGCGCACCAAGAACAACCCGGTGCTGATCGGCGAGCCCGGCGTCGGCAAGACCGCGATCGTCGAGGGCCTCGCGCAGCGGATCGTGTCCGGCGACGTGCCGGAGACGCTTCGCGACCGCCGCGTGGTCGCGCTCGACCTCGGCGCGCTGCTCGCCGGCTCCAAGTACCGCGGTGAGTTCGAGGATCGCCTCAAGGCGGTTCTGAACGAGATCGCCGAGGCCGCCGGCCAGGTGATCCTCTTCATCGACGAGCTGCACACGATCGTCGGCGCGGGCGCCGCCGAGGGCGCCGTCGATGCCGCAAACCTGCTCAAGCCGATGCTCGCCCGCGGCGAGCTGCGCGCGGTCGGCGCGACGACGCTCGACGAGTACCGCAAGCACATCGAGAAGGACGCCGCGCTCGAGCGACGCTTCCAGCCTGTCTACGTCGATGAGCCAAGCGTCGAGGACACGATCGCGATCCTGCGCGGCCTCAAGGAGCGCTACGAGAACCATCACGGCGTCCGCATCCAGGACTCCGCGCTGATCGCCGCCGCCGAGCTGTCGGACCGCTATATCGCCGACCGCTTCCTACCCGACAAGGCGATCGACCTCGTCGATGAGGCCTCGTCGCGGCTGCGGATCGAGATCGACTCCCTGCCGACCGAGATCGACCAGGTCGACCGCCGCGTGATGCAGCTCGAGATCGAGCTGACATCGCTGGCCAAGGAGACCGACGACGCCTCGGCGGCGCGCCGCGCCGCACTCGAGCGCGAGCTCGCCGAACAGCGCGAGCGCTCGGCCGCCATGAAGGCGCAGTGGCAGTCCGAGAAGGACGCGATCACCGCGATCTCCGACACCAAGAAGCAGCTCGAGACGGCCCGCATGGACGTCGAGCGCGCCGAGCGCGCCGCCGACCTGCAGCGCGCCGCCGAGCTTCGCTACGGGATCATCCCCGAGCTCGAGCGCGTGCTCGCGGAGCGCGAGGACGCCGCCGCCCAGGGTGGTGCCGCGGTGTTCCTGAAGGAGGAGGTCGACGCCGACGACATCGCGTCGGTCGTCGCGACCTGGACCGGCATCCCGGTGACCCGTCTGCTCGAGGGCGAGGTCTCAAAGCTCGTCCATATGGAGGAGCGCCTCCACGCCCGCGTGATCGGCCAGGACGAAGCGGTCGAGGCCGTCTCGACCGCGATCCGCCGCTCGCGCGCCGGCCTCTCCGATCCCGACCGCCCGATCGGCTCCTTCCTATTCCTCGGACCGACCGGAGTCGGCAAGACCGAGCTCGCCCGCGCGCTCGCCGAGTTCCTCTTCGACACCCAGGACGCGATCATCCGGATCGACATGTCCGAGTACATGGAGCGCCACAGCGTCTCGCGCCTGGTCGGCGCGCCGCCCGGCTACGTCGGCTACGACGAGGGCGGCCAGCTGACCGAGGCCGTCCGCCGCCGCCCCTACTGCGTCGTCCTGCTCGACGAGATCGAGAAGGCCCACGCCGACGTCTTCAACACGCTGCTGCAGGTGCTCGACGACGGCCGCCTCACCGACGGCCAGGGCCGCACCGTCGACTTCAAGAACACCGTGCTGATCATGACCTCCAACATCCGCCCCGCCGGCGGCGATCTGCGCCAGGCGCTGCTCGAGCACTTCAAGCCGGAGTTCATCAACCGCCTCGACGACATCGTCGAGTTCGAGCCGCTCAGCCGCGAGCAGCTCGGCGAGATCGTGACGCTCCAGCTCGAGCAGGTCACCAGGCGGCTCGCCACCCGCGGCGTCACGCTGAGCGTCAGCGAGGCCGCCCGGGAGCTGATCGGCGACCTCGGCTACGACCCGGTCTACGGCGCGCGCCCGCTCAAGCGCGTCGTGCAGAAGCAGCTCGTCGATCGCCTCGCGCTCGGGTTGCTTGACGGCGCGATCCACGAGGGCGAAGCGGTGGCGATCGACGCCCGCGACGGCGAGATAGTGATCGCTGAGACGCCGCCGGCCGAGCAGGCCGCGGCAGCGGCCTGACCTTCTGGGGCAAGCGAGCCTAGGTCTCCCTCACTCGCGCGGCCGCGGGCGATCGAGCACCTCACCGGACGTGGCGGCGCAATCTAGGGGCCGCGTCTACCGGCCGCCGCCGGCCGGCGGAAGCGCGAGCAACAGCGCGATCAGGGCGCAGCGTGCGACCAGCGCATCGACGCTGATGTGCTCGTCGATCGCGTGCGCACCCCCTCCGTCGGGACCGAGGCCGTCGAGCACGGCCACGCCACGATGCGCGAGCAGGTTGGCGTCGCTGGTGCCCGCCACGGATCCCTCGCCGAGCTCGTCGCCGAGCAGCGCGGCGAGGTCGCGGGCATGTGCGTAGGCGGCGGCGATCGGCGCGGTGCGCTCCATGACCGCTCGAGCGTGGAGCTGCTCGACTTCAAGCGCCGCGCCCGACCGCCGCGGCTCGAGCGCTGCCAGGGCCTCATCGACACGCCGCTGCTCCGCGGCACCGGTCACGCGCAGATCGAGCAGAGCGTGCGCCTCCGCCGCGACCACGTTCGCCAGAGTGCCCCCGGCGATTGCGCCGACGTTGATCAGCGTCCCCTGTGTTCGGTCGGCGATCGAGCGCACCTCGAGCAGGGCATCGCAGAGCTCCTCGATCGCGTTCACGCCGCGCTGCGGATCGATGCCCGCGTGGGCGGAGCGCCCGCGCGCCGCCAGCCGATACACCGCCCAGCCGCTTCGCGCCGTCTTGAGCGCGCCTCCCGGAAGGGGTGGCTCGAGCACCAGCACGCAGCGCGCCGCGACACCCACCTCGACGATGCGCTCCCGCGAGCTCGCGCTGCCCGTCTCCTCGTCGGGGGTCATCAGCGCGACGAGCGGTGCGCCGAGGCGCTCCGGTCCGAGCAACTCGATCGCGCCCAGCGCCGCCGCGATGCCCCCGCGCATGTCGAACACGCCGGGGCCGCTGATGACGTCGCCGTCGAGGGTCGGCGGGCGCTCCGCCGCGGTGCCCTGCGGCCACACCGTGTCGTAGTGGCCGAGCACCAGCACGGGCGCCTCGGTGCCCGCGCCGATGCGCAGCTCGAGGAGCTCGCCCGCGGGCGTCGGGGTACGAGCGAGCACGCCGCCCAGCGCGGCGAGCTCAGCGGCGATCTGGTCGGCGGCTGCCGCGAGCGCTGCCGGGCCGCCGCCGCTCGGCGCGTCAGTCGACGCGAGCGCCAGCGTGCGCTCGATCAGCCGCCCGCGCTGCTCGCCCGCGCCTCGGGCGAGCTCGCCGGCGAGCGCCTGTTCCGCCCTCACCCCGCAGCGCCGGCCAGCGCGTCAGCGGCGCAGCGCGCCGTCAGCACGCGCACGAGCTGCCGCTTGTACTCGACCGAGCCGTTGGAGTCGGCGACCGGCTCACAGTCGCCGGCGGCCGCCTCGGCGACCGCCGCAAGCGCCTCCGCGTCCGGGTCGCCGGCGTCCAGGCCAACCAGTGCCTGCTCGGCGCCGAACAGGCGGTGCGCACGGAGCCCGACCGACGCGACGGCCGCGCGCGCGTCTGCGACGGCGCCGTCGCGCACTGTGACACGAATGGCGACCGTCACCGCCGGGCGCTCGTGGAAGGACATCTTGCGATGGGCGATCGCCGAGCCGGGCGCCGGCGCGGGTACGTGCACGGCGACAAGCAGCTCGCCGGGCTCGAGCAGCGTCCGGTAGGGGCCGGGTGCGAACTCCTCAACGGCGATGCGCCGCGCGGCCCCGCCGCCGCGGCGGATGCTGAGCGAGGCGCCCGCGGCGATGAGGAACGTCGCCGGGTCGGAATGCGGATCGGCGAAGCAGAGATTGCCGCCGATCGAGCCGGCGTTACGCACGCGCGGGTTGGCGACATTGCGCTCCATCCGCGCGAGCGCCGGCAGCCGCTCGGTCACGACCGGCGAACGCTCGAGCTCGCGGTGCGTGGTGCGCGCGCCGATCCGCAGCTCCCACTCGCCGCCGTCGGCCGGCGCCGGCACATCGATCCCGGAGAGCTCCTCGATCGCCTTGATGTCGATCAGCTCGGTGAACGCGGTGAACCCGAGCTTGGCCACCAGCAGCAGCTCGGTCCCGCCGCAATAGAGGACGGCGCTCGTACCGAACTCGTCCAGCAGGTCGCTTGCGGCCTCAACGCTCGCCGGCCGGTGCAGTCGGAACGGTTCGAGCCTCACGCCCCGTCGCCCTCGCCGAGCACCTCGAGCGCCGCCGCGGTGCCGGCGCCGATGTCTACCTGTGCACCAAGATCGGCGAGACCGCGCCCGAGCGCCCCGATCGCGACGAGTGGGTAGAGCGAGCGGCTCGCCGGGCCCATGTGCCCGAGCCGCACGAGCTGCTCCTTCAGCTCGCCGTGGCCGCCGGACAGCATCACGCCGTAGCGCTCGCGTACGTGGGCGAGCAGTGCGGGCACCTGTACGGAGTCCGGAACGCGTACGGCCGTGACGCAATTGGCCGCGTAGGACTCCTCGCGCGCCCACAGTTCGAGCCCGAGGCCGCGCGCTCCGGCTCGCGTCGCGCGGGCGGCCAGGGCGTGCCGCGCGATCGACGCCTCGACCCCGTCATCGAGCACGTCCAGAAGCGCCGCGTGGACGCCGTTGACGTCACTGACCGAGGGCGTGTAGGGGAAGGCGGCGCGTCCCCCGTCGATCCAGCGATGCTTCCAGTCGAGCAGCGAGAGGAAGGAGCCGCGCGGTGCGGCCGCGTTTCGCTCGATCGCCTCCCAGGCTCGCGCGCTGACCGCCACCAGCGACATGCCGGGCGGGCCGGCGAGGCACTTCTGGGGTCCCGCGACCGCGACGTCGACATGCCAGTCGTCGATCGCGACCTCCGTGCCGGCCAGCGAGGACACGACGTCGGCGAGCATCAGCGCGCCATGTTCGTGAACGAGCGGCGCGATCTCGCGGAGCGGGTTCTCGATCCCCGAAGGGGTCTCCGAGTGGACGATCGCGACCAGATCGAAGGGACCACCGCTCGAAAGTGCGCGCTCCACCTCCGCGGGGTCAAGCGCCTCGTCGTAGGGGACGCGAAGTTCCGTCACATCGCCCCCGTAAGCGCGCAGCCAATCGCCGAACCAGGCGGCGTACACGCCGGAGACGAGGTTGAGGCAGCGCGTACCGGGACCGACCAGGGCACGCGCGGCAGCTTCGAGCCCGAGCACGGCCTCGCCCTGCATGAGCACGACGTCACCGCTGGTGCGGTAGAGCTCGGCGAGCAGCCGCTCGGTATCGCGAAAGCGCTCGAGAAAGACGGGGTCATAGTCGAAGAGGACCGGCGAGCCAAGCGCCGCGAGCACGCGCGGCGAGGCCATCGTCGGGCCGGCGGTGAGGGTGAATTCTGGCGCTCGCATCGTGCCTTTCGTGGTCGCGGATCCGCGGTCCGCGCGCAGCCTCGACGCGCTCGCCATCAGTTGTAGGTGTGGATCGGCGCTGAGAAGCCGACGTCGTCCGGAGCACAGGGGATCGCCGGATCGTCCTGGCTCGTCAGCAGACGGCCGCCCCGCAAGACGGAGCAGTAGGCCTCGACGTGCGGCTCGCCGAACTCGACGTTGCAGCGCACGACCGCGACGCCCTCGTAGCGGCGGCCGTTGCGGACGCAGTTGATCCATTGAAAGTCGGCATGCTGGGCGCCGAGCTTTGCGATCAGGGCGCGCTTGAACACAGCGGGACTCGCGCTCGTGAAGAGCCCCGCGGCGCCCTGCGATGCCGCGGAGGGACCGCTGCCGCTGCTCGCCGAGGACGCGATCACGCCGACGGCGATGGCGGCCACCGCGACCGCCGCCGCGAGGGTCGCGAGGCGCACCGGCCGCGACGGCGCCCAGCGCGGCTTCCCGCGCAGGCCCTGCGAGGCGGCAGTTTGCTTTCCCACGGGGCGCGATATTATCGTCCGCTGCCGATTGTTGACAGTTGGCAGCGCGCACGGCCAAATTGGCTCGCCAGACCCACCCAGGAGGAGAAAGTCCATGCAGATACAGTCAAAGCGCCTCGCATCGGCGTTGGCGGGCATCGCGCTCGTCGCCGGGGGCGCGGCCTACGCGGCGACGACCTCGGTCTCGGCGAACGCCGCCGGCGGCAAGAAGGTCACTTCGGTCGCGATCGCGACCCCGGCCAAGGACAACGACTACGGCTGGAACGCGCAGGGCGTCGCGGGCCTGAAGGCCGCGGCCAAGTCCTACGGGATCACCAAGGTCGATGTCGTTCAGAACATCGGCTACAACAACACGACGTCCGTGCTGCGCCAGCTCGCCCAGCAGGGCTTCGGGCTGATCATCGCCCACGCCTCCGGCTATGACACTCAGGCGCAGCAGATCGCCCAGCAGTACAAGATCCCCACCGTCACCTACGACGTCGCCAGCGAGAAGTCCCCCGGCGACCTCACCAACATCACGACGTCGAGCCAGCAGGGCGCCTATCTGGCCGGCATTCTCGCCGCCAAGATGACGAAGACCGGCACGATCGGCGTGATCATCTCCGCCTCTGACACCAACTGGTACGAGATGGAGGGCGGCTACATCGCGGGCGCGCGCAGCGTCAACCCGAAGATCACGATCAAGACCGCCCAGATCGGCTCGGCCTCCTATGACGACTCCGCGGGCGGCAAGCGTGTCGCGACGAGCGTGATCGCGACAGGCGCCGACGTGATCTTCGCGATGGGCGACGACGCGTCGTTCGGCTACCTGCAGGCGATCAGCACGGCAAAGGCCAAGCACAAGGTCTGGTACATCGGCGACATCGGCGACTTCACCCCGATCGACAACCAGCACGTCCTGCTCTCGTCGGTGCTGTGGAACTTCACGGCGGCCTACAAGACGTTCATCGGGCAGATCGAGCACGGTACGTTCGGCAACCACGGTTACAACCTGACGCTCGCCAACGGCGGAATCTCGCTGCTGCACAGCAAGTACATCCCTGCCAGCGTCTGGTCGAAGATCCAGACGGCGACGAGCGGGATCGAGAAGGGCTCGATCAAGGTTCCGGACACCACGACGGCCGGCGCGGTCACAAAGCTCCTGAAGTGAGCTGACCTCCGCCGCTCCTAACGACACCAAGCCCGTGCCGCTGCTCGCCCAGCCAGAGCCGAACCCTTCGAGCGCCGCGCTCACGCCGGCGGTCGAGCTGATCGGCATCAGCAAGTCCTTCCCCGGCGTGCGCGCCAACGATGACATCTCGTTGACGCTGCGCCGTGGGGAGGTGCACTGCCTGCTGGGCGAGAACGGTGCGGGCAAATCAACGCTGATGGGCATCCTCGCCGGCATGGTCCAGCCCGACTCCGGGCTGATCCGCGTCGCCGGCGAGGACGTCCGGATCGGCTCTCCGCGCGACGCGCTCAACCTCGGCATCGGCACCGTCTACCAGCACTCGACGCTGATCGGCGCGTTGACGGTGCTCGAGAACCTGTTGCTGGGCGACGGCCGCGCGCTGCGCATGGACGTCGCCGGCGCGCGCCGGCGCCTGCAGGAGTTCAGCGCGATGCTCGGGATCGAGATCGATCCCTCGGTGCGCGCCCAGGAGCTCGCGCTCGGAGGCCAGCAGCAGGTCGAGATCATCAAGGCGCTCTGGCGGGGCTCGCGCGTCCTGATCCTCGACGAGCCGACCTCGATGCTGACTCCGCAGGCCGTCCGGGAGCTCCAGAGCGTGCTCCAGCGCCTGCGCGAGCATGGCCTCGCGATCGTCTTCATCACCCACAAGCTTCACGAGGCCGTCGCGCTCGGTGACCGCATCTCGGTCCTGCGCGGCGGCCGCCTGACCGGCGCGATCGAGCGCGAGCAGATCCGCGCCAGCTCACCGGCGCAGCTCGAGGCCGAGATCGTCCTGCTGATGTTCGGCGAGTCTCTGGCGCGCTCCGAAGAGCCCGCCGAGCTGCGCATCGGCACCGCCGAGCGCCACTCCGAGGCGGCCGCCCCGGCGGGCGAGATCGCGCTCGAACTCGAACATGCCCACGCCCGCGGCGAGGGCGCCCAACCGGGCATCGAGGACGTGTCGCTGCGCCTGCACATCGGCGAGGTCCTCGGCGTCGCGGGAGTCGACGGCAACGGGCAGCGTGCGCTCGCTGAGGCGATCAGCGGGCAGCGCGGCCTGACCCACGGCGAGCTGCGCTACCTCGGCGCGCCGATCGCGTCGCTCAGCATCGCCCAGCGCGAGAAGCTCGGCCTGCGCTACGTCACCGACGACCGGCTCGGCGAGGGCATCGTCGCGGCGCTTCCGGTCTCCTTGAACCTCGTTCTCAAGCGCATCGGGCAGCCCCCCTACTGGCGCGGCGGGCGCATCCGCCGCGAGACCATCGACCGCGACGCGCGCAGCCTCGTCGAGCGCTTCGACATCCGCACGCCGGGCATCCACGCCCGAACCGGGACGCTCTCCGGCGGCAACATCCAGAAGGTCCTCCTCGCGCGCGAGCTGTCGTTCGACGCCAAGGTCGTCGTCTTCCACAAGCCGACCTACGGCCTCGACCTCAAGACCACGCGCGTGGTGCGCTCGATGATCGCCGAGCTCCGCGACAACCGCGCCGCGATGGTGATCTCAACCGACCTCGACGAGCTCCTCGAGGTCTCCGACCGCATCGCGGTGCTCTCGCGCGGCCGCATCGTCGGCGAGGTCGAGAACGGCCCGGGCGCCGCCGAGCAGATCGGGCGGCTGATGATCGGCGACGTCACGCTCGGCGTCCAGCCGACGCCGCAGGTGGCGGAGGTCGCGTGAGCGAGCTTTCCATCGCGGCCGGCGCGGCCGGCGTTCACGAGGCCCAGCCCGACCCCGGCGGTCGCGCGGGGACGCCGCTTCGCTCGCGGCGCATCGTCCTCATGCGCGACGCGCTGATGCGCTCGGTGCTGCCGGTCGTGCTGGCCCTCATCGCGGGCGGCCTGCTGCTGGTGATCCTCGGCGACAACCCCTTCACCTTCTATTCGAACATCTGGCAATACGGCGTCGCGCAGGGCTCCTGGGAGAGCAGCGCCGTGCTCGCGGCGCCGCTGCTGCTGATCGCCGTCGGCCTGATCGTCGTCTTCCGCGCCAACATCTGGAACCTCGGCTACGACGGTCAGTACCTGCTCGGCGCGGCCCTGATCACGGGCGTCGCCCCGCAGCTCGGCGACGTGCCGGTCTGGGTCAGCCTGCTCGCCCTGTTCGGTCTGTCGATGGCCGCGGGAGCCGCCTGGACGATCATCCCGGCGATCCTCAAGGCGCGATACCAGACCAACGAGATCATCACGACCCTGATGATGTCCTTCATCGGCATCGGCCTCGCCAACATCCTCGTCAAGGGACCGTTCCAGGACCCCACGGTCAACATCCCGCAGACGCGCGTCATCCCGATCGGCCGGATGCTGCCGTCGATCCCGGGGACGCGAATCCACATCGGCGCACTGGTCGCGCTCGGCGTCGCGCTGATCGCCTATTACGTGCTGACGCGGACCGCGTTCGGGCTGCGCCTGCACGTGCTGGGTGCCAATCCGCGTGCCGCCGTCCACGTCGGCGTCAACGTGCGCTGGCTGATCTTCCGCGCCTTCCTGATCAGCGGCGCGCTGATCGGACTCTCGGCGGCCGTCGACATCCTCGGCCTGTGGGGTTACGTGCGCGCGAACTGGAACCCCGCCTACGGCGACACGGTGATCCCGTTCGTGTTCCTCGCGCGGCTCAACCCGCTCGCGGTGATCCCCTTCATCTTCTTCTTCGCAGTGCTCTCGACGGGCGGTGACCTGGCGGCGACCCAGGCCAACCTCTCGACCGACTTCCTGCTCGTGCTCGTCGCGCTGATCCTGCTCTTCATGACGGTCATCGAGTTTCTCGGCCGCCGCCGCGATATGGGCGGCAGCTACCTGACCCCGGGTCTGCGCGCGGCGCTCCGCCAGCCGCTGATGCGCCGCCGCGGCGAGCGCAGCGAGGTGGCGTCGTGAACCTGGTCCTCGCCGCCAGCTACGGCATCTTCAGCAAGCCCGTCCTGACCTCACTCGTGGCGGGCGGGATACTCGCCGGGATCCCGCTGATGTTCACGGCGCTCGGTGAGACGATCTCCGAGCGCGCGGGCGTGCTGAACCTCGGCCTCGAGGGGATGATGCTGTTCGGCGCCTACCTCGGCTTCATCGGCGCCTACTACGCGCACTCGGCGGCGCTGGGCTTCGTGCTCGGAGCGCTCGGCGGCATGATCGGATCGACGCTGATGGTGACACTCTGCGTCTGGCTCGGCCTCGACCAGATCGTCGTCGGCATCGCGATCACCCTCGCCGGCGAGGGCGTCACGAGCGTCCTGCAGGGCGCCGAGTTCGGCTCCAGCTACCCGCGCCTGGGCGCGCCATCGAACGTCGCGATCCCGCTGCTGGACAAGATCCCGGTGCTCGGGGCGAGCCTTTTCGACCAGCCGCTATTGGTCTACCTCGGCTTCCTCTTAGCGGGCGCGCTCGTCTGGATCTTCCGCGCGACGAACATCGGCTTGAACCTGCGCGCCGCCGGCGAGAAGCCCGAGGCTCTCGACGCCGCCGGCATCAGCGTCATCGCCACGCGCAGCTGGGCGGCGATGGCGACCGGAGCCCTCGCCGGCCTCGGCGGGGCCTACCTCTCGATCGTCGCGGCCGGCGTCTTCACCCCCTTCATGACCCAGGGTCAGGGCTACATGGCGATCGTGATCGCGATGCTCTGCCGCGGGCGCCCGGGCTGGGTCGTCGTCGGCTCGCTGCTGTTCGGCATCTCGCTGTCGATCGCCACTGCACTGCAGCTGGCCGGGATCAACATCTCCAACGACCTCGTGACGATGCTGCCGTTCATCGCGATCATCGTCGCGCTGATGGCGTTCGGGCGGCGCTCCTACCTCCCGCCGGCCCTGTGCATCCCCTACGTGCGAGGAGCGCGGTGAGCTCGGCGCACCCCGCACCCGACGCGCCGCTTGAGAACCGCACTCTGCGCGAGCAGGTCATCGACCACCTGCGCGAGGAGATCCTCTCGAGCCGCCTCGAGCCCGGCACCGAGCTCAGCGAGGTGGCGCTCGCGCGCTCGCTCGGAATCAGCCGCGGACCGCTGCGCGAGGCGCTCGGCCAGCTCAGCGCCGAGGGGCTGGTGACGACCGTTCCGAGACGCGGAGCCGTCGTCACGCGCCTCACACGCCGCGAGTTCCTCGACGCCTATCAGGTCCGCGAGGCACTCGAGTCGCTTGCCCTGCGCCTCGCGGTCCCGCGACTGGACGGCGCGCAGAAGGGGCGACTGCACGAGCTCTGCGAAGCCATGGAGCACGAGGCGCGCGCCGGCAACGCGGCGCGCTTCTTCGAGCTCAACCGCGAGTTTCACAGCCTCTTCGTGGGAGCCTCGGGAAACCGCAAGCTCGAGGCCTTCCACGCTCAGCTGATCGCGCAGATGACCGGCCTGCTCAGCAAGTCGGCACAGCTGCGCGGCGGCCTCGAGGAGTCGGCGGCCGAGCACCGCAAGATCCTCGCCGCGATCGACAGCGGCGACGCCGAGCTCGCTGCGCGGCTGCTCGAGGAGCACATCGAGGTACCCCAGCGCGTCCTGCTGCACTCAGCGGCGCAGGGTCTCTTCGAGGAGGACGACACAGACCAACCCCAAGAGGAGGAGTGGCAGGCCGATGGCTGATAGCGCCGCACAGATGCCGACCCAGTTCGGCGTCAACCTGAACAACCGCGAACCGCTGATCGCACCGGACTACGACCTCGGGGCGTTGCTCGACCTCTCGGGCCGCGTCGAGCAGCTCGGCTTCGACTCCGTCTGGGTCGGCGACAGCCTGTTCTCCAAGCCCCGCTACGAGGCGATGACGCTGCTGGCCGCGATCTCGCAGCGCACCGAGCGCGTCCGGCTCGGCACCGCCTGCCTCGTCAGCTCGATGCGCAACCCCCTCTACCTGGCGCTCGAGTGGGCGACGCTCGACCAGATCTCGGGCGGGCGCACGATCTTCGGCCCCTGCATGGGGAACCCCGAGCAGGGCGTGCGCCGCGAGTTCGAGGCGCTCGGCCTCCCGTTCGGCGATCGCGCCAGCGTCTTCGAGGAAGGGCTCGAGATCGTCGGGGAGCTGTTCCGCACCGGGCGCACCTCGTTCAAGGGCACCTATTTCAACTACGAGGACGTCGCGTTCCACTCGGGCACCGAGATGGCGCCGCTGCGACCGCTTCAGACGCCGCCGCCCACCTGGATCGTCTCCAACCCCCGCCTCGTCGGCGACAAGCCGACCGAGAAGATGCGCGCGATCATGGAGCGGGCCTGCGACCGCATCATCCGCCTCGGCGACGGCTGGATGACGTGCTGTCGCGCCGAGCATCCAGAGGAGCTGACCGAGCAGATCGGCTACCTCGAGGCGGCCGCCCAGCGCCACGGTCGCAACTTCGCCGACTACACCGTCGCCTACCAGGTGACGATGAACATCGGCGACTCCCAGGAGGAGGCGCGCACCGCCTTCGGTGACTACATCTCCAAGTACTACCCGGAGCTCTCGCAGGCGATGGACCTCTCCAACTGGGGTCCCGTCGGCACGCCGGAGGACATCAGCGCCTGGCTGCGCGAGTTCCAGTCCCGCGGCGTGCGGCACTTCATCTGCCGCTTCGGGGCCATCGACCAGTTCGGGCAGGTCGAGCGCTTCGCGCGCGAGGTGCTGCCCGCCTTTCAGACCCAGGAGGTGAGGTGAACATGCCTGACGCCCAAGCGATCCGCAAGGACGCCGAGCTGGTGGTCGACGTCTGCATGTCGGTCGAGGCCGACGACGTCGTGACGATCATCACCGACGACGAGCACATCGACCAGGCGCGCGTGGTGGCCGACGTCTGTGTCGACCGCGGGGCGTGGCCGGTGGTGATGAACAACGAGGCGCAGGTGCGCCGCGGCCGCGCAGACACGCATTTCCCGATGGCGCCGCCGCGCAACCTCCACCAGGCGATGGTCAGCTCGGACGAGATCATCATCATCACCAACCTCGAGTGGGCGAACCGCTTCGCGCACGTCTCCGCGGTCAAGGAGTCCTGTGGCGCCAACGCCAAGATCGCCTCCGTCGAGCCGGGCATGGGCGAGTGGGGGCTGACGGTCGAGAAGCTGCACCGCGCCCAGCAGCGCGCGCTCGACGCGATGGCCGCGCTCGAGGGCGTCGAGAAGCTCCGCGTGACCTCCGCCAAGGGCACCGACTTCACGGTCACGATCAAGGATCGCCCGGCGCTCGAGGTGACCTCGATCAAGCGCCGCGGCCAGATGATGGGACCGCTGCCGCTGTGGGCGGAGGTCGCCTACGCGGCGGTCGAGGACGGCACCGACGGGACGATGGTCGTCGACGGCGTGATGCTCGGGATCGGCCTGCCGGGCCAGGTCACCGAGCCGATCACGTGGACGATCGAGAAGGGCAAGGCCGTCAAGATCGAGGGCGGCGACGACGCGCGCCGGCTGCGCGAGGTCCTCGAGGGCGTCGAGAACGCGACCGTGATCGGCGAGTTCGCCTTCGGCGTCAGCGAGGTCGCGCCGTTCGGGACACCGTCGGAGAAAGGCCGCGTCGGGACCGTGCACTGCGCCCTCGGCGACAACCACAACGCCTACCCCGGCGGGCAGAACGTCTGCACGCTGCACCTCGACGGCGTGGTGCTCGACGCCTCGATGCAGATCGTCGACGACGGGCGCTGGATCCTGCGCGACGGCGAGTGGGTCCTGTGAGCGCCGTCACGGTCGTCGACCTGCAGGCCGTTGAGCCGGTCGCGCTGCCGGAGGACAGCTGGAGCCGGATGGTCCTGACCGAGAAGACGCTCGCGGGCAACGCGTCCTCGCTCGGCTACTCGGTGTTCAAGCCGGGCTGCGTCACCGCGCTCGTCCGCCACGAGACCGAGGAGGTCGCCTACGTCCTCTCCGGCGCCGGCGAGCTCCGCCTCGAAGGGGGCGAGACGGTCGCCTTCGCCGGCGGCCAGGGGCTCTTCGTCCCCGCCGGGATCTGGCACGCCGTCGCCAACACCGGCGATGAGGACGTCGCGATGGTGTTCGGCTTCCCGCACCCCGACTATCCGCCGACGCAGCGGAGGGAGTCGTGACCCTCGAGGCGCACAGCACCAACGGCCCGCCGCGCGAAGACGACGTGGCGTCGATGGCCGTCGAGGTCGCGTGGGCGAGCCGGATCCTCGCGATGCACGGCTACGAGGACCTCACGCTCGGCCATGTCAGCGCGCGCGGCGCCGACGGACGGACCGTCCACATCAAGCGCAAGGGCGTAGCGCTCGGCGAGGTCACCCCGGAGGACGTCATCGCCGTCGACCTCGAGGCCGACCACGACAACGTCGCCGCCGGCATGCACCTGGAGACGGTCCTGCACACCGAGGTCTACAAGCGCCGCGCCGACGTCAACAGCGTGGTGCACGGCCATCCGCCGCACGCGACGGCCTTCGGTGCGACCAGCGCCGAGTTCGCCTACCTGACCCACGACAGCGTCCTCTTCGTCGACGGCATCTCGGCCTACGACGGGATCCCCGACCTGATCATGGACGGCCGCCAGGGCGCGCTCGTCGCGCAGGCGCTCGGCAAGGGCAACGCGCTGCTGCTGCGCAACCACGGCGTCCTGGTCGCCGAGCGCGACCTGCGCTGGGCGGTGCTCGCGAGCGTCCTGCTCGAGCGCTCCGTGCAGATCCAGATGATCGCGACGGCGCTCGGCCCGCTCTACCCGATCCCCAGCGAGCTGCTCGCGGACCTCCACACCAACAAGTACCAGGCGGGTTTCGCCACCGAATACTGGAACGCGTGGCTGCGCGAGCTGCGCCGCAGCGGGCGCGCCTTCGGCATGCCCGAGGAGGACGCCTGATGGGCGCGATCGAGATCGAGCTGACCGTCAACGGCGATGCGGTGCGCGCCGACGTCGAGCCGCAGGAGCTGCTGCTCGACTTCCTGCGCGAGCGGCTCGGGCTGACGGCCGCCAAGCGCTCCTGCGACGTGCAGGTCTGTGGCACCTGCACGGTGCTCATCGACGGCGCGCCCGTCAGCGCCTGCAACCACCTCGCCTTCGAGGCGTCCGGTCACGAGGTCCTGACCGTCGAGGGCTTCGCGCAGACCGCGGAGTTCGCCGAATTCGAGTCGGCATTCATCCGCCATGCCGCCCTGCAGTGCGGCTACTGCACCCCAGGCCTGCTGCTCACGCTGAAGAGCCTGCGCGACAACGGCGAGCTCTCAAGCGAGGAGGACATCCGCCACGGCCTCGACGGCAACGTCTGCCGCTGCACCGGCTACCGCTCGATCCTCGAGGCGGCGCGCGAGCTCGCGGGGCTGCAGTCGTGACCGTCCAGGAGCGTGCGGCACTGGCCGAGATCGGCGTCTCGCGGCCGCGCAAGGACGCGCACGAGAAGCTGAGCGGCCAGGCCCAGTACGTCGGCGACATGGAGGTCGCCGGGATGCTCCACGGCAAGGTCCTGCGCAGCCCCTTCGCCCACGCCGCGATCCGCTCGATCGACATCTCCGCCGCGGTCGCGATGGAGGGCGTCGCCGCCGTGCTGACGGCCTCAGACCTCGACGACATCGAGCCCTACTACGGGCACGCGATCAAGGATCGCCCGATCATCGCGATCGACCGCGTGCGCTTCGCGGGCGAGCCGATCGCCGCGGTCGCCGCGGTCAGCGAGGCCGCCGCCGAGGCCGCGGTGCGCGCGATCGCCGTCGAATACGACGAGCTGCCGGTGCTCGGCACGCTCGAGCAGGCGCTTGCCGCGGACGCCCCCAAGCTCCACGACCGCGTTCCCAAGGTCGGCCTCTTCCACGGCCTCGGCGACCTCGGCGAGCAGGAGGGCAACGTCTGCTACCGCTACGCGCTGCGCTCCGGCGATGTCGAGGCCGCGCGCGAGCGGGCGGCGATCACCGTCGAGGGGAGCTACACCTTCCCGGCCGTCTACCAGTACGCGATGGAGACGCACGCGACGATCGCCCACTACCACGGCGACGGCGTGACGCTGTGGGCCAACTGCCAGCACCCGTTTCTGGTCCAGGCCGAGATCGCCGACCTCTTCGGCCTCCCGATCGGATCGGTGCGGATCATCGTCGGCTACCTCGGCGGCGGCTTCGGCTCGAAGTCCTACACGAAGCTCGAACCACTGACCGTCGCGCTCGCGCGCAAGGCCGGGCGACCCGTGCGGATCGTCAACCGCGTCGAGGAGTCGATGGTCACCTCGCGCCGCCACGGCATGCGCTGCTTCATGCGCACGACCGCCGCAGCTGATGGAACGCTGCTGACGCGCGAGGCGCGCTTTGAGATGGATACCGGCGCCTACGCCGACAACGGGCCGCGCGTGACCGCCACCGCGGGCGACGCCGCCCCGGGCCCCTACCGTTTCGAGGCCGTCGAGGTCGACGCCAGCTGCGTCTACTGCAACACCGCGCCGTCGGGCTCCTACCGCGCCTTCGGCGCGACCCACCTGCAGTGGATCGGGGAGTCCCAGATCGAGGAGGTCGCCCGGCGCGCCGGCCTCGATCCCGTCGAGCTGCGCCGGCGCTCGCTGGTGCTGCCCGGCGAGCCGGTCCGTCCCGACGGCAGCGGCAAGCCGCTCGACGCCGACCTCGTCGGCGACATCGAGCGCGCCTCCGGCGCGGTCGGCTGGGATGAGCCCAAGCCGCCCTGGGTCGGGCGCGGCGTCAGCGTCGGACTGCTCGCCGCCGGCGCCCATCCCGTGTCGCGCGCCTCGGTGCGCCTGACCTCCGACGGCACGGCCGATGTCTACGTCGGCACGACCGAGCTCGGTCAGGGCGCGCGCACCGTGATGTCGCAGATCGCCGCCGAGGAGCTCGGCCTGTCAAGCGATCTCGTGCGCGTCCACGGCGCCGACACGCGCTTCACGCCCTATGACCGCTCGACCGGCGCGAGCCGCTCGACGACGGTCGCCGGCCTGGCCGTCAAGCGAGCCGCCGAGAATGTCGCGGCGCGGCTGCGCGAGACCGCCGGCGAGCTGTGGGACGTCGAGCCCGCCGTGATCGAGCTCGCCCACGGCCGCGCCGCCTTCGCGGGCGAGGATGTCTCCTTCCCCGACCTGATCGCCAAGCGCTTCGGCTTTCGCGGCGGTGAGATCATCGAGGGCGGCGAGGTCCGCCCGGAGGGCGGCGACACCGGCTCCTACGCCGAGGGGCCGCACTTCTGGGAGGTCTGCGTCGCCGGCGCCGAGGTCGAGGTCGACCCCGACACCGGGGTGATCACCGTCCTTCGCACCGCAACGGTGGCCGACGTCGGCCGGGCGATCAATCCCCAGCTCGTCGAGCGCCAGGACGAGGGCGCGACGCTGCAGGGCATCGGCAACGCGCTGTTTGAGGAGTTGATCTTCGAGGACGGCGTCGTGATGAACGACAACCTGCTCGAGTACCGCGTCCCGCGCGTCGGCGACATGCCGCGGCGGATGCGGACGATCATCGTCGAGAACGCCGACGGGCCCGGTCCCTACGGCGCGAAGGGCTGCGGCGAGGGTGCGCTGGCGGCCGTGCCGGCGGCGATCGTCTGCGCGCTCGCCGACGCCGGCGTGGCGATGAACGAGCTGCCCCTGACTCCCGAGCGCGTGTGGCGGCGGATCCACGAACAGGACCCGCCGGCGGGCGCCGAACCCAACGAAGAAAGGCCGACATGAGTGAACTGAAGCGGGCGACGATCCTTGGCACCGGCACGATGGGCCCCGGGATGGGTGCCGTGCTGGCCCGGGCCGGCCTCCAGGTCGCGCTGTTCGACGTCAACGCCGACGCGCTCGAGCGCGCGAAGACAACGGTCGGCGTCGTCGAGGGCATCCTCGACCGCCTCGAGGTTCCCGACCAGGGCGGGGGCGAGCTGCGCTACGAGTCCGATCAGTCGGCAGCGCTCGAGGGCGCCGACATCGTCCTCGAGGCGGTCCCCGAGAAGCTCGAGATCAAGCAGGAGGTCCTCGCCGGCGTCGAGCCGCAGATCTCGCCCGAGGCGATCATCGCCTCCAACACCTCGGGCATCCCGATCACCGCGATCGCCTCGAAGCTCGAGCACCCCGAGCGCGTCATCGGCTGGCACTGGTCCAACCCGCCGCACCTGATCCCGATGAACGAGGTCATCAACGGCGAGCGCACGTCAGCGGAGGTGACCGCCGCGGTCGAGGAGCTGACGCGGCGGATCGGATACCACCCGGTCACGCTCAAGAAGGAGGTCCCGGGCTTCGTCGAGAACCGCGTCCTCTACGCGATCATGCGCGAGTGCCTGGCGCTCGTCGATGACGGCGTGATCGACGTCGAGGGTCTAGACCTCGCCGTGAAGTGGGGGATCGGCTACAAGCTCGCGGTGATCCCGCCGATCCAGCTGCTCGACATGGCCGGTCTCGACATCTACACGGCCGTGGCGAGCTTCCTCAACCAGGATCTCTCCAACGAGGCCGGCATCTCGAGCACCGCGACAGGGCTGCGCGACTCGGGCAAGCTCGGCATCAAGACCGGCGGCGGCTTCTTCGACTACACGCCCGAGCGCATCCAGGAGCTCCAGCAGCAGCGCGGCGCCGCGCTCGTCGCGCTACGGAAGGCGCTGAGCTGATGGCCAAGCAGACCAAGGTCACGCTGCTCGACAGCGGCACGCTGGTCATCGACCAGTCGCACATCACCTGGAACGTGGGCTGCGGCACAGCGGTGCGCTTCCCCGTCTACAGCGTCCTGATCGAGCACCAGGACGGCCTCTTCATGTTCGACAGCGGCTACGACCTCGACCTCGTCAACGCGGTGCTGCCCTTCGAGCTGCCCGAGCAGACGCCCGAGCAGACCGTTCCCGGCCAGCTTGAGAAGTGCGGCTTCAAGCCGGCCGACGTCGACGCCGTGATCAACTCGCATCTGCACTTCGACCACGTCGGCGGCAACAGGCACCTCACCAACGCGACGACCTACGTGCACCATCTCGAGCTGCGCGAGGCGCGCACGCCCGAGCCGTTCGAGCGCTTCGGCTACGCCGACCGCGGCTGGGACCACGAGGGCGCGAAGTTCTCGCCGCTGGACGGCGACCTCGAGTTCGCCAAGGGACTGCACCTGTTCTTCACCCCCGGCCACACCGTCGGGCACTACTCGCTGCTGGTCGAGCTCGCCGGCCGCGCGCCGCTGCTCGTGATGGCGGACGTCTCCTACACCCCGGCGGCGTTCGCCAACGAGCAGCAGGCCGGCTTCCACAACAACCCCGTCGACGGCGTCCGCTCGATCCGCCGCGTCAAGCAGATCGCGAAGGAATGGGGCGCGGAGATCATCTTCAGCCACGACATGGACATCTTCAAGACCTACACACTCGCCCCGGAGCCCTTCGCGGCAGGAGGTTCAGCATGAAGCTAGATGGACGCGTCGCGATCGTGACCGGCGCCGCGCAGGGAATCGGCAGGGGGATCGCCGACAAGCTCCGCGCCGAGGGCGCGCAGATCGCCGCCGCCGATCGCAACGGCGAGGGAGCCGCCGCGACCGCCGCCGCCCTCGACGGGCTCGCGATCGAGGCCGACATCTCAAGCGAATCAGACGCCCAGCGGATCGCGGCGGAGACGCTCGAGCGCTTCGGGCGGATCGACGTCCTCGTCAACGCCGCCGCGATCGTGCCCTTCATCCCCTGGGATGAGGTGGACTTCGCCTACTGGCGCAAGATCATCTCGGTCAACCTCGACGGCGCCTACCTGGTCTCGCGGGCGGTCGAGGCGCCGATGCGCGAAGCCGGCTACGGGCGGATCGTCCACATCGCATCGAACGCCTTCTACGCCGGCACGCCGAACATGGGGCCCTACCTCGCCGCCAAGGGCGGCGTCGTCGGCCTGACGCGCGCGCTGGCGACGGAGCTCGGCCGCTACGGCATCACCGCCAACGCCGTCGCGCCGGGCATCACGCGCACCGAGGGCGCCCTGGCGACGCCGCACAAGGACTCCTTCGACTTCGTCCAGGCGCTGCAGGCGATCCCCCGCCACGGCCTGCCGTCAGACATCGCGCCGGCCGTCGCCTTCCTGGCCTCGGAGGAGTCGGGCTGGGTGACCGGCCAGGTGATCGTCGCCGACGCCGGCCACATCCGCGACTGATGGCGATCGGGGCGACACGCGCCGGGGCGATCCTCGCCGTCAGCGATTTCGAGCGCTCGCTGCGCTTCTACCGCGACAGCCTGGGCCTCGCCGTCGAGGCGACCTACGAGGACCCGCCCTACGCGACGCTCGTCGCGGCGGGCGCCCGCATCTCGCTCGCCGAGCAGGGCCACGAGGCCGCCGACCGCCCCGGCGTTGCGATGGCCGCGCCGGCCGACCGCACGCGGCTGGCGGCGATCCTCGTCCTCGAGGTCGCCGACTGCCTGAAGGCCCACCGCGAGCTGAGCGCGGCCGGCGTCCCGTTCCTCGCCGAGCCCTACTCGCCGCCCTGGGGCGGTCACCGCTGCTTCGCGATCGACCCGGACGGCAACCTGATCGAACTGGAGGAACCGGGATGAGAGCGGTGCGGCTGAGCGGCATCGAGACGATCGAGGTGCAGGACGTCCCCGAGCCGCAGCTACGGGACGACAGCGACGCGATCGTGCGCGTCACCCACACCGCGATCTGCGGCGCCGACCTGCTGCCCTACCACGGCCACACGCCGGGCTTTGAGTTCGGCATGACGCTCGGCCACGAGTTCGTCGGCGTCGTCGAGAGCGCCGGCGACGCAGCCGGAGCGCTGCGCCCCGGCCAGCGCGTCGTCAACACGAGCATGACCTCGGACGGGACGTGCGCGCACTGCCGCGCCGGGCGCCCGACGCAGTGCGACAGCCGTGCGCTGTTCGGCTACTCGGGCGTCTATCCGCGCCTTGAGGGCGGGCAGGCCGACCTCGTGCGGGTCCCGCGCGCCGACCGCTGCCTGTGGCCGGTACCCGACGAGGTCAGCAGCGAGGACGCGGTCTTCGTCGCCGACATCCTGCCGACCGGGTTCCTCGCCGTGCAGCGCGCCGGGCTCGGCTCCGGTGACGTCGCGGTGGTCCTCGGCGCCGGCCCGGTCGGGCTGATGGCGCTGCTCTGCGCGGTCGGGAGCGCGCGGCGGGTGATCGCGGTCGACGGGATCGCCGCGCGGCGCCAGCTCGCCGGCTCGCTCGGCGCGCACGCCGTCGACCCCGCGGACGCCGCCGAGGCGGTCGCCGCCGCAACCGCGGGCATCGGCGCCGACTCCGTGATCGAGGCCTCCGGCTCGCCGGCGGCGCTCAGCTCGGCCTTCGCGCTCGTGCGCCCGCAGGGAACGGTGTCGGTCGTCGGCGCCCACTTCGAGCCCGACTTCCCGCTCAACAACGCGCTGATGTTCGAGAAGGAGATCACGCTCTCATTCGCGATCGGCAACCCCGGGCGCGACCGCGAGCGCCTGCTGGCGATGATCGCCGACGGGGCGCTGCGGCCCTCGGCGGTGATCAGCGACACCGTCGCGATCGAGGCGGCCACGGACGCCTACCGCGCCTTCGACCGCCGCGAGGCGACGAAGGTCGTCCTGACGACCGACCGCTAGACCCCGGCCGCCCGCAGCCCGGCCTGGACCATCGGCCCAAGCGGCCGCGGCGGTGAGGCGGGATCGAACCACGCCGCCTCGGCGATCTCGACGGGGTCCGCCCGGACGCGCGGCTCGGGCACCTCGACGCGGTAGATGTGGGTGTGGTGGTGGCGAAGGCGCCCCGGCCCGGGCAGCGCGCAGAGCGCGACGGGGTCGGTGACGGTCAGCCCGAGCTCCTCCTCGAGCTCGCGCGCGATCGCGGCCGCTGGCTCCTCGCGGCGGCGGACGCCGCCGCCGGGCAGCTCCCAGCGGTCGGGACCGTAGCTGTGGCGCACCAGCAGCACCTCGCCGTCGCACAGGAGCACGGCGGCCGCGCCGCGCCCGCGCGGCGCGCGCACGCGCGCCGCGAGCCACAGGACGCGGTAGGCGAAGCGGTAGGCGATCCGGCGCAGGCCGACCATCAGGCCGCGGCGGCCGCGGCTGAGTCGCCGCCGCCCTGCGCGATGAAGTCGGAGCGGCGGACGAGGGCGAGGCCGAAGAAGGCGCCGGCGAGCGCCACCGCGGCCGCGATCAGGAGGATCTCGTGCAGGGCGCCGGTGAAGCCGACGCGGAAGGAATGATCGAGCGCGGCCCGCGCGGCCGGCGAGAGCGAGCGCCCGAGCGTCGCCGTCGAGCCGGACGCGAACGACGCGTCGAGCTGCCCGTGCGTGCCATGGATCACGGCGGCGAGCTCGCCCGAGCGCTGCAGGCCCGACAGCGTCCGCACCGACACCTCGTGCTGGAAGATCGCGCCGAGCGCGGCGATGCCCGTCGCCGTTCCTGTCTGGCGGAAGGTGTTGTTGATGCCCGATGCCATGCCCGAGCGCGAGTGCGGCACGACGGCGACGGCGGTCGAGGCCGGCGGGTTGACCAGCCCGATCCCGATGCCGCCGACGATGAAGCCGGGCAGCAGGACCGTCCAGCCGGAGCTCGCGTCGACGGCGCTCATCAGCAGGAGACCCACCGACACGATCACGAGCCCCGCCGCCAAGAGCGCCCGGATCGGCACCCGCGCCGTGAGCCGCCCGGCGACCGGTGAGACGAAGAAGAGCAGCAGCGTCATCGGCAGGAAGCGCAGGCCGGCCTGGAACGGGGAGTAGCCGAGGACGTTCTGGATGTAGAGGGTCAGGTAGAGGAACAGCGCGAACATCGACGCCGACAGCGCGAAGCCGACGATCGAGGCGCCCGCGAAGGCCGGCCGCCGAAGCAGCGTGAGATCGAACATTGGCCGCGACTGGCTGCGTTCGGCGACCACGAACGCGCACAGCAGGGCGCCGGCGCCGGCGAAGCAGCCGATGATCTCGGCGCTGCCCCAGCCATCGGCGTTGGCCTGGACGAGCGCGTAGATCAGCAGGAACAGCGCCCCCGAGAAGGAGACCAGGCCGGCCCAGTCGATCCGCGTCGCGCCCGGATCGCGCGACTCCGCCACCGTCCGCAGCGTCAGGGCGACGGCGCCGATGCCGATCGGCTCGTTGACGAAGAAGATCCAGCGCCAGCCGAGCCCCGAGGTCAGCGCGCCGCCGATCAGCGGTCCGACGGCGACGCCCGCGCCGATCACCGCCCCGTAGACGGCGAACGCGGTCGCTCGGTCACGCCCGCGGAAGGCCTCGGCGATCAGCGCCAGCGAGGTCGCCAGCATGATCGCCCCGCCGATCCCCTGCACCGCGCGCGACACGTTCAGCATCAGCGGGCTCTGCGCGAGCGCGCAGGTCAGCGACGCGGCGGTGAAGACGATCAGGCCGATCGTGAAGATCCGCTTGCGCCCGAACAGATCGGCGAGCGACCCGGCGGTCAATAGCAGCGCCGCGAGCATCAGCGCGTAGGCGTTGACGACCCACTGCAGGTCGCTGAAGCTGGCGTGCAGCGAGCGCTGGATCGACGGCAGCGCGACGTTGACGACCGTGATGTCGATCAGCAGCATGAAGATGCCGATGCAGACGGCGATCAGGGTCCACCACTTCTGCTCCATGCCCGGATCCTACGACTCGACAAATATGGGGATTGGGTGCATGCACCCAATCCCGAGTCGGCGCATGCGCCGACTCGCCGGTCGGTGCACGCACCGACCGGGGCACAGGCGTTCCCTCAGGCGGTCCTGGCGACGGCGTCCCAGTTGAGACGCACGTAGTCGAGCACCACCGGAGCGCCGAGCGCCTCCATCGCCTGATCGAGAAAGCGCTCGCGGAGGTCGTCCGGTAGGCGCTCGATGTAGGGGCCGAAGATGACCGTCTCGAGGAACTCGCGCGGACGCGGCGGCCTCGCGGGCATCGGCTGAAGCCAGCACGCCGCGACGTCGAAACCGGCGTCGCGAAGGCGCTCCTGCGTCGCCTCGACCGAGGCGTAGTTCCACAGCGGCCCGACCGTCGCGAGGTGCTCGGCGTAGGGGGCGCTCGCCGCGAGCCTCTCGCCGATCCCGCGCACGCGGTCGATGTTGCCCTCGCCGCCGCACTGGGCGACGAACTGGCCGCCGTCGCGCACGGCGGCGCGCATCCGCGCGAACAGCGCGTCGTGGTCGCGGATCCAGTGGAAGGTCGCGGTCGAGACGATCGCGTCGGCCGGAGCGCTGAGCGTGAGGTCGAGGAGGTCCGAGCAGATCACGGTCGTGCGCTGCGCCGGCAGCCGCTCGCGCGCGGTCTCGCACATCGAGGGGGAGCCGTCGACGGCGATCACGTGCCCGTCCGGCAGCCGCTCGAGGACCATCTCGGTGACGCGGCCGGTGCCGGCGCCGGCGTCGAGCACGGTCTCATCGCCGCGCAGCGCGAGGCGGGCGACGACGGCCGCGCCCCACTCCTGCTGGGGCGCGGAGATCTGGTCGTAGCTCGCGGCGTTCCAGTCGCGCGGCATCGCGCCTGTACGTTATCACGGACACTTCGTCGTGATGGCGGATGTCCGGCCTGTCGGGTACAACACACCTGTGCGGCGGGTCCTCGTGGTCGGGTCGGGGGGCAGGGAGCACGCGCTGGTGCGCGCGCTGGGCCGCTCGGCCGAGGTGCTCTGCGCGCCCGGGAACGCCGGGATCGCGGCCGACGCGCGCCTGCTGCCCGTCGGCGTCGACGACATCGACGGCCTCGTTCAGGCGGCGCTTCGGGAGGCCGTCGACCTCGTCGTCGTCGGCCCCGAGGCGCCGCTGGTGGCGGGCCTCGTCGATCGTCTGCGCGAGGCCGGCGTCGTCGCCTTCGGCCCTAGCGCCGCGGCGGCGCGTCTCGAGGGCTCGAAGGAGTTCGCGAAGCTGGCGATGGCCGAGGCCGGCGTCGCGACGGCCGCCTGGACGCGCGTGCGAAGCGTCGCGGAGGGGCTCGAAGCGATCGTCTCCTACCCGGCCGTGCTGAAGGCCGACGGCCTGGCGGCGGGCAAGGGCGTCGTGATCGCCGCCGATGAGGCGGCCGCGCGCGAGGCGCTCGAGGCGTTCCTCGTCGAGCACCGCTTCGGGACCGAGACGGTCGTAATCGAGGAGCACCTCGTCGGCGAGGAGCTCTCGATGCTCGCCCTCTGCGACGGCGAGCGCGCGATCGCGATGGCCCCCGCGCGCGACTACAAGCGGATCTTTGACGGCGACCGCGGCCCCAACACCGGCGGCATGGGCTCCTTCTCGCCGGTCGCCGAGGTTGACGACGAGCGCGCCGCGGAGCTCGTCGCGACGATCCATCAGCCGATCGTCGATCTGATGCGCGCGCGCGGGACCCCGTTGCACGGCGTCCTCTACGGCGGACTGATGCTGACCGAGGACGGGCCGCGCGTGATCGAGTTCAACGTCCGCTTCGGCGACCCCGAGACGCAGGCGCTGCTGCCGCGCCTGCGCAGCGACCTCTACGACGCGCTGCTTGCGGCGACGCGCCCCGGCGGCCTCGCCGGCGTGACGCTCGAGTGGTCGCCGCAATGCGCCGTCTGCGTCGTGCTGGCGAGCGCCGGCTACCCCGAATCGAGCTCGAGCGGCGATCTGATCAGCGGCCTTGACGCGGTCGGTGAGGGCGTCGAGGTACTGCACGCGGCGACCGCGCGATCGGGCGGCGAGCTCGTCACCGCGGGCGGGCGCGTGCTGAGCGTCACCGCGCTCGGCGGCGACGCCGAGGCCGCCCGCGAAGCCGCGTATGCTGCCGCCGAGATGGTCGAGTTCAAAGGACGCCAGCTGCGCCGCGACATCGGAGCTCAGGCGGCCGCGCGGCGATGACCGCCGAGCCCCAGCTCGCCGTCGTCGCCGAGCAGACCGACGGCCCCGCGCCGCTCGTCGGCATCGTGCTCGGCTCAAAGAGCGACATGGACGCGATGGAGCCGGCCGCGCGCGAGCTGAACGATCGCGGGATCGGCAACGAGCTCAACGTCCTCTCCGCGCACCGCCAGCCCGACGAGGTCGCCGCCTACGCCAAGTCGGCGCGCCAGCGCGGGCTGCGCGTGCTGATCGCCGGCGCCGGGCTGTCCGCGGCGCTGCCGGGGGTGCTCGCCGCGCACACCGACCTGCCGGTGATCGGCGTGCCGCTGTCGAGCCGCCTGTCCGCGGCCGGCGGCCTCGACGCGATCCTCTCGGTGATCCAGATGCCGCCCGGCGTGCCGGTCGCCGCGGTCGGCCTCGACAACGCTCGCAACGCCGCGATCCTCGCGGCGCGGATCATCGACACCGCCGGCGGCTGGCCGCTGTCGGTCGCCTAGAACGCGGTCGCTGGGCGGCTCCGAGGTCTTCCGCGCGAGCGCCGCGCGGTGGCGCGGTCGCTAGCCGGCGGGGGTCAGGCCGTCGCGATGACGCGCGAACGAATCGCGGTCGATCTTGTAGAGGACCTGGCGAAGCAGTGGCGAGTCCGGCGCGATGCGCGGATGGTCGAAGTCGCGCGCACCGTCGTGGCTCATCCCGATCTTCTCCATCACCCGGCGTGACTTGAGGTTGCCGGGCGTCGTGAAGGCGACGATCTCGCCGAGTTCGAGGACGTCGAAGCCGTAGGCGAGTGAGGCGATCGCGGCTTCGGGCGCGTAGCCGTGTCCCCAGTGCTCCCTGGCGAGGCGCCAGCCGACCTCGACCGCCGGGTATCCGAGCAGCTCCGCTGCGTGGTTGAGCCCGACGAAGCCGATGAAGTCCGCCACGCCCACGACCTCGACCGCCCACATGCCCCAGGCGTTGGCTGCGATGCGCTGCTCGATGGCGTCGGCGAGCATGTCGGACTGGGCCGCGTCGAGCGGATAGGGAAACCACTCCATGACCTGTTCGTCGGCGTTCAGCGCGGCAAACGGCGGGCGATCCGCCGCCCGCCACGGGCGAAGGAGCAGGCGCTCGGTCTCAAGCGTCACCGGATCTGCCGCCACTTTCCCATCCTCGCACCCGCGACGGCGATAATCGGTCTGTGATCGCCCGCTACACGCGCGCGCAGATGGGGGCCCTCTGGAGCGACGAGGCGCGCATGGAGCGCTGGCGGGTCGTCGAGGTCGCCGCCTGCGAGGAGATGGAGGGCCCGGGCGAGGCGGACCTCGCGGCGATCCGCGCCGCGGCCTTCACGGTCGAGGCCGTCGCCGAGCGCGAGAAGGTCACAGACCACGACGTCGCGGCGTTCGTCGACGTGCTGTCGGCCTCGGCGGGGGAGGCGGGGCGCTGGATCCACTTCGGGCTGACGTCCTCCGACGTCCTCGACACCGCGCTCGCGCTGCAGCTGCGCGACGCCGGGGAGATCGTCCTCGCCGGCGCGCGCGAGCTCGTCGCGGCGCTCGCCGAGCGCGCCCGCGAGCACGCCGCGACGCTCTGCGTCGGGCGCACGCACGGCGTCCACGCCGAGCCGACGACGTTCGGGCTGAAGCTCGCCGGCTTTGCCTTCGAGGCGCATCGAAACGCCGAGCGCCTCGACGCGGCGTTCACGGGGGTCGCGGTCGGCAAGCTGTCGGGGACGGTCGGCGGCTACTCGGCGACCTCGCCGCAGTTTGAGGAGCGCGTGCTCGGGCGGCTTGACCTGCGCCGTGAGGACGTCGCGACCCAGGTCGTCGCGCGCGATCGCCACGCCGCGCTGCTGTCGGCGATCGCGCTGGCGGGCGCGGGGCTCGAGCGCCTGGCGACCGAGATCCGCCACCTCCAGCGCACCGAGGTGCTCGAGGCGCTCGAGCCGTTCGCGGCCGGGCAGCAGAAGGGCTCCTCGGCGATGCCCCACAAGCGCAACCCGATCCGCAGCGAGCGGATCAGCGGCCTCGCGCGCGTGCTGCGCGGGAACGCCCAGGCCGGCCTCGAGGATGTCGCGCTGTGGCACGAGCGCGACATCTCGCACTCCGGCGCGGAGCGCGTGATCCTGCCCGACTCGACGATTCTGATCGACTACATGCAGCACCTCGCGATCGGCCTCGTGCGCGGGCTCGAGGTCGACGCGGCGCGGATGCGCGAGAACCTCGAGCTGACCCACGGGGCGCTGTTCTCGGCGAAGCTGCTGCTCGCGCTCGTCGCCGCGGGCAGCTCGCGCGAGGACGCCTACCGGATCGCGCAGGAGCTGGCCCAGCGCGCGTGGGCCGAGCGCACGCCGCTGCGCGGACTGCTCGAGGCCGACCCGCGCTGCGCGGGCCTCGACCTCGACGAGCTCTTCGACTACGGCGCTCTGACGCGCCACGCGGGCGAGGTCGTCGCGCGCCTCGACGCGATCGCGCCGCGCTAGCGCGAGCGCTCTGCCCGTTCGCCTCGCTTCGTTATAGATTCCATGGCGGTGCCCGCCCTGGCTGACCTGACCCTCCTGGGTTCCGGCAAGGTCCGAGACAACTACGACCTCGGCGACGGCCGGCTGCTGATGGTCGCCTCGGATCGGATCTCGACCTATGACTCCGTGCACCCGACGCAGATCCCCGGGAAGGGACAGGTGCTGACCGGGATGTCGGTCTTCTGGTTCGGCCTGACCTCGGGCATCGCGCGAAACCACCTGCTGTCGGCGACCGACGAGGTCCCGGAGGACGTGCGCGGGCGCTCGATGGTCGTCGAGCGGCTGGCGATGCTCCCGATCGAGTGCGTCGTGCGCGGCTATCTGTCGGGGTCGGGCTGGAACGACTACCGCTCGAGCGGCGCGGTCTGTGGGATCGCGCTTCCCGAGGGCCTGCGCGAGTCCGAGCGTCTGCCCGAACCGCTCTTCACGCCGGCCACCAAGGCCGAGATCGGCGAGCACGACGAGAACATCGACTTCGAGGGAGCGGTCCGCGCGGTCGGCGACCGCGGTCTCGCCGAGCGTGTCCGCGACGCCTCGATCGCGGTCTATGAGCGCGCCGCCGACCACGCCCGCGAGCACGGCATCATCCTCGCCGACACGAAGTTCGAGTTCGGGCTCTCGGGCGACGGCGAGCTGGTGCTCGGCGATGAGGTGCTGACGCCCGACTCCTCGCGCTTCTGGCCGGCCGAGGGCTACGAGCCGGGCCGCGCGCAGCCGAGCTTCGACAAACAGACCGTTCGCGACTGGGCGACGGCGAGCGGCTGGGACCGCAGCCCGCCCGCTCCGGAGATCCCCGACGACGTCGTCGCGAACACGCAGGCGCGCTACCGCGAGGCCTACGAGCAGATCGTCGGCGAGCCCTTCGAGGAGTGGCTGCGCCGCAGCGGCGCGGCGGCCGCCTGACCGCTCGCGCGACTACCATCCGTGCCATGAAGGCGCGCGTGCTGGTTCGCCCGAAGGCCGGAATCCTTGACCCGCAGGGCGCCGCCGTCGAGCGCGCGCTCCCGGCGCTCGGCTTCGAGGGCGTCCGCGACGTCCGCGTTGGGCGGCTGATCGAGCTCGAGGTCGCAGACCCCGCGCGGCTTGAGGAGATGTGCGAGCGGCTGCTCGCCAACCCGCTCATCGAGGATTACGAGGTGCTCCTCGAGGGCGCCGGCGGATGAAGTTCGGAGTCATCTCCTTCCCCGGAAGCTGTGATGACTCGGACGCTCTCTCCGCCTGCCGCCGGGTCGGGGAGGCGGTGCAGCTGTGGCATGCCGATCACGACCTCGCGGGCGTCGACGCGGTCGTCGTGCCGGGCGGGTTCTCCTACGGCGACTACCTGCGCGCCGGCGCGATCGCGCGCTTCGCGCCGATCATGAACGAGGTGATCGAGTTCGCCCGCGCGGGCGGCTACGTGATGGGGATCTGCAACGGATTCCAGGTCTGCTGCGAGGCGGGGCTTCTGCCCGGCGCCCTGCTGACGAACGTCTCGCGGCGCTTCGTCTTCCGCCAGGTGCGCGTGCGCGTGCTCGGCGAGCCGACGGCGTTCACCGGGACGCTCGAGCGCGGCGCCGAGCTGTCGATCCCCGTCAAGCACACCACGGGGCGCTACTTCGCCCCGCGCGCGACGCTCGCCCGCCTGCATGCCGCCGGCCAGGTCGTGCTGAGCTACGCGCCCGGCGAGAACCCCAACGGCTCACTCGACGACATCGCCGGGGTCGTCAACGAGGCCGGAAACGTGTTCGGGCTGATGCCGCACCCCGAGCACGCGGTCGATGAGCTGACCGGCTCGACCGACGGGCTGTCGCTGTTCGCCTCACTCGCGGCGGCCGCGGCCGCGTGAGCGCGGTGGGCTCGATCCCGGGGGTCGAGCAGGCGATCGCGCTCGGCCTGACGGAGGCCGAGTACGAGCTGGTCGTCGCGAGCCTCGACGGACGCGCGCCAAACGAGGTCGAGCTCGCGATGTTCTCGCTGCTGTGGTCGGAGCACTGCTCCTACAAGCACTCAAAGAAGCTGCTGCGGACGCTGCCGAGCTCGGGCGGGCGGCTCGTGCTCGGGCCCGGCGAGAACGCCGGCGCCGTCGACGTCGGCGGCGGCCTCGCCGTCGCCTTCAAGGTCGAATCGCACAACCACCCGAGCGCCGTCGAGCCGTTCCAGGGCGCGGCGACTGGCGTCGGCGGGATCCTGCGCGACATCTTCGCCGTCGGCGCGCGGCCGATCGCGGTGCTTGACTCGCTGCGCTTCGGCGAGCTCGACAGCGAACGCTCGCGCTACCTGCTCGAGCACGCCGTCGCCGGCATCGGCCATTACGGCAACTCGATCGGCGTGCCGACCGTCGGCGGCGAGGTCTACTTCGAGGCGCCCTACGAGCACAACTGCCTGATCAACGCGATGTGCGTCGGGCTGATCGAAACCGAACGGCTGATCCGCTCGGCGGCGTCGGGGCCCGGGAACCTGCTCGTCCTGTTCGGCGCCTCGACCGGACGCGACGGGATCGGCGGCGCCTCGGTGCTCGCCTCGGCCGAGCTCGGCGAGGGCGATGAGGCCAAGCGGCCGAGTGTCCAGATCGGCGACCCGTTCGCCGAGAAGAAGCTGATGCTCTGCTCGCTCGACCTGCTCGAGCGCGGGCTCCTCGTCGCCCTCCAGGACCTCGGCGCGGCGGGCCTGACGTCGGCCGCGGCGGAGATGGCGAGCAAGGGCGCGGTCGGCGTCGACATCGACGTCGCCCGCGTTCCGCTTCGCGAGGAGGGCATGGAGCCCTTCGAGATCATGGTCTCTGAGTCCCAGGAGCGGATGCTGTGCGTGATCGAGCCGGAAGCGCTCGAGGCCGTGCTCGGCGTCTGCGAGCACTGGGAGACCGCGGCCAGCGTGATCGGCGAGGTCACCGCGAGCGGACTCGTTCGGGTGCTCGACTCCGACACGCTGGTCGGTGAGATGCCGGTCGCGGCGCTCGTCGACGACTGCCCCCTCTATGACCTCGACCCGCGCGCGCCGCTCGAGCCGATCTACGGCGCTCCGCAGCGCGTCCTCGACTCCTCGGGCGAGGAGGACCCCGGCGAGACTCTGCTCGCGCTGCTTCGCTCGCCCAACATCGCCGATCGCCTGCCGCTGTTTGAGCAGTACGACCCGGTCGTTCAGTCGCGGACGGTGCGCCGCCCGGGCCAGAGCGACGCCGCCGTGCTGGCGCTCCCGGCGCGCGGGCAGGAGCGGCCTGGGATCGCGGTCGCGATCGACGGCAACGGCCGGCGCGTCGCGGCCGACCCCTACCGGGGCACGATCGAGGCCGTCCTCGAGTGCGCGGCCAACCTCGCCTGCGCCGGCGCCGAGCCGCTCGGACTGACCAACTGCCTGAATTTCGGCAACCCCGAGAAGCCGCACATCGCCTGGCAGCTGTCGGAGTCGGTGCGCGGCCTGGCCGACGCCTGCCGCGCGATCGGCGTGCCGGTCGTCGGCGGCAACGTGTCCCTGTACAACGAGGGGGCCGAGGGCCCGATCTATCCGACGCCGGTGATCGGACTCGTCGGGGAGCTGCCCGACGTGCGCCGCGCCGGCGCGCTCGGCTTTTGCTCCGAGGGCGACCGGATCGCGCTCGTCGGGCCGTTCGCGCCGGAGATCGCCGGATCGGAGCTCGCCCGCCTTGGCGGGCGCGAGCTTCCGGGCTCGCTCGGCGAGCTCGACATCCCGCGCGTCCTCGCGGCGCAGCGCGTCGTTCGCGAGGGAGTCCGGAGCGGATCGCTTTCGAGCGCCCACGACATCGCCGAGGGCGGCCTCGCCGTGGCGCTCGCCGAATGCTGCCTGGCCGGCGGGCTCGGCGCGGAGATCGCGCTCGATGACACGGTCAAGCCGCTCCGCGCGTTGTTCGGCGAGGGCGGCGGGGGGTTCGTCGTCAGTGGCGGCGAGGGAGCGCTGCGCGCGCTCGGTGGCGGCGGCGTGTCGGTTCGCATCGTCGGATCGGTCAGCGGCGAGCGCCTCACGATCTGGTCCGGCGACGCGCGCATCGAGCTCTCGCTGGAGCGGATGCGCGAGGCCCACGGAGCGCTGCGTGCGCTGTTTGACTGACCGCCGTCCAGGACGGTCGCGCCGCATTGATAAAATCGGTGCTCGCCCCGGCGGTTCGGTCGCCTTCCGCGGTGGCGATTCTCCCTGATGCTCGCTCCGTCAAGCAGCGCAGATCCGCGGGATGGCCCGCGGGATGAATGTGGCGTCTTCGGCGTCTACGCGCCGGGGCATGCCGTGTCGCGCCTTGCCTTCTTCGCGCTCTACGCGCTCCAGCACCGTGGCCAGGAGTCGGCCGGGATAGCGGCCGCCGACCGCGGCGGCAACATCATGACGCTGCGCGAGCTCGGCCTCGTCAGCCAGGTCTTCACCGAGCACTCGATCGCCTCACTCGGCGGCGAGCTGGCGATCGGGCACGTCCGCTACTCGACGACGGGCTCAAACGCGTGGGCCAACAGCCAGCCGGTGCAGCGCGCGGCCGGGATCGCCGGCAACCGCCGCGAGCTGGCGCTCGCCCACAATGGCAACCTGATCAACGCCGTCGAGCTGCACTCGGAGCTTCGCGCCGCGGGGGTCGAGTTCGCCTCGACGTCTGACTCGGAGATCATCGCGGCGCTGATCGCGAGCAACCCCGCCGAGCGAATCGAGGACGCCGTCGCCGCGGTGCTGCCGCGGATGCAGGGCGCCTTCTCGACGGTGCTGATGACCAAGGATCGCGTCGTCGCCTTCCGCGACCCGGCCGGGATCCGCCCGCTGGTGCTGGGCCGCGTCGCGCCGCTGGTGCCAGACGACGCACCCCGCTGGTGCGTGGCCAGCGAGTCCTGCGCCCTGGACATCATCGGCGCGACCTACGAGCGCGACGTGCGCCCCGGCGAGCTCGTCTCGATCGGCGAGGAGGGGATCGACTCGATCCAGGTCGTCGAGGGTGCGCGCGAGGCGTTCTGCGTCTTCGAGCACATCTACTTCGCGCGGCCGGACTCGCGGATGGGCGGCAACACGCTGCAGGCGGCGCGCAGCCGGATGGGCGAGATCCTCGCCCGCGAAGCTCCGGTCGAGGCGGATCTCGTGATCCCGGTGCCGGACTCCGGAAACCCGGCGGCGCGTGGCTACGCGCGCGCGAGCGGGCTGCCCCAGGACGACGGCTTCGTCAAGAACCGCTACGTCCACCGGACCTTCATCCAGCCCGGTCAGGAGCTTCGCAAGCACGGCCTGCGGCTGAAGTTCAACCCGATCCCCGAGGTCGTCGCCGGCAAGCGCCTGGTCGTCGTCGACGACTCGATCGTGCGCGGCAACACGACCGCCCAGATCGTCGGGATGCTGCGCGCGGCCGGCGCCAAGGAGATCCACATGCGGATCTGCGCGCCGCCGATCAAGCACCCCTGCCACTACGGGATCGACATGCCGACGCGCGAGGAGATGATCGCGCACGGCCGAAGCGCCGCCGACATCGCTGCCGAGCTCGGCTGTGACTCGCTCGCCTACATCTCACTCGACGGCGTCTATGAGGCGATCCACGGCTCCCGCGAGCGCCACTGCGACGCCTGCTTCAGCGGCGACTATCCGCTCGAGGGAACCGAGAGCGCGCTCGGCAAGAACGCCCTCGAGCTGCCCGTCCTGAGCAGCTGACGTAGGGCCGATACCGGCCGACGGCGCCGCTATCGTCGGCCGCCGCGATGCTGCTCGACGATCTGCGCCTTCATTTCGGCTTCGACTCCTTCCGCCGCGGCCAGGAGGAGGCGGTTCGCGCCGCACTCGACGGCCGCGACGTGCTGATGGTGATGCCGACCGGCGCCGGCAAATCGCTCTGCTACCAGCTCCCGGCGCTGCTGCGCGAGGACGAGGTGACGATCGTCGTCTCGCCGCTCGTCTCGCTGATGGCGGACCAGGTCGCGGGACTTGAGCGCGCGGCGGCCGGGCGCGCGGTGCTCGTCAACAGCCAGCGCGATCCCGGCGAGAACCGCGCGGCGCTCGCGCGCGTGCGAAGCGGCGAGGCGCGGCTGCTCTACGTGGCGCCCGAGCGGTTCGCCTCAGCCGGATTCGTCGAGGCGCTCGAGGGCGTGCGTGTCGGGATGTTCGTGGTCGATGAGGCGCACTGCATCTCGCAGTGGGGCCACGACTTCCGCCCCGACTACTTCGAGCTGCCGAGCGCCGCGCGAGCGCTCGGCGCGCGCCAGCTCTTTGCCTGCACCGCGACCGCGACGCCGCGCGTCGCCGGTGACGTGCTCGTTCGGCTCGGGCTGCGCGATCCGGTTCGCGTGACGACCGGCTTTGACCGGCCGAACCTGTCCTATCTCGTCGCTCGAAGCGGCGGCGACGCCGACCGCGAACGACGGATCGCCGAGGTCCTCGCGGATCCGGCCGCGCGCCCCGCGATCGTCTACGCGGGCACGCGGGCGCGCAGCGAGCGGCTGGCCGAGCTCCTCGCGTCGCGGCTGGGCGTCGCGACCTGTGCCTACCACGCGGGCCTTGAGCGCGATGCGCGCGCGCAGGCCCAGCGGCGCTTCATGGACGGCGAGGTCGAGATCGTCGTCGCGACCAACGCGTTCGGCATGGGGATCGACAAGCGCGACGTCCGCACCGTCTGCCACGCGAGCGTGCCCGAGTCGCTTGAGGCCTACTACCAGGAGGCCGGGCGCGCCGGGCGCGACGGCCTTCCGGCGCGCTGCCTGCTGTTCGCGGCCGGGCGCGACAAGGGGCTGCACGTGCACTTCATCAACCAGTCGCCGGGCGGTGAGGCGCGTGCCGCGCGCTGGGCGCAGTATCGCGGGATCTGGGGCTTCGTCGAGGACGCGGGCTGCCGGCGAGCGGCGATCCAGGGTCACTTCGGCGACCGCTCCCCGCCGACGGTCGAGGACGGGGTGCCGTGCTGCGACGTCTGCGATCCCACGGCGCTTGCGCAAGCGCGCGCGGCAGCCGGAGCGGGGCGCGCGAGTGCGGCCGCGACCGCGGAGCGGTCCGCGGCCGGGCGCCCGCCGGGCGGAGCGAGCGACATCGACGCCGCGATCCTCGACGTCGTCACGAGCGCGCAGCCGGCGGTCGGCCGCACGCGGGCTGTCGAGATCCTGCGTGGCGGCCGCTCGAAGGTCGTCGTCGCCAACGGCTACGACTCGCTCGCCGTCTACGGCTCCTTCGCGCACCTCTCGAGCGCCGAGGCGCTGCAGTGCGTCGACGAGCTGATCGCGCGCGGCGTGCTGCGCTCGACCGGCGGACGGTTCCCGAAGCTCGCGATGGGGCGCGAGCGGCTCGCGGCCTAGCCGCGCAGCTATCATCGGATCATCTCGGCCCAGACCGACACGGCACCCGGCGGAGGCGACCGAAGCGAGGCGGTCGGGCCAGGTGATGTGCGGGTCCGCCGCGCGCTGCTGTCGGTCTCCGACAAGCGCGGCGTCGTCGATTTCGCGCGCGGCCTGGCGGCGCTCGGCATCGAGCTCGTCTCGACCGGTGGCACCGCGCGCGAGCTGACGGACGCCGGCCTCGAGGTCCGCCCGATCGACGATCTCACGGGAACGCCCGAGATCATGGACGGGCGCGTCAAGACGCTCAACTCGAAGCTCTACGCCGGACTTCTCGCGGTCCGCGACAACGCCGCGCACCTTCGCGCCGTGGCCGAGCAGGACGTCGAGTTCGTCGACCTCGTCTGCGTGAACCTGTATCCGTTCGAGCGCACCGCGGCTCGCGCGAGCGCGACCGAGGAGGAGGTCATCGAGAACATCGACGTCGGCGGCCCGACGATGATCCGCGCCGCCGCCAAGAACCACGCCTACGTCGCGGTCGTGACGACCCCGGAGAGCTACGACGCGATCCTCGACGAGCTGCGCGGCGCCGACTGCCGGCTCTCGATGCCGACGCGCGAGAGCCTCGCCGCGGATGCCTTCGCGACGACCGCGCGCTATGACACGGCGATCGCGCGCTGGTTCGCCGAGCGCCTCGACGACGACTTCTCGCATCTGCACGTCCGCGCCTACGAGAAGGTCCTCGATCTGCACTACGGCGAGAACCCCCACCAGCGGGCCGCCTACTACTCGAAGGTCGGCACGCGCACCCATCTGCTCTCGATGGTCCGCCAGCACCACGGCAAGCCGCTCTCCTACAACAACCTGCTCGACCTCGACGCCGCACGCCGCCTCTGCGACGAGTTCGAGTCGACCCCCGCCGCCGTGATCGTCAAGCACAACAACCCCTGCGGGGCGGCGCTGGCCGAGCACGGCATCGACGCCTACCGCCGGGCGCTCGAGTGCGATCCGATGAGCGCCTACGGCGGCGTCGTCGTGCTCAACACGCGCGTCGACCTGGAGTTTGCAAACGCGCTCGCCGAGCAGTTCATCGAGGTGCTGTTCGCCCCGGCATACGACGAGGATGCCCTCGCGGTGCTCGAGGAGCGAAAGAACGTCCGGCTGCTCGAGCGCGGCGACCGCCGCGCGGGCAGCGGCGAGCTCGAGGTCCGCCAGGTCGCGGGCGCATTGCTGATCCAGGACCCCGACAGCGGGATGGTCTCGCGCGAGGAGATGAGCGTCGCCGGAGCGCGCCAGCCGAGTGAGACAGAGTGGGAGGACCTGCTGTTCGCCTGGAAGGTCTGCAAGCACGTCCGCTCCAACGCGATCGTGATCGCGCGCGACCGCGCGACGATCGGGATCGGCGCCGGGCAGATGAGCCGCGTCGACGCGGTCCGCCTGGCGGTCGAGAAGTCACGTGCCGAGACGCTTGCCGGGTCGGTGCTCGCCTCGGACGCCTACTTCCCCTTCGCCGACGGTCCGGCGGTCGCGATCGAGGCCGGCGTGAGGGCGATCATCCAGCCCGGCGGGTCGATCCGCGACGGCGAGGTCATCGCCGCAGCGGACGCAGCGGAGGTCGCGATGGTGACGACGGGGATGCGCCACTTCCGCCATTAGTTACAAAGGAACCGCTCGGACGGCCCCGCCTACCCGAACGGAGTAGCTCCAACTCCCCCATTGGGTTACGTATTCCACCTGCCGGCCGCGCGGTCTGCCGTTAGGCTGCGGCTCTCTGCAAGGCAGGTCATTGGGGCGGGTCGGTCAGGCGATTTCGGGGCGGCCCGGGGGGAAGTCTGAATGGCGAGGAAACACGAGCTAATCGAGCGACTCAGCGCGGAGCATGCCGTCCGCGACTCGCTGCGCTCGAGTGTCCGCGGCGAGGGCAGCGCGCTTCTGCTCGTCGGCAACCCCGGCGTCGGCAAGACCGCGATGCTCGCGTGGGCGACGCGCCGTGCCGCCGAGCGCGGGTTCGCCGTGGCCCATGCCGTCGCCAGCCCGATGGAGCGAAGCCTTCCGTTCGGCCTGCTCGGGCAGGCGATCGTTTCACTCGGCGGCAACCCGGTCGAGGACGTCGCCGAGCTTGCCCGCGCCGGCGGGCAGTCGGCGCGCTTCTACCGCACGCTGCGCTGGCTCGGCGAGCTGGCCACGGAGCGTCCCGTGCTGATCGCCCTCGATGACCTGCACTGGGCCGACCCCGACTCGCTCGAGTTGCTCGGCTTCCTGTGCCGGCGGCTGCGTGGTCTGCGCGTGCTGGTCGTGGGGTCGCTGCGCCCCGAGCCGCCCGCCGCCTCGGAGCTGGCGAGCGACCTCGCCGGCGCGGGGCACGCTCAGGTGATGACGCTTGAGCCGCTGAGCCTCGCGGGCTCGGCCGCGCTGCTCGAGCGCGAGCTCGGTCGCCCGCTCGGAGCAGAGGAGGCGAACAGACTGTGGACCGCGTGTGCCGGAACGCCGCTGCTGCTCGAGGCGGCGGCGCGCTCGCTAGCCGAGGGCGCGGCGATCGAGGACAGCGACGGCGACTCGGCGCTGCTGCTCGGCCGCTTCGTCGGCGTGGGCGTCGACGGCTTCGAATACGTCAAGGCCGGGGCGATCTTCGGGGTCTACTTCGACCACGCCAAGGCGACCGCGCTCTCGGGTGTTCCCGCGAAGGCCGCCGACGACGCGCTCGAGCGGCTCGTGCGCGCGGGCGTGCTCGAGGACCTCGGCGACGGCGCGATCGCGTTCGTCCATCCCCTCTTCGCTCAAGCTCTACTTGACGCCCAGTCTTCGTCGGTTCGCGCGCGCCGCCACGCCGCCGCGTTCTCGCTCGTCGTCGCCCAGGGTGGCGCCGACGCGCTCGCCGCCGAGCACGCTGCGCTCGGCGGGCTCGTCGGCGATTCGCTCGCCGTCGAGATCACCGCCCGCGCCGGCGCCGCGGCGCTCGCCCAGGGTGGCCTGCGCGCCGCGGCCACCCATCTCGAGAACGCGATCAAGCTCTCCGGCGCGACGCCCCCGACGGAGGTTCTGCTGCTCTACGGCCGCGTTCTGGTCGCGCAGGCCCACGTCGCTCCGCTGCGTGCGCTGTGCTCCGAACTCCTCTCGCGCGAGCTCGAACCGCCCACGCGCGCGCAGGCGCTCTGCCTGCTGGCACGCGTCGAGAGCCTCGCGAGCCGGCCCGCTCAGGCGCAGCAGCTCTTCATGCAGGCGGCAGCCCTGGTGACCAACCCTCAGGATCGAGTCGAGGTTCTATGTGACGCCCTGTTGACCTGTCTCGCGAGCGCACCCGCGCGCTGGGCGCTCGACACCGCCGCCCGCGCGCTGGAGCTGGCCGTGGAGGGCACGCCGCAGCAGCGCGTGCTGCGCTTCGTCTGCGCCTATGCGGCGCTCGTCTGCCGGTGCGAGGCCGAGCACGCCGCGCAGGCGGCGGGGGAGGTCCGCCGCGACGGCGCGCGCTCGCTGTGGGCGGCGCAGGGCTGGAACCTCACCGTCGCCGTGCATGCGCTCAACATCTGCAAGGTGCTCGAGGACTTCGACGGCGCCGCCGTCGTCTTCGAGCGCGAGTACGACGAGGCAGTCCGCGCCGGCGCGCCGGTGCTGATGGCCGGCCTGGCCGTCGCCTATGCCGACGTCCTGCTGCGCCAAGGGCGCCTCGAGGAGGCACTCGAGCTGGTCGAGCGCACGTCGGTGGTCAGCGACCGCCGCGTTCAGCCGTGGTCGGACCTCGCCGCGGCGGTGCTGCTCAGCGAGCTGGGCCTCGACGAGCGCGCAGACGCGCACCTCGAGGCGCTGCGCCGTTTCCAGGAGCAGATCCCATCGGGCCAGTTCGCGGTCGTCGGCCTGTGGCTGCATCTCCTTGATGGGCGCGCCGCGCTGGCTGCGGGACGCCACGCCGAGGCCTCCGACACGATGCTGCGCGCGACTGAGATCGCCGCGCTCGGCGGTCGCGTCGAACCGTGCCTGGTGCCGTGGGCCGGCGTCGCGCTCGCCGCTCATCTCGGCGCCGGGCGCCTGGCGGAGGCAAGGGCGTTGATCGTCGACCTCGACGAGCGCGGCGCGACCCTGCCGAGCCGCTGGCCCGCCGCCGTCGCGGCGCTCGGCCGAGCCGGCGTGTCAGCGCTCGAGGGGGACCGCGACGCTGCCGATGAGCTCTACGCGGCCGCGCTTGAGGAGTTCGAGGCGCTCGGCCACCCGCTCGAGCACGCTCACGCGCTGATCGCCTTCGGCACCCATCTGCGGCGCACGGGGCGCCCGCGCGATGCGCGCGAGCCGCTCGCCGCGGCGCTGGCAATCTGCGAGGAATCAAGCGCCCGTCGTCTGGCGCGAATCGCCCGTGCCGAGCTTGCCGCGAGCGGCGGGCGCAGGCGCCGGCGTGGCGATGACGGCTCGGCGCTGACGGCGCAGGAGCGCCGCGTCGCGGCACTCGCCGCCGAGGGTCTCGCCAACGGCGAGATCGCCGCCGCGATGCATCTTTCGCCAAAGACCGTCTCTGGCCACCTGCAGCGCGTCTATGCCAAGCTCGGCATGCATTCGCGACGCGAGCTGATCCGCCGCGCCGAGGAGTTCTCGCATGAGGCATGACGCCGCCCGCATGGCTCCCGGTGGGCTAATCTCAGGGTGTTTGCCCGATGCTAAGGGCGGGCCTGGCGTGGTACACCTGCACACTGGGGGAACCCTGCCTCGGGCACCGCGCAGCGAAACGCCGGGAACAGGGAAGACCGAAGACGCAGCTGGAACGGCCGCGAGGCCGACGGGAGAGACTGTGGTGGCAGGAACGCTTCTTGTGGAGCCGGAGGACGGATACGCGAATACGTCGCGCGACGTGACCGCACACGCCCTGATGCCGCTCCAGGCAAGCGTCGCCCAGCTCGTCCTGATCGGCGGCCAGCGGCTCGTCCGGGCGATGGTCGCCGACCTGATCGACTCCCAGCCGGGCATGCGCGTCGAGTGCGGGTTCAGCACGGTCGAGGAGCTCGAGGAGCATTGCCGCACGGAGGCGCTGCGCTGCGACGTGATCGTCCTCGACATCGACGACTGCCGCGGCGAATGCGCCGAGGTGATCGACCGGCTGCTCGACATCGGGCTGCACGCCAAGCTCGTCCTGCTGGCCGCCGAGACGACCGACGAGATCGTTCTCTGCGCGAACACGCGCCGGGTCGACGGGGTCATCCTCAAGGAGTCCTCGGTCGCCGAGCTGTATTCGTCACTCGCCCACATTCGCACCGGCCATGCCGTGATGCCGGCTCGCTGGCGCGCGGTGCCCGACGCGGTAGCGCTCACGCCGCGTCACGTGGACGTCCTCGAGCTCGTAGCCCAGGGCTACAGCAACGAGGAGATCGCCGAGCGCCTGGGCCTGCGCCCGAACACCGTCAAATTTCACATCAGCGAGATCTTCCGCCGGCTCGGCGTCCGCAATCGCATTGAGGCGATCGCGACCATCGACCGCGACGGAGCGCTCGTCAACTGAGCGAGGGGGCGACAGTGATGGCCGAACGCCCGCTTGGCGGCCCTGGTCCTCAGGAGACCGGCGCAGCTGTCGAGCCGATCGCGGTCGCGCTGCTCGGCGGCACGCGCGGGCTCTGGACCGAGGCCGTCGCCTGGATGCTGACGAGCGACGGCTACGAGCTCGTCGCCGCCTACGACACGGTCGAGGATCTGATCTCCGAGCTCGCGGCGGTGCGCGCCGAGCTGCTGCTGATCGATCTCGACGACCGGCCCGTCGATTGGATCGCGCTGGCCCGCGTGCGCAAGCAGCGCTCGGACCTCAAGCTGGTCCTGATCACGGCAGCGCTGACGGCCGGCGCCGCCGAGGCGATCCGCGCCGACCATCTCGACGGCGTGATCGACAAGACCGACTCGGCCGAGCAGGCGCGCGCGACGTTGCTGCATGTGCACGAGGGCCGGCGTGTCTTCCCGGCCGGCTGGCAGGACGCCGCCCGGCCGCAGCGCCAGGGCGCGGAGGGTCTCAGCGCTCGCGAGTTCGCGATTCTCGAGCTTGTCGCCTCGGGGCTTCGCAACACCGAGATCGCCAAGGAACTGATGATCTCCCACAACACCGTCAAGTTTCACCTGAGGGCTGTTTACGCCCAGCTGGGCGTCCGCAACCGCGTCGAGGCGGCTCAGGCGTACGCCCGGATGCGACGCGGCGGTAGGTAAAAGTTCCGCAAAGTCGGTTCGTCCGGGTAGATCCCTACCCATTCCGGCTAGGGAGTTTTACCTCTTAGTAATAAGAAGTCGCTTGCCGATCCTGTAATGACGGGCGCGCAGGGATCGCTGTAACGTGCGCCAACCGTCGG
>DATAWT010000064.1:0-19865 GCA_036267075.1 Solirubrobacteraceae bacterium
CTCGCGGCGTTTGAGATGGAGGAGATCCTCCACGCGCTCGGTCCTCACGCGACCGGGCTGAACGCCGGCCGCTGGGACTACCTCTTCAGCGTCATCAAGAAGCTCGGCCACCGCGAGGAGTTCGTGCTGCCCGACCGCAACGTTGTCGGCATGGGCGTGCCGTTCATGCGCGCCTACGCCGAGCTGCTCGTCGCGACCTGCCACCGCCGCGGCGCCCATGCGATCGGCGGGATGGCCGCGTTCATCCCGAGCCGCCGCGACCCCGAGGTCAACGCGACAGCGCTCGCGAAGGTGCGCGAGGACAAGGAGCGCGAGGCCTCGCAGGGCTATGACGGCACGTGGGTCGCGCATCCCGATCTCGTTCCGGTCGCCCTCGAGGTCTTCGATCGCGTGCTCGGCGAGCGCCCCAACCAGCTCGAGGTGCTGCGCGAGGACATCGTGCCCGACGCCGCCGCGCTGCTCGACGTCGCATCGACGCCCGGCGAGGTCACCGAGGAAGGCCTTCGAAACAACGTCTCCGTCGGAATCCAGTACATCCAGGCCTGGCTCGAGGGCAACGGCGCGGTCGCGATCTACAACCTCATGGAGGACGCGGCGACATCAGAGATCTCGCGCGCCCAGGTCTGGCAGTGGATCGATCACGGCCGCTTCAGCCGCGAGCAGGTCAAGCGGATCACCGACGAGGAGATGGACAGGCTCGGCGGCGACTACGCCCGCGCGCGCGAGCTCTTCGACAGCGTCGCGACGGGCGAGCGCTTCGTCGACTTCCTCACCCTCGCAGCCTACGAGCAGCTCGCCTGAGCACGGCCGCGGTGGATAGGCGGCGAGCGCAAATTTCCTCCGCCACGCCGCGGCGTCGCAGCGCAGCGGCGGAGACAATGTGGTGATGAGCTCGACACTTCCGGTCGGCGTCTTCGATGAGGTCTTCGAGCACGACGGGCAGCCGCGCCCCTACGCGCAGGCGCTCGTCGCCGAGCTCGAGCGTCTCGGCCCCGACAGCCTGGTCGCCGCCGGCACCCTGCGCGACACGATCTTCATGCGCCAGGGGATCACCTTCGATCTGACGAGCGCCGACGGCGCCGTCGCCGACCGCCCCTTCCCGCTCGATCTCGTGCCGCGGATCATCCCCGCCGCGGAGTGGCGGTCGATCAAGCGTGGCCTCGCCCAGCGGATCCGCGCGCTCAACCACTTCGTCGACGACGTCTACCACGAGCGCGAGATCGTCCGCGCCGGAATCGTGCCCTGGACGCTCGTCGCGAGCCGCTCTCACTTCGCCCGCGCCGCGCACGGGATCCGTCCGCCGCGCGGCGTCTACACGCACGTCGCGGGCTGTGACCTGGTCCGCGATTCGCAGGGCAGCTGGAAGGTGCTCGAGGACAACGTCCGAACGCCGTCGGGCATCTCCTACATGCTCGAGAACCGGATCGCGATGACGCGGCTGATCCCATCGCTGTTCGCCCACCACCGCGTCCGCCCGATCGACCAGTACCCGGCGCTCCTGCACGCCGCGCTGCGCTGGGCCGCCCCGGTCGCCGACGGCGACGCGACGATCGTCGTCTGGACGCCGGGCCCGGCCAACAGCGCCTACTTCGAGCACACCTTCCTGGCCCGCCAGATGGGAGTCGAGCTGGTCGAGGCCTCCGACCTCGTCGTCCGCGACGACGTCTGTTACATGCGCACGACCAGCGGCCTCGCGCGCGTCAGCGCCATCTATCGCCGCCTCGACGACGCGTTCATCGACCCGCTCGAGTTCAGCCCCGACTCGCTGCTCGGCGTGCCCGGCCTGATCCGCGCCTACCGCGCCGGCAACGTCGCGATCGCCAACGCGATCGGCACCGGCGTCGCCGACGACAAGGCCGTCTACTGCTACGTCCCGGCGATGATCCGCTTCTACCTGCACGAGGAGCCGCTGCTCGACAACGTCACGACCTACCTGCTCGACGACCCCGAGCAGCTCGAGGCGGCGCTGTCGCGAATCGACCAGCTCGTCTTCAAGCCGACCGGTGAGTCAGGCGGGAGCGGCGTCGTGATCGGGCCTGCGGCCGAGGAGCGCCGGCTCGCCGAGCTCGAGATCGCCGTGCGCCGCGAACCGGCTCACTACATCGCCCAGGAGGTGGTCCGGCTCTCGACCGTGCCGACGGTGTCGGCCGACGGGACGCTCGCGGCGCGCCACGTCGACCTGCGGCCGTTCGCGATCTTCGGCGAGGAGATCAGGATCGTGCCCGGCGGCCTGACGCGGGTCGCGCTCGAGCCGGGATCGCTGATCGTCAACTCCTCGCGCGGCGGCGGCTCAAAGGACACCTGGGTCCTCGACGACGAGGAGGACCAGGCCAGCGAGAGGATCTACGACACGGCGTTCGCCCCGCCGTCGCTGCCCGACCTGCGCCTTGGGTCCTGGACCGGCCAGGCCCAGCAGCAACAACAGCAGCGCGGGCTCCCGGCCGCCTGATGCCCGCCGCGCCCCAGCGCCGCGCACCGCGCGCCTGATGCTCGCCCGGATCGCCCACGAGCTCTTCTGGCTGGGGCGCAACACCTCGCGTGCCGAGCTCACGGCTCGCATGATCGACGGCGTCTTCCAGGCCGACCTCCAGGCGCGCCCCGACGACCCGGCGGGCGTGACGCTCTCCTGGGGCGCGGTCCTGGCGATCATGGGGTCGACCGCGACGTCGGACTCCGGGCGCCCGTCGCGCGCCGAGACGGTCGCGCTGCTGAGCACCGACCCGGCCAACGCGAACTCCGTCGTCGCGAGCCTGCAGCGCGCCCGCGAGGGTGCTCGGTCGGTCCGCGACGTGATCAGCGCCGAGATGTGGGAGGCGATCAACTCCGTCCAGCTCGGTCTCGCCGACGCCGCCATCGGCGTGACCGGCTACGGCGGCCCTTACTCGTTCGTCAGCTACGTCAAGAGCCACACGGCGCTCTTCTGGGGCGTCGCCTCGCGCACGATGCTGCGCGACGACGCCTACGCGTTCCTCGACGCCGGCGGCCGCTTCGAGTCCGCCGACATGGTGCTGCGGATGCTCCGCGTCGCGCTGCCCCCGAGCGGCGAGCGCTCGGCGCCGCGCGACGGCCAGGCGCTCGCGCTGCTCGCCGCGGTCGGCGGCCTGCAGGCGTTCCGCCGCGCCCACGTCGTCGCCCCGAGCGCCGCCGCGGTCGCCAACTTCATGCTCTACACGCGCAGCTACCCCGACTCCGTCGCCGCCTCGATCGACGCCGTCCGCGCGGCCCTCGAGCTGGCCGACTCCAATCCGCGCGGCTCAGATCCGGTACTGCGCCTGACGCGGGTCCTCGCCGACCTCGACTTCCGCGGCCAGGAGGGACGCCGCGACGGCGAGGAGCTGCTCGAGGTCTGCCAGATCGTCGGCTCCGAGCTGGCGGCGGCGGACCGCGACATCGCCGAGCGGTACTTTGGGGGTGTCGCAGCGGCCGCCGCCGCTGCGCGCGCCGCCTAGACCGCCGCGGACAGCACGCTCGATGCTCTTCTCGATCCACTACACGACCGAGTACCGCTACGCGGAGCCGGTCGCCGACAACCTCAACGCGCTCCGCGTCCGTCCCGCGACGACGATGACGCAGCGCTGCGACGAGTTCCACGTCCGCATCGACCCCGAGTCGCGGCTCGGCCGCCACGCCGACTACTTCGGAACCGAGGTGATCGAGTTCGGCGTCTCGGCGCCGCACAGCTCGCTGACGATCGACGTGCGCGCACGCGCCGTCACGACCGCGCCGGCCGATCCGCCGGACCCGCCCTGGTCATCGCTTGAGTTCCCCGCCTATCGGGAGGCGGCCGGCGAGTTTCTGCTCGCGAGCATCGCCGAGCCGCGCAACGGCTCGATCGCCGAGCTGTTCGACCTTGACGCCTTCGACTCGCCGCGTGAGGCGGTCGACACGCTCTGCACGCTGATCCCCGACCGCTTCGAATACCGCCCCGGCGTCACCTACGTCGGGTCGACCGTCGAGGACCTGCTCCGAGCCGGCGGCGGCGTCTGCCAGGACTTCGTGCACCTCGCGCTGATCCTCCTGCGCCGCCGCGGGATCGCCGCCCGCTACGTCTCCGGGTACCTGTTCGCCTCCCCGGCCGACGGCGGGTCGGACTCCGTCGAGGTCGACACGCATGCCTGGCTCGAGGCGCTTCTGCCCGACGGCGGCGAGCGCGGGGAGCCGGTCTGGGTCGGCGTCGACCCGACCAACCGGGTCCGCGCCGGCGAGCAGTACGTGAAGATCGGCCACGGCCGTCGCTACGACGACGTCCCGCCGATCAAGGGCGTCTATCGCGGCGGGGGTCCGGCCGAGCTCTCAGCAAGCGTCGTGATGACGAGGCTTGACCCGGCGACGAGCGCACGGGCCTGAGCGAGCGGTGACGCCGCGGCGGCGACGTTCTCGCGGCGCGCCAGCCGCAGCCGCGCTCGCGGCGCTCGCCGTGCTCGGGCTGGTCGCCACGGCGGGCGGCCAGGCGCAGACCGCCGCGCCGGTCTGCGTCCCCGCGCAGCTCGACACCTCCGCGCGCCTCCCGGCCACGACGCTCACCGTCACACCGGCCCCCGGCGCGCGCGACGCGATGCCGCAGACCCAGATCAGCCTGCTCGGCGCGGCGCCCAAGCAGATCCACGCCATCTCGGTCACGGGCAGCCTCAGCGGGGCGCACAGGGGGCACCTCGCGCGCTACTCGCAGGGCGACGGCGAGAGCTTCATCCCCGCGCAGGGGTTCGTCGCCGGCGAGACGGTGACCGTCACCGGCGCCGTCGGCCGGCCCGCGCACCGCTTCGCCTACAGCTTCATCGTCGCCGAGGCCGACCCGATCGCCCGTCTTCCCGAGAGCGGCGAGCCACACGGGAAGCCGGGCACCGTGCTCCACTTCCGAAGCGCGCCGGCCATCACGCCGGCGGCGCTGACGGTGACCAAGACATCGGCGCAGGCGCGCCGCGACGGCGACATCTTCATCGCCGCCTATCCCGGTCCGGGCACGATGGGTCCGGCGATCTTCGACCCCGCGGGCGCGCTGGTCTGGTTTCACCCGCTTCCGCGTAACACCTTCGCGACCGACGTGCGCGTCCAGCGCTACGGCTCAAAGCCGGTCCTTACCTGGTGGCAGGGATCGATCAGCCATCACGGCTTCGGCTACGGGGAGGGCGAGATCTACTCCGACTCCTATCGCCACCTCGCGACCGTGCGCGCCGGCGACGGGCTCGCCGAGGACCTCCATGAGCTCACGCTGACCGCCAACGGCTCGGCGCTGATCAGCGCCTGGAAGCCGATCTACTGCGACCTCGCCGCGGTCGGCGGCCACGCCCGCTCGGCGGTCTATGACGCCGTCTTCCAGGAGATCGACATAAAGACCGGCCTCGTCCGCTACGAGTGGGACTCACTCGAGCACGTCCCGCTCAGCGCCTCCTACATGCCGGTCACCTCGGCGAGCATCGCCTGGCCCTACGACTGGTTTCATCTCAACTCGGTCGAGCCCGCCGCGGACGGAGCGCTGCTCGTCTCCTCGCGCGCGACCTGGGCGGTCTATGACATCGACGCCGCGACGGGCACCGTCCGCTGGCAGGTCGGCGGACGGACGCCGACCGAGCACTCGCTGACACCGCTGTTCGCCTGGCAGCACGACGCCCAGCCGCTTGGGCCCGACCTCTTCAGCGTCTTCAACAACGGCGGACCGCCGTCGACGTTCGAGCACTCGAGTGGCACCGTCGTGCGCGTCGATCCGGGCACGCAGTCGGCCAGCGTGGCCGCGACCGTCGCGATCCCGACGCCGATCTTCGCCCAGACCCAGGGCGACCTGCAGCGCCTGGCCGACGGGAGCTGGTGGATCGGCTGGGGGGACGTCAACGAGTCATCGCAGGTCTCCGCAGGCGGCACCCAGCTCTTCGAGGCCCACACCCCGGCGGGCTCTGAGTCCTACCGGAGCTTCCGCTTCCAGTGGAACGCGACGCCGGCCGGCGCGCCGCGGCTCGCACTCGCCCGCACCCGTGGTGGTCCCCTGCGCGCCTACGTGAGCTGGAACGGGGCGACCAGCGTCGCGGCCTGGCGGCTTGAGTCCGGGCGCATCGCCTCGAGCCTTCATCCAAGCGGCCCGCGAGCCGATTCCACGGGCTTTGAGACGCAGCTGCCGGTGGCCCGCGGCGCCGACTACGTCGCGGCGCAGGCGCTCGCGGCAAACGGCCGCGTGCTCGCCCGAACGAACGTCGTTCTGGCTCCCTAGAGCCGCGCCGCCATCCGTCCAGGCGCGTCGGCGCGGGGGTGGTCCACTCGTCGAATAGCGGGTTGAGCGGTTGCCCGGTTGGTTAGGGCACTCGATGATGAGTATCAGCCTGTCCATCACCGACCTGGGGGTGACATCCCAATGAAGCGATCGATCAAGGCGGCGCTCGCGATCGCACTCGTAGCTCTGGCGGTTCCGGCCGCCGCGCTCGCCACCCGACACGACGGCCGCTCGCAGGGCCGCCACGTTCACCAGTTCCAGACGGGCCAGTCCGGCGCAAGCGGCGGAACCACGGTCGGCTCCTTCGACCAGAGTTCCGGCCTTCTCACGCTCGACCTCGCAAGCGGGGGCAGCGTGACCGGCACTGTGGGCTTCGGCACGCACATCGTCTGCTTGGGCGATTGGCGTCGCTTCTTCTTCCACGGCCGCGGGCGCTTTGGGCACCGGCGCTTCGCGACGCTGACGCGCACCACGCTGAAGCGCGACGGTGACCACCACGGCAACTGGGGCACGACCGGCCAGACCGGAGCCACCGGAAGCACCGGCGGCACCGGCGGCCAGGGCTCCCAGGGCGGTCAGGGTTCCGGCAACGGCTACCCGCACCACGGGAGCACCGGCGGCCGGGGCGACCAGGGCTCAGGCCAGGGCGACAACCACCACCGTTTCCACAACGACGGCAACGGCGGCCCGCAGCACGAGCGCTGCGACAGCTCGCTGCTGATCCAGGGCGTCTCGATCCTAAACGCCAGCCTCGAGGTGACATCCCGCGGCGCGGAGTTCGGCGAGATCACGGTTCTCCCCGCAGTCCAGTAACGGCCTGACAACACAACCCGGGAAGGGACGGCGGCACCTATGCGATCGATCCCGGTCGCCGCCCCTTCCCGGCAGGCCGTCCAAGGCCGCCGCGACCAGGACTCGCGGTCGCGCCCACCCCGCCAGACCCCGCGACCGCTGCTTCAGCCGGAGAGCCCGAGCAGACGCGCGGCGTTCTGCTTGAGCACGAGCGGGCGGACCTCCTCGCGGATCTCGAGCTTCTCGAAGTCCGAGAGCCAGCGGTCCGGTGTCAGCAGCGGGAAGTCCGAGCCGAACAGCATCTTGTTCTTCAGCAGCGTGTTGGTGTAGCGGATCAGGATGTCCGGGAAGTACTTCGGCGACCAGCCCGAGAGGTCGATGTAGACGTTCGGCTTGTGCGTGGCGACCGCCAGCGCCTCCTCCTGCCAGGGGAAGGAGGGGTGCGCCAGGATGATCTGAAGGGCGGGGAAGTCGGCCGCGACGTCGTCGACGAGCATCGGGTTCGAATACTTGAGCTTGACGCCGCCGCCGCCCGGCATGCCCGCCCCGATGCCGGTCTGGCCGGTGTGGAAGAGGGCGATCTTGCCGGCCGAAGCGATCACCTCATAGAGCGGGTAGGCGAGGCGGTCGTTGGGCATGAAGGCCTGCGTGCTCGGGTGGAACTTGAAGCCGCGCAAGCCCTCGTACTCGGCGATCAGGCGCTTTGCCTCGCGCACCCCGAGCTTGCCCTTGTGAGGATCGATCGAGGCGAACGGGATCAGCACGTCGCTGTTGGCGGCCGCCATCTCGAGCACCTCGTCGTTGGAGATCCGCCCGCGCCCCATGCCGGCCTCGTCGTCGACGGTGAAGACGACCGCCAGCATCGAGCGCTCGCGGTAGTAGTCGGCGACCTCCTGCGTCGTCGGCTGCGGCGGCTTGCCGCCGAAGTAGCGCCCCGCGGCCTCGAGGATCTCGCCGGTGACGGGGTCCTGCTCGTGATGGGCTGAGCGCTCGGCGTGCGTGTGGACGTCGATCGCGACGATCGCGTCGAGATCGATCGCGCTCGCCACCTAGCCGGCGTCCAGGTCGAGGTCTGAGAACTCGATTCCGTAGGTCTGCATCGCCGGTGCGAGCGCGTCCCAGCCCTCGGCGATCTGCTCAGCGCTCCAGCCGCCCTCGCGAAGCTCGAACGCCGCCTCGGCCGGGTGCGACCAGATCGACAGCCGGTCGCCGCCGATCCCGATGCACTGGCCGGTGATGCCCGCCGCCGCCTGCGAGGCCAAAAAGACGATCAGCCCGGCGCAGTCCTCGGGCATCCCGACGGCGTGCTCCTGGCGAACCGCCCGCGGCAGGCCCTCGCCGCGCTCGACTCGCTCGACGAGCGGCGCATAGACGGGGATCGTCGCCGTCATCGCCGTCCAGGCGGTCGGGATGATCGCGTTGACGGTGATCTCGCTGCGCGCCAGCTCCATCGCCCAGGTCCGCGCGAAGGCCGCGATCCCGGCCTTGGCGGCGGCGTAGTTGGTCTGGCCGAAGTTGCCGCGCTGGCCGGCCGGTGAGCCGACGACGATGATCCGCCCGCCCTCGCCCTGCTCGCGCATCGCAACCGCCGCCGCGCGCGCACACGTGAACGTTCCGCGCAGATGCGTCGCAACGACCAGGTCGAAGGACTCATCGGGCATCTTCCAGAGCACGTTGTCGCGCAGGACGCCGGCGTTTGTGACCATCACGTCAAGGCACCCAAAGGAGTCCTTGGCCCGCGCGACGAGCGCGTCGGCGGCCTCCGCGTCGCCGACCGCGACGACCTCGCCGGCGGCCTGGCCGCCGGCCGCCGTGATCGCCTCGACCGTCTCGTCGACGACGTCCGAGTCGACGTCGTTGACGACGACCGCGGCGCCGGCGGCGGCGAGCGCGATCGCGTAGGCGCGGCCGAGCCCCCGCCCGCTCCCGGTGACGACGGCGACGCGGCCGTCAAGTCGGAGCGGTTCGCTCATGAGTAGTAGCGGAACAGGCACTCGGCGGCGAGTGCGGGCTTGGGCGCGTCGCGGACCTCGATCGACGCCACGACCTTGACCTGCACGCCGCCCTCGATCGGCGTGACCTCCTCGATCCGCGCGCTGCCGCGGAACTGCGCGCCGACCGGCAGCGGCGCCGGGAAGCGAACGCGGTCGAGGCCGTAGTTGATCGACACGGCGGCGTCGGTGACCTGCAGCAGCTCCATCGTCACCGGCGCGAGCAGCGAAAGCGTCAGGTAGCCATGCGCGATCGTGCCGCCGAACGGCGTCGCGGCGGCGCGCTTCGGGTCGACATGGATGAAGTTGTGATCCTCGGTGACGTCGGCGAACGCGTCGACGCGCTCCTGCGCCATCTCGCGCCACTCGGTCTGGCCGAGGTCGCTGCCGGCGAGCGCCGCAAGGCCCGCGATGTCGGTTCTGACCCCTGCCATCTGGGCGCGCAGTCTTGCAGATCGCCCACGTGAAGGGTTGGGGCTGGCGCGGTCAAAGATTGGTTCGCGATGTCGAGACAGCCGCTAGGTTTCTGAGCATGCCGGCGCGCCTGGCAATCGTCACGGCCGCGCTCGCGCTGAGCGCCGCCGCCGCGTTCGCGGCCTGGTCGCCCGAGGCAACCCTCGGGGGCTGCGGCCCCGCGCGCGCGCCGAAGGTCGTCTTCCCGTCAAGCTCGCCGTCGACGCCGAGCGGCCGCGGGGCGATCATGTGGCTCGGCTGCGGCGTGCTGCAGGCGGCGACGCTCCACTCCGACGATCAGCCGAGCGTCGTGCGCAGGGTCGTCGTCGGCGAAGGGCTGCGCGCGCCGTTCGCGGCGGCCGGCACGACGGCCGGCCAGCTCGTCGCCGCGGTGAAGCAGCGCTCGGGCGGGGCGCTCCTCGCCGAGGGGTCAGCGGGCGGCCGGCTCGCCCTCGCCCAGCGCTTTGGCGCCTCGGTCGGCCCGATCGCCGCCGCCAACGGCTGGATCGGCGACGCCGATGTCGCCTATGTCACCCATCGCGCAGGAGCAGAGGCGATCGAACTCCTCGAGCAGCGCCACTACTCGCACTCGTTCGGGCATCCGCTCACCCTCGCCGAGGGATCGGCGCCGATCACCTCGCTGTTCGTCGCGCTGGACTTCCGCGCCGACTCGATCGTGCTGTGGACCGCCGAGGGCTCGCTGCACGGCCAGTTCGTCTCAAACAGCGGCGTCGCCGGCCCCGCCCAGGTGATCGGGCCCGCCGGGGCGATCACGCAGCTCTCCGCCGTGCTGAGCGACAACGGACGGGCATTCGTGACCTGGTCGGCGGAGCCCGCCCGCGGCGTCGCCGGGCAGACGACGGTCTACCTCGTCCACTCCGCCGCCAACGTGACCTTCGGCGGCCGCCCCCGCGTCGTTGCCTCCTTCGCCGAGCCGCCCGGGCTGCGCCTCGGCCCGCACTCGCTGGCGCTCGTGCGGATGACGCCGTCCGAGGGCGTCCTCGCCGCCTGGACGCTGCTCTCGAACGGCGCCTACGTCGTGCAGGCGGCGGGTCTGACGAGCAGCCACATCCTCCCGCCTTACACGGTGTCCGAGCCCGGCACCGACCTGCGCCTCGCCGCGATCGCCCCCGGTCCGCGCAACGACGCCGCGATCGTGCTCGCGCGCGCGCCGCGCGGGGTGGCCGGATGGAACCTGGCCCAGCAGTCGCTGCTGGCGGCGCGCTCGGTTCCGGGCGGCCCCGGCGGCGTGGCGTTCGAGAGCCCGGTCCAGATCGCCTCGGCCGGCTCGAACTCAGAGCCCTCGATCGCCTTCGACCCTCACTCCGACGCCGCCGTCGTCGCCTGGCAGGCCGACGGCGGGCGGATCGCCTACGCCGTCCGAAGCGGCTCCTAGCGGCCCGCGCGAAACGCGCGTGATGGCCGCCGCGGCGAGCAGTCCAAGCGCCGCGCCGCCCAGCAGCTGGTAGGCGGCGCCCGCGTCGCCAAGCTTGGTCGCGAGGCCGCTTGCGTCAAGCGCCAGCGTGGCGGCGACCCAGACGGCGGCGATCAGCGCCGCCGGCGCCTCGACGACGTTGAAGAAGAACGGGACGAGCACGACGGTCACGACCTTCGACTGCGGGGCGAGGACGAGGCGCGCCGCGATCACCGCGGCGAGCGCACCGCCCGGGCCGATCAGCGGCGCCGCGGAGCCGGCATCGGCGGCCGCAGCCAGCGCGATCCCGGCGATCGCGCCGGCGAAGAAGATCACCAGCAGGGCGATCGGTCCGGCCTCCTCCTCGAGCGCCGCGGCGAAGACGCGCAGGAACGCGAGGTCGATCACCAGATGGAGCACGTTGGCATGCACGAAGACCGAGGTGAAGACCGTCAGCCAGGTCGGCGGCTGCGCCGAGGCCGCGCCTTGGACGCCGTGCTGTCCGGTGCAGAGGACCGCCTGGGAGAAGGCCTGCGCACCGAGCTCGCAGTGCTCTCCGAGGTGCGCCAGCTCGTAGGGGATCGCCCCGAAGTGGACGACCGTCGCCGAGCTCGGGCCGTTGATCAGCGAGCCGCCGCTTGCGATCGCCACGAGATAGGCGACGACGGTCCCGCCCAGCAGCACGATCGTTACGACGGGGACGCGCGAGAGGCGTGCGCTGTCGCGCAGCGGGATCAAACCGCGACGGCGAGCGGCCCGTTTCCGGGCCGCGGCTGTGGCACGTGCTGGTCTGCGTGGTAGGAGGAGCGCACGAGCGGGCCGGCGGCGACGTGGTCGAAGCCGAGCTCGTAGGCGGCACGCTCGAGCGCCGCGAATTCCTCAGGATGCCAGTAGCGAACGATCGGCAGATGCTGCTCGGAGGGTCGCAGGTACTGCCCGACGGTCAGCACCTGCACGTGATGCTCGCGCAGCGCCCCGAACGTCTCGACCATCTCCTCGTGCGTCTCGCCGAGTCCGACCATCAGTCCGGACTTCGTCGTGACCTCCTCGCCGCCGAGCTCCTTGGCGACTCGAAGGACCCGCGCCGAGCGGCGAAACGACGAGCCGCGGCGGGCCAGCGGGTAGAGGCGCGGCACGACCTCGACGTTGTGGTTGAAGACATCGGGGCGTGCCGCGATGACCCGCGCGAGCGGCATCTCCTGGCCCTGGAAGTCGGGCGTCAGCACCTCGATCTGGCAGTCCGGCGCCTGGCGGCGGATCTCGCCGATCACGGCCACGAACGCGCCCGAGCCGAGGTCCGCGAGGTCGTCGCGGTCGACCGACGTGATGACCGCGTGGCGCAGCCCCATCCGCGCCACCGAGCGCGCGACCCGAGCCGGCTCGAGCGGGTCATGCCACGTCGGCTTGCCGGTCTTGACGTTGCAGAACCCGCAGCGGCGCGTGCAGGTGTCGCCGAGGATCATGAACGTCGCCGTGCCGCGCTCCCAGCACTCGCCGACGTTGGGGCAGGCCGCCTCCTGGCAGACGGTGTGCAGGTTCGCCTCGCGGATCAGCTCGGTCAGCTCGCGGTAGCGCGGCCCGCCCGGCGCGGGCACCTTGAACCACGGCGGCTTTCGCTCGCGCAGCTTGATCGTGCCCGAGCCGAGCACCGTGCGCACATCCATGCCGCCGGGGTTGGAGCGTGAGCGCGTCGCCGCCATCAGACCCAGCCTACCCGGCCGCCGCGGCGATTCCGGCCCGCTCGGGCGCGGCCGCCGCGACCGCCTCCGCCGAGACCGCCGTGGCGCACCGCTCGAAGGCGAGCGCGAACTGCTCGGCGACGCTCGCGCGAAAGCCGCCGATGTCGCGCCCTCCCTCGCGCTGCAGCGAGGTCATCGTCACGTCGCTCAGCCCGCACGGCACGATCCACTCGAACGGCTCAAGATCGCCGTCGACGTTGACGGCGAACCCGTGGGTGGTCACGCGACGCGAGACGTGCACGCCGATCGAGGCGATCTTTCGCTTGCCGGCCCAGACACCGGTCGGCCGCTCGCCCCCGCCGCGCCCGGCGACACCGTGGAGCGCGAGCGCGGCGATGATCGCTCCCTCGATCGTGCGCAGGTAGCCGATGATGTCGCCGATCCGCATAATCGGGTAGCCGACCAGCTGGCCCGGACCGTGGTAGGTCGCGCGACCGCCGCGGTCGACCTCGACGACGTTGATGCCCTGCGCCGCATAGAAATCGCCGCCCAGCGGGAGCTCCTCGTCATTCGTGCGCCGCCCGCGCGTGTAGACCGGCGGGTGCTCGAGCAGCAGCAGCGTGTCCGGCACCTCGTCGGCCTTGCGCGCCTCGCGCAGCCGCTGCTGAAGCGCGTCGGCCTCGCGGTAGGGGACGACGCCGAGGTTGGCGACCCACAGCTCGTGCATCAAACTGAGGATGACATAGCCCGCACCCGTGGCTACGATCGGGCGATGAGCGACTACACGATCGTCAACCTGTCAGACGTTGAGGACTTCGCCGCGAAGTACGGCTTCGGCGAGTCGGGCGAGGTGCGCTTCCCGCGCGAAGCGCTCGCCGCCGAGCGCACCGGCTTCTCGCACATGCGCCTGAACGCCGGCCGCCGAAGCCCCGTGGCGCACCGTCACGAGGACGCCGAGGAGGTCTGCATCGTCCTCGCGGGCTCGGGCACCGCAAAGCTCGACGACGAGCTGCGCGAGCTGCGCACGCACGACATGCTGCGCATCGCCCCGCCTGTCGCGCGCCAGTTTGAAGCCGGTCCGCAGGGACTCGAGCTGCTCGTCTTCGGCGCCCGCCACGAGGGCGACGGCGAGCAGCTCGAGGAATTCTGGAGCGACTAGCGCGCAAACCGATCACACCGGGCGCGCTCGCGGCGCTAGGTTTGCCCCACCGACGAGTGGAAGGAGAGCAAACGTGAGTGTTCCGACACACGATGACGCGGTGCTGATGGTCCAGCTCGCGCAGTGGGGGACGACGCTCGGCGTCGAGGACGCGATGTCGCACGTCTTCGCGCCGGAGTTCGATCCCGAGACGGCGGATCCGTCGGAGGATGCAGGCGTCCGCAAGATCCTCAACTACGGCGAATCGATCGGCACGCTGACCAAGCACGGCCTGCTGAGCTCGCAGCTCGTCCACGACTGGCTGTGGATCAGCGGGATGTGGGAACGCGTCGGGCCGGCCGCGATGAAGATCCGCGCCAAGGCCGGCGAGCCGCGCCTGTACGAGAACTTCGAGGCGCTGGCCGCCGAGGCGACCTAGGCCCGCGACCAGCGCGCGAGGAAGTCCTCGGCGTCTGAGCCGGCGAGGTCGGTGCGAATCCGGCTCGCAAGGCGCGAGGCCTCGCGCGGGCTGCAATCCCAGAACAGGACGACCTCGCCCGAGCTCACGTCGACGACCTCGACGTGGTCGATTCGCTCGGGCGAGGCAAGCAGCGCCGGAACGGCGCCGCCGCGGCGCACGAGCAGCCGGTAGGCGTTGCCGGCTCTCACCGTCCGCGCGCCCTCGCGAGCAGCTCCCCGGCGGCCTCAAGCGAGAGCTCGCCGACCAGCACCTCCGCGCCGACGCGCACCGCCGGGACGTCGTGGATGCCGAGCGAGTGGGCCTCCTCGCTCGCGCGCTCGAGCTCGGCGGCGATCGAGCGCGTCTGCATCGCGCGCGTCAGCGCCGCGGGGTGGATCTCGCACGCCGCCGCCGCGATCAGCACGTTGTCCTCGACATCGAGCGGCCGCCCTCCGGCGAATGCCTGGCGAAACGCGGCCAGCGCGAAGGCGACGGTCTTGCCGATCCGCTTGGCGTAGGTCGCGGCGAGCATCGCCTGGCGGCTGTCGTAGGGATAGCTCGCCGGCCAGCGCAGCGGTTGCAGCGCCAGCGCCTGCGCGCGCACCTGGACGCTCTCGCGCATCGCGTCGACCTCCGCCTCGCAGCGATACGCCGGCTCGGGCGAGAGGATCGGCTGCCATTCGCAGGGCGCCGGGAGCACGCGCAGCGCGCGCTCGGCCGCCAGGTAGGCCTGCGGGCTTCGCAGATCGAAATAGAAGGCGGCGTCCGCGGACACCGCGCCTACCCGTGGATCAGCCACCCGTCGGCGTCACGGGCGGCTTCCATCACCGCCTCCGACAGGGTCGGGTGCCCGTGGACGATCCGTGCCACCTCGGCGAACCCGCCCTCGAGCGAGCGGACGTTGACGAGCTCCTGGATCAGCTCGGTCGCGCGCGTGCCGACGATGTGGCCGCCGAGCAGCTCGCCGTAGCGGCTCTCGCCGACGATCTTGACGATCCCGGCGCGGTCGCCGTAGATCGTGCCCGCGCCGACGGCGCCGTACGGCACCTTGCCGACGATCACGTCGTGTCCGGCCTCGCGCGCCTGCGCCTCGGTCAGGCCGAAGCTCCCGACGTTCGGCGTGCAGAAGGTGGCGCGCGGGATATCGACGTGGACGAGTGGATGGGTCGGGCGCCCGGCGGCATCATCGACGGCGATGATCCCCTCATCGGACGCCTTGTGGGCGAGCGCCGGGCCGGCGGTCAGATCGCCGATCGCGTAGACACCCCCGCGCGAGGTGCGCTGCGCGCCGTCGACGTCGATCAACCCGCGCTCTGTGAGCGCGATGCTCGCCTCTTCGAGCCCGAGGCCTGCGACGTCGGGGCCGCGCCCGGCGGCGAGGACGACCCAGTCGGCCTCGATCTGCTCACCGCCGCCGCTGAACGTGACCGAGTCGCCGCCGCTCTGGACGTTCTCGACCGGCGTCGCGGTGTGGACCTTCACGCCCTGACGGCCGAGGCCCCGCTCGACGACCTTCGAGATGTCGGCATCCTCGGTCGGGAGGACGCGGTCGAGGACCTCGTAAAGGTGCGTTTCCGAGCCGAGCCGAGCATAGGCCGAGGCGATCTCCGTCCCCGATGGGCCGGCGCCGACGACGGCGAGCTTCGCGGGCAGCTGCTCAAACGCCCAGGCCTCCTCCGTGCCGACGACGCGTCCGCCGAACTCGATGCCCGGGACGGACCTCGGAACGGACCCGGTCGCCAGGATGATCGTCTTCGCGCTCAGCTCATCCTCGCCGACCGTGACGGTGCCCGAAGCGGTCAGCGACGCCACGCCTTCGATGAGCTCGATCTTGTTCTTCTTGAAGAGTCCAGCGACCCCGCCGGTCAGCGTCGAGACGACCTTGCCGCGGCGCTCCATGACGGCGGCGAAGTCGACCTTCGCATCGCCGACGACGATCCCGTACTCGCCGGCCTCCTGGACTTCGCTGAGGATGTCGGCGGCGCGCAGCACGGCCTTCGCGGGGATGCAGGCGACGTTCAGGCAGCGGCCCCCGACGCTCGCCCGCTCGATGACGGCGGTGCTCATTCCAAGCTGCGCCGCACGGATCGCCGCCACGTAGCCACCCGGCCCGGCGCCGATCACGACGCAGTCAAAGCTCCGTGCGGCCATCGGCTTGGAGCCTATATGACGGCCAGATCCGGGATCCTTGACCGATGGCGCCCGCGCTGCGCATCGGCAGATTCCTGGAGATCCCCCTCGATGAGATCGAGCTGCGCACGAGTCGCTCCTCGGGGCCCGGCGGGCAGCACGCGAACGTCACCGCCTCACGTGTCGAGGCGGTCTTCGACGTGAGCGCCTCCCAGGCGCTCAGCGACGCTCAGCGGGCGCGGCTCCTCAAGCGCGCCGGGCCGCGCGTGACCGCCGTCGCCCAGGACGCGCGAAGCCAGCTGCGCAACCGCGAGTTCGCGCTCGAGCGCCTCGCCGGAAAGCTCGAGGACGCCCTGCGCGTCAGCCGCCCGCGGCGCAAGACACGGCCGAGCGCCGCCGCGCGCGAGGATCGCCTCCGCTCAAAGCGCGCCACCGCACAGCGCAAGAACACGCGCCAGCGTCCTCAGCCAGATGACGGCTGACGCGGAACCGACATCCGCCCCATCACCCGCACGAGCTTCCAGAAGAGCCAGCCGCCGAAGCCGATCACGACGACGCACAGTGCCACCGCCTCGAGGTTCGACGCCTCGACGAGGAACAGCGCGAAGAGGAGCACGGCGATCGCCAGCAACGCTTCGAAGGCCAGCACCGCGAGGTAGCGCCGCGCCCACATGCCGCCGGCAAGTCCGGCCGTCACCACCGTGAAGGCGAGCACCGCGGTGAGGGGGCGGTGCCCGTCGATCTTCGCGCCCGCGGCGTAGGCGATCAGATTCGCGCTGCCGAGCAGCGCGCAGGTGGCGACCGCCGCGAGCAGCGGTCGCGGACGTTCGCCGGGGGCGAGCGGCGTCAGCGCGGCGCGCGCCTCCTCCTCGCGCGCGCGGCGCGCCTGCGAGCGAGGAGACGGCGGTCGTGTTGGCGGCGTCGACTGAAGCTGCGGCGCCGATGGCGCCGCGTCGCTCGTTGGGCGGGCCTTGCGCCGGCGGGGGGATGCGACGGGCTTCTCCATCACGGCAAGTCTGCGGCAACCGATCGGCCGCCTCGATCGGCGGGCGCGACGAAGTGTCCCACTCGTGACGGGAGCGGGCCACCGTGGCCGCTGTCGTTCCTGCAGATCGTGCCGCCCGGACCCGGTCGGATCGCTCGACGTCCTCGCGTCGCCCGGGTGCCGTCGAACAGTCGCGCGGTGCCGCGTACACTCAATGAACGGTGGCAGCTGGTCCGGTTGCGCGGTGAGAACAGAGGCTGGTCCGGACGCCTCGCGGGAGGGAGGCCGCAAGCGCCTGAGGGCGGCGGTCGCAGTCGGGGCGGCCGTGGCGGCTGCGTCGCTCGGCTACTTCGGCGCCGCGGCGGCCGGGATGGCGGGATCGACACAGGCCTCGGGCTTCGGGACCAGCTGGAGCACTTACCACGGGACTGCGCAGGCGACCGGGGTCGCGGCGAGCACCAAGCTGCGGCCTACGCGACGCGCCTGGATCTCGCCGGCGCTCGACGGACAGGTCTATGGCGAGCCGCTCGTCGCCGACGGCCGCGTCGTCGAGGCGACCCAAAACGACACTGTCTACGTGATGGCCGCGCGCACCGGGCGGATCCTGTGGTCGCGCCACCTGGCGAAGCCCGTGCCGTCCAGCGACTTGCCGTGCGGCGACATCTCGCCGCAGGTCGGCATCACAGGCACTCCTGTGATCGACCTCAAGCGCAGCGAGATCTTCGTCGACGCGGACACCCTGATACGCGGCCCGGCTGCGTCTCATGGCGTCGAAGCGTCGCACCGTCTGTTCGGGCTCAACCTGCTAACCGGCAAGGTCGAACTGGACCAGCAGGCGATGCCGAGCGCCGGCGAGGACCAGCTCGCGCAGCTTCAGCGGCCAGGACTGGCGCTCGACCACGGGTTCGTTGTCATCGCCTACGGTCAGAACTTCGGCGACTGTCCCGGGCCCAACGGCCCCGCCCACGGCTACGTCGTGTCGATCCCCGAGCAGGGCGGATCGCTGCACTACTTCCAGATCAGCGGTGGCCGGGACCGGGGGGCGGTCTGGATGGGCGGCAGTTCTCCGGTCATCGACCCGCACGGGAACGTCTATGTCGCAAGCGCCGACGGCTACGACCTCGGCGGCGGCCAGCGCTACGACGACAGTGACGCGGTCCTCGAACTCTCGCCGACCATGCAGCTCGAGTCGATCTTCTACCCCAAGGACTGGCAGATGCTCAGCGCCGACGACCTCGATCTCGGGACCGGGGACCCGATGCTCATCGATGGTTACGTGCTCCAGGTCGGCAAGTCGGACATTGCCTATTTGTTGCGTCAGGGACATCTCGGCGGCGAGGAGGGCGAGGTCTCATCGCTTCCGCTGTGCAATGGCGATCCCGACGGCGGACGCGCTGTGCAGGGCTCGGTCGCCTACATACCCTGCCCGAACGGCGTCACGGCGATCGAGGTCTTGGCGAAGAAGCCGTACCTCAAACAGCTGTGGACCGACAGCGACGGCGCCGCCGGCGCACCGATCATCGCCGACGGACTCGTCTGGACCATCGGCAGCGATGACGCGGTCCACGCCCTCAACCCGGCCAACGGCAAGGAGGTCATCTCGATCCCCTTCGGCGCCTACGCGAACCACTTCGCGACGCCGTCGGTTGGCGACGGCCTGCTGCTCCTTCCAGGCACCGACCAGGTGTTCGCGTTCATGGGCCCGGCCGGGCTGCCACCGCCACCCCCTGCGAGCTAGGACGCGAGGACGAATGGCGCGTCGCGCAGGCAGGAGTCGCGACAGCGCTTGAGCGCGCTGGGCCCACGCGCGCCATCTCGCTGACAGGCGCGTTTGCCGTGGCAGGTGTGCCAGCATGGCCGCCGTGACCAGCGAGCAGCTCAACCGGCTCGCCGACGACTGGGAGGCCGCGTGGTCCTCAGGCGATCGCGGGTCGTTCCTGGTGCTCTGCGCGCCTGATCTCCACTACGAGGACCCCGTGACGAGCACGCCGCTTCAGGGGGTGCCCGCGCTGTCCGAGCACGCCGAGCGCCTGTGGCGGGCCTTTCCGGGGCTCCATCTCGAACGGGCCGGTGAACGCCTCAGCGACGGCCGCTTCGCCGCGCTGCCCGTGCGTGCCAGCGGGCAAAACACCGGCGCTCTCGACGGCCTTCCCGCCTCGCATCGCGAGATCTCCGTACACGCCGTCTTCTGGTGCGAGCTCGATCTCACCCGGACGCGTATGTGGCGCGTGCGGACCGTCTTCGACGCCTACGGAGCGGCGATCTCGCTCGGGCTCCTACCGCGGCCGGGTTCGCTGCGAAACCGGGCCGTCCTTGCGCTTCAGGGGTACGGCATCCGCCTCGGCGGCTGACACCGATCGGTAAAAGCCCGCAAGTCGGGTCTAAAGGGAATGAGTCGGTTTGCCGATCATTGGCGCATGTTCATATCCCTCCGCCGCTCTTTGAAGCGCACCAGACTGCATGAGGATCGCGGCTTCACGCTCATCGAACTGCTGGTCGTGATTTTGATCATCGGCATTCTTGCCGCGATTGCGATTCCGTCCTTCATCAATCAGAAGGGCAAGGCTTCGGACGCCGCTGCGAAGGAGCTTGCGCACACCGCGCAGGTGGCGATCGAGACGTGC
>DATAWT010000065.1:0-15436 GCA_036267075.1 Solirubrobacteraceae bacterium
CGCGCGCCGCCGCGGCGTCTACCGCGCCATGATTCGCGCACGCTGGGACCTCGCAGTAAAGCGCGGCACACCCGCGCTAACCGTGCAGGCCGGACAGATGTCGCGACCCGTTCTCGAAAGCGCCGGCTTCTCCTTCATCGCCGCCGCGAAACTGTACGTCAGCGATCTCACCTAAGCGCCCGAAACACGGCAGCCCACGCGTCTTCCGCCACCGCCCGGCACTCGTCGAGCGTAACGGCCCGATGCGCACACTCGGTACTGGGCGAAATGTAAGCACCCTTGTCCCGGGTCCGAATCCCGGGTAGCGCTTCTGACGAAGCAAACCGGCGATTTGGATCCGCCCGCAGCCTAGGTTTTGCGGGCCGGCACAGCGGCACCCCGCCAACGGCCATCCCGCTACTAAAGAATCATGGAGCGCGGAGTTGTTGGTCCACGCGAGGAGTCTTGCGCCGGGCGCTAATGGTCAGCGGCGGGAGGGCGGGCTGGCCGGTGATCAGTTGTGCCCGCGGCCGGGGCACGGCGGCGATGCGCTAGCTTGAGCTGCAGTCGGCGGTTGGACGAACGCGACGAGGCGCGTGTGGGATGGGACCCTGCAGCACCAGCGCGAACATTCCAGTCGAGCCCATGGTGCCCCGTGCGGGGTTGCCGTTGGGCGCTGAGCGTGCCGGCTGATGGGCGACGGGGCGTCTGCGCTGGGCCCGGTGGCGCAGCATTATCTGCTGGAGGCGCGGCAGATACAGGCGCTGTCGTTCGCCGTGCATATCCCGCTGGTGTGTTTCGGCATCGCGCTTCCGGCGATGGTGGTCTGTGTCGAATGGCTCCATGTGCGCACGGGGGATCCTCTGTATCGGGTGCTGGCGCGTCGCTGGACGCGGATCATGGCGGCGCTGTTTGCCGTCGGGGTGATCACGGGCACGATCCTCAGCTTCGAGATGGGGCTGCTGTGGCCGAACTTCACCGCCACCTTCGGAGGCGTCTTCGGTCTGGGGTTCGCGATCGAGGGCTTTTCCTTCTTCATCGAGGCGATCTTCATCGGCATCTACGTCTACGGCTGGAACCGCTTGTCGCCGCGTGCTCACCTGCTGAGCGCGCTCCCGATCGTGGTCGCGGGCTTCGCTGGCTCCCTGATGGTGGTCTCGGTCAACGCCTGGATGCAGCACCCGTCCGGCTTCCGACTGGTGCACGGCCACACCGTCGACGTGGACCCGTGGAAAGCGCTGTTCGACAACAGCTTCCTGTGGCATGAGCTGATCCACATGTACGTGGCGGGCTACATCGTCACCGGCTTCCTGCTCGCCGCCCCATATGCCATTGGCCGCCTGCGCGGCCGCTGGGGCCGCTACGAGCGGACGGCGTTGGCGATTCCGCTCTCGATCGCGGCGCTCGCGTCGCCCGTGCAGCTACTGGTCGGCGACTGGGCGGCGCGCGTCGTGGCTAGCGCGCAGCCGATCAAGCTGGCTGCGATCGAGGGGTTGGCGAAGACAACCAAGGGGGCGTCGGAGCACCTGCTCGGCTGGTACAGCCACGGACGCATCGACTTCGGCATCGCCATCCCCAAGCTGCTGTCGCTGCTGGCTTTCCACAACCCCAATGCGACGGTGGTGGGGCTAGACACGGTGGCGCCAGACCTACGACCGCCGGTAAACGTAGTGCGCGTCTCTTTTCAGCTGATGGTCGGCATCGGCACGCTGTTGGTGCTGCTCGCGGCGGTGTACCTGTGGATTCGCGTCCGCCGCGGCCGGCTACCGACCAGCGCCTTGTTCTATTGGTGTGCGGCGGCGGCCGGGCCGCTATCGGTCGTGGCGCTGATCTGCGGCTGGACCGTCACCGAGGTAGGGCGCCAGCCCTGGGTCGTCTACCACGTGATGCTGACCTCGCAGGCGGTGACCGGCGCCCACGGCATCCCGGTCGGCTACGGCACGCTCGTGGCGGTCTACTTACTCGTCGGGATCGGCGTCGTCTGGTGCCTGCGACGGCTTGCGTTGGTCCCGCTCGAGTCGCTTGTGGCGCAGGGGGAGCGGGGCTGAGATGCATCTGTACGACGCGCCGGCCGTGTTCGTCCTGGTTGGTGCGGCGCTGTACGTGGTGCTCGGCGGCGCCGACTTCGGTGCTGCCTTGTGGCAACTGCTGGCGGGTGGCGGTGAGCGGGGCGAGCGGCTGCGCGAGCATGCCCACCGCTCGATGGCGCCCGTCTGGGAGGCCAACCACGTTTGGCTGATCTTCATCCTGACCATCACGTGGACCGCGTATCCGGTCGCGTTCGGCTCGATCGCCTCGACGCTCGCGGTGCCGCTCTTCATCGCGGCGGTCGGGATCATCTTCCGCGGCGCGACCTACGCTCTGCGCAGCGCCGAGCCAACCGGACGCCAGCGTCGTCTTATCGACACCGGCTTCTCGATCTCCTCGATCATCGCCCCCTTCGCGCTCGGCGCGGCCATTGGTGCAATCGCCGCCCGCCGCGTTCCGGTCGGCAACGCCGCGGGCGCTTTGTTCTCCAGCTGGCTCAACCCGATCGCAGTGCTAGTGGGAGTGCTGGCCGTCGCCTTCGGCGGGTATCTCGCGGCCGTCTATTTGGCCGCGGACGCCGTGCGCAGCGGCGACCGCGACCTCGAGGACGCCTTCCGTGCCCGCGCGCTCATTGCCGGGGTAATCGCCGGCGGTGTCGCGGCAGCCGGCCTGATCGTGCTCGCAAGCGACGCGCACCATCTCTACCGTCGCCTCGTGGAGGGCCCGGGTCTTCCGGCGCTTCTGCTCTCCGTCGTAGCAGGCGTCGCGACGCTCTGGCTCGTCTGGGCGCGGCGCTTCCGCGAGGCCCGCTGGTGCGCGGCCCTGGCCGTCGCCGCTGTGATCGCGGGCTGGGGCCTCGCCCAACAGCCGCTGATCCTGCCCAGGCTGACTCTCGCCCGCGCCGCCGCCGGACACGACACGCTCGTCGCAGTCATCGTCGTCGTGCTCGGCGGCGCCATCATCCTCCTCCCCTCGCTCGCCCTGCTCTTCCGGCTGGCGCTCACCGGGCGACTAGACGATTCGCAAGACGCTTCGTCGCGCGTGCCGAGCGCGACCGAGCGAGCGCTGGGATCACCCGGCGGTCTGTTCGCGCGCGCAGCGGCAGCTTGCCTCATTGCCGGGTTCGGCCTGCTGACTATCGCCGACGCCGCCTGGGCGCACGCCGTCGGTGTGACGTGCCTGTTCGGATTTGTGATCACCGGCTACGTGGCGATCGCACCGCACCGAATCGCCGGTGACTCCCGGCCCGCGCCCCCGGACCAGCGGTGGGCGCCCTGATCCACGACGGCGAGCTTGCACTCGGTGGAGAGCCGGGCGCGGCAAGGCCGGGCGACACGCCAGAAGAGCACCGAAACGCGCGCAATTTGCGCCGGAATCGACCGAGGCAGGGTGGGACGGCGTGCACGTGGTGCTACAACGAAACGGGAACCCTTCCAAGGAGGCCGGATGGCAACGGCACCCAAGGCGTTCACGGTAGCGCTCGAAGCCGCTACGACCCCACGAAGGCTTGTGGTTGCTGGTGAGCTGGACCTACTGACAGCGCCTCTGCTGGAACGGTCTGTGCAGCGTGTTCTGCGTCTCGGCGCCGATCGCGTCTACCTTGACCTGCGGCGTGTCGAGTTTGTCGACGTTGCCGGTCTGCGGTCGCTGCTCGGACTGGGCGATGACGCTGGTGGGCGCGTCGTGATCATCCCGAGTCCTGCCTTGACGAGGATCGTCGAGCTCGCGCTGGCAACGACCGGCGCTGTGCACGCGGAGTCGCCCGCTGGCGCGCGGGCCTCATTCGAGAACTGGCAGGAAGGGCGCAGCATCCGCCTTCGGCGGAGACACAACGATCGAGAAAGGAGCAACCATGTCCCTCCCAGCAACGAGGTCACGGGAGTCGCGTCCGGCGTGGCCGGCGCGACGGCTTTCCCCCTTTCAAGAGCTCGAGGATATGCAGAGCGAGATGAATCGGCTCTTCCAAGGGGTGTTCGGACCGGTTCGCGCCACTAATGGCGAGGCGACCTGGGCGCCAGCGGTGGACATCGAGGAAACCGATGACGCATGGAACGTCGAGGCCGAGCTGCCCGGCGTCGACCGCAAAGACATTACGGTCGAGCTACGCGACTCCGAGCTTGAGATCTCCGGCGAGATCCGAGAACGCGAACGCAAAGGCGTGATCAGGCGACAAACACGCCGGATTGGCCATTACGAGTACCGCGTCATGCTGCCCGGCCAGCCCGACGCCGAACAGATCCAAGCCAAGCTCCACGAGGGAGTACTAACCGTCCGGATTCCCAAGACCGAGCGCACCCAACCCCACAAGGTCGAGGTAACAACGTAACAAGGCCTAAGCACGCAGTGGGCGATTGGAGGGCCGGTCAGGAGCACGCCGGCCCTCCCGTGCGCTCGAGGCGCCGGACGACAGTGTCAGGAACTTTCTACACATGAGCTCTCAAAAGGAGTTTCATGCCGGCACTCAGCGACGAGAAGAAGTTCTGTGATCAGGATGCTTTGCCAGTGCGGCTCGCCCGGGGCCGGCGGTGCGCCAGCGCTCATCCGCCCCGGCCTTCGGCGAAGACGATCTCGCTGCCGAAGTGGCTCGTCGTGGGCGGACCGGTCACGAGGTCCGCTTGTCGCTTGACCCAGCCAATCGCCACCTCGGCACCCTCACGCGCGTGCTCGCCCGTATCCCAGTTCGAGATCGACACGATGTAGTCGCCGGCGTCCACGATCGACAGCGAGAGGAATCCTGGCTGCGCTTGGTAGAGCGGGACGAGCGTTTTCTCGATACGACGGCGGATCTCGTCCGTCTCGCTCGGCCGCACAGCGTAGGTGGCGACGCGAACGAACGCCAAAGCTAGCTCTCTGGCGGGTGGTAGCCCCTGTCGCGCTTCGTCACATGACCGAGCTTCTCGAGCTGAGGCAGCACTCTGTAGAGACAGTTGGGCTTGATCTTCATCCGCTTCGCCAGCTGCGAGATCGTAATTCCGGGATTGCCACGGACGAGCCTTAGTACCTCTTGAGCTCGCGCTCCGCTTCCCGCCGCGCGGCCTCGGCGACCCCCGCTCGCTGTTGCTGCCGTAGTCGTGGATCGGGCAGCTCTTCCGCGCGCGGGACTGCGCGCGGTGGCCGCGCGTCGGGCGGGAGCAGTTGTGCGTCCCAGTGCGTCGAGCGCTTTGCGCAGGTCGGCGTGCTCCTTGACGAGCGGTTCCAACTCGCGCACGCGGCGTTCGAGATCCCTGCGCAACTCAGCCAACGTGTTCGACATCTCAGCCCCCGGGATGGGTTGAACAAAACGTGAACACCGTATCGCGCCATGCCTGCGCCACGCCGGTCCCGTGGCTGCTCCATTCGGTCAGTACGCGGTCGCCCGTGATGCTGCTGGCCCAGAGACTCTCGTGGCCGCATGTCCGTCGGAACGCAGACACGATGCGCGAGGCAAGAAGTTTTGCGGACGCCTCGAGAACCGATGTCGCGAAGCACAATTGGACCCCAATGGACCCCGGGGCCTGTCTTGACTAGCCTCCACGCGGGCCCAAAAGTGCCCGTTTTCCAGGCGCTTTCTTCGTATCGGGGAGACAGGATTTGAACCTGCGACCGCCCGGCCCCCAGCCGGGTGCGCTACCAGACTGCGCCACTCCCCGTGGAACTGCAAGCGGGCGACGGGAATCGAACCCGCCCTAGAAGCTTGGAAGGCTTCTGTGCAACCACAACACTTCGCCCGCAAGCCGTCAGCGAAGGATAGACCGACCGGCGCCGCACAGCGAGCAGACGCTGCTTTGCCTGCAAATTCCGAGGATCGCCGTCTGATCGCGTCGGATGGCCGCGCTAGGCTCCGCACGATGCCGCTGGGACCGCTCGGCGTGACGGCCGTCCTCGCCGCACTCGACTGGGGTGCGTGGGACTGGGCCGCGAACAGCAGCCATCCGACGATCGGATTGATCGCCGGGCTCCTGATGGCTCCGATCGCGGTCGCCTTCGCGTGGTCGCTGATCCGCGTCCTGCTCGCGCTCGCGCGGATCGCGCTCGTGCGGGCCGGCGCGCAGCCGCCGCTGCCGGCGCCGCGCGTGCGGATCGAGTCTAGAAGCGCCGGCCGGCCGTTTGACATCGAGGCCCAGGAGGATCGCCTGGCGGCCTGATCGGCGCTGGTACCCTGGAAGGGTGACCAAGCCGGTGAGGAGTGCTGGGGTGGTCCTGATCGTCGCGATCGCTGCTGCGATCCCCGCGCTCGCGAGCGGCCATTCGACGCCGAGCACGGCCAGACACGCGATCTTCTGCCCGCTGTCGGCCGGGCGCGGCGGCCTGGTCGTCCGCCACCTCAAGACGGTGAAGCGTCACCGCCGCCACCCCAGCCGCCATCACAAGCCGGCGCCCACCGCGCCGACCGGCACAACCGGCTGCTATCCGATTCCGTGCCCGACTCCCTACGCCGTCGGCTCGAGCGGCCGCACCGGCGCGACCGGGGACTACATCGCCTGCCGCCCGCTGCCCTGCTTCTTCGGGGCAACAGGCACTACCGGCGCGACCGGCATGCCTCACCCGATCCCGTTCTGCCGCCCGGTCCGTTGCGTCTACGTCGCGCCGGTTCACGGTAGGAAGGCCAAGGGCCGCGTTGAGCTGATCCTGCCCTGCGAGCCGATCCCGGTCCCGCCGTGCGAGGGGCCGACCGGCGTCTCATGTCCGCCGTCGCCCTGCCTTCCGCCCGTGGTTGGAACGACAGACCCGGGCTCCAGCAAGCCGGACATCGTCTGCCGGCCGATCGTCTGTCCGCAGCGCGCTACGGCGATTCCTGCCAACGGCGCGCACGCGGTGATTGCGATCTGCCCGACATGCCCGCCGCCGGTCTCCTCCGGCACCACAACGGCCCTCCACGCGTGCCCGATCGCCGCCGCCCAGCGACCCCCAGCAGCAAGCTCCGCGACAGCGTCCGCCGGCGCGCTGAAGACGTCGCGCGCAGCCTGAGAATGCCCCGCCGGCGCGGGTCGTTCATATGAGCTTCTTACCCGGCCCTTCAGAGCAGATGCGAGAGTGGGCCTGGGCCCGGCATCCCCCGGCCGGGCCCGCCCCTCGCCCCGCCACGTCGCGGGGCGCTGTGATGGGATGAGCGAGCGGCCCAAGATCCTCGTAGTCGACGACGAGCCGGCCGTTCAACAGGCGCTGGCCCGCGCCTTCTCGCTTGAGCGCTACGACGTCGAGATCGCGCGCAGCGGCGGTGAGGCACTCGAGGTCCTCGCCGGCGAGCGCTTCGACGCCGTCGTCCTCGACGTCACGATGCCCGGCGTGTCGGGGCTCGAGGTATGCCGGCGTCTGCGCGCCAGCGGCGACCGGAGCCCTGTACTGATGCTGACGGCGCGCGACGCGATCGACGACCGCGTCGCCGGCCTCGACGCCGGCGCCGACGACTACCTCGTCAAGCCGTTCGCGCTACGCGAGCTGATGGCACGCGTGCGCGCACTCCTGCGTCGCCGCACCTCGGGCAGCGATGACGGCGCGAGCCCGCTGCGCTTCGACGACCTGGCGCTTGACCCGATCGCGCATGAGGTCCACCGCAACGGCACGCGTCTTGAGCTGACGCGCACCGAGTTCGCTCTGCTCGAGCTCTTCATGCGCCACCCCCGCCAGGTGCTAAGCCGCTCGACGATCTTCGAGCACGTCTGGGGCTACGACTTCGGCGCCGCGTCGAACACGCTCGGCGTATACATGGGCTACCTGCGCCGCAAGACCGAGGAGAACGGCGGCTCGAGGCTGCTGCACACCGTGCGCGGCGTCGGCTACATATTGCGGTCGTCATGAGCTTCCAGCGCCGCGTCACGATCGCCTCGGCGGCGGCGGTCGCGGTCGCCGTGGCGCTCGCCTCGGCGTCGACCTACGTGCTTGTGCGCAACCGCCAGCATCACCGCATCAACGAGTCGCTGGCGACGCTCGCAGGTGCCTTCGCGGCGGCCGCCCACGGCATCGATCACCCGAGCAGCGCCGCTCCCGCCCCCTACGCGCGGCTTCTGCGCCGCTTCCCGGTCCGGGCGGGTGACCCGACGAACGTCGCCCAGATCGTCACCGCAAGCGGCGCGACATTCACCGTCCCGCGCGGTCAGAGCTTGCAGCTGGCCAAGCCCAGCCTTGTCGCGATCAGACACGTCGCAAGTACCGGCAGCGGCAAGTTCGCCTTCGACGTCACGGCGCATGGTCAGCCGTTCCGGGTCCTTGCCGAGGGCGTCTCGCCGGGCTTCGCGGTCGTCATCACGCACGCCCTTGCCGAGGCCGACTCGACGCTCGACGAGCTCCGCCTCGTGCTGCTGGTCCTGACAGTGGCGGGCGTCGCGCTCGCCGCACTGCTCGGCTGGTTCGTCGCGCGCACGACGCTCTCACCGGTCCGTCGCCTGACCGCGACCGTGCGCCACATCACCGAGACACAGGATCTCGGTGAGCGCATCGATGAGGATCGCCGCGACGAGCTCGGCAGCCTCGCGCGCTCCTTCAACTCGATGGTCAGCGTGCTCGAGGACACGATGCACAAGCTCGACGAGTCGGCGCGCGTCCAGCGGCGCTTGGTCGCCGATGCCTCGCATGAGCTGCGGACGCCGGTCACCTCGATCCGCACCAACATCGAGATCCTCGAGCGGGCTGAGCTGATGCCGACCGGCGAGCGCGAAAAGATCGTCCGCGACGTCGTCGTGCAGCTCGAGGAGCTTTCGGAGCTGATCAACGACCTGATCGAGCTCGCTCGCGCCGACGAGCACATCGACTCGCGCGAGGAGATCCGCCTTGACGTACTCGTCGCCGAAGCGGTCGAGCGAGCGCGGCTCTACTCGCCGCGCGCGCGCTTCGATGTCGTGCTCGAGGAGACCGTTGTGACCGGGGTCCCCTCGCGCCTCGGACGGGCCGTCAACAACCTGCTCGACAACGCCGTCAAGCACGCCGGCACCGATCAGCCGATCGAGGTTCGCCTACGCGACGGGGAGCTCGAGATCAGAGACCACGGGCCGGGCATCGACGCTGACGAGCTGCCCCACATCTTCGACCGCTTCTTCCGCGGCAGCCAATCGCGCGCGCTGGCCGGCAGCGGCCTCGGCCTCGCAATCGTGCGCCAGGTGGCAGAGCTTCACTCGGGGACCGTCTCGGTCGACCCCGCACCCGGCGGCGGCACGGTCGTGCGGATGCGCGTGCCCGTCACCGTCTGAGCGTTAGCTCTCGCCGGCGAGCAGCTCCATCAGCAGGCCGTCGTGCCAGTCCGGCCGATCGGCGTCCTGCTCGTAGCGGTGCATCACGCCGACAGGTCGAAAGCCGGCCTTCTCATAGCTCCGTATCGCCGCGGCGTTCGCGGCCGCCGGATCGATCGTGATGCGGTGGTGACCGCGTTCCTCGATCAGCAGCGCGACGACGCGGCGCACGGCTTCGGTTCCAAGCCCTCGACCATGAAGCGGCGGGTCGAGGAAGACGTCGATGCTCGCATGGCGATAGCGCGGCTCGAGCTCCTCGTGGTACTCGATCATTCCGGCGACCCGCCCGGCGACCTCGATCACAAGGCGCGTCGCCTCCGGCTCATCGAAGGGAAACCCGTCGGCGGGCGGGCCCCACCAGCGCGCGACCTCCGCCTCGCGGAGAATCCGCCGCAACTCCGCGCCGTCACCCGCGCCGAGCGCGCGCAGGCGCAGCGCCGGAGCTCCGACCTCATCCAAAGCCCCTCCGGGCATCTCGACAATCGTCGCACGCAGCCCTACGGATCTACGTGCACCGAACGAGCCGGGCTCGCCGACGGCGCGAACGGATACCGCTCGACCCCGCTTGCCGGCAACGCGAAGCGGAACGTGTAGGTGATCGGCTCGGTGGTCCGCCTGAAGGTGTAGCTATAGGAGTAGCGACCGCTGGCGGGGTCGGTGTGGACGACGTCGTAGGTCATCCACCGCCCAGCCTCCAGGTACTCGAAGTCGAGCGGAACGCCGCCGGCGGGCTGGTGACCGCCACCGACGCGACCGCGGAAGGTGATCGTGTGGCCGTTGGTGGTTCGCGCCGGAGTGACCGTCAGCGTGATCGGCGGGATGACGGCGACCATCACCGACGCGCTCGCCCGGGCCGCGCCGGTCGCCGGGTGAAAGCTGACCAACACGCGCCGCGATGGCCCGCCGCCGACCGTGTAGGAGAACGAGCCGTCGCGGCCTGTCGAGACGGCCCCGTCGCGCTTCCAGCCGCCGCTGGATCCAAGCGCCCGCGATGCGATTGTCAGCCTGGCACCGGCAATCGGAGCCCGCCCGCAGCGCAGCATGCCGCGAAGCGCGGCTCGCTGACCAAGTCGCACCTCCTGGGTGCCCTGCGCGCTCAGCTTGGGCTTCCGGCAACCGCTGGCGCGTCCGCCCGCCGGCCCGGTCCCGGCCTTCGCCGAGCCGGCGGCGGCGCGCGGCGTGGCGACGGTGTTTGCGGTCCGGATCGTGCCCGACCAGACGGTTGCCACGTTCCCGGCCGCATCGGTTGCGCTCACACTCGCCGCGTGGACGCCGTCGGCCAGCTTCGCCGTGTCGAAGGACAGTTCGGTGTGGGCGATCAGCGGGCAGGGAACGCTCCACGCGAATAGCGCCGGCGCGTTCGTCGAGGCCGGGCTGAGCGGATCGCATTTCGCGGGATCGCCGCCGAAGTCGCTCGTGGCGACGACGGCTCCGTCCACGCTGACCGCCGCCGAGGCAAGGCCGCTGCCGGTGTCCTGGCCCTCGAAGGCGACCGCGACGGTGCCGCTCAACGTCTCCGGCTCGATCAGTGACCCGCCGAGCGCGCTCGCGGTCGGCGCTGTGTCGTCCTCGAGGGTCACGATCAGCGCGTAGATGTGGTTGGTCGCGATGCACGGGTCGCTCCCGAGCTCGGGGCACTGGCCGCCGCCGCTGCCCGCGGCGCAGGTGCCAGCCCCGTCGCACTCGGCGATGCCCTCGAGCGTCGTGACCGGGCCGGGGCCGCTGAAGATCGAGGATTCGGAGGCGTCGAAACCCGCCAGCACGCCGCCGGCGCCGGGCGGACAGGCGCTCGTCTGCGAGCAGCTGTCGTAGGCGATCGATGCTCCGCTCGGATAGACCGACTCGAGTGCGGCAGTCGGCACGGCGTCGCTGGCGCCCGTCGCGGCGCCGAGCGTGCGATAGGCGACCGCCTGCGTGACGGCCGTCCCGGGCGGCGCATTGAAGCGCCAGAAGGCCACGGAGTCGCCGGCGTGGGCGACGGTTCCATCCAGGTCGGCATAGATGTAGCCGTCGGCGTCGCAGCCGTCGTAGACGCCCGCCGCAGCGCCGTCGCCGTCGCTTCCGAAGGTGATCGTGTCGTCGGGCATCGGACTTGCCACGCCCGGCGCGTGGCAGATCGCCAGCTGATAGTTCGCCGCGCGCGCGACGCCCGCGTCGAGCGCCAAGCACACCGCGAGCGCCGCGCAGGCCAGCGCGCTGAGGCGTCCAGCCGCCGACATCCGCCCGCTCCATCCCTGGATCGATTCCATTCGCCGCCTCCTCCGACCAGCCGGCGACGAACGGGACGCCGCATGTGACGCGAGATTCCCGCAATTTGCGGGAATCTCGGCGCCCTAGGGCTTGCCGCTCAGCTCAAGCACGGCGAGGAAGGCCTCCTGGGGCACCTCGATGCGCCCAACCTGCTTCATCCGCTTCTTGCCCTCCTTCTGCTTCTCGAGCAGCTTGCGCTTGCGCGTGATGTCGCCGCCGTAGCACTTCGCGATCACGTCCTTGCGAAACGCCTTGACCGTCTCGCGCGCGATCACATTGGAGCCGATCGCCGCCTGGATCGGCACGTCGTACTGCTGGCGCGGAATCTTCTTGCGAAGCCGCTCGGTCAGGACCTTCCCGAGCTCATAGGCCTTGTCGCGGTGGACGATCATCGACAGCGCGTCGACCGCGTCGCCGCCGAGCAGGACGTCGAGCTTGACGAGGTTCGCGGCGACCATCCCCAGCAGCTCGTAGTCGAGCGAGGCGTAGCCGCGCGTACGCGATTTCAGCTGGTCGAAGAAGTCGATGACGATCTCTGCAAGCGGGATGTCGTAGACGATCTGAACGCGCTCGGGCGAGAGGTAATGCAGCGCCGAGTGGGTACCGCGCCGCTCGCGGCAGAGCTCCATGACCGTGCCGATGAACTCCTTCGGCGTGATGATCGTGGCCCGCAGCATCGGCTCGCGGATTTCGGCGATCCGCGCCGGATCGGGCATGTCGGAGGGGTTGTGGACCTCGACCTCCTCGCCGCTGGTCAGCGTCACCTCGAAGCCGACCGAGGGCATCGTCATCAGCAGCTCGAGGTCGTACTCGCGCTCGAGCCGCTCGCGCACGATGTCCATGTGCAGCAGGCCGAGGAAACCGGCGCGGAAGCCGAACCCGAGCGCGTCCGAGCTCTCGGGCTCCCAGGACAGCGCGGCGTCGTTGAGCGTCAGCTTCTCGAGCGCCTCACGAAGCTCCGGGAAGCGCTCGGAGTCGATCGGGAAGAGCCCGCAGAAGACCATCGGCTTGACCTCGCGGTAGCCGGGCAGCGGCTCGGCGGCGGGCCGCACGCGCGTCGTCAGCGTGTCGCCGACGCGCAGCTGCGTGACGTCCTTGATCCCGGTGATCAGATAGCCCACGTCGCCGGCGCGCAGCTCATCGACGGGCCGCATCGCCGGCGAGAAGAAACCGATCTCATCGATCTCGGCAGACGATGAGCCGACCATCGTCCGAATCGCCTCGCCCTTGCGAAACACGCCGTCGACGACGCGGACGTAGGCGACGACGCCGCGGTACTGGTCGAACTCGGAGTCGAAGATCAACGCGCGCGGCGGCGCGTCGATGTCCCCCGAAGGCGGCGGCACGAGCTCGACGATCCGCTCGAGCACCTCGACGACCCCCTCCCCCGTCTTGCCCGAGATCCGCAGGATCTCCGAACCGTCGTCGCCAAGCAGCTCGGCAATCTCCTCGCCGACGCGCTCGGGCTCGGCGCCCGGCAGGTCGATCTTGTTGAGCGCCGGGATCAGCTCGAGACCCGCCTCGACGGCCATGTAGGTGTTGGCGAGCGTCTGCGCCTCGACACCCTGAGAGGCGTCGACGACGAGCACGGCGCCCTCGCAGGCGGCGAGCGAGCGCGAGACCTCGTAGCTGAAGTCGACGTGGCCGGGCGTGTCGATCAGATGCAGCTGATAGGTCTCGCCGTCGCGCGCCGTGTAGCTGACGCGGACGGCCTGCGCCTTGATTGTGATGCCGCGCTCGCGCTCGAGCTCCATCGTGTCGAGCACCTGCGCGCGCATCGACCGGGCATCGACGGTGTGCGTCAGCTCGAGGATGCGGTCGGCCAGCGTCGACTTGCCATGGTCGATGTGGGCGATGATGCAGAAGTTGCGAATGTGGGCTTGGTCGGCCATCCAGGAAGTAGATTACGGGCCGATCGGGGCCTGCCCTGCCGGGACCCGATCATCGCCATGCCGCGACCGATCCCCCGAGACGAGGCCCTCGAGCTGCTTTATGAGTGGGTGACGGCGGCGCCGCTTCGCCGCCACTGCCTTGCGGTCGAGGCCGCGATGCGCGGCTACGCGTCGCGCGACGGCGAGGATGTCGAGCTGTGGGGCGTCACCGGACTTCTCCACGACGCCGACTACGAGCGCCATCCCGACATGGACGACGCGGCGGCCGGACATCCCCGCTCGATCATGGCCGAGCTCGAAACCCGCGACGCACCGCCCGAGATGGTCCATGCGATCGCCTCCCACGCCGAGTACCTGGGTGTTGCGCGCGAGAACGCGATGGAGCGCACGCTCCACGCGGTCGACGAGCTGAGCGGCTTCCTGATCGCCTGCGCGATGGTCCGCCCCGAGGGGATGCACGGCCTGACGCCGAAGTCGGTGCGAAAGAAGCTCAAGCAGCCGTCGTTCGCTGCAGCCGTCAACCGCGAGGAGCTCCAGAGCGCGGCCGATTCACTTGACGTCCCCTTCGACGACCACGTCGCCTTCGTGATCGCCGCGCTCGAGGCGCAGGCCGAGACACTCGGCGTCAACGGCCAAGCAGCAGCCTGAGCTCGGGCGCGGCAAGCGACCCGACGATCTGCGCGGCGGCGCTCAGGTCGACGCCCTCGGTCGAGGGCACGGCGACGGTGTAGCAGCCCGCCGCGACCGCCGCCGCGATGCCGGTCGGTGAGTCCTCGAGCACGAGCGTCCGTGCCGGTTCGCTGCCGAGCGCCTTGCAGGCAGTCAGGTAGATCTCTGGTGCTGGCTTGGGTTCAGTAACGGCATCAGCTGTGAGGATCGCCGTGAAGAGGGCCGGGTCGACGCCCGCGGTGTCAAGCCCGCGCTCGACCATCCGAAGCGTCGAGTTGGACGCCACAGCGAACGGAATCCGGTTCTCGCCGAGCCACTCGATCAGGGCGACCGCCCCTGGGCGGGGCTCGACGTCGACCTTCATCTGGTCGTAGGCGAGCGCGCCGAGCTGGTGCATCAGCTCGATTCCCTGACCCGGCGCGTGCAGCAGCGCCTCGAGCTTGACGGCGGCCGCCTGGGGCGATGATCCGAGCAGCTCGCGCTTGTGGAAGGCGGTGAACTCGTGGCCATTTGAGGCAAACAGGGCCTCCTCGGCGCGCGTCCACGCGCCCTCGGTGTCGAGCAGCAGGCCGTCGTTGTCGAATACGACCGCGTCGAGGTTCACGGCGGCGAACTCTATGCGCGGCCGAGGCGGCCGAGCACGAGCGAGCGCACCTGGCGCGCCTCGGGGATCCGCATCGCAAGCACCGCGCGCGTGTATATGAAGCCGCCCGCGCACGCGGCCGCGCCGACCGAGACGATCTGCGCGCCGATCGTGCGCCCGAGGAGATGGTCGAGCAGGTCCCAGACCACCCACGAGACGCCCGCAAGGAGCGCGGCGGCCGCCGCGATCCGCACGGTGATCATCGTCGTCTGGCGGCCCTCGAGGCGGCCGTTGAAGCCCGCGCGAAGACGGCGCAGCTGGAGGCCGGTCATGACGGCGTTTGCGATCGCCGTGCCGAGCACCAGCCCCGCGATCCCGAGCGGCTTGTACAGCGCGACCGAGACGATGATGTCGACGACGATGTTCATTGCCGCGAGGCCGGTCGGGATCCAGGGCCGCTTGAGCGCGAAGAACGTCCGCGTGAGGAGCAGGTTGATGCCCCCGAACGGGAGGCTGATCGCGAACCAGAACAGCGCGATCGAGGTCAGGTGCGTGGAGCGCGCGTCGAACACGCTGCCGTGCTGGTAGATCAGTCGCACGACGGGCGTCGCGAGGACCATCAGGAAAGCGGCCGAGGGGATCAGCAGGAGGTTGATCTGACGCATGCCGATCGACAGGGCGCGCCGCATGCCACGCGCGTCGTTGCGCGCCGCCTGGCGCGAGAGGGTCGGGAAGAGCACGGTCGCGACGGCGACGCTGAACACGCCCTGGGGCAGCATGTAGATCAGGAACGCGAACTGGATCGCGCGCGGCCCCTCGCCGTGGATGCCGTG
>DATAWT010000066.1:0-2908 GCA_036267075.1 Solirubrobacteraceae bacterium
GCCAAGGCCAAGAAGAAGGCCACGAAGGTCGTGACCGTCGGATCGATGGCCGGAACGATCGCCCCGGGCAAGTCGGCGACCGTGACGCTGAAGCTGAACGGCGCCGGCAGCGCGATGCTGAAGAGGTTCCACAAGCTCACCTTGCGCGTGGTGATCAGCGCCGGCGGGAAGGTGATCTCGACAACGACGGTCACCGTGACCAAGGCGAAGCCGAAGGCGAAGAAGAAGAAAAAGAAGTAACGCCGCCGGCCTGACCCCGCCGGGTTGGCCGCCGGGTTGGCTCAATAGATGCAAGGGGCGCCGCGTCCGGTGGTCCGCTTGAGCGAGAGACCGTCGCCGCGTCGAATGCAGCCCTTCCAGGCGGCTGTTCACCGGCCGGCGCGGGCTTCAGAGCATCAGGCTAGGGCCGCGGCGGACCGGCAGGTGTCGTGTTGCCCTCTCAGCCGGGCAACACGACACGGGACGCACCTACCCGCAGCCGGTGTTGTTACCGCAGCTCGGGCAGGTGTAGCAGGAGCCGGTCCGCTGCATCATGCCGCCGCACTGGGTGCACGCCGGGCCGAGATCGAGGCCGGCGAGCCTCGCGGGGACGACGGGCGGGGTATCGGTGAATGCGCTGGTCGGCGCATGCGAGGACCCGTTGCCGCCGTTTGAGGGCGTCGTGTCGAGGTCGGCGGCGGGAACCGCTGTGTCCGAGGAATGCAGCGACGTCGCGGCCTCCTGCGCGGCTGCGCGGGCGCGTACGGCGGGGGTCAGGATGCCGAGCTCCTCCTGGGCGTCGGTGTCGAGGAACCGCGAGGCCAGCCAGCGCATGATGTAGTCGGGCATCGACTTGGCGAACGGGATCTCCGGATTCGTCGTGATCCCTTCCGGCTCAAAGCGCATGTAGCTGAACTTCTGCACCAGCGTCTCGAGCGGCACGCCGTATTGCAGCGCGATCGAGATCGCCGTCGCGAAGGCGTTCATCATGCCCCGCAGCGTCGAGCCCTCCTTGCCGATGTCGGTCAGGAAGATCTCGCCGACGGTCCCGTCCTCGTACATGCCGGCCGTGATGTAGCCCTCGTGGCCGCCGAGTGAGAACTTGTGCGTGATCGACTGGCGCTCGCGCGGCATCCGCTGGCGGCGCGGCCCGCTCTGGGCGATCGCCTCGGCAACCGCCTCGGCGATGCGCGCGTCGACGTCTGACTCGCTGACCTTCGACTCCTGCGCGTCGGTGCGCAGCGCCTGGGCGGTCTTCGAGCCGTCGCGGTAGATCGCCAGCGCCTTGATGCCGAGGTGCCAGGCCTGGGTGTAGGCGTCGGCGATGTCCTCGACCGTCGCCGACGAGGGCATGTTGACGGTCTTGGAGATGGCGCCCGAGATGAACGGCTGCACCGCACCCATCATGCGGATGTGCCCCATGTGCGAGATCGCGCGCTCGCCGACCGCCACGTCGAACACCGGCAGGTGTTCATCGGCAAGCTCGGGGGCGCCGATGATCGTGCCGTGCTCGTTGATGTGGGCGACGATCTGCTCGATCTGCTCGTCCGAGTAGCCAAGCGTCTGGAGCGCCTGCGGGACGGTGCGGTTGACGATCGTCATCTGGCCGCCGCCGACGAGCTCCTTGAACTTGACGAGCGAGAAGTCCGGCTCGACGCCGGTGGTGTCGCAGTCCATCAGGAAGGAGATCGTTCCGGTCGGCGCGAGCACCGTCGCCTGGGCGTTGCGATAGCCGTGCGCCTCGCCTAGTGAGACCGCCTCGTCCCAGGCCGTGCGTGCCGCGGCCAGAAGCTCCGGCTCGCACGAGCCGTCGTCGGCGATCGCGTAGGACGCGTCGCGGTGCATGCGCATAACGGCGTTGTGGGCCTCGCGGTTCTCCTCATAGCGCTCATACGGCCCGAGGACCGCGGCGACTCGCGCCGACTGTGCGTAGGCGCGGCCCGTCATCAGGGCGGTGATCGAGGCTGCGGTCGAGCGTCCCTCGTCGGAGTCATAGGGCATGCCGTTTGACATCAGGTAGGCGCCGAGGTTCGCGTAGCCGAGGCCGAGCTGGCGGAAGGCGCGCGCGTTGACGCCGATCTCCTCGGTCGGGTAGCTCGACGGCCCGACGACGATCTCCTGGGCCAGCAGCATGATGTCGACGACGTGCTCGAAGGCGCTCACGTCGATGCTGCCGTCGGCGCGGCGGAACTTCATGAGGTTCAACGACGCCAGGTTGCAGGCGGAGTCGTCGACATGCAGATACTCGCTGCAGGGGTTTGACGCGTTGATGCGGCCGCTGACGGGGCTTGTGTGCCAGCGGTTGATCGTCGTGTCGTACTGGACGCCCGGGTCGGCGCAGCGCCAGGCGGCCTCGGCGATCTCGTTCATCAGCTCGCGCGCCGGGATCGGGTCGCCGATCGGCTCGCCGGTGGCGCGCGCGATCAGCCGCCACTCGCCGTCCTCCTCGACGGCCTTCATGAACTCGTCGGTGACGCGGACCGAGTTGTTGGCGTTCTGGTACTGGATCGAGAGGAAGCCGTCGCCGTCGATCGACATGTCGAAGCCCGCGTCGCGAAGCGCCGCGGCCTTGTCCTCCTCCTTGGCCTTGCACCAGATGAAGTCGCGGATGTCGGGGTGGTCGACGTCGAGGACGACCATCTTCGCCGCGCGGCGCGTCTTGCCGCCGGACTTGATCGTGCCGGCCCAGGAATCGGCGCCGCGCATGAAGGAGACCGGGCCCGACGCCGTGCCGCCCTTCGAGAGCGGCTCCATCGAGCCGCGGATGTTCGAGAGGTTGATGCCCGAGCCCGAGCCGCCGCGGAAGATCTTGCCCTCCTTGGTGTTCCACTCGAGGATCGACTCCATCGTGTCCTGGACGGAGAGGATGAAGCACGCCGAGCACTGCGGGCTCTCCTCGAAGCCGACGTTGAACCAGACCGGCGAGTTG